>NZ_CP065424.1:2120000-2725000 GCF_017809215.1 Heyndrickxia oleronia
AATTGAACTATCCAGTAATATTTGAGGGAGATCGAGAAATTAGTCATCTAGTTGAAGAATTTCAAAAGAATGACGAAACGATCCTTTGTTCATATCATTTATGGGAGGGATTAGATATTCCTGGATCATCTCTATCCAATGTCCTAATCGCGAATTTACCATTTCCTCCTAATGATCCTGTTTTTGATGCCAAACGTAAATCAAGTGTAAATCCATACGAAGAGGTTGATTTGCCATATATGCTACTTCGACTAAGACAAGGAATTGGACGTCTAATTCGGACGTCCACAGATAAGGGAGACATTCATATATGGATGGAGAATGAAAGTAATCATTCTATTTTGGATCAAGTAAAATCAATATTACCAGTAGAACCAAGAGTTTAAGTTTCTCACGAAAGAATTATTCAATAGTGCGCTAGTGGACTGTTTTATAAAAAATGGCCCACTAGCGCTTTTCTTGTAAAGAGTGTAAGCGTTAGTAGAGTACTTGATTCTACTTATTACTTAGTTTAGTTAAGAATTTACGTTGTACATTAATAGTTCTCCCTTTTCAGAACAATATGATAAAATAAGAAAGAGTCGATTGAGGAGGAGGATAAAAATGACTGAAACTCTAATTGAATTAGAAAAAGAATTTTTAGATTATGTTAAAAAAATGCAAGCCTATAATGAAGCGCTTGGCTTAATATATTGGGATTTGCGAACTGGGGCTCCTAAAAATGGCGTTGATCAGCGTGCAGAAGTAATAGGTATGTTGTCTTCTGAAATGTTTCACATGTCAACATCAGAAGAGATGGCAGCATATATTGCAAGTTTATCTGGTAATAATGAGCTTTCTGAAATTACCTTAAAAACATTGGAAGAATGTAAAAAAGCATATGATCGTAATAAAAAGATACCTGCTAAGGAATTCCAGGAATATGTCGTTTTACAATCTAAAGCGGAAAGTGTTTGGGAAGTTGCGAGAGAAAAATCAGATTTCAGTATGTTTCTTCCTTATTTAGAAAAAATTATCAGCTATCAGAAAAAATTTATTAATTATTGGGGCTATGAAGGGAATAAATATAATACATTATTGGATATGTATGAACCGGGGATTACAGTGGATATTCTCGATCAGGTCTTCTCCGAGGTTCGAAATGCAATTATTCCTTTAGTTCAAAAAATTTCAGAATCGCCTAATAAGCCAAAAACATCTTTCTTATTTGAAACTTTTCCGAAAGATAAGCAAAAAGAATTTAGCCTCAAGATATTAGAACAAATGGGGTATGATTTTGATTCGGGACGTTTGGATGAAACAGTCCATCCGTTTGCAACTGGATTAAATCCAGGAGATGTTCGTGTAACGACTAGATATGACGAAAATGATTTTCGGACAGCAGTATTTGGAACCATCCATGAGGGTGGGCATGCCTTATATGAACAAAATATTTCAAAAGATTTAATCGGTACTCCGCTTTGTAGTGGAACGTCGATGGGCATTCATGAGTCACAATCCTTATTCTACGAAAATATTGTGGGGAGGGATTATTCGTTCTGGAAGCATAATTATTCAATTTTACAGGATTATACCGATGGTCAATTTGAAGGAATCGAAATAGATGATTTTTATAATGCGATCAATGAATCCAAGCCTTCATTTATCAGAATTGAAGCTGACATGTTGACATACCCATTACATATTATAATTCGTTATGAGATTGAAAAGGCAATTTTTAATGATGAAATCGAAGTGAAAGATCTACCTCAAATTTGGAATGATAAATATGAAGAATATTTAGGGATCCGTCCCAATAATGATGCAGAAGGTATCTTACAGGATGTTCACTGGTCTGGGGGAAGTTTCGGTTATTTTCCTTCTTATGCTTTAGGGTATATGTATGCTGCTCAATTTAAACATAAGATGGTAGAAGAGCTACCAAATTTTGATGAGTTATTAGCATCTGGAAATCTGAAGCCAATCCAAGAATGGTTAACAAAGAATATTCACCAATATGGTAAAATGAAAAAACCGTTAGAAATTTTACATGATGTTACGGGAGAAGGTCTAAACGCAAAATATCTTATCGAATACTTAACGAATAAATATACAAAAGTCTATAATTTATAATTTTAATAAGGGGCTGTCTAATAGTTTTCTATTTAGGCAGCCTCCATCTCTAGGGAGGGGGAACGATTGCCTAGTGCTTTCATTATATTAGCAGCATTATCTTGGGGTTTTATTTCTATTTTTACGAAAAAACTTACTAGTTATGGATTTACTGAGATGGAAATCGTGACAATTCGTGTCGTTTATGCATGGATCCTTTTATTTCCTTTAACATTTTTACAAAAGAAACAGGCTATGTTTAAAATAAAATTAAAACATCTCCCATTTTTTGTTGGCACTGGTCTATTGAGTATTGTGTTTTTTAATTGGTGTTATTTTACCGCAATTAATCAACTCTCCGTATCCTTAGCTGTTATGCTACTATATACTTCTCCAGCGTTTGTAGCGATTTTATCTTATTTTATATTAAAAGAAAAACTCTCACTAAAAAAATTTTTCGCGATAATTGTAACGATTACGGGATGTACGTTAATAGCGATTTCAAGTAGTGGAGGAGGAACCAGTTGGAATTGGGGTGGATTTATTATTGGTTTGGGTGCAGGGCTTGGCTATGCACTGTATAGTATCTTTGGTAAATTAGCATTGAAGCATTATGATTCAATGACGATAACCTTTTATACGTTTTTAGTTGCTAGCGTATCTTTAGCTCCTTTTTTTCATTTTTGGCGGAAAATGAGCGATTTTACGATTGAAAATCACTTATATATGATTGGATTAGCAACTGTGCCTACTGTATTAGCCTATTTATTATATACCATTGGACTAAATAAGGTTGAAAGTAGCACGGCGGCTATTTTAGCGACGATGGAACCAGTAGCAGCTATTTTAGTAGGAATAATACTTTTTAAAGAAGATATTGTTATTTTACAATTTATAGGTATACTCTTTATTTTATCCTCAGTGTTTATTTTAAGCATAAAGAGAAAAACAAAAGGGGATCTATCTAAAAGAATATCAAAGGAATTTTAAAAGATCCGCAGTGAGCGGATCTTTAATTTATTGCTTTTACTATAAAGGATTATAGTAAAGACGAGAAGTCTGATTTATTATGCCTATATTGTATTGCGAAAGCATCTAGATAAAATTGGATTTCTGATTACCATAATTTAAATCCTTTTGAACCAGGGGGTGCATTTTGAATCATATCAGCAAAAGGAACTGTATAGGCTATTAAGATTAATGCTACCAATATGGTTAACCAAATTTTCCAGTTTTCTAATACCATAGGTGTTTTCTCAGCATTTTCTGCTACTTCACCGACTGGGAACTCTTGATTTCCTTTCGGTGCAAAAAACGCAAGGTTTAAGATGATGACGATAATTAATACAATTCCTAAAAATAGTACGGAACCACCTACTGCTTGAGCAACTTGATATGGAATCCAATCCAGTGCCTGTGCGGCATCTCCATATGTTGTATAGGCTGTTCGTCTAGGTGCACCTAATAGCCCTTCAAGGTGCATAGATGTAGACATGATCGCCATACCAATCGTCCAGCAAATAGCTTGGAAAATAGCTAATCGATTCATCGCTTTAGTAAATACTCTTCCTGTTAAATGTGGGATTAACCAATAGCTTATTCCAAAGAAAGTTAGTACTACTGTTGTAGCAACGGTTAAGTGAAAGTGACCGGTAACCCAAATGGTATTATGGACAACTTGATTCATTTGGTTAGATGCATTTATTATTCCACCTGCACCGGCGGGTACAAAGGCTACCATACCAATAAATGGAACGAGAAATCTTGCATCTTTCCAAGGTAGTTTTTTTAACCAACCAAATAATCCTTTGGCACCCTTTAATCTCCCAAACATCTCGAAAGTTGCAAACATTGAGAAGGCAGTCATTAAAGATGGAATAATAACCATAAATGTAAGGATAACTTGGACAAATTTCCAATTAGCATTAATACCTGGCTCAGTTAATTGATGGTGAAATCCTACTGGTATAGAGAATAATAGGAATAATATAAACACTAAACGGGCAAGTGAGTCTGAAAATATCCTTCCACCGATGATTTTTGGAATGATTACATACCATGCCATGTAGGCAGGTAATAACCAGAAATAGACTAATGGATGACCAAAGTACCAAAATAATGTTCGACTAACGAGTACATTAACTGTATCAACCCAACCGAGGGACCAAGGTAGTAATTGGAATAATACTTCTCCTGCAACACCAAGTGTACAAACAATCCACATCAAAGAATTTGTTACTACCATAAAGCTTAATAATGGACTTGGTTTTCCAGGATTTTGCTTCCTCCATCTAATATATGTGGCTATCATTGCTCCACAAGCAACCCAACTCCCAACTATTAAAAGAGTTAATCCTAAATAAAATAGGAAATGCGCTTGTAATGGAGCATAAAACGTATAAAGAACAGTGGCTTTATTTGTTAAGATCATAGTAGTAGCAAATAATGTTCCAATGATCATTAGTAAAAAGCCTACCCAACCTGATAATCGAGCTTTTGTAGATAAAGTTCCAACTGTACGGCTAATAGCTGCAAATTGAAAGCCTAATATAAAATAAGTAGTAAGTCCAAGACCAAGTAAAACTCCATGTGCAGTTAAAATTTCATAATAATTAATTCCACCCGGTAATTCAAGTCTTCCTGACCGCACTAATGTTTGTAAAAGTCCCATTAAACCGCCTATGGCTAATGCGGCAAAGGCAACGTAAATATATGCCATAGACAATCGTGCATCTCGTTTATCTACTTTACTAATTGTTGTTATCATGCTTTATCCACCACCTTTAGTCTTGCAGACATCATATGATGTCCAGTGCCACAATACTCATTACACACGATTAAATACTCCCCATTCTTCTTAAACGTTGTAATGTATTCACTAACATATCCTGGTTCGAGCATCATATTAATATTTGTTCCAGCTACTTCGAACCCATGAACAACGTCCTTTGTTGTTGCAATAATTTTAACCTTTGAGCCTCTAGGAATTTCGATTTCACCTGGATTAAACATGAAGGCAGAGGCAACAATAACTAATTCATAATCCCAATCCTTCCCAGTGACCTTGTGTAATCCTGGTTTGGTAAAAGGTTCAGTTTGATCTACACGTTCAGGATCCACTTTTACTTTTGCACTTGGTGGTTGGTGTCCTTGATGAAATGCTTGAATACCTACAATAGCTAAAAAGATAATAAGTGCACCAATTCCAAAGGTTAACCACCATTTCTCATAACGATGTAAATGCATATACTTTCAACTCCTATATTCGATTTAAATATAATCCGAAGACGGCAATCCATGAAATAACTAGAAAGGCTCCAACAATGAATACAGCAATTAAAGTACCTTTTAAAGAAGAAGTCTCTTCATGGATGTTCTTTTTTGGTTGAATTTTAGCCATTTTTCTCACTCCCACCTAAAAAAATGATCTTCCTGATACCTTTATCATAGTTGTGACCTTTATAATCATCTGTGACTTTTATCACACTTTCCTAGTCATTTTGTGATGAATCTGTGAAAATAGAAGGACAACAATATAGGACTATAACTTTAAAAGAATCAATAATTCATTCAAGGATCGAAACAATTCATATTATTTAGGCTTTTTCTAAACATCTTTTCTTCATTGAATATTGATGGTATAATCTAGCTACATTTAAATAAGCTTGCATTTACTCATATAATCACGAGAATAAGGCTCGTAAGTTTCTACCAAGCTACCGTAAATGGCTTGACTATGGGTGAGCAATGGGATATCAATTTTATTTTCTATTGACTTAACGCTCAATGGACATTGCCTCACTCATGATCATGGTGAGTGCAATGACCATTGAGCTTTTTATATTTCTTCATTGGTCGATGATTAACTAAGGGAGGAATAAAAATTGAAATTATTGAAAGAAAAAATTAAACAAGATGGAGTAGTATTATCAGATTCAATATTGAAAGTTGATTCTTTTCTCAATCATCAAATTGATCCTGTACTAATGAAGGAGATAGGTGATGAGTTTGTTAAAAGATTCCAAAATGAGAAGATTACGAAAATATTAACGATTGAATCCTCAGGTATCTCACCGGCTGTGATGGCAGGTTTAAATTTAGGGGTCAATGTTATTTTTGCTAGAAAACGAAAATCTCTTACTCTTGTTGATGAATTATATACAGCAAGTGTACATTCATTTACCAAAAATGTAACAAATGAAATTGCGGTTTCTAAACGTTTTATCAATGAAAATGATCATGTATTAGTAATTGACGATTTCCTAGCAAATGGCCAAGCAGCGTTAGGACTACTTGATATTGTTGAACAGGCGGGGGCATCTGTTGCTGGGATTGGTATCGTCATTGAAAAGGCATTTCAAGATGGGGGTAAGCTTCTTCGTAATAAAGGTATTAGAGTAGAGTCACTAGCAGAAATTGAAAAACTTGATAATGGGCAGGTCATTTTCAAAGAGGAGGTAATGGCCTAATGCATAGCAAGTTAAAAACAGCAACTTTAAGCTTGCAGCATGTTCTTGCGATGTACGCAGGTGCAGTGATTATCCCTTTAATAGTTGGAGGGGCAATGGGACTCTCTCCAGAAAAGTTAACATATTTAGTATCTATTGATATTTTTATGTGCGGCATAGCGACTATTTTACAAGTTTGGAAGAGTCGATTCTTTGGTATTGGTCTACCCGTAGTATTAGGTTGTACGTTTACCGCTGTCGGTCCAATGATTGCAATAGGTGAACAGCATGGTTTAACAACTATTTATGGTGCAGTTATTGCATCTGGACTTATGATCATGATTATTAGTAAATTTTTTGGCAAACTTGTGCGTTTTTTTCCACCGGTTGTTACAGGTTCGGTAGTTACGACAATTGGAATCACACTTATTCCTGTAGCAATGAATAATATGGCTGGTGGAGAAGGAAGTGCAGACTATGGTTCTGTTAGTAATGTTTGTTTAGCATTTGGTACACTCATTTTAATTATTCTTTTACAACGATTCTTTACTGGTTTTATTCGTTCTATTTCTATATTATTAGGATTATTGGCTGGAACGATAGCAGCAGCTCTAATGGGAAAAGTAGATTTTTCTCCTGTAGCTGATGCATCGATGTTTCATATGATTCAACCACTTTACTTTGGGGTTCCTACTTTCGAGTGGACATCTATCATTACTATGTTTTTAGTAGCTGTAGTAAGTTTAGTTGAATCTACTGGTGTGTATTATGCTTTAAGTGATATAACCAATCAAAAGTTAACAGAGGATGACTTAGCTAGGGGATATCGTTCAGAAGGACTCGCGAGTGTTGTCGGGGGATTATTTAATTCATTTCCCTATACTACCTTTTCGCAAAATGTTGGACTTGTTCAACTGTCAGGGATTAAGTCTAAAAATGTGATTTATTTAGTGGGAGTATATTTGATGATTTTAGGTGTTATTCCTAAAATAGGGGCATTAACTACCATTATTCCTTCTGCTGTTTTAGGTGGCGCCATGGTAGCGATGTTCGGAATGGTCATTGCGTCTGGTATTAAAATGCTTAGCCGTGTAGATCTAACTTCACAAGGCAATTTAATGATTATCGCATGCTCAGTTGGTATGGGAATGGGAGTAACAGTGGTTCCTAAAATGTTTACCCATCTCCCTGAAAATTTTCAAATCTTAACAAGTAATGGCATTGTTGCAGGAAGCTTTACGGCAATTCTTTTAAATCTTTTATTTAATCATTCGGCTACTAAGCAAAAGAAAAGCATCGAAATAATAGGTCAAAAAGCTTCTTAAAAAAGTAGTCACACTTCCACATATTACAACTAAAAATATGTCGATATGTCATCACCATTTCTTATTAATTTTAGAAATGGTGGTGGCATTTTTTTATGAAGCGAAAAAGAATTGTAGTAATCCCATAGTAAAAAATGAAACAACTAATTTAGAATTTAATTTCACATTTGACTATTTCGTTTCAGCAAAAAATGCAGAAGATCTTAGAGAAAAAAAAATAAAAAGTTATTTTGAACACTATTTCTTTATTAATTGGATTAAATAATATATTCCGGAAATTGCAAAGTAATTGATATGGGTACTTTATTAATTCGGGAATATTTGAATTACATGCGTGAGGATTGTTTTAATTACAAAACTAAGAAACACGAATTATCAATATATAGTGAAATCAAAGATTAATGTTTATGACTGTATTGTTGCTCAGGTACTAAATTAAATAAAATGAAAATACCATAAACTGGACGTTTTGTTGTTATTAAATCTGATGTTTTGCGTCTTATTAGCAAAGATATTAGATTTTCTCGTGAATATTATCACCCGACTGCACTACTCTGACTGTTTTTGCACCACTTAATATCATGAAATGCACAACCAAATACCATAAAATACACCAGATCGATATGTAAACCTGAAAGAATCATGAATTTCGTCAGGTTCTTTCTGTATTCTGGATCTTGCTGAATCAAAGTAATCTAACCGAAAATAAAAATATTTAATACTTTTGTATAAGTTTACTTTACATTAACTAAAGATTAGTTTATCATTTTATTCATGAGGTGATGGTCATGAAGAAAGATTTTGGTGATTCGATATCAAATAAGGTTTATGAATATCGCGTACTTGCCAGAATGTCTCAGCAAGAATTAGCAGAGAAAGTCGGGGTTTCCAAACAAACCATCTTTGTCATGGAAAAAGGAAATTATGTTCCAACATTGCTGTTAGCCTTTCGAATTGCAGAATTTTTTAAAGTTGATGTAAACAACATTTTTACTTATGAGAAAGGAAGTGATCATAGTGATTAATTTTTCTGAAATCTTTAACGCTATTTTTAACCCGTTAAAGTCTTGGGCTGAACAATCACAAGGAAATTGGAATCTTCTCATTGTTAGCGGTTTTATATTGGTTTTTGTCGGAGCAATTGTAACATACGCACTACACAAAAAAATGGGTAAAGTTGATGAAAGAACAAAGCAAATATCTTTAAATAGTGCACTTATAGTGTTATGTGTAGTAATTTTATGCGACGTGATTTTCCCGAAAGAATATATGTGGCAGATTTTCTTCTTATTTAAATATTCTCTTGCATTCCTTGCTTCAGCAATCTATCTAGTAGTTCGATATAAAAAAGACTTTTTTTAACTATAGAACGAAACAGGAGGATATGAGAAATGCCTGTAAATTCTATGAGAGAATTCGTTGTTGATTTTAGATAGAACACTGTGTATGTGATGAGTCGAGAAAGGCTTATTTCATCAAAACCATGTTCTCCTTTTCATTAATCTAACCCTATTATTTAATACCTTGTTTGTTTCAGTATTTCTTTTGCTTTATCTGAAATGATATCACTTTTATAAAGTGCTACTACGGCTTTCATCATATCTTTCTCTTTTAAAGCAAGAGCATTATTAATTGTGTGCCCATTCATTGTACCTCTCATTAATCGTTGTTTATAGTTTTTAGTAACTCCATTGACTTTAGGTGTACAAAAGTTAAATACAATAGTGTATTCTCAATTTACCTGATGTTTAACTCTATCATGTCTAATATATTCAACTTTGTCTTTCTATTTTATCTCTCTCTTTTAATTTATTTGACACTTACTTACCTAACTTTAATATCAATAATTAATAAATAATAATTGGTGATTAAAAGATTGAACAAAATGAAAATCTTACTAATGACTCTAGTATAATTCATGACTATAAAGAATAGTCAGATAAATACATTGTGACGTGTTGACAATTGTGGTAATAATCACTTACAAAGTAAAGCAAAGAAATATATACTTTCTTTCGTCAATGTAGTAATTGAGGAATGAAGAAACGAATCTAATAATTATTTGAATTTTTTACAAATATCCTCTACTTAATATTTTAAATCTAGTAAAATAGTAATATAAAATGGAGGTGGAGAATATGTACACTGTTCAACAAATGCAAGCTCTTGACTACCTATTAAAAAGAATCCTTTTAGAAAGTAATTATCCTTTCTATGAGAAGAATCTAAAATTAGTAATCAGTTACAATAATAAGCTTTGGTATGGTGATTTTGTTCAAATGGATGGGGTATTTGCATACCAATATTTCATTGACGATATTGGTGACATTGAAAAAGTTAGATTCAGCCCAAATTATGACAATAGTGCATTATTTAAATCTATATGGGACTCATATCAAGAAACAATCTCTAGAAACAATCTGTTTAAAAAGATAAATGATCCTACAATGCTCTTCAATTCATTATTACGAATCTTAAATTATGCAGATATTAATGATGAATTCAGTCCTTTTTACCCCTATTTATTAAATGCTAAAACTTTAAAAGGTTCATTAGAATTACCATTAATCAATCTCGAAGATACTGATATTGAATTAGTATCTATAATTGAAGTAATCGATTAAATTACCTTGAGTCCCAGAATATTATTGGGGCTTTTTATAAATGTCGCAATTTATCTTAAAGCTCTTTAATCTCTTCAACATAAGCTCTTTTATAACATTCTCAATATTTGGCTTCAATAGCATAATACACTCTATATTACGTTATTTCATAAATAGGTGATTAAATATTAATCCATCTATGTAAATAGTAATATTCATATTAATCCTCATTTTCCTTACTACGTACATATAAATCGTCGACTTTGCAATCAAGTAATTCAACCAAATCATACAATTCAGGAGTGAATTCTTAAGATCGATTTTCGTGATATTAAAGATCTAAAATGATTAAAGTATTCATTTTTAGTCTTAAACCATTAAATAAAAAAAGTTAAAGAGCAAAAGGAAGTAGAGATGCTTTATGATGGCTTACTACAGATTTGTGTTTATAAGGAACCACTAACTAGTAAATTTATTCTCAATAAATCTATATTGGATCAATTCATGGGTTGGGAAGTACCTGTAGGAATTGAAAGGAATGGTGACCAAATAAAATTAGACTTTGATAAGCTATCTCACATAATTAGTGGTGGTACTACAGATTTCGGAAATCAAATATCTTGAAAGTATTCATTACAACTTGAATCCATAAGAAGAAACCAAATGATGTCTCTTTTATGTTATTTGATTTGTAGGTTAATTTATATTAAGTCGTATTAAATTGTTCAACAAGTGTAAACAGTCGCTAAAAATTCTAAGGAAGCAGTATAAGCATTAAATGCAGTGCAAGATAGATTGAATAAATTCATGGATTTTTTAGATGTAAAGGAACCAAAGATGGAGGAAAGACATTTTATTTTTAATCTATTATTTAATCATTCGGCTTCTAAGCAAAAGAAAAGCATCGAAATAATAGGTCAAAAAGCTTCTTAAAAAAGTAGTCACACTTTCGCTTTAAAGTGCATATAATAATCTATAGTTTTATGAAGCGAGTGTGACACGATCATATGGAAAAATATTATTGCGAGCATTGTAGAAACTTAACCGATAAACAGGAAAGTTGCAGTAAATGCGGGAAAGACGTAACAAGAAAAATTATTATCCACGTACAATATCAAAACATTTATGGATCAAACCTTAATGGGGTTTGATCCTTTTATTTTATCGATTGATATGAGTATGTTAAAATATATTTAAAAAAGTAGGGATATTATGTATTTACCTTCATTTCATTTAAATGGAAAAACAGCAATTATTACTGGTGCGGGTCGAGGAATCGGAAAAGCTTTAGCAATTGGTTTTGCGGAAGCTGGAGCAAATATTGCGTTATTATCTAGAACAGAAGCTGATTTAGTTGATACAGCTAAAATAATTGAACAACTAGGTAGAACAGCTTATATTTTACCCACGGATGTAACTGATCGCGATCAAGTAAAAGCGGCTATTAACCATGTAGCTGAGTCTGCAGGGACAATAGATATTTTGGTTAACAATGCCGGAATGAATATTCGTTCTCAAGCATTGGATGTAACAGATGAGGAATGGCAAAAAATAATGGATACGAATTTAAAATCTGCTTTCATGGCTTCTCAAGAGGTAGGACATTTTATGAAGCAGCAAAATGAAGGAAAGATTATTACAATTGCTTCTGTAGGAGGACATATTGCATTAAGAACAGGTGTGGTGTATGCTGCTACAAAAGCTGCATTAATTCAGATGACTAAGGTTTTAGCCTTTGAATGGGGGAAATATAATATTAACGTAAATGCCATTGGACCATGGTATTTCAAAACTCCTTTAACGGAAACATTATTGCAAGATGAAGCCTATGTAAATGATATCCTAGCTGTTACTCCTTTGAGACGAATTGGTGAACTGGAAGAGTTGGTTGGTCCTGCGATTATGTTTGCCTCTGAAGCAGGAAAATACATAACAGGTCAAACGTTATTTGTTGATGGTGGTATGACGATAAATGGATTTTAAATATTTTCAGGAGCGGTTTATACATTGTAGTAACCGCTCTTTACATTTCAATTGATAAGATAATGTTTAATACCCCTGATTGGTCGATATTTACAGGAAGACAAAGTGCTTTTTCGAAACCAGAAAACTTGGAATGTCCAATAATTACGGTCGGTGGAGTAATATCAATGATAAATCCTTTTTGGGATATACTTGTTGACATATTTCCTGCTAGCATGTTTCCTAATTCTCCCGCAAAGGATTCGAGCATTTCTTCTTGAAGTGGCATGCCAAACATACCTTCTCCAATTTTTGAGATCATTTCTTTTTCAGCATCAATAATCATTCTTCCTTTAAAATCACCAGTAATTCCGATTAAGACACCGACAGTATGCCCAGCAATTGGTGATTTAAAAAGCTTTGGAGAATCAATGATAATCGTAAAGGGTAGGACAGATTGTAATGCTTCAATGGTTGAATTTAGTACATCTGTCACATTTTTTGTTTGTGTCAATAGTCGTTTCCTCCCGAATTTTGTCTAAATTTATAGTATCATTTTAGGTGAAATTATTAAATAGTTTTTAAATAATTTTGAAAAAATGGGTATGATGGCGACTTGGAATGTTTATATGGAAATTTTTGATTGTATTGTATACATGATTTCAAAGGTATACTAAAATTGCACAACAATTTCTTCAAAACGAAAAAAGTGGATGCTCCAGTTATTGGGGCATTTTTTTATTTGGCTCTTTTCTAAAGCATAGTTGCTATTTAAGTAAAGATTGAATCAATAAGCGGAACGTATGAATACCGTGAAGGATGAGAGGACATCACTTGGGCACGGTAACCAAAGAGAGAGTTTGATTAGTTTGAAGGAGAAATTGCGTGGGCACGGTAACTAAAGGGAGTGTTTGATTAGTTTGAAGGAGAAATTGCGTGGACACAGTAACGAAAGGAAGTGTTTGATTCTTTAAAGGAGGAAATGGAGCGTATACGGTAACCAAAGAGAGCGATTGAATATCTTGAAGGAGGAAATTGCGTGGACACGGTAACTAAAGAGAGAGTTTGATTCCCTTGAAGGAGGAAAATGAGCGTGCACGGTAACTAAAGAGAGAGTTTGATTCCTTTGTAGAAGGAAAATGAGCGTGCACGGTAACTAAAGAGAGAGTTTGATTACTTTGAAGGAGGAAAATGCGTGGACACGGTAACCAAAGAGAGAGTTTGATTCCTTTGAAGGATGAAAATGAGCGTGGACGGTAACCAAAGAGAGAGTTTGATTCCCTTGAAGGAGGAAAATGAGAGTGCACGGTAACCAAAGAGAGAGTTTGATTCCCTTGAAGGATGAAAATGAGCGTACAAGGTAACTAAAGGGAGAGTTTGATTCCCTTGAAGGAGGAAAATGAGAGTGCACGGTAACCGAAGGGAGAGTTTGATTCCTTTGAAGGATGAAAATGAGCGTGGACGGTAACCAAAGGGAGAGTTTGATTCCTTTGAAGGAGGAAAATGCGTGGACACGGTAACCAAAGAGAGAGTTTGATTCCTTTGAAGGATGAAAATGAACGTGGACGGTAACCAAAGGGAGAGTTTGATTCCTTTGAAGGAGGAAAATGAGCGGACACGGTAACTAAAGGGAGAGTTTGATTCCTTTTAAGGATGAAAATGAGCGGACACGGTAACCAAAGAGAGAGTTTGATACCCTTGAAGGAGGAAAATGGGCGTGCACGGTAACCAAAGAGAGAGTTTGATACCCTTGAAGGAGGAAATGGAGCGTGCACGGTAACTAAAGAGAGAGTTTGATTCCCTTGAAGGAGGAAATGGAGCGTGCACGGTAACCAAAGAGAGTGTTTGAATGCCGTTAAGGAAGAAATTAACGATTCATATAGCTAGTCCCCTTTCATTTCACTAAGAAAAGAGCTACAAACTTTATAAGTATCGCTGAATCTTTTACAAAAGCAACAAACTATACGTAAACAGCCTTTTATTTTTTATTCTTATACATAATTCTCCTTTATTTGGTAAACATATCCTTATCACATAAGGAGAGATTATAAGATGTCTAAAATATGTGCAGTTGGTTTAGGAAAACCTACTTATAAGATTTCACAAAATGAGATAATGGAATTTGCTAAGCGCTTGTTTTCTTCCTCGTTTCCAGATATTCATAGACTTCTGAGAGTGTTTGAAAACGGTGAAATAACTTCACGATACTTTGTTAAGGATTTAGATTGGTATAGTCAGGAGCATTCATTTGCCGAGAAAAATGATGCTTTTATAGATGAATCCGTTGAATTAGGAAAAAAAGCAATAAATGATTGTCTCGAACAATTGGAAGGAATCGATTATTTCGATATTGATGCAATATTTATGATATGTACAACCGGGATGGCTACCCCAAGTATAGAAGCGCGAATAATGAATCAACTTCCCTTAAGAGAGGATATTAAGCGTATTCCAATATGGGGACTTGGTTGTGCAGGTGGGGCTGCAGGGTTATCGCGTGCTTATGATTATTGTCTTGCACATCCGAAAGATAAGGTTATTGTGCTATCTATTGAGCTTTGCAGTCTTACGTTTCAAAAAAATGATCACTCCAAAAGTAATTTAATTGGTACATCATTATTTGCCGATGGTGCTGCATGTACATTAGTAGTAGGAAATGATTGTGAGCTACTTAAAAATATTTCATTCCCACTACCAACTATAATTGACACGAAATCTAACTTGATGAAAAATTCTATGGATGTAATGGGGTGGAATATTAAGAATGATGGTCTGCATGTTGTTTTTTCTAAAGATATTCCATCAATAGTAGAAAGCTGGCTAAAACCAAAAATAGCAACATTTATTCAAAAGTATGGGCTAAAACTTACCGATATCTCACAATTTATTGCTCATCCAGGTGGGAAAAAAGTTATTAGTGCTTACGAAAAAAGTTTAAACTTCCCATCTTCAATAACAGAAGCATCGAGGGAAGTACTCAGACAATTTGGGAATATGTCTTCTCCTACCATCCATTATGTACTAAAAAGTATTATGGAAAAGAATATCCAGTCAGGTGAATGGGGTCTTGCCTTAGCTTTAGGCCCGGGTTTTAGTTCAGAACAGTTGTTAATGAGGTGGGAATAATGTTTTTTAATCTTTTTTTCTCAATCATTATTATACAAAGGCTAGCTGAACTTTTCTTAGCAAAGAAAAATGAACGCTGGATGAAGCAAAACGGTGGAGAGGAATATGGTGTTAGACATTATCAACTAATGGTGATGATTCATTCCTGTTTCTTTCTTTCCTTACTACTTGAAGTATTTTTTTTCGAAAAAACGATTCATTCACTATGGATAGTCTGGTTAGCCCTTTTTGTTATCACACAGCTAGGTAGGATATGGGTTATTTATTCTTTGGGGAAGTATTGGAATACGAAAATTATCGTACTACCTAGTTCCAAAACAATTTCTAAAGGACCCTACAAATATTTAAAACATCCCAATTATTTAATTGTTACGTTAGAATTATTAATCATTCCACTAATGTTTAATGCTTATATCACATTAATTTGCTTCTTCATATTAAATCAATTGATATTAGCGATAAGAATTCCATATGAAGAGAAAATATTAGCTGAAAATACGGATTACGCATTCATTCATAATGAACAACCAAGATATTTTCCAAAGCTAAAAAAGTAATTGAAAACCTTTCTCGATTATGATATCTTTTTACTTGAGGATGAAAGTTATTCTCAGTTACATAGAAAATAATTTTTTTAAATAATAGGTCTATTTTTCATTAAACAAAAGGTGGTGGGACAATATGGTTTGGGGATTGGTAAGCATAACTATTGTTGTCTATAGTATGTTAATGAAATATATTATAAAAGGACTTAATCCTAATATAGTGAAGCAAGATTAAACTTATAAGCGATTTTAAACGTTCACGGCTAATGTGGACGTTTTTTTATTTGGTTCTTCTCTCAAACAATCGTATTTTACTAATAAATATAAGATTATTACCGTGACCTCCCTTTAGTTCACTTAGAAAAGTGATACAAACATCATAAGAACCGCTGAAGTTTATTAAGTCTAAAAGAATGCAGTTAGGCAACTAAACGAAAGCAATCATTTTTTTAACAAAACTAAGATGTTTTTAAAAGCAGAATTTTTTCTTGGGAAACAACATCAAATCCGTTAAAATAGGAGTATCAAATGTTAGTTAGGGAGATAAAAATCAACATGACAAAAACGATGGACATCAATCAAACACAAGAATCAACAGAGCAATTGATTGGGTTATACAAACATTTTCATAATAATGGAGATATAGAGCGTGCGGAAAAAACGGAAGCACTATTAAAGAAATTATTGAATCATGAATATATTATTGCCTTCTGTGGTCATTTTTCAGCAGGAAAATCAACGATGATCAATTCCTTACTTGGAGAGAATGTCCTTCCTTCAAGTCCCATTCCGACAAGTGCTAATCTTGTTAAAGTGCATAAATCCCAAGAGGATTTTGCTAAGGTATTTTATCGTAATGAACCACCATTGCTATTCCAAGCACCATACGATTTTGCCAAGGTTAAGGAGTTTTGTAAAAATGGTGATGTTCGAGAAATAGAGATCGGTCAATCATTATCAAAATTATCTGATGGTGTAACAGTGATGGACACGCCCGGGGTGGATTCTACAGATGATGCTCATCGAATTTCAACTGAGTCAGCTATTCATTTGGCTAATATCGTATTTTATGTAATGGATTATAATCATGTCCAGTCAGAATTAAATTTTACGTATACGAAGGAACTTTTACAAAATGGCGTGGAACTATACTTAATCATCAATCAAATTGATAAACATAATGAGGAGGAGTTGTCCTTCGAAGAGTTTAAAATGTCTGTTAAAGAGTCCTTTGCATCATGGAATGTACATCCAAATGGGATTTTTTATACGACATTGAAAAAGCCAAATGATAAACGAAATCAATTTTCTGATGTTAAAAATCTAATTGATAGCACTTTGAAAAATAAGGAAGAACGTTTAAGAGCATCCACGGAATCATCAATTCATATACTTGTTCAAGAGCATTTTAAATGGCTTAAAGAACAGCAAGAAGAGAAATCTCTACACGCTGAGGAAATTCTACAGCAATATTCTGAAGAAAAGCTAGCAACTATTTTAAAGGATGAAAAGGCTCTTGCTGAACAAATTGAGCAATTAAATAACCGATTTAAAAACTGGCAAGACAAATTTCATGAACAGGTGGAAGAAATTTTAAAAACTGCATATTTAATGCCTTATCAAACACGGGAATTAGCAGAAAAATATTTGGAATCGGTTCAACCCGATTTTAAAGTCGGCTTATTTGGAAAGAAAAAAACAGTGATTGAAAGAACTGAACGCTTACAATCCTTCTATCAAAATCTTTGTACTCAAGTAGATTCCCAACTGAATTGGCATCTTCGCCAGTTTGCTATAAAGATATTGAAGGAAGAAGACATTATTAATGATGATCTTCAAAGAACTGCTCAAAATTTAACCGTTGAATTTGATGAAGAGTTCATCTCTCAAATGGTTAAATCTGGTGCACGATTAACAGGTGAATATGTACTAAACTATTGTGATCAAATAGTTGAACGCTTACAGAAAAAAGCAAGGGTAGTTTGTCAGGATTTTAAAGAAAAAACAGGGGAAATATTGAAAAGACAAATTGACAAGGATTTATTAGCTCTTCGAGATGAATGGCATTATGTACAAAAAGCAACGGAAGCGATAAAAGAAATCGAAAACTTTGAAAGTGAAAGAAAACAAAAGGAAGAAAATATCTTTAAACCATTATCAGACCTAAATGAATGCTATCAAGCATTACAAAATCATTGGCTAGAAGAAGAGAAAAATATTCGGATTTATAATAAACAAGAAGAACAAGCAACAAATCAGGAGCAAAAAAAACAGATTATTAAAGAAGCTGAGAAAGAAACTACTAAATTGGAAACAAATGATTCGTTAGAGAACATCATTTCTAAATTGAATCAAGCTGTCACCTTATTAAAAAATCGAAAAGGATTTCAACGGTTAATAGATAATTTAGCCTTAAAAGCAGAAAGACTGAAGAATAGAAAATATACGATTGCCTTGTTTGGTGCGTTTAGTGCTGGTAAATCTTCTTTTGCGAATGCACTTTTAGGAGAAAAAGTACTCCCTGTATCACCAAATCCGACGACGGCCGCTATTAACCGCATTTGTCCACCAACAAAAGAACATATGCATGGTACTGCAGCTGTACATTTGAAGACAGAGGCACAAGTGTTAGAAGATGTCCAAAAATCACTGAAATACTTTGACCAACAATGTAAATCTTTGGCTGAGGCAGAGGCATTGATTCCAAAGCTAATAGAGAAGGAAAATACGGAGGGTTATGTAAATGTACATCTCTCATTTCTTAAAGCATTTCATGCGGGATATTCAATTTACCAGGACACACTAGGCCAAACATTAAAAACAGATATGAATGAATTCAGAGGTTTTGTTGCGAATGAAGCGCAATCATGCTTTGTAGAGTCTATTGATTTATTTTATGATTCTGAACTTACGAGAAGAGGAATAACTCTAGTTGATACTCCAGGGGCAGATTCGATTAATGCGCGTCATACTGGTGTAGCATTTGAATATATTAAACAATCAGATGCCATTCTCTATGTTACTTATTACAATCATGCATTTTCTAAGGCAGATCGTGAATTTCTAATCCAGTTAGGTAGAGTAAAGGATGCATTTGAATTAGATAAAATGTTCTTTATGATTAATGCAATCGATTTAGCTGATTCTTTAGAAGAAAAAGAGGAAGTTCATACATATGTGTATGAACAATTAACCCAATATGGAATTCGTTTTCCGCGTCTTTTCGGTATATCTAGTCTTTTAGCACTAACAGATCGTGTAGAGGAATCGAGAATTGATGAGTTTAAAAACGAATTTAATCATTTTCTTGACAATGATTTAATGCAAATGACCATTCAATCAGCTGTATCAGAATACCAAAAAGGCTTACAAATGCTAGATCAATTTATAACCACTGCACAGGAAGGAAAAGAAGAGAAACAATCGAAGAAGCAAAAATTAAAAAAAGAGCAGGAAGATATTATTCAATTAATGGATGCTTCAACAGCTGAGTCAGCCATTGAACAATTTGAGCACGAAAGCAATGAATTATTATTTTATGTGAAACAAAGAGTATTTTATCGTTTCCCAGACTTTTTTAAAGAAGCATTTAATCCATCATTAATTCAAAAGACGAATAAATCATCACTTAATATTGCTCTTGATGACTTATTACAAAGTCTCGGCTATGATTTTGCACAGGAACTTAGAGCAACGTCATTAAGATTAGAAAACTTTATTAAAGAAACTTTAAAACATCGATTCAATCAAATAAAAGATCAAATTACAGAAATTGAGAAGGATATTACTCTTTCAATGATAGAGTTCAATCCAAACAAAACACCAGAGTTTCCTAATGCATTTGAATCGATTTCAAAAGCTCCATTAGAGAGGTCCTTTAAATATTTTAAAAACGCCAATGCCTTTTTTGAAAAAAATGAAAAACAAAAAATGCAAGATGAACTAGAAGAAAAACTTAAACCATTGGCGGATGAATATATTAGTGAGCAGGAAAAGGTAATTTTGTTGAGCTATACAAACTATATTAATCATGAATTTTCACGAATGAAAAAAGAGATTGCTGCTGATGTCAGTGAACAATTTAATGGTTGGTATGATATCCTTGATGAACATATAGATATTCAGGAATGGGTAGAAATTAAAAATCAACTTAATCGATAATAGTTGGAAATTAGGGAGTGGATTTAGTGAAGAAAAATCGGTTTCATGTATGTGCAACATGTATCCATTTTCATGCTGAAAAATTGGATCATGGTATGCATTATTCATGTAGTCGTTTAGGATATGAGACAAAGCTGAATTACACTTTTGATTGCTGGACTCCAAAAGACCATATTATCAAACTAATAGAAAAAGAACGGGGGGAGTCATGTTGAGTATAATTGTTCCAATAAATTGGTTAAAGAATCATTTACACGAAGATAATGTTCGAATTATTGATTGTCGATTTACCTTAGGTGAACCAAGTGCAGGGGAAAAAGCATATATGCAAAATCATATTCCTGGTGCTGTTTATTTTGACTTGGAAAAGGATTTATCCGGTAAACCTAAAGAACATGGTGGTAGGCACCCTCTTCCATCATTGAGTGAATTAAAAGAAAAACTTGAAACAGCAGGAATAGATAGAAATGTTCATGTTGTACTATATGATAATGGGGAGGGGCAATATGCAAGCCGTTTATGGTGGCTCCTCACGTATTTAGGACATCAGAGGGTTTCAATAGTAAATGGTGGGTATCGTGCGTGGATAAACGCAAAATATCCAATTGATAATAAAGTGCCTAATTATAAAAAAGCAAACTTTCCAGTTTCTATTCAATCTTCAATGCTAGCAACCATTGAAGATGTAAAAGAAAATATGCTTTCTCAGCAAGCAATTTTAATAGACTCTAGAGCTTATTCACGCTTTGCTGGGATCGAGGAACCTATTGATAAGAAACCGGGTCATATCCCTGGCGCGATCAATAAAGAGTGGATGGAAGGTTTAAAAGATGGATATTGGAAAGAGAAAGAACAACAAATAGAAAGATTCACTGAATTTAATAAGTCTGATTCATTTATTGTTTATTGTGGTTCAGGTGTAACAGCAACACCAAATATAGTAGCCTTAATGGAGGCAGGATTTTCAAAGGTAAAGCTATATGTGGGAAGTTATTCTGATTGGGTTTCCTACGATGAAAATCCAATTGAAAAAGTATAGGAAATACCAAGGGACAAAGTGGTAAAAATAACTTTGTCCTTTCGTGTTATAATGGACTATATAAAATGGAATAAAGATAACGTAAAGAAAATAGAGGTGAAAATATGAATAATAAACCAAATTTATTATTAGTGGATGGAATGGCATTATTGTTTCGAGCTTTTTATGCCACTTCCGTTACTGGCCAATTTATGATTAATTCAAAAGGAATGCCAACCAATGCTGTTCAGGGATTTATGCGGCATTTATTTTTTGCCTTAGAAGCTGTTGAGCCAAGCCATACAGCAATATGCTGGGATATGGGAAGTAAAACATTTCGGAATGAAATGTTTGATGGATATAAAGCAAATCGTTCCGCACCACCAGTTGAGATGATTCCTCAATTTGATTTAGTTAAGGAAGTTGTAGAGGCTTTTCATTTAACCAATCATGGGGTGGTAGGATATGAAGCAGATGATTGTATAGGAACTATCGCCAAAAGAATGCAAAATGATGCCAAGATAACTATATTAACGGGTGATCGAGATTTATTGCAACTATTAGATGAAAATATCGAAGTTCAAATTCTTCAAAAGGGCTTTGGAAATTATAATCATTATAGTCATACTAGCTTTATAGAAGAGATGGGAATAACCCCTAATCAATTTATAGATGTTAAAGCATTAATGGGAGATACAAGTGATGGGTATCCAGGTGTCAAGGGAATTGGAGAGAAGACTGCGATGAAGCTTATTCAGGAATATGGTACGATCGATGAATTGCTAAAGAATTTGGAGCGGTTAACACCAGGTCAACGAAAAAAGATTGAAGAGGATATGGAAATGCTTCATCTTTCAAGAAAATTAGCAAGAATTCATTGTGAAGTGCCAATTGAGTTTTCTCTTGAAACCGTGATTAGAAAACAAATCCCGAACACATTTATAGATATGATTGATGAATTAGAATTAAAAAGCATAAGACGTCACTTGATTCAAAGTAAATGGTTGGAACAGGTTGAACTTGCTTAAAGATAATTTGTTCTATTTGGAGATTTAATTTAAACCGAAAAGCATTTAATTCCGGCTTTTCGGTTTTTTTGATTTTTTTTAAAGGCTCTTTTCGCAAACATTGTTGGTATTTAAGTAAAAGATTAACTACTAAATATCCGCTGAAGATCGCTAGAACTGCAAACACTATAAGAACAGCTGATATCCTTTATTGGGCTTTTACAAAAGCAACAACGCAAACAGCGCGTCTAAAAGTCAAAGTCTGATCCCACAAGTGACGATTCTATCTTTACACTTTATTTGGTTTCTTTTGAATTGAGGTTTGTGAATTTGGCTGAAATTCCTCGGAAAATTCTATGTTCTCTTGACCCCAACCTAAGGGGTGTGAACCAGGTGTAACTTTTTCCCTACTATTTTTTTTCCTTCTACCCAATAAACTCACCTCCGTAAATGTAGACTTCCCAATATAAATAGAAATATATAAATTTGCGGTTAAAAAAGAAAAAAATTGTACGCTAGTAAGCTGGACTTTGTAATAAATTGTCTTGAGTAAATCTAAAGAATAGATGAAAAGAGTAGGAACTAGCCGATCCTGAAAGGATGTTTCCCAATTTCCATTACATTTAAAACATTCATATAGTCACCAAATTAAAAATACTGTACAATAATAAAGGATGTTCGGGGAGTGGAGGAGAAAGAAGTGGATTCAAGAAAAACTTCATTAGATGAGTACCTAGTTTATTTAAGGGATAAAGGTTTTAAATTTGAGGAGGATGTCATCGGGTTTATCTATTTTGGTAAACAATATACCGCTGCATCAGATCAAAGCATAAAGGCTGCGATTGAAATAACACTAAAAACACAAAAAAGCTTTGATGGCAGCTTTTATATATCTTTATTGGAAACGTTTAAAAGAAAAAATATTGAAACAAGGAAGCAGGCATATACATATGTTAGAGAGATCGGCTTATTACCTGCATGAAGAGGGCATGACGCCCTCTTTTATTTTGGAATTGTCTGCTTCTTCTTAAATGGGAATATCCCCCATTTACTTACTGGAAGTTCAGCTATGATCATGCCAAATAATATAAGAATGCAACCAATTACCGCTCCTATACTCAAACGCTCATTGATCCATAAAAATGATGTTATAGCTGCAAAAACAGGTTCCATGGCTAAAATGATCGCAACTCTTGTGGGTGAAGTAGCTTTTTGGGAATAGGTTTGGATAAAAAAAGCAATTGAAGTTCCTAAAATAGCAGTAATAAATAGTGCAAATAATAATGACGAGGAATTGTAAAGTTCTGGATTTAATATGATTTCCCAATTTTCAAATATAAATGCACTAATTAAGCAAAGAAATGCTACAGTAAAAAGTTGTATAGTTGTAAGTAACAATACGGGTAATTTTTTTGCAAATCGATCGGTAAAGATAATATGGAAAGCAAAGCCAAAGGTACAAAGTAAAACATAAAAATCACCAATTGAAAATGGAGAAGTATTTTTTACTGCTAATAAATATAATCCAATTGTAGCAGCTATCGACCCAAGTATCGCTGTTGGTGATGGCCGACTTTTTAAAATAAAAAAAGCAAGTAATGGAACCATTACAACGCTTAAACCTGTAATAAAGCCAGCTTTAGAAGGGGTTGTATAGAGTAATCCTATTGTTTGTAGTGAGTAACCAATAAATAAACAACTTCCTAAAACAACACCTGCTATAAATGCGTTTTTTTGAGGGATTTTATTTTTTTTCCTTCTAATTAAATAAATGATAAGAATGATTATTCCGGCAATCATAAAACGAATAGCATTAAATAGAAGGGGTGGTAAAATATCAATTGCATTTTGTACAATGACAAACGTTGCACCCCAAATAAATGCAACAAATAGTAGTAAGATTTCAGCTGTGAATTTTTTATTCAAACTATCACCTCAAATCCTTATTTAAACGTATTCCTTGACGTGCTAATTCATCTGCAGTTTTATTTTCAGAACTTGGTACCCATTTAATAAAAAACAAATCAAATGATTTTGTTAATGATAATACCTGATTTAGTAATACTCGATATTTTTCTTTTTTTGCGAACTCTTTTTCAACAGCATGCACAACTGCTGTGGAGTCAGATCGAACAGAAATAATCGAATATTTCTTTGATTGGCAGATCTCTAGCGCTTTAATAAGTGCATGGAATTCAGCCTCATGATTATTTAGAATCCCTAAGGGAAAAGAGTAACGTTCAACTTGACCATTATTTTTAATGAAGATTCCAGCACCACTATGCCCTGGGTCTCCTGCACTTGCTCCATCAATATAGACTTCCACCAATACTAACCACTCCTATCAATTGTAAAAGTAATAATATATCATGAATTGGTAAATAAATAGTATCATTAAGTAAACATCGTTTTTAGTCTCTTTCCATATTATCTATTTAAGTACAGAGAGAATATCTATGTTGTAGGATGAATGAAGGATTTTTCATCCTTACGGAATAATTTAAATGCCAAGAACTCTTTCTATTGTAATATGAATGTAAGCGACAATAAAAGGAAAAGTTTAACCAAGGGCATTAAAATATAATTAATAATTATTTAGGGGATTTGCTATGAATTATAAAATTCTTTGGAAATATAAAGCACCTAAAATGGATACCATTTTATTAGAAACGGAATGGATATCAGAAAAAGTTATCGATCGGTTAATGGATGATTTTATTAAAACGGGTCGGACAGTAGATATAACGATTCTCGATGAAATGGGAAATGAGTGGACGAAAAAAGAATATGTAAAATTGAAAAAAGCAATTGAACTGGAGCCCAGCAATATTATTGTTTATTTTGATGGAGGATATGACCTTAAGCAAAAGGTAGCAGGAATAGGAATAGTGATTTATTATGATAAAGGTGACAAACATTTTCGAGTACGTTCTAACTATCGATTGGAAGAACTTGAGTCAAATAATGAAGCAGAATATGCAGCACTATATAATGCAATTATGTTATTGGAAGAGTTAAATATTCGCCATATGCCATGTACAATAAAAGGGGATTCGCATGGTGTATTGAAGCAATTATCAGGAGAATGGCCATGCTTTGAAAAGGTTTTAAATCAATGGCTGGATCGAATTGAATCAAAAATAAAGAAATTAGGGATAAAACCAATTTATGAGCCGATCCCTCGTAGTGATAATAAGGAAGCCGACCAATTAGCATCTCAAGCACTCAATAATAAGATTGTGCATAGTCAAATTGAATTATAAATGTTAGATAATGGATATTGGAATCAGAACTTAAAATCCATACCAAAAGGGCCATTTTATATAATGAAAGGTTGAGACGATGAATCGAAGAACCATCTTAGAGGATATGAATACTATAATAAGCACATATTGTGAAGGATGTTTTGTTAAATCAGCTTTGAGGAAGGAATATAATAAAGGATACGCACATCAATTTTGTATTCGTGAGTGTACAGTTGGGGAGCAAATAAAGAAATATGGAGAAGCACTACTTAATCACAAAAATGGTCAAACTGCCGAGGCGCATATGAATCAAAACCAAAAAGGCTGACAGAAGTCAGCCATATCATTTATTTTGATTA
Source organism: Heyndrickxia oleronia (assembly GCF_017809215.1). Lineage (GTDB taxonomy): Bacteria > Bacillota > Bacilli > Bacillales > Bacillaceae_C > Heyndrickxia > Heyndrickxia oleronia. The sequence continues at coordinate 2,145,891 of NZ_CP065424.1, forward strand.
TTTTTTTGTAACATTAGCAGCTTGAGGTCCGCGGTTTCCTTCTACGATTTCAAAAGAAACTTCTTGGCCTTCTTCTAGAGTCTTGAAGCCTTCACCTTGAATAGCAGTGAAGTGAACGAATACGTCATCTCCGCCTTCCACTTCGATAAAACCATAGCCTTTTTCGTTGTTAAACCATTTAACTTTACCGTTTTGCATAATTCTTATTCCTCCTAAATCTTACAGCACAAAGTGCCAAGAAAAAATATAGTCCATTAATGAGTCATAAAGATTTCCATAATAAGAAATATTTATATCTATTAATGTTAAATTTAATATACACCAATGTCATTCAGTGCGTCAAGATAACATTTTGTTAAAAATAAAATTTTATGAATTTTTTGATAAGTAATTCGTGCTAATGCCATATTGCCTAAAACATAGGATTTCTTGTTTAATTATTGTAATTATAGTAAACTTTTTATGGAAGATAAAAATAGAATTTCATTTTTATGCTCTTGATCTTATTCTATATACATAATTGATATATTTGAATTGTGATTTAACTTTTTATTTTATATAATGGGGGTTTAGGGATGCCTACACCAAGTATGGAAGACTATATCGAACAAATTTATTTATTAATTGAAAATAAAGGATATGCCAGAGTATCGGATATTGCGGATGCTCTATCTGTTCACCCCTCATCAGTGACAAAAATGGTGCAAAAGCTTGATAAGGATGAATATTTAGTTTACGAAAAATATCGTGGTTTAGTTCTTACACAAAAAGGGAAAAAGATTGGAAAACGTTTGGTAGACCGACATGATCTACTTGAACAATTTCTTACTATTATAGGCGTTAAAGAAGAAAATATATATCAAGATGTTGAAGGAATCGAACATCATCTTAGTTGGAATTCCATTGATCGTATTGGAGATTTAGTCCAATTTTTTGAAGAGAATCCAGAACATGCGAAAGTGCTTAAACAATTACAAGAAAAGAATGAAAAAGAGGTATAAAATCGAACCGTTAAGCGGTTCTTTTTTTCTATCACTCTTCATTAAGGATAAGGAGGTAAGTGATGAAATCATTTTCTTGGACGGACACGTCTCAATTTCAATGGGATGAGCGCGCAAAATCTTGGCATTCTAAGAGTTTAAATATGTGGTTAAACGGAAGTAGGAAGGAAATTATCCCGTTTATTGAGAATTATATTCCTAAAGGTAAGTTTCTTGATTTAGGTTGTGGTGATGGCTTTGGATCCTATTTACTTTTTGAAAGGGGATACGATGTCAGCGGGATAGATATTTCGGAAAAAATGATTCAGTATGCGAAAAAAAAGGAAACCAACCATTTGACTTTCTATCAAGGGGATATGCTAAACCTTCCATTTAATGATGAAGAATTTACTGGAATGATGGCCATTAATTCTTTGGAATGGACTGAAAGACCGTTAGATGCATTAAATGAAGTAAAAAGGGTGATGAAAGATAATGGGTTTGGCTGCTTTGGCATTCTAGGCCCTACGGCAATGCCAAGGATCAATAGTTTTTCAAGGCTAGAAGGAAAAGACACCATTTGTAATACAATGATGCCATGGGAATTTTTAAAATTGGCAACGGAAAATGGTTGGGAACTTATTGCGGAAAAAGAAGTATATAAAAAAGAAGTCACAGATAGACATGTAACGGGATTATCGAATAAATTGAAGCAAGCTTTATCATTCATGACTATATTCATTTTAAAAGTAAAATAGTTATTCTTTTAACCAAATTGTTACAGAGGAATGTTAAAATATTGATGTATTAAAAGTTGATTGGGGGAAGAAAAATGGGGACAGACAAACGAGTAAAAACAGATATAGAAATTGCACAGGAGTCTAGTTTACTACCAATTAAAGATATAGCGAAATCGATTGGACTTTCTGAAAACGATATTGATTATTATGGGAAATATAAAGCGAAAATCACTTATGAAAAAATACATAGTCTACAAAATGAAAGCGATGGAAGGTTAATATTGGTCACTTCCATCAATCCTACACCTGCTGGAGAGGGTAAATCGACAGTTACTGTGGGTCTTGGTGATGCATTAAACCAGCTTGGCAAAAAAACATTAATTGCCTTAAGAGAGCCTTCCTTAGGACCGACAATGGGAATGAAAGGAGGAGCAACAGGCGGAGGATATGCACAAGTACTACCGATGGAGGATATTAACCTTCACTTTACAGGTGATTTACATGCGATTACGACTGCCAATAATGCACTTGCTGCTCTATTGGATAATCACATCCATCAAGGGAACTTATTAAAAATTGATCAAAGAAGAATCGTTTGGAAACGTGCATTAGATCTGAATGACCGTGCTTTACGACAGATCGTAATTGGCTTAGGTGGACCATCACAAGGCGTTCCACGTGAGGATGGTTTTGATATTACTGTAGCATCAGAAATTATGGCAGTACTTTGTTTATCTTCTAGCATAGATGATTTGAAACTAAGACTTTCGAAAATGGTGGTAGGCTATAATATTGCAAAAGAACCAGTCACAGTTGGTGACTTAGGTGTTGAAGGTGCACTAACACTACTATTAAAAGATGCATTAAAACCAAATTTAGTTCAAACGATCGAACATTCTCCAGCACTAGTTCACGGGGGACCGTTTGCTAATATTGCCCATGGATGTAATAGCATCATGGCAACAAAAACTGCTTTGAAATTAGCAGATTATGTTGTAACAGAAGCAGGTTTTGGAGCTGATTTAGGTGCGGAAAAATTTTTAGATATTAAATCTAGAGCAGCAAATATTAAGCCTGATGCAGTTGTTATTGTTGCCACAATTAGAGCACTAAAAATGCATGGTGGAGTACCAAAAACTGAGTTACAGAAAGAAAACCTAGATGCATTAAAACTTGGTCTTGAAAATTTACAGAAGCATATCGAAACGATTCAGCAATATGGTCTTCCGATTGTAGTAGCTATTAATCGATTTACGACAGATACTAAGGATGAGATAGCTGTACTTACAGAGTGGTGTCAGCAGCGTTCCGTTCCTGTTGCATTAACAGAGGTATGGGGAAAAGGTGGAAAAGGCGGAATCGAGCTTGGACAGTTAGTGCTCCAGGAAATTGAAAAAAATAATAAAACATTTGAATATCTATATGATCTTCAATTACCAATTAAGGAGAAGATTAAAACGATTGTACAAAAAGTATATGGAGGCACGGATGTAGAATTTTCTTCTAAAGCCGAAAAACAATTAATCGAATTTGAAAAATTCGGTTGGGGAAATCTACCTGTATGTATGGCTAAAACACAATATTCATTATCTGATGATCCTAGTAAATTAGGTTGTCCCAAAAATTTTACTATTCATGTCCGTGAACTAAAACCAAAATTGGGAGCAGGTTTTATTGTGGCATTAACTGGAGATGTAATGACCATGCCAGGTTTACCTAAAAAACCAGCTGCCTATCAGATGGACGTTGACGCAAATGGAAGAGCCATGGGACTCTTCTAAGTTTACCTGCGTTTAATTTAGTAGAGGTGACTTTATGTTCGATCCAACAGCATATGATAATTTGAAAGTAATATTGGAAGGAGCAGTATACGATTTAGATTTAAGTGGGGAATTAAAAATAATTGAACGGAATGATATCGTAGATTTAGCAAAAATAGTAAGACGGTATGAAATAACCTATATACTTGTCAATCAGCCATCTATAAAGGCCAATATATCACTTGAAGCAAATTTAAATCAATTAGCTTCCGAATTATTAAATATTGAAAATCAAAGTATGTTTGGAGCGAATATTGCCATTTCTTTTTCTTGGAATACGAGTGAAAATACGAAGGATTTTTTTCACTCCATTAAATCCCATTGGGGTCCAGAACATATATATGAGGAAAAACAAATCATATCTTCGTTACATGGTTCACATGAAGAAATGACGATTCGATTTTCTCGTACGATGACAGAAGAGATGGTAGATGATTTAGTAGAGATGTTTCACTATTCTATAGTAACAATCAAAAAGTTATTAACAGGAACAGGCTAAATGCCTGTTTTTTTATTGAAAAACAATAATTGTATGATCATTTTTCAGAACGTATATATTTTTCAGAAAAGTGTTTACAAAGAAAGAGTAATCCTTTAGTATTACAAAAGGAAGAAAAAACTTCCAAATTCAAAGAAAAAAGGAGGAGTTTTACATGATGCAGCACACAAAAAAGTCTTTAAAAAGATTAAAGGACGATTCTCCATAGTAGAAATTGAAGGAATTTTTTTAGGAGGCTATTAAATGACCCAATCAACGATAGATAGTATAAAAATTGTAAAATACCATGAAGGATTAGCTAAATCAATTGCTGATATGTGGAATGAAAGTCGTGAGGGCTGGGGCGGAGATGCTAGTATCATGACTGAAGAGCAAGTCATTGAAAAAGAAGCTAATTCAGAAGATTTGTTTTTATACCTTGCTTTAGATAATGAAAAGGTAGTGGGGTATTGTGGTATATCTGAATATAAAGAAGATGTCAAGGCTCTGTATATTCGATTATTAAATGTTCATCCAGATTATCAGGGGAAAAAGATTGGTAAGCAATTAGTTTTGAAAGCTGTTGAAAAAACAGTTGAACTCGGTTGGCCACGGATTGATCTATATACCTGGGCAGGGAATGTAAAGGCAGTACCTCTTTATAAAAAATGTGGTTTCTTTTGGGAGGATCGTGATGAAACGACTCACCTTATGAATTTTATCCCATTAGTCTTGCAAAATGAACTTTTAAAACCATATTTTCAACACTTAGATTGGTATAAAGATAATAAGAGAGTTATTGAAGTAAAACCTGATGGAACAAAGGAGAATGGATTTACTTTTTTTGAATATATTTGGCAGAATGAACAGTACTATGTCAGGGTTCAGATTGAAAAGAGTGGAAGAGGAATTCGTCTCATTGAAACAAATGAATATTTATTAGAAATTAAGATGGATAGTCACTCAAAGATCGAGGGAAGAGATGCAAATTTACAGGTTTTTGTAAAAAATAAAACGAATGAGGCTTTGACTATCGATGTGAACGGATTGCAAAATGAACGAATTCATGTTCATGCTACTTATAAACAAGTACACGTCAAAGAACAATACCATATAGATATACCTGTATCCATCTATGATGGAAGTGAACCGAACGAGTGGGTTACACATCCTAAAGCAGAATTAAATATTCAAATGAATGGGCTGAGATGTATAATGGCTCTAGGAACCTACCCGAAAAAAGCGATGAAGTTAAAATGGGTGTACCACCCGAAAAAATTTGAAACCAATAAAAGGCAAATCTGTTATTTAGAGATTGATAATCAATTAAAACAGAATGCTGAAATCTCACTTGAATTACCAGAGAATTCCTGGCTGGAGTGGACGGAACCGATTATCACAAATTCTGTTGAGGAAATTGGACTATTGGAGGTTCCATTTTTAATCAATAAATATGGATTTATACAGGCTGAATGTAAAGTAACGGTGAAAACAGAAGATGAAACCTTCGAATGGTCAGAACCAGTTGCATTTTCTCTTCCAAATTTCGGCGTTAAGGCGTGTGGGTATGATAAAGAATATTATTACCTACAAAATGGCTACTATAAAGTGCGTATAAGAAAAAGAGACAATGCAATGACTGTTGGTTCTGAGGAAAATCTTATTCAAAGAACAGTGATATTTCCACCGAAATTTGGTAAACCTTATATTGGAGAACTTTCGAAAAAAGAGGCAAGTCATTTTGAATGGAATCAGGATGAGCAAAAGTCAACATTAAAATTATTTTATGAGATTTCTAAGCCATCAAATTTAAAACTAATAGCTTGCTTTGAATTATATGGAGAAGGGCTATTGAAATATTGGTTGGAAATAGAAAATAGTTCCCGGGATGAATTGCATGAACTTTATGTATACCAACCCATTAGACATGAACTTAATCAAACATATGTCCCTTTAAACAATAATATTATTTATTTTAACGATGCTAAAATGACGGATCTCAGCCAATTAAATAGTAATGAAGTTTCGGAGAATTGGATTTTTTCAGATGACTTAAAAGAACCTCATGGTCTATCTTGGAGTAAAAATGCAAAAATAGGCTTTGATGGTTGGCTACTATATGTAGAAGAGAAGATAGAAACGCTTCAAGTAAAGGGGAAAATAAGAACGAGTCCTATCCATATAGCGGTTGGGGCAATTAAATCTGTTGAAGACTTTCAATTTTTTGCGACCGGTTTACGTGAAACAATGCTCATCAATAAAGAAGTAAATTTATCTACTCCGACAACTAATTTAGTTTTAGCGGATCAGGATAAAATGGCAGTACAATTAAAAAGAATCCAAAATCGATATTTTCACGGAACACTATCCATTGAAGAAGGACAGGAAATAATCCATCAAATGGAGATACATCAAGAAAATAATCAGGATATTCAATTGGAAATTCCAACAAAGAAAAAAGCGTTTACTCCTATTCACTATTCATTGGAAAGTGATTCGCAGCAAATACAAGGTTCAATGTTATTTATTCAACAAGATCATACAAAAATTCAGTTAACCAAAGAGGAAGAACAATCTATTTATAAGTTAACGAATGGTGATTTAACTATACGGGCATCAACGAGGTTTTTTCCAACACTATATTCAATTAAATATAAAGACCAAGAGTGGTTAGATTCTAGCTTTCCAGTCCCTGAACCAAAAGCATGGTGGAATCCTTGGGGAGGTGGAGTACAGTCATCTTTAAATGGTATAAGTCTTTTTTCATGGTTAAAAGAACAATCCTATACAACTTTTGTGAAGAAAACGGATCAGCACGGGAATGTATGGGAAGGGTTGGCTATTCATACGAATTTTGAAAAACATGAAAAATGGAAAGGATTAAGAAGTATTCAATATTATTTAACCTTGCCAGGTGTGCCAATTATCGTTCATTTTACAGAATTAGCTCATCTCCACCGCTCAATACATGAACCACTTTATACTGAATTATGGTTAAAGAAAGGATCGATTAGCCATACAATGGCACAATTAGTTGATACTAAAGGAAGCCAATGGTTCAAAGCGGGGTCAGAAGAACATATCTTCCGTTCTAGCAATCCTTATCTAGTTTCTAATCATGATCAAACAGAATGGATGCAAGTATTTTCGGCAAATTCAAAGGCAGATTCAGAATGTATTTTTAGCGAAGAATTCGCCCTAGCAGCTACAATTTCTCATTTAAATATTAATCCAGGTGATGATCATAGAACGGAACCAATTTTTATGTTATTCCCAGGAACGCCGATAGAAAAAGAAGCGATTGAAAGTTTAAAAACCATTAAATTTTAGGAGAAAGTTATGAAAATTATTGATGCACATATCCATTTCTCCAATATTCGTTCATTCCATGAAACCGCTAATCAGCAATCACATGTTGACTACTCAAAATCTGGGATTGTAAAGGAATTTTCTGAAGCTGGAGTTGTCCTAGGTATAGGCATGGGGTTAACCGAAACAAAAGGGATAGGATTCCCGGATCCCGAAGCAATGACCCCTATGGGATTAGATTTAGAAACTGAGCTACCAAATAACATCGTTTACTGTGCAGGAATTAATCCATATTCTTTAAATGACCAAAGTCTAATATTACTAGAAAAAGAGCTCCAAAAACCAAATGTAGTGGGATTAAAGATATATTTGGGTTATTATCCTTTCTATGCTTATGATGAAGTATATCATCCAGTCTATGAACTTGCTGAAAAATATGATGTTCCGGTTGTTTTTCATACGGGGGATACTTATTCTGAGCGTGGTTTACTGAAATTTTCTCATCCACTCACATTAGATGAAGTAGCTGTTCGGTACCGAAATATCCGTTTTATCATGGCTCATTTCGGTGATCCCTGGGTATTAACAGGGGCAGAAGTTGTTTATAAAAATTCAAATATGTATGCTGATTTATCAGGCTTAATTGTTGGTACTGAAAAAGAGTTGAAAAGTTATTCGGAAGGCCGTTTTTTAGACCATTTACGTCATGCATTAGTTTATTGTGATCAATATGATCGATTACTATTTGGGACGGATTGGCCATTAGCACCGGTAAAACCCTATATTGAATTCGTAAAGAATCTAATACCAGAAAGATTTCACGAAGATGTTTTTTTCAATAATGCTTTAAAAGTGTTTCCACGGTTAAGAAACATTATAGATTAACGATAAGGGGATACAAAAGATGAAACTAGTAAGTGGTACCATTGCTTTAAGTTTCTCATTTGTAATGTTTATGTATTTAATTGAAACATTTTTACCGTATGCTAATAACAATATTGGTTTATTTGTTTTTCCTTTTACCCTTTTGTTCTTGTCTATTTATTTTTTTGTAACTTATAAACAGGAAAAAGTGAAGAAAGTAAAGGGGATTAAGTTTGAGGATAGTGATTATGATAGGTAATAAAGAGTAGGCTATGAATACGGAAGTTCCGTATTCATAGCCCTTTTTTAGTTTTTCACTCTATTTAACTGAATAAGTGAACTTATAGTTGCAAGTGTTAACCCAATAATAAATCCTTGGATCATACCAACGAATAATGTGCAAATAAATGTAATGAGTAAACTAAATCCATCAAGGGGCTTATTTTTTAATAGTATAATCATCCTTTTAAAATTTATTAAAGGGTAGACGGAAACAATTATCACAGCTGCTAGAGTTGCAAGTGGTAAATAATAAAATATAGATGTGAAAAAGAGGAGAGTAGTTAATATCATGAACATAGAAATGATGTTTGCAAGTTTAGTTTGTGCACCCGATTGATAGTTAACAGCTGTCCGGGACAATGCACCAGCAACTGGAATCGATCCGACAAAAGCGCTTGAAATATTTGCTGAACCTAATGCAGTCATTTCCCGATTAGGGTGAATTAGTTGATTTTCCTTTTCTGCAATAGAATGGGCGATTGCATATGATTCTAGGAAGGATATGAAGGCGATAATAAATGCAGTAGGTATAAGTGCTTTCATATCTTCCAAATTTATTTTAGGAAGAATAAATTCAGGAACCCCATTTGGAATAAAGCCAACTATGGCTGTATGGTATGGTAATAAAAACATTTTATTTATGATTGGAAAAAGAAAAACAAGTAATATTGGTCCAGGTGAAATGCTAGTAGTTCTCTTTAGGATTATTAATATAATGATACTCCCTATACCAATCAAGGAAGTGACTGGATGAATAGAAGGTAGGTTTGTAAACAATTTAGACATATAGTTAAGAACATTAGTTTGTGTAATCCGTTCTATACCTAATAAAACATCGATTTGATGTAGAATTATTATAACTGCTGCAGCAGAAATAAACCCACTGATCACATGTTTAGGGATGTAATTAAATAATTTGCCTACATGAAAAATCCCTAATAGAATTTGAATGATTCCTACTAACAAAGTAAGTTGTACCATTGCTTCAAAAAAATGAAGAGACTGTGGTTTTGCTATTGAAAAAACTCCTGCAAAAGCAATAAGAGAGATGATGGAAGTTGGGCCAACAGATAAAAATTTGGATGAACCGAGTAATGTATATATTAATAAAGAAGTAATGGCTGCATATAGGCCATATACAGGATTGACACCTGCAAGATTCGCATAGGCCATACTTTGTGGGATAAACAGTATGGCAACGATGATACCAGCAGTTAGATCACTTGAAAAGGAATGACGAAAATGGTGGTTTCTAACATGTGGAATCGAAGTATGTTTTAGTGCCACAAATGTTCTCCTTTCTATAGTTTGTTCTTTTAAAACATATTCGAAATACAAGGATTTATGAGTAGGATGATGGGGAAAAAGAGGCTTGTCTACAAGAAATAAAGTTCTTTGTAAACAAGCCTCTTATTATTGTTAGTATAAATTGGATCTTTTCACATATAGTTTTTGGTGTGTATGCTTCATTTTTTAATCTATGTTTGATTGCTTAGAACTTTAGTAATATCCTAATACTTTTTCTTACAAAGTAAATGAAAAATTATAATTTAAATGAACTCTTTAATGATACTACACGATTAAAGACGATTGAATCAGATGTAGAATGTTTTGGATCAACATTAAAATACCCGTGTCTGAAGAATTGAAATTTATCATATGGTTTCGCATCAGCCATATTTGGTTCTACAAATCCTTGGGCAACTTCCAATGAATTTGGATTGATATGATCTAGGAATGTTCCGCCATCTTCATCTAGTTCCTCGTCTAATATTAATGAATCGTATAAACGAAACTCAGCAGGAACTGCTTTTGAAGCTTCGACCCAATGAATCGTACCTTTTACTTTTCTACCTGTAAATCCAGTGCCACTCTTTGTTTCAGGATCATAGGTACAACGTAATTCTATAACTTCACCGTTTTCATCTTTTATGACCTCTTCACATTTTATGAAATAGGCATGTTTTAAACGTACCTCATTCCCAGGGAAAAGGCGGAAATATTTCTTTGGCGGATCCTCCATAAAGTCCTCTTGTTCAATATAAATCTCACGAGAGAATGGAATTTTTCTCATTCCCATTTCTGGAACTTCAGGATTGATTTCCGCGTCCAGCATCTCTACTTGTCCTTCTGGATAATTAGTAATGACAACTTTTAATGGTTTCAATACTGCCATTGTACGAGGTGCTTTTAATTTTAGATCTTCACGGATAAAATGCTCAAGCATTTGAACATCTACTGCACCACTGCCCTTTGTAATCGCAAGTTCTTCACAAAAGGCGCGTATTGCCTCAGGTGTGTAGCCTCTGCGACGTAAACCAGAAATGGTTGGTAGGCGAGGATCATCCCAGCCATCAACAATTTTTTCATCAACTAATAGCTTTAGTTTTCGTTTACTCATGACTGTATTCGTTAAATTTAGACGTCCAAATTCAATTTGTCTAGGAGTTGCTTCCATTTCACAGTTTTTAACTACCCAATCGTAAAGTGGTCGTTGATCTTCAAATTCTACCGTACACAGTGAATGAGTAATTCCTTCAATAGCATCCTCAATTGGATGGGCAAATGCATACATCGGATAAATACACCATTTATCTCCTGTATTATGATGATTAGTATGTGAGATACGATATAGAACTGGATCTCTTAAGTTAATATTAGGGGAAGCCATATCAATTTTTGCACGTAATACTTTTTCACCATTGGCAAATACACCATTCTTCATTCGTTCGAATAAATCAAGATTCTCTTCGATTGAACGGTTTCTTGAAGGGCTCTCTATTCCAGGTTCTGTTAATGTACCACGATGCTCTCTAATTTCATCAGCTGAAAAGTCTTCTACATAGGCAAGTCCTTTTTTTATTAAAAGCACAGCTCTTTTATACATTTCATCAAAATAGTCGGAGGCAAAGTGAAGATTTTCCCACTCATAGCCAAGCCATTTTACATCTTCCTTAATTGACTCAACAAATTCAATGTCTTCCTTTAAAGGATTTGTATCATCAAAACGGAGGTTTGTCTTGCCATTAAATTCATCTGCTAAAGAGAAGTTAATAAAGATGGATTTTGCATGACCGATATGCAAGTAACCATTTGGTTCAGGAGGAAAACGAGTAACAATTGTATCATGTTTTCCGTTATGTAAATCTTCCACCATAATATTTTTTATAAAATTGGACGGAGTCGCTTTTTCTTCCATTAATTAATCACCCTTCTAACACATTCATTTTGCATATTCTAATATTATAACAAACAAAACAAAACAGTAAACATTTCTCTTAAGAATATGTAAAGAAAAGGGTTCTTCTTTATGTTATATATAGAAAACATGGTAAAATAAATGGATGTGAGGGGAGAGAGAACTATTTGGAAGAGATAATTAAGAAAACAGAGCAATTTATAAAAAAAGAATTGGGCGAGGATACTAGTGGCCATGATTATTATCATGTGAACCGTGTAAGGAAACTTGCTTTACATATAGCTAAAAATGAAGCAAATGGAGATCTGTTCATTATTGAAATGGCGGCCCTCCTTCATGATATACCTGACGAAAAATTAAACACGGACATCCATGAAGGGATGATTAAATTACAATCCTTTTTAGCCTCCATTCAGCTAACAGATGTCCAAAGCAAACAAATCATCAATATAATCAGTAAGCTATCATTTAGAGGGGGAAATGAAGCAGAGTTAACTACCTTTGAAGAAAAAGTAGTTCGCGATGCTGACCGACTTGATGCAATTGGGGCAATGGGGATTGCTCGTGTTTTTGCCTATGGAGGAAAAAAAGGACAACCAATATATGATCCAGACATTGCAGTACGTGAAAACATGACAGTGGAACAATATCGAAAGGGAAAATCAAGTTCAATCCATCATTTTTACGAAAAGCTATTATTACTAAAGAATCGAATGCATACCGAGACTGCCAAAAAATTGGCCGAAGAAAGACATCAGTGGATAGAAAACTTTTTAAAACAATTTTTTAAAGAATGGAATGGTGACATATGAGATCATTAACTGTTGAAAATCTTTCAAAATCTTACGGTGATAAACAATTATTTCAACAGATTTCATTTCATATTAATGAAAAAGAAAGAGTGGGTCTCATTGGTGTAAATGGAACCGGAAAATCTAGTCTGCTTAAAATTATTGCAAAAATTGATGATCCAGATACAGGTGAATTAATCCACCCGAATGATTACACAATTAACTATTTATCACAACAACCAGATTTAAATCCTGAACTTTCTATTTTAGAACAGGTATATCAAGGAGAAGCGGCGATAATGAAGCTGTTACGAGAATATGAGACCGCTCTTATAAAACTCGAACAGGAACCGGAAAATCAAGTATATCAAGAACAGCTATTTAAACTTCAATCTGATATGGATGCACAAAATGCTTGGGATGCAAGTTCAAATGCAAAAACTATTTTATCCAAATTAGGTATTGATCATTTTTATAGAAAAATTGGAGAGTTGTCTGGAGGACAACAAAAGCGTGTTGCTTTAGCGCAAGTTCTTATTGAAACACCAGATTTATTAATCTTAGATGAACCAACCAATCATCTAGACTATGAATCGATCAAATGGTTAGAAGAGTATTTAGCAAAATATCAAGGTGCAGTTCTATTAGTTACTCATGATCGTTATTTCCTTGATCATGTTACGAACCGAATTTTTGAATTGGATCACGGTTCTTTATATGCTTATCAAGGGAATTATCAATCCTTTATTGAAGCGAAGGCGAGACGAGATGAAGAAAGTATCCAAACAGAAGAAAAAAGAAAAAACTTATATCGAAGAGAATTAGCATGGATGAGACGTGGAGCAAAAGCACGTTCTACGAAACAAAAAGCAAGAATACAAAGATTTGAAGAGTTAGAAGGGAACTTAGGAAATGTTCCAGCAAAAGAAAACGTAGACATTGCTATCCAAGGAAGTCGATTAGGTAAACAAGTGTTCGAATTTCAACATGCTTATAAATCGTATCCGACTCAAATGATTTTAAAAGATTTTAATTGGTTAGTAAAACCTCAGGATCGCTTTGGAATCGTTGGTAAAAACGGAAGTGGCAAATCAACGCTTATGAATATGATTGCTGGTAAAATTGAGTTGGATCAAGGTAGTTTTATAACAGGTCAAACGGTGAAAATCGCCTATTACCAACAACAAAATGAAGAGTTAGATGAATCGAAACGAATGATAGAATATATAAGGGAATATGGGGACGTTGTAACGACTAAGGATGGGGAAACCATCTCTGCAGCCCAAATGCTAGAAAGATTTTTATTTCCGATGCATACCCACGGTACCCCTATTAGAAAATTATCAGGTGGGGAAAAGCGTCGCTTGTATTTATTAAAACTATTAATGGGAAAACCGAATGTTCTCCTTTTGGATGAACCAACGAATGATCTAGACACCCAGACTTTAACGGTTTTAGAGGATTATTTAGAAGAGTTCCCTGGTGTAGTCATTTCAGTCTCGCATGATCGCTATTTTCTTGATAAAACTGCTGAACAGCTTCTCGTGTTTCAAGGAGATGGAGTGATTGATAAATATTATGGGACATATAGTGAGTATTTGGAGCAATCTGTGAAGACTATCAAGTCAGGGCAAGTAAAAGAAAAAGTAAAAGAAGACACGTCAGCGATTGAACAAAATAAACCGGCTAAAAAGAAAAAATTATCCTATAATGAGCAACGCGAATGGGATGAGATTGATACCAAAATTTCGGAAACAGAAGAAAAACTTGAATTACTTCAAAATCAATTAAATCAGGTTGGGAGTGATTTTGAAAAGGCCCAAGCACTAACAGAGGAAATTGACGTTGAAAATGAGAAGCTTGAACAATTAATTGAAAGATGGAGCTATTTATCTGAACTCATCGAATCCTTCTCCTCATAATTTACGATTGGTTTTTACACTTTTATTGGTATTGATGAAAAAATCAATTTGAAGGGTTATAAAAAGAATAGGCTGTCTAATACAGTTTGTGCGAATAAGAACAAGATAAAATTCTCTTATGTTAAAATGGGGATAAGAAAAAAGAGAAGGGTGGATATTGATTCATGAACATTATTTCTATTGAACCTACACCGAGTCCAAATACGATGAAAGTAATATTAGATCAGGAGCTCCCTGCAGGTAAAAGTAATAATTATAAAAAAGAACAGATTGAAGATGCGCCAGCCTATATTAAAGCTATACTAGAAATTGATGGAGTCAAAGGTGTGTACCACGTAGCAGATTTCCTTGCGGTTGAACGAAATGGAAAAGTTGATTGGCAACAAATCTTACCAAAAGTAAGGGAAGTATTTGGGGAAGAGGATGGAAATCAAGCAGACCATGGGATCGTAGATGAGCATTTTGGAGAGGTTAATGTTCATGTCCAAATGTTTAAAGGAATTCCTTTGCAAGTAAAGCTTACAGATGGGGAACATGAACAGCGATTTGGTCTTCCAAGCATGTTTGTAGAAGCGATGAATGAAGCTCAGCTAGAGGGAGATAATTATGTACTATTAAGAAGATGGCAAGAATATGGTGTTCGCTACGGTGATCTTCAACAGATCGGTGAAGATGTAGTTGAAGAACTCTTAGCTGCATACCCAGAAAATAGATTAAAAAATCTCGTTGAAATGGCAAAGAACCCTGAAAGTTCTAAACAATTGAAGAAACTTATAAAACTTACACCGGAAATGTTAGATGATCCTGATTGGAGAAAGAGATATCAGCTTCTCGAACAAATGGAAGAGCCAACAGTAGAAGATCTCCCTTTATTAGAAAAGGCACTAGCAGATGAAAAATCTTCAATTAGAAGATTAGCAGTCGTTTATCTTGGGATGATAAAAGATAAACAAGTTCTCCCCTTATTATATAAAGGCTTAAAGGATAAAGTTGTAACGGTAAGAAGAACAGCAGGGGACGCTTTATCAGATCTTGGTTTCAAAGAAGCAATTGAACCAATGATGGAGGCGCTTAGTGATAAGAGTAAAATAGTACGTTGGCGAGCGGCGATGTTCTTATATGAAGAAGGAGATGAAAGAGCACTTTCAGCGTTACATCAAGCAGAAAATGATGCGGAATTTGAAGTTCAGTTACAAGTGAAGATGGCAATTGAAAGAATAGAAGGTGGAGAGCAAGCTAAAGGATCAATTTGGAAGCAAATGTTGGAAGCCCGTCAAAAAAATAGTTAAACGTATACTACCAAAAACATTGACTATCTTGCTTTCAAAAAGAAGAGTTAAATGAAAAAATTTGTTCGAATTGTAGGACTTAAGCTATTGTTAAAAGAAATCCATATTAAATGAGTGTAAAAGCGAATAGGAGGCTGAATAATATGTCAATGGCATATGAAGAATATATGAGAGAAATAGTAAAGCCTATGCGGGCAGAATTAGTCAATGCAGGTTTCAAAGAACTAACTACGGAAGAAGAAGTAGAAAATTTTATGAATACTGTCGAAGGAACAACATTAGTGATAGTTAATTCTGTATGTGGGTGTGCAGCTGGATTGGCTCGCCCTGCAGCTGTTTCTGCTGTTCAAAGCAGTACCAAAAAACCAGATCATTTAGTTACTGTATTTGCTGGTCAAGATAAGGAAGCGACAGGAAAAATGCGTGAATTTTTTA
This sequence comes from Heyndrickxia oleronia, assembly GCF_017809215.1. Taxonomy (GTDB): domain Bacteria; phylum Bacillota; class Bacilli; order Bacillales; family Bacillaceae_C; genus Heyndrickxia; species Heyndrickxia oleronia. The sequence continues at coordinate 2,162,000 of NZ_CP065424.1, forward strand.
CTGGTTTTGAACCATCCTCTCCATCTATGGCCATACTAAGTGGTAAAGAAGTTGTTCATTTCATTCCGAGAGATGAAATCGAGGATCATGATGTGGAAGAGATAGTAAGTAATTTGACAACTGCATTTGATAAGTATTTATAATAGGGTGTATTTACACCCTGTTTTTTTGTTATAGAAAATAGTGAATTAAATATAGTATTGAATGAAGGTTGAAAAAATGATTGTAACAACAGCAGGACGAACGGATAAAAAAATGATAGAGAAGGCAAAATTAATTGCAGCTGAACTACTATTACGTTATATACCCCGAAACAAGCAATCCGTAAAAAGGCTACATGACTTATATAGATGTGATTGTCTGATTGTAGGAAAAGAAAGACTGGAATTAGTTCCTTTCGCTTTAGATCAAGCGTTTTTCTTTCACCCTAATTCAGCAAGTTTCAGAATAAAAAGATTAAAAAGGGGTGACAAAGATCCATTTATCGATGTCTGTCAATTATCGACTGGAATGTCGATTTTAGATTGTACAATGGGACTCGCATCTGACAGTATTGTTGCATCCTTCATCGTTGGAAATACAGGGAAGGTCATCGCAATTGAAGCCAATCCTTATTTGCATTATATTGTGAAAAATGGATTAACACAGTGGCGATCGGAGATAGAAGAAATGAATCATGCCATGAGGAGAATAGAAACAAATCATGCAGATCACTTAGAGTTTTTAAAAGGTCTACCAGACCATTATGTAGATATCGTCTATTTTGATCCAATGTTTGAAGATGCAATTTTATCATCTGATGGCATATCAGGGTTACGGCAATTTGCTTCCTATTCTTCATTGAATGAGGGGCTAATTTCTGAGGCAAAGCGAGTCGCAAAAAAACGGATCATTCTAAAAGATCATTTTCGCTCCCCCAATTTTCAAATGTATGGATTCCATGTCAATATTAGAAAGTCCGCAAAATTTCATTATGGAGTAATTGAACTTGAAACAAAATAGAAGGACTATCTGATCCAGATAGTCCTCTATTTATATCATTCATTAATCTGTTATGGTTAAATAGACAAAATATGCCAGCATAATAAATATACCAATATAAGTAAGTGTTGTTTCCATTTCGACCCCTCCTATGAATGAAATAAGTTTACACAAGGATATGTAATTTACAATTAGCTTATACCGTTACAGTATAAAATACTCTTCCTTTACAACAAATAATTTTAGATTTACAATATTCATATAAAGATTAATTTTAGAATATTACTATTTAATCAATTAATCAAACAACATATATACTACTATATATCCTTTTGGTAATAATTGAAACCTTTTCATTCGAAAAATCGTCTATATAAGTATATGATTCTAGTAACTGGACTTAAGTGGAGAATAATCATGTCTTATCTTAATAGAAAGGACTATGTTATATGAAACAATGGTTGAGAAAATCCGTCGTAATACTCGTTTCTATATTAACATTTGGGCTAGTGACACCTGCCCATGCAATTTGGAATGAGAATCACGGGGTTGATAAAGCAAAACATCAAAATGAGGCTTCAGATTTAAAACAAGCAACAACACTTAGCAGCTATAGAAGCGAACAACAAGAAAATAATCGTGACACGATTATTCAAAAAATGATGATGGAAGCTGAGAAACAATCTTTTGAAAAGTTTGGTGAAAAAATTTCACCAATTATTGAAGATGAATTTCGCCAAGTGATTCTACCAAAAATCCAAGATGCAATTGAAATGACGATTGCAGAATACCCAGAAGAAGAATTATCATCATTGGCCATTACAGAAACACCAAGTGGTGGTGTAAGTGAGAAAATTTTCCATATTTACAATATTAAGACGAATGAGGACATTATCCGTTTTCACGTAAGGAGAGACCACCCACCTATGGATGGGTATTATTTTAATTTTCATTATCATACTAAGTTTGACAACTATCAAACCCATTATCATTTAGGTGAAATATACTGGGATAAAAATACACCACCAAAATGGATGAGCGTTTAAAAAATCGGCTAAGACCGATTTTTTTTATTTACCAAATTTTAATTAAAAGGAGTGACTATTTCTCTATGATATAATGAAATTATTATACTAGTTGGAAGTGAAGCCAATGGGGAAATACTTAATGATTAGTCTTTTAATCTTTTCTTTAGTGCTGCTGCAAGGAAATTCAAAACCTGATATTGATGGAATTCTATTGAAAAATTCAAAGATACTTCAAACGCTGAACTTGAAATCGGGCAAGCAATTAAAAAATATAATCATTTTACCAAATCATAAAAATTATAATTATGGGGAAGTAAAAAAAATTATTTCTAGATTGGACCATTTACCATCATCTATGCTAAATAGGGCAATGCTAGCGGGCATAAAAGTTAAACTATTCGATGGCAAGCTCACAGATAATCCCTCAGCTGCTTTTTTAAAAGGAATAACCCCAAGAGGTTATCAGGATCGGTCCATGACTTGGGATAAAGTTCCGGGTATTGGTGGCTCACAAATTGTATTAGTGAAGATTGGAAGTAGTGAACAAGGAATGGGGCATGGTTCTGTAAATTTAGAGCTTCATGAAATGGCCCATTCATTAGAACGATTTCTCTATTCTTCCAATGATAAAAAAAGGAATTTTAAGTACATTTGGAAAGAGGAAGCACCATTATTATTCCCCCATACACAATATTTTTTAACATATCCAGAAGAATATTTTGCAGAAACCTTTGCGATGTACTACTATAATAAAGTAACGAAAAATGAATTAAGGCGATTAGCACCAAGCACATACACCTATATTTCACTTCTTCAGTAGAATTGGGGGATATCAAGTAATGAAACAGTATTTAGATTTATGTCAACATGTACTAGAAACTGGAGTAACTAAAGAGGATCGCACTGGAACAGGTACTATTAGTACATTTGGTTATCAAATGCGCTTTGATCTTCAACAGGGTTTTCCGCTTTTAACGACAAAAAAGCTACATATGAAATCAATCATACATGAACTTCTGTGGATGTTAAAAGGGGATACGAACATTAGCTATCTCCAAGAAAATGGTGTAAGGATTTGGAATGAATGGGCTGACGAAAATGGTAATCTTGGTCCCATTTACGGACATCAGTGGCGCTCATGGACTGGAGCTGATGGAACAACCGTTGATCAGATAGTCGAAGTGATTCAACAAATTAAAACCAATCCTGATTCACGGAGAATGATTGTGAATGCTTGGAATGTAGCAGAAATTGATAAAATGGCGCTTCCGCCATGCCATTGTTTCTTTCAGTTTTATGTAGCAAATGGAAAATTATCATGTCAATTATATCAACGCTCAGCAGATATTTTCTTGGGCGTTCCATTTAATATAGCATCATATGCATTATTAACGATGATGATTGCACAAGTATGTGATTTAGAACCGGGTGAATTTGTGCATACTCTAGGGGATGCACATATTTATAAAAATCATATCGAACAAATCCAGTTGCAATTAACAAGAGAACCACGTGCTCTACCGAAAATGGTTATAAATCCTAATGTAACAAATATTTTTGATTTTAAATATGAAGACTTCGAGATTCAAGCATATGACCCACATCCACATATAAAAGGAGTGGTAAGTGTATGATTTCTTTTTTATGGGCACAGGATGAAAAAGGGGTTATTGGGCGAAATAATCAGTTACCATGGCATATTCCCGAGGATTTAAAATATTTTAAACGAACAACGATGGGACACCCCATTGTGATGGGACGGAAAACTTTCGACTCCATTGGGAAACCACTACCTGGAAGACAAAATATTATCATCACTCGAGATGTAGATTTTAAGGCTGATGGTTGCTTAATATTTCAGTCTAAACAGCAGCTACTAGAATGGGCATCTAGGAATGCTCCAAATGAGATTTTTGTTACCGGGGGAGCGGAAATTTTTGGCTTACTGATGGATGAGGTGGATCGGTTGTATGTTACAAAAATCTACCATGATATTGAGGGAGATACGTATTTTCCAATCATCGAGTGGGATGAATGGGATTTAGTCTCATCAGAAACAGGTCTAAAAAATAAGGATAATCCTTATGATTATGAATTTCAGGTGTATCAAAGAAAACCGTGAACATATTTTGTTCACGGTTTTCTACATTTCTAAGTGATATCGTATTAATGTTGTTGTTCAATGATTGTTTTACATCAAGATTTACACAAAGTATAAGACACAAAAGTACATAAATGCATTTCCGCCTATGACAAATAAATGCCAAATTGCATGAGAGTATGGCAATCTTCGCCATATATAAAAAATTGCACCAATTGTGTAGAGGATTCCACCAGTTAAAAGTAAACCAAAGCCAGTACCAGTAAGACTAGCATAAAGGGGTTTAATGGCAATAATAACAAGCCACCCCATTAAAATGTAAAATAGAGTAGAGAGGATTCGGAATCGGTGAATCATAAAACATTTAAAAGTAATTCCTAATAAGGCAAGACCCCAAATGATTCCGAATAATGTCCACCCGAATGCTCCATTAATAGATATTAAAACAAGTGGAGTATATGTGCCGGCGATTAATAGATAAATAGCCGAATGATCGAGAATAGCAAATACCTTGCGGGCTCTAGATGGCTTAAAGCTGTGAAGCATAGTTGAAAATAAATAAAGCAATAACATAGTTGTTCCAAAAATAATGAAACTAACCATATATACAGGATTATTTTTTTGTGCTGCAAAGATAATAAGCATAACTAATGCAGGAATACTTAATAAAAATCCTATACCATGAGTAATTGCATTTGCGAGCTCTTCTTTCCAATCATAGAAATAAGTACTATTCAATTAGTTTACCTCCTTCTATAACCATTACAATTTAGCGATTTTTCCTTCATAACTTATCCATATGATAACTGTTTCTACAATGTTAAGCAAACTTTTCCTAGGATGCTCAATTAATAGAGCCAATCCTTTTTTTAAAACATGCTTTAAAACCAAGCCTTCTCACATAGATGTAAGTAAGGAGATGAGATCATGAAGAAAAAAAAGGTTCTTTTTTTTAGTGATTTCGGTGTCGATGATATGCTTGCAGGAATATATGCCTATTTTAGTGAAGAAATAGAGCTTGTTGGCTTTGTAGCAGATTATGGGAATGTTTCAAGAGAAGATGCTTTGCGGAATGTTAAATTTTTTCAACAACTAACAGGAATTTATGATGTACCCGTCTTCGGTGGTGCGGTGATTCCTCTTACTGGAGAAAGCCCCGTTTACTATCCTGAAATACATGGACCATCTGGTTTAGGTCCGATAATACCCGAACTATATACACAAAATTCATTGGAAAATTTCAATAGCATTAATGATGTGATAAAAAAATATGAAAATGAACTAATTATTTTTAGTGCTGGCAGACTAACTTCGTTGGCAACAATGTTTATTTTATATCCAGAAATGATGAAAAAAGTGAAAGGAATCTATATGATGGGTGGTGCTTTTCAATCACCAGGCAATGTAACACCAGTTGCCGAAGCGAATATTTTTAGTGATCCTTACGCTGCCAATCTAGTCATGCAGTTATCTCCTATTAAGATTCATATTGTTCCGTTGGATGTGACCAAATATGCTATTCTTACTCCAGAGCTTGTGAACGAATTGCATACTCATTATAGTATGACAAAAAATAAAGTTGGACAATTGATTAAACCTATGATCGATTTTTATTTCAATTATTATAAAAAAATGAATCCAAAATTAATAGGTAGTCCCATACATGACTTATTTGCCATTTGGTCTATAAGTGATTATGCCGATATAAAGTTTGTTGATGTTCCGGTGAAAATTTGTGTGACAAAAGGGGATGCTTATGGTCAAAGTCTAGGAGATTTTCGCGAAACCATTATGAAGGCACCATGGCCAGTCCATCATATTGCCCAACAATTTAACTATTCTCTTTTTATTAAACAGGTGATTGAAACATTAACTGCAATCAAAAGTTAAAAAGTATGAAAAATTACCTTTAAAAATGTTTGACCCTTAATTTACGTGTTATAATAAAACAATGTAAAAGTGGGGTGATGTATAATGAAAAGAATTCTCACCTTCCTTTTTGCTACTATGTTATTTGTGTCAGGTTGTTCGAGTGGAGCAGCAGAACATGCATTAAAGAGCATAGATGTTCAAGATAAAAAAAATCCTCCATCTAGTTTTATTCCAAAGGATGTGGAAATAGTCTCTGTTGGTGATTCATTAACTCAAGGTGTGGGTGATAGTACAAATCAGGGTGGATATATTCCATATTTGAAAAAAGATCTTGAAACATTAAAAGAGGTAAGGTCAGCGAACTTTCAAAATTATGGTGTCAAAGGGAATCGTACCGATCAATTAGAAAAAAGACTAGATCAAAAGGAAATAAAAAAAGCGATTAAAAAAGCAGATTTAGTTATTATAACAATCGGTGGAAATGATGTAATGCAAGTGTTTAAAGATAATTTTTCAAGTCTTCAAGTATCTAAATTTGAACAGGCATTAGTAGGTTACAAAAAAAGACTTGGAGAAATCATTGAAACAATTCGAGAAAATAATCCTGAAACGGGGATTGTACTTGTTGGTATATATAATCCATTTATAAAATGGTTTTCGGATATTAAAGAAGTGGATGAAATCATTAAGGAATGGAATCAAGCCAGTGAACAAATTTTGGCTAAATATAGTAAAACAAAGTTTATTCCAATCTTCGATATATTTGAAAATCAAGAAGAGGACTTACTGTATACCGATTATTTTCATCCAAATGATCATGGCTATAAGCTAATGGCGAAACGAATCTTTAGTTATTTAGACAATAATAAATTAGCTCAATTCATAGAGTAATATGGTGCAAGGGAAGAGATATAATGAAAAAAAGTCGATGGAAAATCGCATTTTTTAGTTTATTAGTCCTGAATATTTTGATTGTCGGTTTACTATCATATTTCATTTTTAGTCCCGGTGTTAATGAGATTCCAAAATATAATGTCAAAGAATCTGATAAAATCAACTTAAAAGTAAAATCGAATAAAAAAGACTTAACGAATTTAATTAACCATTATATTCAAAAGGAGAATTTAAACGGTCCGATAGATTATAGTGTAAATTTAGATAATGAAGTTGAGCTTTTTGGAACAATGCAAATTTTTTCAGAGGATGTCCAATTAAAAATGACTTTTGAACCAGTAGCACTAAAAAACGGTGACTTATTATTAAAGCAAAAATCGATTTTAATTGGAGATCTAAATTTACCTGTTTCATATGTGTTGAAATTTATTCAAAAGTCATATAAACTACCCGAATGGGTAACGATTGTACCGAATGAAGAAGTAATCTATGTCGGTTTACATGATTTAAAGGTAAATAATATGACTGTACGAGCAAATACATTTGATTTAGAAAATGATGATATTGAATTTTCCTTACAAGTACCAATGAACTAACCAATATGTATATAAAATTACACATCGATAGGAAAGGATTAAACTATTAATCCTTTCTTTTTTATTGGCTGTTTTCATATAGTGCCTTTTGTAAAAGCCCAGCTGCGGGAAATTTACTTCTATTATAGGCTTTTTGCAGTTCTTATTTAGCTGTAGCTCTTTTCTCAGTGAAATGAAGGGAAGTTCTTCAACGGATGTTTATTAGTTGAAAGGTTTCTTAAATAGCTACTATGTTTGAGAAGAGAGGCTTTTTATTATTTAATAGATGATTACAGAGTGATTAAGTAACACAATACTATAATGAAGATTGGGCTTGAAAGTAGTATTAGTTATTTCTCTAATGGTTTCTTTTGTTAAAGAATCTTTTATTTCGAGATCGACAGTCATTGGGGTTAAAGTTAAGTAAGGTGTAGCCTCTTTAAATCCAATTGTAGAGAAAAGAGTGTTTCCATTTTTAATAGAAACATCGATATTCTTATAAAATGGGCTTAAATTGATAACACGTATATTTGTGATTGGTGATTGTATTTTATTATCATCAATATATTCAAGAAGTTGATAGGTTTTGTCTTTACTAATGAGAGGTAATGTATAATGATTATTTTCTTTGAGTTTCACCTCCTTTCGAATAATTGGAGTAGATGTAGATCCTTGTGGATAAATCTCTATTAAATAAATACCAACAGGTAAGGTTATATATTGACTAATTTCTTTAAAAGAAAAATTATAAAGTATTTTCTTTCCATTTAAATAAACGTCTACACCCTTTAAGCTTTGTGTTGCATGTAGAAAACGTATAAAAATTGGCGGAAGATAGATTTGTCTATTAACGTTAGTAGGTAAATGTTTAGGAAAAACCCTAACAGAATTTAAAGTATTTAGTAATGAGGTAGAATTTGAGTGAATATAAGGATTTCCTAAATGATGAAAAAAATACGATTGATCTGCCATACTATTCTCTCCATTCATTAAATACGATGGTTACCGTTGTCATTGTATTCGTTATCATCTGTAAATGTTTCCTATTATTTGTGCATTAATAAAAAAAAGCGTAATATTTATTTTAAATAGATGGAAAGGATGAGAAATTTGCAAACGGAAAAGGCTACTTTTGCAGGTGGTTGCTTTTGGTGTATGGTAAAGCCATTTCATGAACAACCAGGCATAGAGAGTGTTGTTTCAGGATATACGGGAGGAAGAACAGAGAACCCTACATATGAAGAGGTATGCTCGGGAACAACTGGTCATACTGAAGCTGTTCAAATCACATTCCACCCAGATACTTTTTCGTATGAAAAGTTATTAGAAGTATATTGGCAGCAAATTGATCCTACAGATGAATATGGACAATTCTTTGATCGAGGAATCTCGTATCAGCCTGCCATTTATTATCATAACGAACATCAGCAGCAATTAGCATTAAAATCGAAGAACGATTTACAGACAAGTGGGAGATTTGATAAACCTATTGTAGTTAAAATTCTACCAGCAACAGCATTTTATCCGGCGGAAGATTATCATCAGGATTACTATAAGAAAAATCCTTCACATTATAACGCGTACAATGAAGGATCAGGAAGAGCGTCATTTATTCGAAAGCATTGGAGTGATATTCATGAAAAATGAGGAAATCAAATCTAAATTAAATCCGTTACAATATGAAGTGACACAAAATAATGGCACAGAACCACCGTTCCGAAATGAATATTGGGATCAATTTGCTGAAGGAATTTATGTTGATATTGTCTCTGGAAAACCACTATTCAGTTCCAAAGATAAGTTCGATGCAGGGTGTGGTTGGCCTAGTTTTACAAAACCAATTGTTGAAGAAGAAATTATGGAAAAAAGAGATACAAGTCATGGGATGATACGTACTGAAGTAAGAAGTAAAACGGCAGATTCACACCTAGGGCATGTATTTGATGATGGTCCAGGACCAACAAAGCTTCGTTATTGCATAAATTCAGCTGCTTTGAGATTTATCCCGAAAGATAAGCTTAAAGAAGAGGGATATGATGAATGGGCTTCTTTGTTTGAGGATCACAAAGAATAAGAAGAATGTTCAAAAAATATGGGCAAATACACATACAAAAAATAGGTTATCATCATACCTTAGCATTGACAAAAAAATGAGGAGTGAAAGGTATGTACTACGGACATGATAACTGCTGTTATCCAACATATAATTATGCCCCATGTGGTTATGGATATGGTGGTGGATACAGAAATGGTTTTGCTCTAATTGTTGTTCTATTTATTCTTTTAATTATTATTGGCGCAAGCTGGATAGGACCTAAATGTTAAATATAAAATGGGGAGGTAAAACCTCCCCATTTCTATTTGTGTATTAAATTTTAAAATTAGATATAAGTGATCTTAAGTTTTCAGCTTGCTTAGATAGTTCAGATGCAGATGCTGTAACTTCCTCCATAGCTGCTGAACCTTCCTCTGAGGCAGCTGCAGTTGTTTCAGTATGAGAAGCTGTAATTTCAGCGATCTCACTAACAGCGGTGAATGAAGTGGAGACCTCTTGGCTAAGAAGTAACGTCTGTTCAATCTGTGCGACCATTTCGGCAACTACATCATTCGTTTGAGTAGACTGTTGCAAAATTCTTTGAAGTGACTGATTGGTTTCGTTTGATATTTCAACTCCAGCAACAACAGCTTGAACACCATCTTTATTTTGGCTTATGATTCTGTGCACTTCATCTTGAATTGCGTATACAATCTTTGTTACTTCTTTTGCTGCTCCTTGAGATTGTTCTGCCAGCTTTCTCACTTCATCAGCTACCACTGCAAAGCCACGTCCATGTTCACCAGCACGTGCTGCCTCAATAGCAGCATTTAGTGCCAAGAGATTTGTTTGTTCAGCAATACCTGTAATCGTGTTTATAATTTTGGTGATTTCATCAGACTTTTTCCCAAGAGCTTCCACAGTTGTGCTAGTACTAGCCATCGTTTCCTCAATGCCCATAATTTCATTGGATGCTTTTTTGACGGATTCACTACCAGTTACGGCAGCTGACTGCATTTGCATAGCAGCAGTTTTTACTCGATCAGCCTGTGAATGTAATGAATGGACTAGTTTCTCTAAATTCTTCATCTTACTCAAAGACTCATCCATTTGAGTGGTTGTTTTTTCACTTCCAGTTGCAATCTCACTTGATGTTTCAGCAATTGACAGAATGGTTTTAGAGGTTTCTTCAGCTGATGCTAGTAATTCTTCACTACTAGCTGAAACATTCTCAGACATTGCAGATACTCTTTTTACAAGTTCAGCAATTCCTTCAATTAAAGTATTTGTATCTTTAGCTAAGTCTGAAAGTTCATCATTTGACTTAACAACAATCCTCTTGGTTAGATCTCCTCCAGCATTTGCTATATCAAGTATGGATCGACTGATTTTTCTTACACTTGTAACAATATTTTTAGACAAAATGATTGCAAGTACAACAGATAAAATTAGTGCTAAAGAGGATAATCCAATGGTTACTATTTTTGCAATATTTGCTTGAGTATGTAAGTTGTCAATTCGTTGCTTTGTAGATTTCGATTCTGCTTCAATTAGAGCCTGGATATTATCATTCATTTGCTTCATATAATCTTGGCCTCTAGCAGACTGTACTTCTTTGCCAGCTTCATCGATTGTCCAAAAATCACGAATTTGTATAACCTTGTTAACCCACTCAACCCAGAATTGATAGGAATTTTCAATACCGTCCAGTTTATTTAATTGATCTTTGTTGTTTTTTAACAATTTTTGTAGATCTTTGATTAATACACCTGCATGGTCTTTTTCTTTTTCTAACGTCTTTAAGAATGTTTTATCTCCAGAAGCAACATAGCTTAATTCTGCAGATTCAATTTTTAAGGAAGTGTTTTCAATGTCTTTTACTTTATCATGAATAACTAAATCCTTATTTACCACTCTATCAATTTCAGATTCAAGCTTAGACATATTGATATAGGAAGTAGTAGTTAGAATCATTAATAGTATGGTCAGAATACTAAAGGACACTACAACCTTTCCACGTATTGTTTGTAAATAAGATATGATTTTTCCTTTTTGAGCATTTGTTTTTTGCTTTTTATTATCTGATTTTTGAAAGAGGGTCTTTTTCCCTAGTGTTGTTTTTTTGTTCTTTTTTGGTATATGACTTTTTTCCTTTATTCTCTTTTGTTGTTTTTTCACCAAACCTTTTCCCCCTTTTTCCCTTTATAACTGAATTTAAAAACTATTAATAATTATCATTTTAACCTGAGTGAACTGAATTATCTAGTAATTAAAAAATAATTTTGTCGAAAAAGAAAGAAAATTTATGTGAAAAAAGTGATAGAACATTCGTCATGTGTTTAAAAATTTGACTAGATAAAATATAATAGAGGAGATTTTTATTTCTCACTAAATTATTTTTTTATATAGTGAATCAATAAGGGGGTCACAAAGTTGAATCAATCTTTTTACCACTTTTTAATAAAATATCGTGATCCAAAACCAAAGGATAGTTTATCTGAATTTGCTAATTATGCTTATGAAGATCATTCATTTCCGAAAGGATTATCTGACTATCATGAATTGAGTACCTACCTAGAATTAAATGGGCACTACCTACAGTCAATGAAGGTATTTGATGACGCATGGGAACTTTATGTAAATGAAAAAAAATAATAAAAAGGCGTTTCTTATCATTTTTAGCAAATATGGTAAGAAGGCCTTTTTTTATTTTAATTAAGGCTCTTTTTGCAAACCTTTTTTCTATTTAGGTAATGTATTACCTATGAAAACAAGTTGAAGAAGGATAAGTCCTTTTTCCATTGAGAAAAAGCCTGGCAATGTCATAAAAACTGCGAAATGCCTATTTAAGTGTAAAAGCTGGAAATAAAGCAATATACAACGCCAAACTATACGAAATTTGCCTGAATATAATAAGTATAAATAAATACATAAATTAAAATGACAAACGAATAACCAAACCGAAAAGAAATCAATTGCATATACTGACTAATAATACTTAGATAGTAAATAAGGAGACGGGAGGATATGGATGAATATGGCAGATCAAAATTTGAGATAGGGGATATTGTTGTAATTATCAGATATGGTTCTGTTGGTAAAATAACAAGTATTAAATTTGTGGATGGACAATTATTGTATGAAGTTAATGAGAGTGGTGGCTTATTTAATGAAAATGGAATTATGTTACTAGCAGACTATAAAGGTGAATTATTTGATAAGGAACAAATTGATATAGAATATAAATTCTTTTTTGGAGATTTAGTTCAAGTTAAAGGATATAGAGAAGAGATATTTAAGGTAGTAGGCTTTCGTACAGAAATTTGGCGTTATCAGGAAGACGCATGGGAAGATATTATTTACGAGCTAACAAGAATACATGATGGAGAATGGCTAGAAGCGGATGAAGCGGAATTAATTTTAGTCGCTGATTCTGAACATGCTGACAGCTTTTTAAAAAAGTTTGGCTTTGTTTACCCAATTAAAAAAACAAAAAAACCATTGAATATCTCAACGTCAAAGGAACAACTTTCCCATAAAATTGACTGTTTGTTAGATAAATACAATGATTATAAAGCACTTTATTTATTATTTCAGGACGATGAATATCTCTCTTGCATACATTCAATTGAAAAACAATTGCACCATCTTACAATAGCAAAAAACAAAAGATTAAAAAAACAATAGGCGAGCAATTATTTATATTACTAAGGTTGGAAAAGTAAGTTAACTTAACAGTAAATAAAGTGATAAAGCAATAAAAGAAAGGATGAAAGATTTAAATAATAATGATAAAATAATGTCCATGAATTGAATGATTTTGATTTCGATATGATTGGCGGATTCGTTAGATAAACGATTCATACTTATTGCCCCCTAGTCTTTGTAAAGAATGATTTATTCTATCCATATGCTTGTCCTATTAAATTGATGACTATTATCAAGTTATTCTGCATAATTTTTTGTTATAAAACATACATTGTAAATCAGAGGAGGCGATTTTGATGAAGGAAATCGAAGTATTTATTGATACAGAAGAAATTGCTGAGTTTTTCTTTCAAGAATTAATCAAGAGGGGATATGCCCCTAAGGAAGAAGAGGTAGAAGAAATCGCCGACATAACATTTGATTACTTAATTGCAAAATCCATAATCGATGAGGAATCTGAGGATGACCTTTATTAGAAAGGAATTAGAGGTAATAACTCAAGAATAATTAATCAATTGGGGGTCTGACACCATTTAAATGGCAATATCTCATTAGATATTGTATTTAAGGATCAGACCCCTTTGCTTTTTTGTAGATGACCATTTTTTTTATAATTAAGAATATAGATAATTTTTATATGAAAGTTACTTTGCAGTCTCTCATCATCGTGTATGTTAGTTTATTCACTTTCACCGTATGAAAACAAAGTTTATACTTCCTATGGACATTTCCCCACAAAAAGTGATTGGAATTGAGTAGGTACTTACACATTTGTTTTATTTTTTTCGGCTTTGTGCTGAAAATTCTTTTCCATGAGCTTCATGCTCTGCGATTATTTGCTCTGCAGGAATATGATTATTTTTCTTCTGACCATTTATCCGATTACGGTTTTTTTTGCCCATGATGATCCTCCTTTTAGTACATTACATTTTTAGTATTGCCTAAAACCACTTCGACATTCTTACAAACAATATTTGCATCCTTGCCAGGAAAACATTACAATGAAAACATTGGTATTTTGGAGGAGGAAATAAAATGAGTGTACATATTAATGCGAAAGAAAATGAAATTGCGGAAACAGTCCTATTACCGGGAGATCCTCTAAGAGCTAAGTATATAGCGGAAACATTCCTTGAAAATGTAACTTGCTACAACGAAGTTCGCAATATGTTTGGTTATACAGGTATGTATAAAGGGAAAAGAGTGTCTGTTCAAGGAACAGGTATGGGTGTGCCTTCGATTTCAATTTATATTAATGAATTAATGCAAAGCTATAATGTCCAAAATCTAATAAGAGTTGGGACATGTGGTGCGATTCAAAAGGATGTTAAGGTAAGAGACGTGATATTAGCAATGTCTGCGTCTACTGATTCACAAATGAATAAACTAACATTTAATGGAATTGATTATGCGCCAACAGCAAATTTTGATTTATTAAAGAAAGCATATGATGGCGGACTAGAAAAAGGATTGAACCTGAAAGTAGGAAATGTATTTACCGCTGACATGTTTTATAATGATAATGCAGAACATGAAAAATGGGCAAAATACGGTATATTAGCCATTGAAATGGAAACAGCCGCTCTTTATACACTAGCAGCAAAATTCGATCGTAAAGCATTATCTGTCCTAACTGTAAGTGATCATTTATTAACTGGTGAAGAAACGACTTCTGAAGAGAGACAAACTACTTTTAATGACATGATTGAAGTTGCTTTATCTACACTTGTCTAATAATCGGTAAAGTATATTACATAGCAGTCTTATGTGGAAAATGAGACTATCTCATAAGTGTTTTACATCATCTTTCTTGGTAATGAATTTTTAGTGAGAGATGGTTTTAAAAACATGCTTTTGAGATGGTCTTTCTTTATTCATTTTCCTCTAGCGGACTTTCCTCTGATTTGATAATATTTACTTATGTTTTTCAAAGGCTATTTTCTAATTTTTTGGTGCGTTTGATAGAATTAAGCATCAAATTTTTATGAAAAGAAGCCTCAAAAGGAAGAGAAAGGTGAAATTATGAAACGAATTGTATCAGTTGCAGCAGTTCTTCTTCTATTAGGTGGTTGTAGTGGGGGACAGAATCATGAGAAAGATGCATCCAAAAATTCACAGCAAACTAGTAACCATGAACAAGCAAATGCAGAAAATGGTACGAAAACAAAAGAAAAAAATAATGATTTGCTATTGGAATCAAAGTATTTTAATCAAATCAAAGAAGTAAATGGTCAAAAAATGATAGAAAACACATCTAATATATTATCATTAGTTAATAAAGAATATTCGATAGGGAGTTATGTTCCTAATGACTTAGTCCGCCCAAAGGTGAAATTTTCATTTGGTGACCAAGATATAGAAAAAAGCTATATGAGACAGGAAGCTGCAACTGCATTAGAAAAAATGTTCAGTGAAGCTGAAAAAAATGGGATATATTTATTTGCTTCATCTGGGTATCGTTCCTATGAAAGACAAAAAGCGATTTTAAATAATGAAATTGCAAATGTAGGGAAAGAAAAAGCTGAGCAAGCAGTAGCCACTCCAGGCCAAAGTGAACATCAGACAGGACTTGCGATGGATATTACTAGCGAAAGTGAAAATTATCTTCTCTCTGAAAATTTTGGGAAACAAAAAGAGGGGATTTGGCTAAGAGAACATGCTCATGAATTTGGTTTTATTCTGCGCTACCCTAAAGATAAAGAAAACATTACGGGTTATGAATATGAACCATGGCATTTCCGATATGTTGGAAAAAAGGCAGCTGCTGTTATTTATAAAAATGGATGGACTCTAGAAGAGTATTTTCAGCATGTTGAGAAAATGTAAGGCAGGCTTGGCCTGCTTTTTCTTTGGCTGTTTTAATGAGAAACTGTTAATAGGAAGGAAGATAGGAATTAAAAGCTTTTCTTCCTTATAATCAAAAAAACTGATAAAATAAAGAAGTTAGTATTTGAAAATATAACTTGTAATGTACTTGGTTATGAAAGTGGTGAAAGTCTTGGAAAATGAGAAAAAAGAAGTAGAGTCTCAAGAAACACAGACAGCACAAACAAATGGATATATTCGAATTAGAAAATTTAAATTTGTCATGCTAATTTTTGTTCTTGTTTTTGCTACAGCCGGAGTGACAACCTTTGCTTTAGCATTTGGTGATGATAAGCCTGTTAAAGTTGCTGTAAATCAAAGAACGGAATTCAATAAATTATATGATACTTATGATCAATTGAAGAAAAATTATTATAAAGATCTGAATAATGATAAATTAATAAATGGTGCAATTAACGGAATGCTTGACTCATTAGATGACCCTTATTCTGATTATATGACTAAAGAGGAAGCAGCACAATTTCATGAGAGCATTTCATCCTCCTTCCAAGGAATTGGTGCAGAGATACAGGAAAAGGATGGTTATATTGTTGTTGTCTCTCCAATCAAAGGTTCACCTGCTGAAAAAATTGGTTTAAAACCAAATGATAAAATTTTAGCTGTTGATGGAAAAAGTATTAGAGGAATGAGCGCCAATGAAGCGGTCCTGTTGATTCGCGGTGAAAAAGGATCCAAAGTAACTTTAACGATTCAAAAAGCTGGGTCAAGTGAATCAACAAAGATTACGATCACCCGAGATGATATTCCGGTCAATACGGTTTATTCCGAAATGCTGGAAAATGGTGTTGCAAAAATCCAAATCACTAGCTTTTCTGAGAATACGTATAATGAACTATTAAATGGATTAAAAGATATGGAATCTAAGGGAATGAAATCACTGATATTAGATTTGCGTCAAAATCCAGGTGGTTTATTAGACCAAGCAATTAAAATTTCAAATCTTTTTGTTCCAGAAGGCAAGAAAATTGTTCAAATTGAAGATAAAAAAGGGAAGCGTGAAGAGTTTGTCGCTGAAGATGGTAAAAAAATTAATGTTCCAGTTGCAGTAATTATTGATAATGGAAGTGCAAGTGCTTCAGAAATCCTTGCTGCTGCTGTTAAAGAGTCTGCTGGTATACCATTAGTTGGGCAAAAGTCATTTGGTAAAGGAACTGTACAATCTGCCACCGATTTTAAAGATGGGTCTAATATGAAAATTACAACAGCAAAATGGCTAACGCCAGATGCAAACTGGATTCATCAAAAAGGGATCAAACCAGATTATGAAGTAAGTCTACCAAAATATGCGGATCTACCAATTATAAATCCAGATACTAAAATCGAAATGTCATCAATTTCATCTGATGTGAAGGCTGCGGAAGAAATGCTCAAGGCATTAGGCTACAACCCAGGGAAAGTTGATGGATTCTTTGATCAGGATACAGAGGCTGCTGTTAAAGAGTTTCAAAAGAAGAATAATTTAAAAGAAACTGGTGTTTTACAAGGAGAAACAACACTTCAATTGATGAATCAATTGAGAGAAGATATTGTTAAAAATGACACACAGGTCAAAAAAGCAATTAGTATTTTGAAAAAATAGGAACATAAAATGAGGCTGTCTGAAACTTTCAGACAGCCATTTCTTATCGTTTATACTCACCAAATTTCAAAAAGGTTGTTTCGTCTTCTACTAGCCCACACGCTCCACATTGAACCCTATATTCAGGGCCTTTAAAGGAAATATGGAATAGATCAGATGCTTCATTTCCATATTGCTCAATGATTTCACCAGTTTTTGGATCCATTTTAACTGCCTGCGGAACTTGCTGAATGATATTAAATCGGGTTCTATTCGTTTTACAATTTGGACAACAATAGGGACCATGCATATGAATATCCTCCAATCTTTTTTAATTATTGGGTTAGAATACCCAATAATTTGGAGAGTATTCGGAAGAATAAACTAAAAAGAGGAGAAATTGAAGTGAATGATGAAAAATTATTAGAGGTGTATTTGAGCATTTGGAAAAATCGTAAAAGTACAAATTGTCATTCTAAATCAGAAGAACAATTAAAAGCTGCTGTGTTAAGTGAGTTATTAGATGAGCAAACACACCCGAGGCTTAGAGTAAGTAAAGAGACAAAATTCTTTTTTGCTGTCCAGAGGATATCTAATTCCTCCTTGGATTTATCTGAAAAAATGGGATTGATTAATTATTTTATAAAACAAATGGAAGGTTTACGGGGTTAATGATAATTAACCTCTATTCTTTTTACTTAAACTACATGTTTGAAATTTAATTGTAATAATCGTTATATGTAGCGCTCATTTTAAAACCTGTCAATAGAAAAAACCTGTTAATATATGGTTTGTTTTAGGATTAGTTGGTAAACTTTCCGATGTAAGTAAATGAAGTTGAAAAAAGATAAATCTATTAATATAGCTATTTATATATAAATTTTATATGAAAATAACATAAAATGACTCTTTTAAAATGAAAATAGTAGTCTCTTCCAAGTTTATTACAAAAAAGCTGTGATATGATTTTCATGTAAGACAAACACATATCGCAGATCTCAAGGAGGAGAAATTACGATGAAAAAAACAATTATTACTACTGCAACTGCATTTGCACTTCTTGCGACACCATTTGTAAACAAAGCTGATGCTGCTACATTTCAAAATGATTCACATAAAACTGTTAATATAGCAAAATATGAATATAAAGTAGAAAATGCAAAAGATTTACAATCTCTAATCAATCAGATTATGACTAAATATAATGTAAGCTATAATCAAGCAAAAAACATTACTCAACAAAAAACAACTGAAAATACAAAAAAACCAGTATCAAAACCTGCGAAACCTCAAGCTTCCCAAAATAAACCAGTAGTTAATCAAAATAAACCGTCTACATCACAGACGACAAAGCCAACTACTTCAACCAATCAATCAGCAGGAGATACTTTAAATGCTTCTGAAAAGCAAGTAGTAGAGTTAGTTAATAAAGAACGTGCGAAACAAGGATTACCTGCATTGAAAATTGATAATGAACTAAGTAAGGTCGCACGAGTTAAATCAAATGATATGGCTACAAATAAATATTTTGATCATACAAGTCCTACTTATGGATCACCATTTGATATGATGAAGAAATTTGGCATTAAATATTCAACAGCGGGTGAAAATATTGCTATGGGTCAACGTACACCTGAAGAAGTTATGAAAGCTTGGATGAATAGTGACGGTCACCGTGCGAATATTTTAAATAAAAACTATACACATATTGGTGTAGGTTATGTAGCGAATGGAAATTATTGGACACAAGAATTTATCGGAAAATAAATAATTGACTAGAGCCCCTGTTATGGGGTTCTTTTTGTTATTTTATCATTTTAATCAAATGCTGCTTTCGAAAAATTTGTTGTTTATGAAAAAACCTAACTGGCCTGCTTTTTCCTCCGATAAAAGAGTCTAGGTTTCTAATGGAGATTGCTACTCTTTTCTCAGTAAAATGTAAGACGCTGTGATTTTTAGCTCAGAGTTAAATTTTACTTAAATAGCAACAATGTTATAGAAAAGCCTAATCAAAAATAATAGTAAAAGTTAATGTATATTTGAATCGATATGATCTATACCTATGTTATTGTTAACTTATCATTAAATTAAAAGATTACATTTAACGTAAATGGTCTTCGAAAGAAATATGATTTAGCTAAACATATTTCATCTAATGCTCACATATATTGTATGGACAAGCATTTTGAGAGGGGAGACCTGTCCATGGCATATAAGTATTCTAAAGGTTGGTATGTAATGCAATTAAAAAACAGAGGAATCCGTTATCATCCTGTAGGTAGAAAAAAACTAGAACTTTATAAAACATGGGTGGTAAGAAATCTATATAATGAATTAAATTCAAAAGAATAGGGAACTAAAAAAAGGATGACATGTTGATGTGCACCCCAAAAGTTAGACCAAAAATCTAACTTTTGGGGTGTTTTTTATGGTCAAATACGATGAAGGATTTAAGCAACAAGTTGTAGATGCTTATCTTTCAGGAGAAGGTGGCTATGATTCCATAGCTAAAAAGTTTGGAGTTAGAAGCTCAACGAATGTGGCAAAATGGGTTAATACCTTTAGGCAATTTGGAAAGGATGGTTTTCTTAGAAAGAAATCCCCGACTACTTATCCTGTTCAATTTAAGTTAGATGTCCTAAACTATAAATTAAGAACAGGAGAATCCTTTGAATCAGTTGCTATAAAATTCGGCATTCATGAGCCACCAATGATTGCAAATTGGATGCGTACATGGCAAAACGAAGGCATTGAAGGACTCTCTAAACTAAGGGGGCGTCCATCAATGTCAAATAAACAAAAGAAGAAAAACTCAGAGAAAAAGTTAACGAAAGAACAACAACTTGAAAAAGAGATAGAGTTACTTCGTGCGGAGAATGCCTATTTAAAAAAGCTCCGAGCTTCAGGGATAAATATTCCGAGCCGACTGCTAAAACAGAATCGAGAGTCATCCATGAACTCAGAAAAAAATTCAAACTAGCCGTTATCCTTGAAGCAACAGGTTTTCCAAAGGCAACTTATATGTACTGGCAAAAACGATTTGATGAACCTAGTCCAGATGAAGAAATAGAAAAGGTTATTAAAGAAATCGTTGATAAACATACAGGAAATTATGGATATCGTCGAATTGATATGGAATTACGTAAGCGTGGTTATGTTGTAAATCACAAGAAAATTCTACGGATTACAAATAAACTCGGCATTACTTGTAAATCCTTCACACGTAAGTCTCGTAAATTTAGTACTTACAAAGGAACGATCGGTAAGATTGCGAAGAACCTTATCCACCGTAGATTTGATACAAACATTCCACATCAAAAAATGACAACTGATACATCAGAATTTAGATACTACACGGCCGATTCTAAAGGAAATATGAACATCAAGAAAGCCTATTTAGATCCATTTTTAGATATGTATAACGGTGAAATTCTATCCTTTAGGGTATCAGAACGACCAAATTCAAAAGCTATAATGGAGGCTTTAGATGAAGCCATTGAACGAACAAAAGATTGCCCATATAGAACAACTGTTCACTCTGATCAAGGGTGGGCATATCAAATGAAAGCATATGTAAAAAAACTAAAAGATAATAATATATTTCAAAGCATGTCCAGAAAGGGTAACTGTCTAGATAATTCACCTATGGAAAATTTCTTTGGCATTATGAAGCAAGAAATGTACTACGGTAGAATTTATCACTCTTTTGAAGAGTTAAAACAGGCTATTATAAACTATATTTATTATTATAATAATGAACGAATAAAAGCAAAATTGGCTGGCATGAGCCCGGTTGAATACCGTCTTCATACCAGCCGATTAGCTGCTTAAATATTTAGTCTAACTTTTGGGGTTCAGTACATGTGAGTCATCCTTTTTTTAAGCTTCTAAAGCTTGCGTATCTTCTTTGATAGACGAGTTTCGCATCATATGAAGTGAGAAAAGATCTTTTGATATTTCGTAAAGATCATAAATATAACCTGTTGAATTTAGTTGTTCGAACACAGATTTTCTCGTTTCATTGGCTTTTATTGTATAGGGTAATTTTTCAGCCGCTTTTCTTGAACGAATATTTTCTTTTCGAATTCTCATAAAAATGGTTTCAATACCTAATTCATAAAATACTTCGTTAAAAAAAGCTTCCTTTGCTAATTGGTTATAGCCTTTACCGTGATAAGGTTTTCCAATCCATGTACCTAGAAAACCTGCATTATCCTCTATATCATATAAATTAATGGTTCCAATTGGATTTTCCCATTCGTCTGTGATCGTACGAGAAATTAATTTTCCATGTTCTTCGGCCTCGATTATTTGCTTCGTTAAAAAAAGAAATTCATCATGTGAATATGCCTTATGACGTACAAAAGGGAAGACTTCTGGGTGCACCATCAAATCAAAAAGAATTTGACTCTCTTGGCCAATTAATTCACGTTTCTTGAGCATGTTATCCCCTCCACAGAGGGCAGATTTCACCTAAATAGGTCAGCCTCACCCTCGAAATTTTTTAAAGTTACGTAAAAAATTTCGGGGTGGGAATCGAACCCACTAGGACCAGTCAAGAAACTTTGCTGGTGGCGCACCATTTGCCTTCCCTAATTGCAGTATATACGTTTATGTGTGTATTTCTTTTTGTATCTTACAATAAAAATTTAAAATTGAAAATAGGTTTTTTGTTAATTTTTTTTGACTATTTTTCCCTCGATTCGACATTCTGTTATTTAGATCTATATCTTCTAAAATAATGGTAGAAGAAATAGAGGGTCAAGGATGCTACAGCAATGAATACAATCGGTTTAATGTAAGCAGTTGCAACCTCACTGATTGTGTTCCAATGTTGGTTTAACTGCATTCCTATAAGAAGGAACAGGATGGTCCATGGCAACATAGCTGCAATCGTATATAAAAGAAATTGGTAGAACGGCATCCTAGCGATGCCCGCTGGAATCGAGATAGCATGTCGAACGATGGGGATAAATCTTGCTAGGAAAATAACAATTGTACCATATCTTTCGAACCAAGATTCAGCAGCATCTAAGTGATTTCTTTTAATCAAAAGGAAACGCCCATATTTTTCAAAAAATGGTCTGCCACCATAGCTACCTAACCAATACAAAAAAACTTGTGCCATTGTCCCACCTATGATTCCCGCTAACAAGGCAGAAAAAAATGAAATTTTCCCACCAGAAATGAGAAACCCACCATAGCCTAATACGATTTCACTAGGGATCACTTCAATCATAAGGGCAAAAGCAATTCCGAAAAAACCATGTTGGCCAAGTGTTTCTAATGTGTTTGTTATCCATTCGCTAGACAATACCCTCAACTCCATTTAAAAAATTCCCAACCATTGCAATAGAATGATGGAGATTCCAAGTGTCCAAACATAATAGGCAAAGATTTTCAAAGATTTTCTCTTTAAAAAATTGACCATTCCAACAATTGCTAGATACCCAAAGATGGCTGATGCAATTGTACCGATAAGAAGTCCAAATAAAGTAACGGATTCAACTTGTCCTACTATAAGATCTTTTCCTTGTAGAACTATCCCACCTAAAATGGCTGGAGTTGATAACAAAAAAGAAAAATATGCTGCTGTTTGTCTATCCAATTTTCTCATCAATCCGGCAGCAATCGTTAATCCTGATCTTGATAAGGCCGGGAAGATTGCAGCAGCTTGAAATGTGCCAATGATTAGCGCGTCGGAATATTTGATATCTTCAAGCTTTTTACTACCCTTTTTTGCTTTCTCTGCAAACCAAAGCACCCCTCCAGTTACGAGAAATTCCCAACCAATTGTTACCCCAGTTTTAGAGATTTCTTCAAAGTAATCTTTTAGTGAAAATCCGACGATCACTGCAGGAATTGTACCAATCACCATAATGAGGCTCAATTTGCTAAATGGGTGACGTATCATTTTCCATAAATCATCCTTATAAACCACAATAATTGCAAGAAGAGTACCTACATGGAGCATTGTATCAAGAAAAAGGCCAGCTTCATCTAATCCAAATAGATGTCTTCCAATATACAAATGTCCGGTACTTGAGATTGGCAGAAACTCAGTTAAACCTTGGATAATTCCTAAAATGAACGCCTCAATATTGGATAACATATAATCACCTACTTCTTGAGTAAAATAAATATGGACAACTATAATAAACATATGCAAGTCCGATGGAAATAATAATGAAGAAAAAATTTTCCGAAATGAAACTAAAAGTGAAAATTTAACGTATATTCACTAGTAAGAATAAAAGGAGGGGTTATCATTGGTATCACAAGAGGAAAAATTATTAGCAGCTGGAATATATATCACAAGCTTTTTTACAACGATCATAGGTCCTTTAATCATATGGTTAATTAAAAAAGACGATTCTGAATTTATTAATGCACATGGAAAAGCATACTTTAATTTTATTATTTCTTATTTTATATACAGTATTATTTTCGGGATTCTCGTTATCGTTCTAATTGGAATTGTATTGCTTTGGTTACTTGGAATCGTTGTATTTGTATTTACGATCATAGGTGCCGTCAAAGCCTTTCAGGGTGAGCGTTATAAAATTCCTTTTACCTTTGAATGGATTAAATAAATCTGTTTTAAAGAATGACTGAAGTTGTGGTCATTCTTTTTTTTTGGCTCTTTTTTCAAATATTGTTGCTATTTATGTAAAGTAATACCTAATAAATATCGACTGAGGATCGCTACACTCCATTAGAACCGCTAGAATCCTTTTTAAGATAAAAAGCCGATCAGTTAGGCTTTTACACAAGCATCAAACGATGTGAAAACAGTTTTTTGACATTAATAATTAAACTATTGCTATTCATGATTATCTGTTCTATTATTTATATAACAGATAATCATGAATAGTAATTAGAGCAGGAGAGGATAAAGGTGGAAAATATTTATGAGGTGTTAAAAGAAATAAATTGGGGATTGATTGCGCCCATCATAATTATTCAATTTTTGTTAGTTATTATTGCGGTCATTGATCTAATACGCAATAAACAAACCAATGGTCCTAAATGGATGTGGGTATTGATTATTTTATTTATAAATATAGTTGGTCCAATTATCTATTTCATTGTAGGAAGGAGACACAATAGATGAGTATCTTGAAGATAAAAAATTTAAAGAAAGAATATAAAGGGAAAACGGCGGTTGACACAATTAGTTTTTCACTAGAAGAAGGAAAATGTACTGCATTATTAGGTCCCAATGGTGCAGGTAAAACAACCACTCTTAATATGATTGCAGGGCTGATCACTCCAACGAGTGGGAAAGTCTTTTCTCCTAATTATCCAAATCAAAAGGATTTAAGAGGTATGATTGGTTTTCTTCCTCAATATCCAGCATTTTATGATTGGATGAGTGGAGAAGAATATTTATCTTTTGTTGGTCGATTAACAAATATTGAAAGCAATAGATTAAATCAAAGAATTGATGAACTAATTGAAGTGGTTGGTTTAATGGAGGGGAGAAAGCGTAGAATTGGACAATATTCGGGAGGAATGAAACAGAGGCTTGGAATTGCTCAAGCGCTCATCCATAAGCCGCAGATTCTTATTCTCGATGAACCAGTTTCAGCATTAGATCCATTCGGTCGCAGGGAAATCATCGATTTAATTAAACTGATGAAAACGGAAACCACGATATTATTTTCAACGCATATTTTAAATGATGCAGAAGAGGTTTGTGATCAGGTATTACTGTTAAATAATGGCGAGTTAATAGAGGATGGGAATATCGTTGATGTAAGAGCAAAGCATTCCAGTCAAATGATTCGACTAACTTTTTCAACTAATCCAAAGTTATTACTTCCTCGCTTTCAGAAATATTCATGGGTAGAAAAGATAGAGCAAAATGAAAAAGTCATCGTACTGTATGTAAAGGATCTACAGGTTGGAAGACAACAACTACTTAAAATGGCAAGTGAAGAGAATTGGCCATTAGATAGTTTTGATTTATGTCAACTTTCGTTAGAAGAGATATTTAGAAAAGTGGTGAAAGAATGAATCAATTTTTTATTTTTATAAAAAAAGAAAACACTGAGTCCTTGAGAAACTATAGATGGTTATGGATGCCTTTACTATTTATCCTTTTAGGGATTATGCAACCAGTTACAACTTACTATTTGCCTAAAATTATTGATTCCTTAGGAGATCTACCGGAAGGTACAGTGATAGAAATACCATTACCACATGCACCTGAGGTTTTATTCAGTACTTTAACCCAACAATTTAATATGATTGGTTTACTGGTAATAGTTTTAGCTTTTATGTCTTCTGTTACGGCAGAAAGGAAAAATGGTAGTGCTGCACTGATATTAGTGAAACCAGTTTCATTTTCTTCCTATATGATCGCAAAATGGGTGATGGCTTTACTTATTGTTTGGTTTTCTTACTTTATGGGAATGATGGCAAATTGGTATTATACATACCAATTATTTGAATTAGTAAATCTATCACTTATGCTTAAAGGAATGTTCCTATATGGGTTATGGCTAACATTAATTGTAACCTTAATCTTTTTCTTCGGAAGTATGTCAAATACCTCTGGAGTTACTGCAGCTTTAACACTTGTCGTTACAATCGTTCTGAGCTTTCTTTCTTCGGTTTTATCTGAAAAATTAGATTGGATACCCTCAAATATCCTAAAATATACAGGAGAATTATGGACGAATGGCTATCTAAGTAAAGGAACAATTCCTACGGTTATCATTACTATATGTTTAATTATCATACTGATTGTATCTTCTCTATCAATTTTTAAAAGAAAAGAATTAATTTAGAAGTAACTAGATAGGAATATATTCTTGTTATATTCATATAATAGAAAGAATCTTCATTGATAGGGTGAATTGAAAGATGAATATAAAAGAATACTATTCCTATAAGACTAAATTATATTTGCAGCAAATAATCATTATCGGGATATATATGACCATTTGTTTATTTATTCTTTTGAATACTAGTTTTTCCTTAATCGCTAAATGGGCAGTATGTCTTCTTTTTATTGTTATCCTCTATTATTTAATAAAATATTATTATTATGTCTTTCGCGAAATAAAATCTTCTATTCCATTTGATTCTCAAGAGAAAGAGTTACCTTCTTATGATCGCTTCTTATTCGTTCTTTCTGCAACTCCCTTTCTACAATTGAAATTTTTTAAAAGTAATGGACTTTGCGCATGGAAGATTGCACCTTATAATACAAACGGTAAGAAGTGGAGTAACCTCAATCATACATTTAAAAGTATGTATATGATCCAAAATCACAGTGGAAGCAACTGTGTATACATTGAAATAAGTAAAAACAAGAAGAAAGCTACAAAAATGATTCTACCATCGAAAACAATAGAAATGTATCCTAAGAAAGAAAATTGGAGAACATTGTGTTTTTCAGTGGAAAATAATCAGTTTACGATTAATAAGAGTTTGGCAACAATAAAAATTTGTAAGGATGATCAAGTTATTTCGAAAATTACCAAAGGTGTTATGCCTTTAAACTGGCAAAAACACTTTTCACCCAATACACCAATCATTGAGTTTACAGAAACTATGAATGAAAGGGATTTTTTTATTTGTATTGGACTATTGATTTATCTTTATCATGTTTACTACGATTAATAATATTGTCATTCCGGAGATTCATCTATATAATATTAAATTGTGGCTAATCTGTATTTTCTTACAGATAAAAGCGGGTTGGGAGAGGGACAACTAAATATAGGTGTCAAATAAATGGATAAGAAGGGTATTTTCCAGATTAAAAATCATCAGACAACAGTGAAAAAGGAAATAACAGCTGGAGTCATTGGTTTTTTTACTGTAGTATACATTATTGCTGTTAATTCCCTTATCCTTTCCGAAGCAGGGATACCCTTAGAAGGTGCTGTTATTGCAACCATCTTAACCTCTTTTTTTGGTTGTTTAATAATGGGATTATGGGCAAATTCACCAATTATTCTTGTACCAGGTATGGGAATAAATGCATTATTCTCATATACTCTAGTACAATCGATGGGATTGACCTGGCAAGAGGCTTTAGCAGTTGTATTTGTGTCAGGCATGATCTTTTCGATTATAGCATTTACGAGATTGGCAACCATTTTGAATACATCTATTCCTACAACATTAAAGGATGCGATAACCGTTGGGTTAGGATTATTTTTAATGCTGATTGGATTAGAAAAGGGTGGTCTTGTCGTTCGTGGTGGAACTACCATCATTGCATTAGGTAATTTAAGTGATATAAAAGTTTTGGCTACGATTATCACCTTCTTAGTATTGTTGATCCTTTTTTTGAGAAATGTAAAGGGACATTTCTTATGGACCATTCTTTTTGGAACTGGATTATCAGCATTATTTGGAATTATACCGAAAACAGGTAAGCAAGGTTTTTCATTAGAAAATTATCAAATAGTTTTTGGTCATTTTTCTTTTGAACGGGTATGGACGTTGCCTTTCTGGATTGCGGTATTTACAATTTCTATGGTTGTCGTGTTTGAAAATATCGGTCTTGTTCATAGTCATACAGTCCAATTAAAAAACGAAGCTAAATTTAGTAAAGGATTACAGGCAACAAGTATTTCTGCAATTTTTTCGGGTCTGCTTGGATCTAGTCCAACAGTGTCAGCGGTAGAATCAACTGCCGCAATTACCTCTGGTGGCCGTACAGGTTTAACTGCAATCACTACTGGGGCCTTGTTTTTATTGTCCGTAGTTGCAATACCTTATATGAAAATTATACCGGATAATGCAATTGCCCCCATCCTTATATTAATTGGCATATTGATGACTCAAAATATTCGATTTATGGATTTACGTGACATGACCGAGGCACTGCCCGCTATTTTAATCATTGCGATGATTCCATTTACATCTAGCATTTCAGATGGAATTGCGATTGGATTTATTCTTTATCCTGTTCTGAAGCTTTCTATTGGTAAAGCAAAGGATGTATCCATTCCTCTTTATATTATTGCAAGTTTGTTTTTTATCAATTTTTTATTACAGTATATGTAATTTTGTTAGACATTTTGAGGGGGAATCAATTATGGATTCACCCTCTTTTTCTATTTTTTGAATATAGACTTTTATCCTAGTAATTTGATAACATACATTTAGTAGAGAATCGTATATATTTTGAAATATTATGCATTTTAAAGCAGGGAGAGAGCTCGATGGAAGTTTTTGTTGCACGTCAGCCCATTTTTAATATTGATAATAGGGTTGTTTCATATGAATTATTGTATCGGAATGATAATGTCAATTCCTTCCCAAATATTGATGGGGATCAAGCAACTGCTGACGTAATTATTAACAGTTTTTTTAATATTGGTATAGATAATCTTTCATCAGGACTACCATGTTTTATTAATTTTACTGAAAACCTTCTTAAGCATAAGGTTCCAACTTATTTCTCACCAAGGGATATAGTGATTGAGATACTTGAAAATGTTACTCCTTCTCGAGAATTAGTAGAAATATGTAGAGAATTAAAAAAGCTAGGTTATAAAATTGCATTGGATGATTATATTTTTTATAGTAATAATCTGTATTCATTAGAATTATTAAAATTTGTGGATATAGTAAAAATAGATTTTATGAATACGAATAAAATCGAAAGAAAAGAAATAGAAAAAATTATTCAATCGTTTAACATAAAATTACTGGCTGAAAAAGTTGAAACGAAGGAGCAGTTTGAAGAGGCTAAACAAAATGGCTATACGTATTTTCAAGGCTATTATTTTAGTCAACCTGTAATTATTTCAACATTTGATATTCCAGCATCTTTTCATTCGTACTTACAAATCGTTCGTTTATTATCTAATGAAGATGTCAGCATTGAGCATATTAGTATGATTATTGAACAAGATTTATCATTAGCTTATAAACTATTAAAACTAATAAACTCACCAGCTCACCGACCTACTCAAAAGATACACTCTATCCATCAGGCAATTATATTACTAGGTTTAATTGAAATTAAAAGATGGATATTTATTTTAGCAATTAGGGAAAACGCTGGATGGAGACAACAACTTTCAGAAGAAGTATGTAGAACGAGCTTAACTAGAGCGAAGTTTTGTGAGTTAATATCTGAAAAGCAGTTCGGTAAATCAGAGTCACCGAAATTTTTTTTGTTAGGTCTTTTTTCTTTATTAGACGCTATCCTCTTTAAGCCAATGGATGAGGTGCTAAATCAATTATCATTGGAGGAAAGCCTTTTTAATGCATTATGTGGTGAAGAGAATAGTATGAGGAAAGTGCTTGATTTATCGATTGCTCTGGAAAAAGCAGAATGGGAAAAAATGGATGAATTGCTGCAGATTACCGATCTTACCGAACAAGAACTGTCAAGATTTTATCAGCAGGCATGGGAATGGAGTGACCAGGTCATGAATGAGGATTTTACATATATCTCACTTGATTGATTTAATTTTTTATGTCACCCTTAATGTTAGGATTATGGATATATCTATTTTTAGTTTGACATAAACCCTTTTAGAAATTATTAGACATTTCTAATTAACGATAATCTTGAAGATAGAGCTTAAATTAACACATTGAATTAATGGGGGTAGGCTATGAATATAAACATTCGAAAATGTCATGGGTCAGGAAATGACTTTTTATTAATAGATGAGATCTCTATGCCATATACGTTTTCTGAAGAGGACCGTCAAAATTTGAGTATTACTCTCTGTGACAGAAATGCTGAATTAGGTGCGGACGGTATTCTCTTTGTCATGAAAAGTGATAAAGCAGATGCAAAAATGAGGGTATTTAATGCAGATGGCTCAGAGGCTTCCATGTGTGGTAATGGCTTGCGCTGTGTTGGTAGATATGTGTGCGAATTATTGCAGAAAGATGAAATAAGAGTAGAAACGATGAAGGCGATTTTGAAGGTAAATAAGTCAGATTCGATTTTTAATGAATTACCAACCTATTGTGTCGAAATATCACCAGTACTTTTTTCATTAGATGCGTTACCGATGAATCTTAATCAAGAGCAATTGGTGAATGAAAAGATACATGAACTCTCAGATCAGTTATTATTTAGCGCAGTCGCTGTTCCAAATCCTCACCTTATAACTTTTGTAGATAAAGAAATGATGCGAACGAATACACAAAGAATGATTTCTGAATATGTAAATGGACCAAATCAGTTATTTCCTGATGGAGTTAATGTAAGCTTTGTTCATTCCGTTGAAAAAGGAGTTATCTATGTTCGTACGTTTGAGCGTGGTGTTGGTTTTACAAATGCTTGTGGAACAGCCATGTCAGCGTCATCATTAATTTCATGTATATTGTCCTTAAATAATTATGAAGAGGAAATTGATGTATATAATAATGGTGGAAAGGTTCGTTGTGTCGTTCATAAGTCTGATCAAACATATTGGATTGAACTCATTGGAAATGCAACTTATTTATATGATGCAGAAATCATTATGAACAATAATCAAAGTTCCTTTGAGGTAAGTAGCACAACACATTACAAAGAAGAACAAATTCAATATGAACAATTAGAAACACATGCGAAAGAATATGTTGAGAGAATTCTTTTCTAACTTAACTATGATTTAAATAAATTGTCAAAACGGAGCTCCTATAGAAAAGCTCCGTTTTCTTCTTATTTCAAATTATTTGCTTTTAAAAAGTTAAGTACAGGATCGAAAACTTGTATTGTTTTTGCTTTTACATAGTTAGCAAATGGACATCCGAGGGTATTAACCCGATGCAGGACGGTAGGAATCGTAAAGGATTCTGGATTAAGATTTTCATTCACCTCGTCCCAAAACAATGGCGTTGCAATAAGTGCATCACTATGACCTCTCATTGAATACGGAGCAATAATGGTCTTTCCTTCTGCATGCTGTATAAAATCAACATATAAACGTCCATTTCTCTTTTTCTTCATTCGTTCAATAGTAAAGAGGTCGGATCTTTCTGTTACAAGATAATTAGCGATAAATTCCGTAAATAATCGAGTATCACTCCAAGTATATGTACCATCAATCAGTGGTATATATATTTGAAGTCCTTTATTTCCTGATGTTTTAATAAAGCTAATAATATTTAATTGATCAAATATTTTCTTCATCATTAGGCTAGCTGTAACCGCTAAGTGGAACTCGTTTCTAGATGGAGGATCCAAGTCAAAAACGATCTCGCTCACATAAGGATTATTTATAGTAGAAAATGGTATATGGTATTCAATTGCTAATTGGTTGGCCAACCACATTAATGTTTTTAAATCATTACAAACAATATAATCTATGTTTTCCTGATGGTATGTTTGAATAAAATTCGGTGCGTAATCAGGACAATTTTTTTGATAAAAAGGTTCACCAAATACACCATGGGGATAACGAATTACAGTTAATGTACGATTACGTAGAAAAGGCAGAATAAATGGCGAAATTTCTCTCATATATCGAATAAAATCTAACTTTTTTATTTGCTCCTTTTCCCAAAGTGGTTTATCTGGGTGGGTCACCGTAATTTCCCTTGGTATAGCTGCTTCATCTAAAAGAAACTGTTCATATGTACAGGATTCTGGTGATAAATCAAAACGAAACTCATGAAAATGTGGTTCTCGTAACTGTTCCTCATACCACTCCAAATAATGGATATCAACACATATCGAAGGATGGATGTTAAGGACACCATTCTGATTGTTAAGTGCATTTGCCTTAATGACTTGACTCAATGCTTTTTTTTGATCAGGATCTAGACTGAATAAAAATAAGCCTATTTGGTAGATCTGTTCTCCCTTAAAAACACCAACATGATAATATCCATTGGAGGTATCGAATGCAGTAATAAAGCATGAAACTTTCTTCCAATTTTTTATTTTTAACCATGTTTCTGTCCGTTTACCAATTTCCCATTTACTTTTTTTAAGTTTTGCAATGATGCCCTCTCCGTCATCCGTTGTGACTTGTTCCCATATAGTATCAAAATGTTGTTCATTTGGAATATATTGAAGTAGTTCAAAAGTACCAGATGTCGGGTTTAGAGGTAATTGGTAAGTTACAAACAAGCCCTTTAACATTTTTTTTCGTTCTAAATAACTTTTATCAATGAGGGCATTACCATTAATGGTTAATAGATCAAAGACTAAGTAAGTGCATGGTCTTTTATAGGCAACTTGCTGAATTCGATCATGTGACTTCATACGACCTCTTTTTTGTAATTCTCCAAAATTCGCCTTTCCTTCATTTTCCAAAACAACTAGTTCACCGTCAAATATTAATGGAAGTATATCTTTGAATTGATCGTAAATACTTAATAAATACTCTTTAATTTCTGGAAACTGTGGAAGTAGATCTTTTTCATTTCTGCTCCATAAATGTATTGTGTCATGATCCCAGTCTAAAATAGCTCGAAAACCATCATATTTGATTTCAAATAGCCAATCTGAAGTGAGAGGAGCAATTGATTTCAAAGTTGGGAGCATCGGTTTCATAGCTAGTCCCCTTTCTATTCAAGTGATTATTAACAAGATGGGATATATTATTTCCATAACTTTTTAAGTATGAAACCACCCTTAACAATTAAACCTTATAATATATAGTTATTTACGAAAGGGTGACATCCATGCACACTATTTGGAAAGGGAGCATTAGCTTTGGATTAGTCAATATACCAATCAAACTACATGCTGCAACTGAGGATAAAGACATAAAGCTTCGATCACTTCATAAAAAATGCCACACACCAATAAAATATGAGAAAAGATGTCCAGTTTGTGAAATGGAACTATCTATGAATGAAATTGTTAAAGGATATGAAATTGCAAAGGGAAAATATGTGATACTTGAGGATGAAGAGTTGGAGGATTTGAAGAAGGCGACTGAAGAAAAGGCTGTTGAAATTATTGATTTTATTAAAATGGAGGAAATAGATCCAATCTATTATAATCGTAGTTATTATATGTCCCCAAATGAAGGCGGGATGAAGGCATATGGATTACTTCGCAAAGCATTGATTGAATCTAAAAAATCAGGACTTGCGAAAATTGTTATGCGTTCTAAAGAACAATTAGCAGTGATAAGGGTATATGAAAACACATTATTAATGGAGACCATCCATTTTCCAGATGAAGTAAGAAATGTAGGAGATGTACCGAATGTACCAGCAGAGGATCAAGTAACAAAAAAAGAAATTGATACTGCAATTCTTTTAATCGATCAATTAACTACTCCTTTTGAACCAGAGAAATACACGGATGAATACCGTTCTAAACTTATGGAATTGATTGAATCGAAACGAACAGGGAAAGAAATGGTTACACCGAAAGAAAAGATTCCAACAGCAAATGTTACTGATTTAATGGCTGCATTGCAAGCATCCATAGATAAAACGAAGCCCAAGGTAGAAAAGAAAGCTCCTACAAGACGTCGGAAGTCCCCAGGAAAGGAGAAAAAAGTTCAATAAAGAACGACAAGACAGTTCGAAAAAGAATTGTCTTTTTCATTTCATATGTTACCATAAAATGACTAGTGTTTTCAGGAGGTTTAAGGATGCAAAGGAAGGTAATTTGGTTAGGTGTAATTCAAATATTACTGCTAGTTATTTTTATTTGGGTGTTTTGGATGATTGGTACAAGCTTAAACGGACCACAAATTCGTTCATTTGATAACGATATAATTTCAAAAGTACAAAGCAATATATCCGATAGGTTAACTTCCATAATGTTAGTCATCACATTTTTTGGTTCAGTAAAAGGAGTAGCAATCATTTCAGTCATTGCCATCATCATTTTATTTATTACACGTCATCGATTAATGTGTTTGTTTTTGGCACTTACAATTGGACTAGGTGCGGGTGTATTTAATAAAATTTTAAAATTGTATTTTAAACGTGAAAGACCTGATATTCAACCAATTATTCAAGAGCAAGGATATAGTTTTCCTAGTGGACATTCGATGGGGTCAATGATATTGTATGGATGCTTAGCGTTTATACTTTTTAAAGTTTATAAACATAAATGGGCTAAGTTATGTGGGGCCATTATTGGTATTATTATGATTTTAATTGTAGGAATAAGTAGAATTTATTTAGGTGTTCATTATCCTAGTGATGTAGTAGGTGGATATATTGCTGGAGCATTTTGGTTAATCATTTGTTTTAATACATATGTAATGATTGAGAAATGGAAACAGAGGAAAAATCTTAACGTTTGAGATACATAGGCTATTGTCCATTTTCGCCCAATATTATAAATTTCTATTCCCAAATCCCTAAAAATGAATACTATGCTAGGGAAGTTTCTATAAGGGAGGAATGACCATATGAGTGGTGCTGCAGGTGGAGTAGGATATGGCGGTGGTTTTGCGTTTATCGTCGTATTATTTATCCTTTTAATAATAGTGGGTGCTGCCTATGTTGGCGGCGGTGGTTATGGCTACGGTTATGGCGGATATGGTGGATATGGCGGCTTCTGGTGATTTTTTAGGCATCTATTTTTTAGATGCCTTTTCATTATTTATAAAGAAATCAAGAAAATCCATGAAATAAATGGGAGAATTTCTATATTTGTTGATTTTTTTTGTAAATAGTTGTACAATATGGTAGTACTCAGTTAAGGAGTGAATAGTTTTGAAGCTATATTCTTTTCCGCTGTATGGTTTGGAGTTTTCAATTCATACTGGCGCGGTCTAGGAACCGTAAGGACGGATGAGAGGAAGGGCTTTCGTTGTTTTGAAAGACAGATGCATAGTGCAATGCATTACATTTTACTTTAAGCAATACAAGGATACCAATCATTTTTATGATCTATTATGGATGCAAATATCGAGTTTATTAGATTCACATGTTATAAAGAGTACCTACTTTTATTTGTGTGGATGCTCTTTATAATATGTGAATTTTTATTTACTGCGTAAATATGAGTAACATATTAAAAAATTTTTGGAGGTTGTCTATATATGACACAAGGTACAGTAAAATGGTTTAACAGTGAAAAAGGATTCGGCTTCATCGAAGTTGAAGGTGGAAATGATGTATTTGTACATTTCAGTGCAATCGCTGGAGAAGGCTACAAAACATTAGAAGAAGGTCAACGTGTTGAATTCAATATCGTTGAAGGCCAACGTGGACCTCAAGCTGACAACGTTGTAAAACTATAATTGATTAAAAAGCTGCCTTTTTAGGCAGTTTTTTTATTGGAATAAGAAACTTTGACAATTATATGAAGTTCGAGAATCTAAATAAAAATATGTTATAATATATATAAGTTAAACATAGCTTTAGTCTAATATAAAACAGTATGTTTATTTTTTTTGTCGAAAAATCAACTAATTTACCGATATTTTTTACTAGTACGGATATACTGTTTTCATTAAAAATGCTTGCTTTTTTTTTAGAAAGTATTAAAATGATTGAGTACCAATTACCTGGGGTCAAAAATATCAATGTAATTCAATTCATTCACCTTTGAGTCATCACGATGACAAATAGGAGGTAAAAAAATGGGAAATATAAAATCAAAAATTCATAGTTTGTTAAATAAAAAGTTTTCTTTGTTTTTCTTAATCGTTATTTTATTTTGGTTAAAATCATATGCGGTATATCAGGCAGAATTTAATTTAGACATTAAAAATAGTATGCAGGCGTTCTTATTGTTCTTTAACCCAATAAGCTCAGCATTACTCTTTTTTGGCTTTGCGTTGTTCTTTAAAGGACGTGCCCGAACAATTGCGATCATAGTCATCGATTTAATTTTATCGATACTGTTATATGCAAACGTCTGTTATTATCGATTTTTCAATGATTTTATTACCATTCCAGTACTTTTTCAAACAAAGAACTTTGGAGATTTAGGCGGTAGTGCAGCAGCGTTAATGGAGCCTTATGATGTGCTTTATTTCCTTGATACGATTATCATAATCGGTTTAATTGTATTTAAAGTAATTAAATCACAAGCTGAAAAAATAAATCGTCGCTCAATCTTTGCTGTATTTGCAGCAGCGATTGCATTTTTTATCATTAACTTAGGATTAGCTGAAGCTGATCGTCCAGAATTATTAACACGTACGTTTGATCGTAACTATATCGTAAAATATTTAGGAGCATATAACTATACGATTTATGATGCGATTCAAACGACAAAATCATCTGCACAACGTGCGCTAGCTGATAGTAGTGATGTAGTTGATGTTGAAAATTATGTGAAGGCAAACCATTCTGAACCAAATCCAGATTATTTTGGTGCAGCAAAGGGTAGAAATGTCATTTACATTTCTTTAGAGTCTCTACAAAACTTTATTATTAATTACAAATTAGATGGTCAAGAAGTTACACCGTTCTTAAATAAATTAACGAAGGACCCAAATACATTTTATTTTGACAACTTCTTCCATCAAACAGGACAAGGGAAAACATCTGATGCTGAATTCATGATGGAGAACTCATTATTCCCTCTACCAAAAGGTGCAGTGTTCACTACTAAAGCACTGAACACATATCAAGCAGCACCTGCAATTTTAGGACAAAAAGGGTATACATCTGCAGTATTCCATGGTAACACGAAAACATTCTGGAATCGTGATGAAATCTATAAGTCCTTTGGATATAATAAGTTCTTTGATGCGAATTATTATGATATGAGTCCGGAAAATACAATTAACTATGGTATGGAAGACAAACCATTTTTCAAAGAGTCAATGCCTTATCTTGAAAAACTTCCACAACCGTTTTATACAAAATTTATCTCACTATCAAACCACTTCCCGTTTGAGTTAAATAATGACCCTAATTTCCCGGAAGGTGACTTTGGAGATAAAATTGTTAATAAGTATTTTCAAACTGCTCATTATTTAGATGAGTCAATTGAACAATTCTTTAATGATTTAAAAACATCTGGTTTATATGATAACTCGATTATTGTGATGTATGGTGACCACTATGGTTTATCAGAAAATCATAATAAAGCAATGGCTAAAGTAATGGGTGTTGATGAAATTACTCCATATATAAATGCTCAATTACAAAGAGTTCCTTTATTTATACATGTACCAGGGGTGAAAGCAAAGGCTGACCACACATATGGTGGTGAAGTTGATGTTCGTCCTACTTTAATGCATTTACTTGGTATCGATACAAAAGAGTACATTCAATTTGGTTCTGATTTATTATCTAAAGAACATCGTCAAATTGTTCCGTTCCGTAACGGTGATTTTGTATCAAAAGATGTAACACAAGTAAGTGGTGAGTGTTATAGTAATCCAACAGGTGAGAAAGTGGATGATAAGCTTTGTCAAGAAGGTGATAAGGTTTCAAAAACTGAATTAGAACTTTCAGATAAAGTGGTTTATGATGATTTATTAAGATTCTATACACCTAATGGCTTTACACCAGTAAATCGTGCGGATTATGATTACACAACTGATCAAACGATCAATAATCCTATAACAAGTGAAAAAGAAAAAGATAAAAATAAAGAGAAATAAAAATCCTTATTGATAAATACCCCGTAAATATTAGTTTAATGACTAACATTTACGGGGTATTTTCATTTCAAGGCATGTAATCGAAGTTGAAAACTGGAAATAGAAATGAAATATCGACTAGATAAAGTTACTATTTATCAACGGAATCAGTTGCTAAAGAAAATAATTAGAG
The DNA here is from genome assembly GCF_017809215.1 of Heyndrickxia oleronia. Lineage (GTDB taxonomy): Bacteria > Bacillota > Bacilli > Bacillales > Bacillaceae_C > Heyndrickxia > Heyndrickxia oleronia. The sequence goes on from NZ_CP065424.1 coordinate 2,200,278, forward strand.
GAGCTAGAGGCAAAGGGGAGTGTTTTCCAATTATAAGAAGAAATAGACTCAGTAGAAGCATGACGAGAAAAAAATTATGAGCTTAGAAATGAGAAGGTTTACTTAAAAAGCTTAAATGCTTTGGTTGAAATGAACGAAATAATCAGGGAAAAAGAATATGCTAATGTGAAAGAGGCAATTAAGAAGAAATTATCATGAATGCACAGTTCGTATGGTATTGTTATAAAATAGCTAAGGATTAAATGGAATATATGATGATATTAAGACCATCAATCGTTTAATGAATAAACTTGGTATAAATTGATGGTCGTAAGAAACTGAGTCGATTCTAAGCATGTTGCTTACCATAAATTTTAGAATATCATTTTATAAGCTTCAAATCCGAAGTAGATGCTAAAACCGATGAGTGATAGTCCAGAAAAGTAGGAAATAAGGGTAAGAAATTTTGAATCAATGATCTTTTGAAAGGTACTAGCTAAACCAGCCATAGCGATATCCCAAATGAAGAGACCGATAAATATGGCACTACTATTAAAGATAAGTTGACTCGAATCGACGGTTTGAACAGATTTAGCTAAAACTGATCCATAAATACCAAGCCAGAATAAAATAGATAATGGATTTGAGATAGACATAAGAAAACCTGTTGAAAATGATTTTCTTAAAGATTCCCTATTGCGAAATTGATTTGTTGAAATTTTTCCTGCAGTAGACAGGCTCTCTATTCCTGTATACGCTAGGACAAAACAACCGAATAAATAAAGAAATAGTTTTAAAATAGGCGCTTCCAAAAAGTGAACAAGTCCAAAATAGACACACAGCATGTAAAAACAATCTGCAACTATTGCTCCAAGTCCTACAAACCAAGCGTGAAGAAATCCGCTTTTTATCCCTTTATCTAATTGTGCAGCGTTTATTGGTCCGATTGGAGCAGCTAAAGTAATCCCTAAAAAGACATAACTAATAAAGTTGTTCAAATTAATAGTCCTCCATACAATATTTGTGTATTACATTGTATTCAGAGGACTATGCTTGTACAACTATTTATAAGATTATTTCTTACTTTTTTTGTTTGGTGGAGCAATTTCTTCTGAACTCTCCATTGCATAATTCATGACAGAAATTCTTCGCTTACTTTTCGGTTCATCCTGATAGAAGTTTCGATACATATAGATATGAAAAAGAGACTCACATATAGATATAGCGAATGCTCCTAATAAGGAAGCAAAAAAGAGTGCACGATAATTATTATCTACGTTTCCAAAAGAAACAATAGACCAAATTAAAAGGAAAGCTAAACCAAAGTCTGTTGCAGTAGCTACGATATTGTTTGACCGAGGTAAGATTAATAAATCACCGATAATATAAGATACAACACCTATTACAGCTGTAAGTAAAACAATGCTTTGGAAAGACATGCCATAAATAAGACCTAATACAATAAAGAGTGCAATGAGAGTGGCCCCAAATTTAAGCACCAATGCAGTTAATCTTTTCAACAGTGTAACTCCTTTCATAATTGAATTGATAATAGTTTCTATATAACAAGCAAAGATTATTCGTTTTACAATGGATATAAATAAAAAAACTGCCCATTCTTTAGGAAGAGGCAGCAGAATTTTTTATTGATCAGATTTTCCATTGTCAGTTGAATAAGTTAAGTAATTATAATGGTTTGTAGGCACTTCTTTTGTAACAACACCATTTTCATCTTTATACACTTCAAATTCTTGGTAAGTCTCAACAATTTCTCCTTCATTCTTATCCTCTTTTGTATCAACGAGCTTAAATTCTAAATCAAAGGTTTCATTCAATTTCGTTGATTGATTTTCCTGATCATTTCCTATTGTTGTAATCGATACTGGTACTTTAAGCGCATCAACCTCCGTTTTATGATCTAAAAAGGCCATTGTCAATAATGTAAATAGAAGTATAACGACAATTGAAAGCTTTTTATTAAATCGTTTCCCAGTCATTTAAGTTTACACTCCTTCATTATAGAACTTTGCACTTTTACAAATATGCTTGTATTCGGGGAAATATGATTAGACGGAATGTTAATATCATTGGATTAAAAAGCCATTATTTTTCCACTTACATAATAAATAATAGTCAGACAAATAATATATTGAGTAATAAGGAGGGGATAAATTTATGGAGATACCTGCTAGTGCGGGAAAAAAACAAGAGGATAGCAATGAGAAAAAACTAGCTTGGTGGCAACTTTCACTTATTGGATTAGGTTGCATTATCGGTACAGGGTATTTTCTAGGTTCGGGAATAGGAATTAAGATGACTGGTCCTTCGATCCTTATTACCTTTATATTAGCCGGTGTAGGTACTTATATCGTTTCAGAAGCTTTATCAAAAATGTCAGCACAAGACCCTCAAAAGGGTTCATTTCGTTCCTATGCTAAAAAGGCATTCGGTCCCTGGGCGGGTTTTAGCAGTGGGTGGGTATACTGGTTTTCAGAAATGTTGATCACTGGTAGCCAATTAACTGCACTTTCAATTTTATCGAGGTTTTGGTTTCCGAATATTCCACTTTGGATATTTGCATCAGGATACGCTCTTCTTGGTGTACTTATTGTCATTATAGGGACAAAGGGATTTGAAAGAGCTCAAAATGTATTTGCAATCATAAAGATTGCTGCTATTTTTATGTTTATAGTTCTTGCCATTTCGGTAGTTATTGGCTTTTTTGGGGGAAGTAAGGCAGATTTTCACTTTCATTATCACAAGACAGATTTTTTTCCAAAAGGAATTATGGGCTTGTGGTCCTCACTTATCTTTGGTTTTTACGCTTTTGGTGGCATCGAGATTATGGGTATTATGGCAACTAGATTAAAGAAAAAAGAAGATGCAAAAAAGGCAGGGGCTAGTATGCTCCTTATGCTAACATTCATTTATTTAATATCATTGATATTTGCAACGAGTTTAGTAAGCTTTAATAAATTTAATGCAAAGGAAAGTCCATTCGTAATTGCCCTTGATAAATATGATATTTCCTTCTTTCCTCATTTGTTTACAGGTGGAATAATTATTGCTGGATTTTCAACAATGGTTGCATCATTATTCGCAGTAACTAGTATGGTAGTGACGTTAGCAGAGGATGGCGATGCACCTAGGATTTTTTCTAAAAAAGGAAAAATGAAGGTACCCCCACTTGCATTAGGCTTAACTATTTGTGGAATGATCATTTCAATTATATTAGCTTTAATAATGCCTGATCGCGTGTATGAATATATCACAACTGCTGCAGGATTAATGCTTTTATATAACTGGTTCTTTATACTTATTTCTTTTCCAAGATTAATTAAAGCATCCAAATTTGATCATTTAAAGCGTTTCATAGGCATGTTATTAATAGTACTTGCTGTTAGTGGGACATGCATTCATCAGACGAGTAGGCCAGGATTTTTTGTAAGTATTGGTTTTGTTGCAGTGGTAATTATTGTCGTTGTCATTTTACAAATGACAAAAAGAAAGAAGAAAAATTTATTTCCACAAGGCATTTGATTTTGCCAATTTACTATAAAATTTTGGAGGTAGAATTATGCCAGTATTTGTTTATCAAACTTTTCAAATTAAACAAGAAAAATTTAAAGAAGCTATCGAAAATTTACATGAAATGAAAAATTATCGTAATGAAAATTATAGTCATAAAGTGGAAATTTTAACTCCTATTACTGGTCCTGATCATACATATGCAGTTCTTTCGACTTATGAAGGATTAGCAGAAATGGAACTGCAAAACAAAAAGATGTTTGCTGATGAAGAATATTTAAAAATAATTGGCAGCTTTTTTCTAGACAATATTGTTCAAGGAAGTATGAATACCCAATTATACCGAACTTTAAATGAGAAAAAACCGGAAAGTAACAAAGAGTAGATTTAGTAAAAACATCTCGATAATGCTTATTACTTGTCCTTCTCTGACCACATGATGCATATAATGTAAAAAAGTGATGTGCTTGAGGAGGACAATGATGTTTCTTTTCTTTGAAAAAGCGATTATAGGAATGGCATTTTTAAGAATTATATCTGGGAGTATTGAGATCTTAGTTGCTTTATTAATACTTAAATATAATGATGTGGAAAAGGCTCTAGTTATTAATAGCTCCCTCGCTCTTATTGGTCCAATTATTTTAATCCTTACAACAACAATCGGTTTATTTGGTCTTGCAGATAAGATTTCTTTTACTAAGATGCTTTGGATATTTGGTGGAGTAGCATGTATTCTCTATGGAGTAAAAGGAAATTAAGGACATTCCATAAAATGTAATCAAAAGGTACATGTATTTTATCAAGTATTAGTCCATATTAAAAGTAGTGTGATTCGTTTAAGACTTTTAATCCATCTTTGAAAATAAAACACAAAAAGGCGTGTCAATAATGGAACATGTAGAAAATATTCAATCTGTAGTTGGAAAGAAAAGATCGAAAAGCGATTCGAATAAAAATAATCAAAAATGGGCTGTATTATCTATTTCATCTATTCCGCTTGTAATGACTTTAGGAAATTCTATGCTAATTCCAGTTCTTCCTGCCATGGAAAGGCAGTTAGGAATATCTCCCTTTGAGTCGAGTATGATTATTACCGTTTATTCAATAGTTGCAATCATACTAATTCCTGTTGCAGGGTTTTTATCTGATCATATCGGTAGAAAAAATGTTATTATTCCGAGTTTAATTATTACAGGAATAGGGGGACTCATCTCCGCGTGGGCTGGTTGGAAAATGGAAAATCCCTATTGGATTATTCTAATCGGAAGAGCGCTTCAAGGCGTCGGAGCTGCCGGTGCATTTCCTATTGTTTTGCCCCTTGTTGGTGATATGTTTAAAAGTGATGATGACGTCAGTAGTTCCTTAGGTTTAATTGAAACATCAAATACTCTCGGAAAAGTACTGAGTCCAATTTTAGGTGCTTTTTTGGCTGGTTTTGTATGGTTTATCCCATTTTTCTCTATTCCTATTTTTTGCCTACTATCGATTTTATTAATGATTTTTTTAGTGAAAAGCCCGAAAAAGAAGCAAGAACCTATTCCTTTCAAAAAGTTTATAGCAAGTATAAAAGATACATTCAAAAATAATTGGAAATGGCTATTCGCAATTTTTTTGATCGGAATAATATTAATGTTTGTTCTTTTTGCAGTATTGTTCTTTATGTCTGATATACTGGAAAAGGTATATAATATAAAGGATGTAAAAAAAGGGCTTTTACTTGCGATTCCTTTAGGCGGATTGTGTATCGCTTCTTATATCACAGGAAAATTAATAAAAGAAAATAAAATATTGATGAAGTGGATTACTTTCGGTGGAATAGTATTACTTGCTGGATCTATTGCATTTCTAGGCATGTCAAAAGCGATGTGGTTTATGCTAAGTTTATTTTTAATTAGTGGGATTGGAATTGGTGTTGGATTACCATGTTTAGATGCGTTTATTACGTCGGGAATTGCAAAACAGGAGCGTGGAACCATCTCATCTATTTATAGCTCAATGCGATTTATTGGGGTTGCAGCAGGTCCTCCTATAATGGCTATCTTAATGAAGAACGCTGAAAACTCACTTTTTTATTTACTAAGTGGATTAAGTATAATTGCCTTGATTGCAACCTTTTTTGCAATTAAACCTGATAATGAATAAATAAATTGAATGTCGTACTATTATTTATCGTACGGCATATTTTTTTGAAGCATAGAGAGAAATCATAAAGTCTTGAACAAATGGTGAAGACCAGAATGAAAAATATCTTATCTTATCTTATTTTTCTTAAAAAGTAGGGGGACTTCTAACATAAAGAAGAGTGAATTAATGTTAATTCACTCTATGATTGTCTTCGAATAGTTTTACTGTAGATAAACTATTATTATCATTAAAAACAAATTTATTTTGGGTTATCTGTTGAAGACGGTTTACTGCTTCTTCGAACTCAGAATTACTCATTTGTTTAGTAGCTAGTAGGGAACAAAGGATGGCAAAGCCAATAGCAGTTGTATCAACATGGACATCAACATGAACATCTACATCAGAGTTTCCGCTCTGACCAATTGTATTCTTATTATCGTTTTTTATGTTAATACGAGTATCTTCAATGGACTGGCTTTCATTTTTAGATTTAAGAGTATTTGTATTTTCAGCTATATTTTGAGTCGTGCGCTTATTTCTATTTGTAATCGAATTAGTTGTGACTGGAATTCGTGAACCCATAACATCACCTACTAAAATAAAAGTGGGAAACAGTATCCCACTTTAAGATTTTAAAAATCAAAGTCAACATCAACATTGCTATTTTGATCTTGATCATTGTCCTGATCTTGATCTGAACGAACACGTGCATTGCTACGGCTATTTATACGAATGTCTACTCTTGAATTGCCAGAATTGTGAAGATTACTTTTAGCAATATTCGTGTTTTTGTCAGTATTTCTTACATTCGATTCAGAATCAGCATCTGCTCTGTTACGAACATCATTATCTAGATCAGTATCGACATTTACATCAACATTTGTCCGGGTGTTGTTTCTGCGATTTTCGTCAGAAAAGACATTGTCATTATTGTTATTATTGTTATTATTCCGGTTACGATTTCTTTTTGACATCTAAAGCCCTCCATTTTTTCACTTTAGTAGGTAAAATATTAATCTTCAAAATCTACATCAATGTCTAGATCTTGATCTTGATCATTATCTTGATCCTGATCCGTCCGAACACGTGCAATACTTCTGTTGTTTAACCTAATATCTACTCTAGAATTACCGGAATTTGAAACGGTAGTGCGAGCAATATTCGTATTTTTATCAGTATTTCTTACATTCGATTCAGAATCAGCATCTGCTCTATTATCAATATCATTATCAAAATCAGCTTCTACATCAACATTCGTGTTAGTACGATTATTTTCTCTATTACGATCTCCTCTAAAATAATTTTGATTTCCCGATTCATCATAATTTCTCATTTATTTTCAACTCCTTTCACAGTTTTCATAAACAATATATTCATGGTAATTCATTGAGTATAGTCATTTGATAGAGTGCATCTGCACATTTTTAGTTAAAGTATACATTTTGAATAATAACTGACAGTCATCATTTTATTTGTTCTTTCATACTTTTAATGCTTCATTTACTTTTTTTTCGCAAATTCTAATGGAGGCTTTATTACTTAAAATACATAGAACTTTGCTATTCGTTTATCAAAAAACAATAAATATGGACCTGGGACACAAATATTTTTTCTTTCTTTTATCACTGACATTAACGGTTTTATTTCTGGAGTATAACCGATTCGCTTACATTCATTTATCCCATTTTTTGAGAAAGAAAAATTGAGGGTTTACAAGTGGGAAATTTGTCCTTTTGCCAACAATAGGGAAGGGATATTTCTAAATTTCTAGAGTCCTAATTAACTAGTTCTCCTAAATTTCAATTGAAGATACTCATAATTCTCAGTTTATAATGTTCAGACTTTAAAGGGATAGACGAAGATCGTAGCTAGATGAAATATTTTTTCTATTAAGGCTCTTTTCTCTTAACATTGTTGCTTTTTAAGTAAAGTGTTAACTGATAAATTTCGGTTGAAGACCAATACACCTTTCATTTCTCTGAGAAAACTTTCATGATCTTTCGCTCTCAACCCAGAATGAAAATGGGTTCTCTGTCCCATAATGTAGATACCACAAACAGTGAGTATATGACGTAGCTCTTATTGGTGGTCTTACCCTGTTGAGAAAACTGTTGGAATGAATTTGGTGCACAACCCATTGTTAGCTCTCTCAATTTCGAGAGATGACTACGAACAGAAAAATGTTTAATTTCAAATTCATTCCACTGTTTGTGGAATATTTTCAGAAGGTGGAGTGAAATGGAAACATTGCACAAACGATGTGCAGGCCTAGATGTTCATTCGGAAACAATAGTTGCCTGTGTCATTCTTGGAGAATCAGAAACTGACTTGATTAAGGAGACTGAAACATTTCCTACTTTGACGAAGGATCTGTTTCATCTTCTTAAATGGCTTGAGGAGAAGGAAGTAACCCACATCGCAATGGAAAGTACAGGCGTCTACTGGAAACCTGTATACAATATCTTGGAGGATTTCTTTGATATTACTTTGGCAAATGCTCAAAGGATTAAAAATGTCCCTGGAAGGAAAACAGATGTTTCGGATGCTGAATGGATTGCTAAATTATTAAGACATGGCTTAATAGAGAAAAGTTTTGTCCCTCCCGAAGACTTTCGAAATTTGAGAGATTTGACTCGCCTCAGAAAAAAATGGATTGGACACATGACATCCGAAAAAAACCGAATCCAAAAGGTACTAGAGTCCTCAAACATCAAATTAAGCACAGTTATTTCAGATATATTTGGAGTATCAGGACGAAAACTATTGGAACAACTCATGAATGAAGGTTATATCGATCAAGAAGATGTCGAACAAAAGATACATGGAAGAATGGCCCATAAAAAGCAATTGATTACCGACTCACTATTTGGAACATTAAATGATCACCAGCTATTTCTTATTAAGCAATCTTGGATGCACATTGTTAATTTAGAAGAATTAATATCAGATATCGAGAAAAGAATCGACGTCATTTTATCCAACTATCAGGAGGAAGTACAGCTTCTGGTTACAATGCCGGGAATTAAGAAAGACACGGCAGCTGTTATCATTGCGGAAATAGGAGTAGATATGGGACAATTTCCAACCTCCAAACATCTTGCATCATGGGCAGGATTGTCGCCCGGAAATCACGAAAGTGCTGGAAGGAAAAAAAACACTAAAACGGTTAAAGGAAATCCTCATATTAAATCTGCATTGTGTGAGGCTGCGTGGGCTGTTTCAAGAAGTCGGAATCAAAGATTAGGAATCAAATATTGGTCACTAGCTGCAAGAAGGGGAAAGAAAAAAAAGCACTCGTTGCCATCGGACATCGAATGCTAACTATTGTCTATCATATGCTTCAGAATAAGGAACCCTACCATGAGTCAACTTAAATTAGCATTATAGACAAACAACAGAAAAGTTAAACGAGAAACCGAAAAATTCGGTAGCTCTGCTTTCCTATTGCCCAAATTAAATTATTTATAGCTTGCACAATTTTAATCAAGTTTAAACTTAATAAATTATTCTTAAAGGCGGAGTTTTATTTTCACAGAAAAGAGCTGCAAACTCCATAAGAATTACTGAATCCTTTATTGGGTGTAAAAGCTGCAGTTGGGCTTTTACATAAGCAACAATCTATACGAAAACAGCCTTTAATTATGAGGAATATTATTTGATAATCGTTTCCCTTGCGGATAAGGTTGTTGCGGATCCACTAATAAAATAATAAATGAATAAATTTGGCGTAAAAATATCAATATAAAATGAAAAAGGTTTTGCTAATTTAAGGAGGAAAGCATGAATGTCAAATGTGAATGAAGATGGAAAAATAATAAAAGAACATAATATTCCCTTAAGTTCATCGGAAATGGGTTTTCTTTGGACTCAATACTTAAACGATACACTAGCATTATGTGTGATGAAGTATTTTAAAAATATTTGCAGGGACGAAGAAATTCTACCATTAATTGAAGAATCTCTAAATATTGCACAGAATGATATTAATATAATTACAGAGATATTTTCTAAAGAAAACATCCCTGTACCAGAAGGATTCACAGATAAGGATGTCAATGAAAATGCACCACGATTGTTTACAGATGTATTTATCTTATTGTATTTGCAAAAGTTAGAAATGATTGCTATGGCAGGTATAGGAGTTGCTATTGGGGTATCAGCACGCACAGACGTTAGCCATTTCTTCAATGAACTACTAATTTCTGTTACAAATTTACATGACAAGGCAAGGAAAGTATTATTGTCAAAAGGAGTATATGTACGACCACCACAAATAGCACCACCTGCTAGTGTAGATTTTGTAGAAAAACAAAGCTTCTTATTTGATTTTTTCGGACAGCATAAACGCCCTTTAACAGCAATTGAAATGACCCATTTATTTATAAATTATCAAACTAATGCCTTAGGGAAAGTATTGATGATGGGGTTTGCACAGGTTTGTAAAAATAATGATGTTAGGCAATTTTTATCAGCAGGAAAAGAAATTGCGTCAAAGCATATGAAGAAATTTAGTTCAATTTTAATAAACCAGGATATTCCGGCACCATCGAATTGGGATGCAAATGTTCTTAATAGTACACATGCACCATTTTCAGATAAGTTGATGATGTTTCATACTACTTATTTAATAGCAGTTGGTATAGGTAATTACGGAACGGCAGCTGGAACTTGTCAAAGAATGGACTTAAGTGCTACATATACCCGACTTTCTGCAGAAATTGCTTTATATGCGGAAGATGGTGCGAATTTGATGATTAAACATGGATGGTTGGAAGAGCCACCGCAAGCTGTTGACCATCAAAAACTAATCAATCAAGAGAAGTAGAGAAACATTTTGTTATAAATCAATATTCCTAAGTAATCCTAAGTAATCCCTAATAATCATGATGATTCTGAAAAAAACATTAAATTTCCCATTCATATCTACATTCATTTGAAGTTTTTTTTGCAAGGCTGTTTTCGTATAGTTTGTTGTTTTGTAAAAGGGTTCAGAGATTCTTATAAAGTTTGTCGCTCTTTTCTAAGTGAAATGAAAGGTGTAGCGGTTTTTAACTGATAGTTAATTGTTAAAACTTTACTTAAATAGCAACAATGTTATAGAAAAGAGCCTATATTAAAATAGAATAATTATTGGTGAAAAATATATCAAACAAATTAAATAGAATATTATATAAGGGTAGAAGCGAAGGATTGTGTATTCAGTATGATTGCAAGCTTTTTTAAAACATCAAACATATTCATCAAATGAAACATTGCTGTAAAGTGATGGTATACATAGCGTGACACATGAAGGAAAGAAAGTGCATGGAGAGTAGGTAGCAAAAGTGCTGAAACAATTTGAAGGATCACCTTAAAATTTTCTACAGTCATGCTCATGCATGAAAAAGAACTAACCGTTAATAATTTGGTGCATATTCTAATTTATTTTAAAAGAAAGGCTATAATTTATAAAGTATTAAAACATAGGATCTGTTCAGTTTAATCAGTGAGACATTTATATTCATAAAAAAGAAAGCATACCTTTATGATGTTTTCTTTTTTTTTATTAATTTTGTTCATTCTGCAAACCCTATTCTATAAGAAAAGAATGAAGAGGGTGTGTTTGTATGCCATTCGTAAAATGTTTAAATCGATCAATATTTTATGAGGATTTAGGTCAAGGTCCGACTATATTATTCGTTCATCCTCCAGGAATGGGGAGAAAAACATTTATAAAGCAAAAGTTACTTCAATCCAGCTATCGTTTATTAATACCGGATTTTTCGGGACATGGGGACAGTTACTCTATAGATGGAAAAATGAATATTTCTTTGTATGTAGAAGAAATTGAAGCGATTAGAAATCAAATTGGAGAAGAAGCAATTTTTTTATTTGGTTACTCTGCAGGTGGAACGATTGTCCAAGAATATGCAATTAAGTATCCAAAGAATGTTAAAGGTGTGATATTATCAGGTGGGTACCCTAAAGTTACAACAGAGCTTTTAAGAATTGAACATCAGATAGGTATAAATATGGTCGTGTATGCACCCAAGATGTTAGCGAAATTATTATCGTTAAGTCACTATCGCGAAGCTTCTCTACAAGCAGAACTTTATCAACATATTTTAAAGTCCAATCGATACACGTGGAGGCAGTTCTATATTGAATCATTACGATTTAATTGTGTTGACCGTATAACACAATTAAATGCCCCATTAATGTTACTATATAGCACGAAGACAGATTATATTAATCACCATATTAAATATTATTCAAAGTTTATCGATACCGAGATACATTTGATTAAAGGGGCGGGTCATCAACTACCTACTAGAAGGTTCGAAAAAGTAAATAAATTGATTGAACAATTCATTCAAAAACATTAATTAACAATAATTTTATTATGTAAACTGATTAGGAGGGAATCTATCTCATATGAATGATCCTCGTTTTAAAGTTGCTCATAAAGAAGCATGGATAGGGGTGGCCCTTGCCATTATACATTTTCTTTGGTGGTATGGGTTCGCCTATGGAATTGGAAGTAATAAAGTTGAACGATATACATACATACTAGGGTTACCAGCATGGTTTTTTTATAGCTGTGTTCTTGGCTTCATCATCATTGTGGTGTTAGTTTTTATTTCTGTTAAATTGTTTTTTAAAGATGTACCTTTTGAAGATGAAGGAAGTGATGAACAATGAATATTCAGGTGATTATTCCTCTTGTTATATTTTTAGTATTATTTTTTTTAGTAGGGATTCTCTCTTCTCGATATGTTCATTCTTCTAATTCATTTATTCAAGAATATTTTTTAGGTAGTAGACAGATGGGTGGATTTATTTTAGCCATGACGATGGTCGCTACGTATGGTAGTGGAAGTAGCTTTATTGGCGGGCCAGGTGCAGCTTATAACTATGGATTAGCATGGGTATTACTAGCTATGACCCAGGTTGTAACAGGATATTTTGTTCTTATGGTATTAGGCAAGAAATTTGCCATTATTGCTCGGAAATACAATGCGATCACATTAATAGATTTTTTAAAAGAACGATACCAATCAAATTGGGTTACCATTATTGCAGCGATTAGTATTATTGTTTTTTTATTTTCTTCTATGATTGCTCAATGGGTCGGTGGTGCAAGACTCATGGAATCTATATTGGGGGTATCTTATACAACAGCCTTATTTATTTTTGCAATCTCTGTTCTTATATATGTAATTATAGGTGGATTTCGAGCTGTTGCAATAACAGATACTATTCAAGGGATTGTTATGCTAGGAGGAACCATTATCCTATTAATAGCTACCATTGTTGCTGGTGGTGGAATGGAAAATATAATGACAGAATTAAAGCATCAAAATCCCAATTTATTAAGTCCATATGGAGCTGATCGCTCATTAACACCTTTATACATCTCTAGCTTTTGGATTCTGGTTGGAGTAGGGGTAGTTGGTCTACCGCAAATTGCGGTCAGAGCAATGTCTTATAAAAATGCAAATGCTATGCATAGAGCCATAATAATTGGCACGATCGTTATTGGTGTAATAATGTTTGGAATGCATTTAATCGGTGTGTTAGCGAGGGCAATCGTTCCGGGAATTGAAAATGCAGATACCGTAATGCCGATTATTACAATGAAGGTTCTTCCTGCTTGGGCAGCTGGAATCGTGCTTTCAGCACCTATGGCGGCCATTATGTCAACGGTCAACTCCGTACTAATACTTGTCTCCTCTGCGGTTGTGAAGGATGTATATATAGGTTTTGTAGATAAAAATGCCAGTGTTAAAAAAGTAAAGCAAATCAGTTTTTGGTCGACGACCATCATTGGTGTCGCAGTTGTTATTCTTTCCATTCATCCACCTGATCTTTTGATCTGGTTGAATTTATTTTCCTTTGGTGGTTTGGAAGCAGTTTTTATTTGGCCAATTGTCATGGGATTGTATTGGAAAACTGGGAATAAATTTGGGGCGATTACTTCCATGATTGTAGGAATGGCTTCTTATATTTATTTGGATCGTTTTCACCCTAATCTATTTGGCATGCATACGGTTGTCATACCTATTTTTTTATCATTTCTAATGTTTATCTTTGTTTCATTGCTGACGAAAAGTAAAGTGACTACTTAAGTTATGAATCTATAAATTATAAGGAGCTAAATGATGAAAATTATACGATTAAACATCGGAAAGCCGAAGATTTCTACCTACAAATCAAAAGAATTTCTTACAGGGATTGGCAAAGAATCTATTTCTGAGGCATTGCTATTAAAGGACCAGTTTGTTGGGGATGGTGTAGCAAATCCTGCCTTTCATGGAGGTCCAGATCGGGCGGTCTGTTTTTACCCATATGAGCATTATAAACAATGGGAAGAGGAATTTAACAGAACTTTATCCATCCCAGCTTTTGGTGAGAATTTGACTGTCTCAGGTATGCTAGAAAAGGATATTTGTATTGGGGATATTTTTCAAATCGGTGAGACAATTGTTCAGATTACACAAGGACGTGTTCCCTGTTCAACCATTTCAAAATATAATTCATTAGACTCGCTATTAAAAAGAACAGTCGACACATGTTATACGGGATATTTTGCACGTGTTTTAAAAGAAGGAATGATTCGAGAGGATTCTAGCATCAAGCTGATAAAACCTCATCCTATGCAGGTTAGTGTTTACGATACTATGAATGCATTATTCTTTGTTGATCATCTACAAAGTATGGAGAAAATAATAGAAGTTCCTGAGTTAGCGGATGCGATGAGGAAAAGCTTTGTGAAAAAATTAAATAAGTTAAAAGTGTAATATGACATCAGTTAGAATTTACATCCTTGTTATTTTATATTAAATCTTAAGGGGTCCATTTATGGATTCCTTTTTTTATAGGAGACTATATAAAAATATGTTTTCTATAATTGTAAGTTGAAAATTCAAATTATTTTTTAAAAAAAGTATTTTCAAATATATTTATTAAAGGTAGAATATTATAAATAGAATGTCTATTCAGAATGTATATATTTGTGTGGACGGTTTTCGTTGGATTTCTGTTTTTAAATCATCAAGCCTGATCATATGAAAGGAAGGGGAAAAATGGAAAATCCGGTCCTGGAAGTCAGAGGTTTATCGACATCATTTTCAACTGATAACGGTATTATTCCAGTTGTCAATAATATTGACTTTACTGTTAAACGTCAAGAGGTGGTTGGTATTGTTGGTGAATCTGGTTGTGGAAAAAGTGTTACATCTCTATCAATTATGGGACTTATCCCAACAAGCAACGGGAAAGTAGAAGGTGGGATTTACTTTAATGGTGAGAATCTAGCAAATTTTTCAGAAAAAAAGATGAGAAGTATTCGCGGGAATGAAATTGCTATGATCTTTCAGGAACCAATGACCAGTTTAAATCCTGTATTTACAATTGGTGAACAATTAATCGAAGCTATAAAAATCCACTGGAAGTGGTCAAAGAAGAAAGCGAGAGAGTATGCCATACAAATGTTACAAAAAGTAGGCTTGCCTCGTGCAGAACAATTAATTAATGAATATCCTCACCAATTATCAGGTGGGATGAGGCAGCGTGTAATGATTGCCATGGCCATGCTATGTAACCCCAAACTTTTAATAGCTGATGAACCAACAACAGCATTGGATGTTACGATTCAAGCACAGATTTTAGAATTAATGAAAAAGCTAAATAAAGAAACAGATACATCTATTATTATGATTACTCATGATTTAGGTGTCGTAGCTGAGATGTGTCAACGAATCATCGTGATGTATAGCGGGAAAATTGTTGAAGAAGCTGATGTTCGTACGATTTTTAAGGAACCAAAGCATCCATATACAGTCGGTTTGATTCAGTCTGTTCCGGATATGAGAGAAAAAAAGGAAAGATTATATTCCATACCGGGTAATGTTCCAAAACCAGGATCCATAGAATTTGGTTGCCATTTTGCCCCGCGTTGCCCGCATGCACATGATCGTTGCTTCACTGACACACCAGATTTAACTACTTTGAAAAATGGACAAAAGGTTAGATGTTGGTTATACGAAGAGGGGAAGGAAGTTGAGATTTCATGAATGAACCTCTATTAAAGGTAGAACATTTAAAAAAGAATTTTCCAATCCGTGGTGGTGTATTTTCAAAACAAATAGGTACGGTAAAAGCAGTAGATGATATATCATTCACGATACATAAAGGTGAAACATTGGGGTTAGTAGGTGAAAGCGGCTGTGGAAAATCAACCACAGGAAGAATGCTCCTACGCCTTCTTGAACCAAGTGAAGGCAAAATTATATTTGAAGGCAACGATATTACGAAACTATCAAATCGTGAATTAAGGAAAATTAGAGGGAAAATGCAAATGATTTTCCAGGATCCATATGCATCATTAAATCCTAGACATACGATTGAAAGAATATTAGAAGAACCATTACTGGTTCATGGTGTGAAGGACAAGGAAGCACGTCAAAGAAAGGTTCGCGAGCTCTTAGAAATCGTTGGGCTTAATAGCTATCATGCTACTCGTTATCCCCATCAATTTAGTGGTGGTCAACGTCAAAGGATTGGAATAGCAAGAGCATTGAGTTTAAATCCAAAGCTAATTATTGCTGATGAACCTGTTTCCGCTTTAGATGTTTCTATCCAAGCACAAGTATTAAATCTAATGAAGGATCTACAAAAGAATTTTGATCTTACCTATTTATTTATTGCCCATGATCTTGGTGTGGTTAGACATATTAGTGATCGTGTTGGGGTGATGTATTTAGGAAGAATGGTTGAATTAGCAGAGAGTGAAGAAGTATATCAAAATCCAAAACATCCATATACTCAAGCTTTGCTATCAGCTGTACCAATTGCTGATGTGGATTATAAAAAAGAAAGAATTGTTCTACAGGGGGATGTTCCAAGTCCTGCAAATCCTCCTTCAGGTTGCACATTTCATACTCGATGCCCATTAGCATTTGAGAAATGTGCAGTAGAAAGACCTTTATTTAAAGAGGTCGAAGCAGGTCACTTTGCGGCATGTCATCTACATGGGTGATTTTGCATAGATTTAACATGAAAGATGTTAAAAAAACTACTAACATCAATCAAAAAATGGGGGGAAAAAGATGAGAAAAAAATTGACGGGAGTAATTATTTTTATCCTTGTTCTTTCGTTGGCTTTGATGGGATGTTCCTCATCCAAATCAAATAGTGAAAAGAGCAGTGATGGGAAGAAAGATTCATCTGATGGTGGAGGTGTTCTAGTATATGCACGTGGGGGGGATGCAGTAAAACTTGATCCTGCCACAGTAACTGATGGGGAATCACTGATTGTTGCTGAACAGATTTTCGAAACACTTGTAAATTTTAAAAAGGAAACAACAGAAATTGAGCCAGGACTTGCAAAGTCTTGGGAAATCTCTGATGATGGTTTAACTTATACATTCAAGCTAGAAGAGGGAGTTAAATTCCACGATGGTACAGATTTTAATGCTGAGGCAGTTGTGAAGAATTTTGATCGTTGGGCAAACGGAGATGTGGAGAAATTTCCATATTACCAATCTCAATTTGGAGGATATAAAGGGGATGAAGCAGCGGTCATTAAAGAGGTAAAGGCAATTGATGATACGACTGTTCAATTTACACTTTTCCGTGCACAAGCACCATTCTTAAAGAACTTGGCTATGTCTCCATTTGGAATTTCAAGCCCAACAGCAATTGATAAGTTTGGAGATAAATATATCGAAAACCCTGTTGGAACTGGACCTTTCAAATTCGAAAGTTGGAAGCGAAATGATTCCATTACGGTTGTGAGAAATAAGGATTATTGGAAGGAAGGATTACCGAAGCTTGATAAGGTGGTTCTAAAAGTAATAAAGGATAATTCGACACGACTAAATTCTTTAAAGAAAGGTGAAGTTGATTTAATTGATGGGTTAAATCCAAGTGATATTTCAACTGTAAAAGCGGATAAGAATCTTCAAATTTTTGAGAGACCATCTATGAATATTGGATATTTAGGTTTTAATGTTACAAAAGCACCTTTTGATAATGTAAAGGTACGTCAAGCTCTTAGTCATGCAGTTAATAAAGAAGCGTTAATTAAAAACTTTTATGAAGGTACAGCAGAACCAGCAAAAAACCCGATGCCACCTTCAATCAACGGATATAATGATGAAATTGAAGACTATGAATATGATTTAGATAAAGCGAAAAAGATGCTTGAAGAGGCAGGCTTCAAGGATGGTTTTAGTGTTGACCTGTGGACAATGCCAGTTGTTCGTCCATATATGCCTAACGGACAAAAAGTAGCTGAAGCAATACAAGCTGATTTTGCAAAAATTGGCGTAAAAGCGAAAATTGTTACGATGGAATGGGGGACCTATTTAGATAAATTAGCTAAAGGGGAAGCGCCGATTTACATTGTAGGATGGACTGGTGACAATGGTGATGCAGATAACTTCTTATATGCTTTGCTTGATAAGGATGCCATTGGTTCAAATAATAACTCGCAATATTCAAATGATGAGTTACATGAGCTTTTAGTTAAAGCACAATCAGAAACAGATGAAGCAAAACGAAATGAATATTATAAGGAAGCACAAGTAATTATTCATAATGATGCACCATGGGTACCAATTGCACACTCACTACCACAATTAGCAGGAAAAAGTACAGTTAAGGGATTCTTCCCACATCCAACTGGATCACAAAGTTTTGCTGACACTACAGTTGAATAACAATCCTGGGGAGCAATGACTCCCCTTTTTCATTCAAACTACATAATTAAAGGGGTGAAGTTGTAAATGGTTGCTTATACGGTTCGACGTTTACTTCTACTAATACCTGTACTTCTCGGGATGCTCATTATTGTATTTTCGCTTATCCATGCTATTCCTGGAGACCCAGCAAGGGCCATTTTAGGACAGCTCGCCACAAAAGAGGCTGTTGCCGAACTTTCAAAGCAGCTAGGTCTTGATCAACCAATGTATATTCAGTTTTTTGATTACATAAAGGATTTAGTAACAGGAAATTTAGGTACCTCACTTAAAACTCAAGCACCTATTAGCGATGAGATTTGGCCATATTTTGGTGCTACAGTTGAATTAGCATTGGTGGCAATGTTCATTGCAATTGTTGTTGGTGTGAATGCAGGAATTATCTCTGCATGGTTTCAAAATTCATGGTTTGATTACATTGTTATGTTAATAGCACTTATAGGTGTATCTATGCCAATTTTTTGGCTTGGCTTGATGGAGCAGTATGTATTTTCCCTTCATTTAGATTTATTACCTACAATGGGTCGCGATGATATTCGTAATCCCGTAGAGGCAATAACGAATCTCTATTTAATTGATACATTAATCCAAGGTAGATTCGATCAGTTCATAGATGTATTCAAACATTTAATCTTGCCAAGTATCGCATTAGCAACCATACCAATGGCGATTATTGCCCGGATTACTCGCTCCAGCATGTTAGAAGTTATGCGTTCAGATTATATTCGAACTGCGCGTGCAAAAGGAATGAAGATGTTTTGGGTAGTGTACAAGCATTCGTTAAAAAATGCATTTATACCTGTCTTAACGATTATAGGTTTACAAACAGGATTATTATTAGGTGGAGCTATTCTAACTGAAACCATTTTTGGATGGCCAGGTATGGGAACCTACATCTATGAGGCCATTCAATTTCGTGACTATCCCGTTATTCAATCAGGAATTCTAATTTTGGCACTTATTTTTGTGTTAATAAACTTAATTGTGGATTTACTCTATGCAGCGATTGATCCACGTATTAAATATTAGGAGGGTTAATCAATGCCAGAACTTTCAACAAATGCAACTCATACAACTCCAGTTGAAGAGCCATTGATTTCTCCATGGAAAGAGGGCTGGAAAAATTTCAAAAAGAATAAAGCGGCAGTTTTTGGGCTAGGATTAGTTTTTTTCTTTATTCTTATTGCTATTTTTGCCAATGTCTTAGCACCGTATGATTATACAGAAACAGGTGACAAGCATCTTCCTCCTTCTGCAACACATTGGTTCGGAACGGATGATTTAGGTCGGGATATTTTAAGTAGAGTCATATTTGGGGCAAGAATTTCTTTAGCTGTTGGTTTCTTATCTGTTATAGGTTCGGCGATCGTAGGTTCGTTCTTAGGGATCATCGCTGGATACTATGGTCGAATAGTGGATGGAATCATCTCGAGAATTTTTGATATTTTATTGGCTTTTCCAAGTATTTTATTAGCAATTGCTATTGTAGCCATGCTTGGACCTTCATTATTTAATGCATTAATTGCGATTGCGATTATTAATATCCCTACCTTTGGTAGATTGGTGCGCTCAAGGGTTCTTACGGTCAAGGAAGAAGAGTATATAATAGCAGCAAAAGCTATAGGTATGGGAGATGGAAGAATCTTATTGCATCATGTCTTTCCAAACAGTATGGCACCAATTATTGTACAGGGTTCATTAGCGATTGCTAGTGCAATCATTGAGGCAGCTGCTTTAGGATTTTTAGGATTAGGTGCACAGCCACCGACACCTGAATGGGGAAAAATGCTGGCTGATTCGAAGGATTTTATTCTACAGGCACCTTGGACGGTCATCTTCCCAGGTTTAGCAATTATGTTAACGGTTCTTGGGTTCAATCTTATGGGCGATGGATTGAGAGATGCATTAGATCCTAGAATGAAAAATTAAGGTTATTTTCGAAAAATTTATTACTTGAAATTCTAACTGCTGACTTTTACACCAACTTTGCTTATTTAGAACAGTGTTTTTAGAAGGAGCCAAAATTATAGAAAAACCTGCAAATATATTTGCAGGTTTTTGAACTATTATTATAGTTCATCAAATCCATTGTCCACATAATTTACTTTTGTATATTGGCGTGACTTTTGTTCAAAGAAATCTGACTTACCTAAATCTACTTCTTCATAGGCTTTAATCCATCGTAATGGATTTGTACGATAATCTGGGAAGGGCCGTTCGAATCCAAGTTGCTTGCAGCGTATATTGGCATAGAATTTAATATAATCCTCTAAATCCTTTACTAATATTCCATCAATATGGTTGCCAATAATAGATCTTGCCCATTCGATTTCTAATTTCGCTGCCTTTTTAAAGGTATCTTCAACGAAAGCTTTTAACTCCTCATTATCATATTCAGGATATTCTACCAATACTTCTTTAAAGATCTTTACAAATAAATCAACATGTAATTGTTCATCGCGATTAATATAGTTAATCATCGTTGACGTTGCGACCATTTTTTGATTTCGTGCAAGATTATAGAAAAAGGCAAAACCTGAATAAAAAAAGAGACCTTCTAATATCACATCAAAAACAATAGATTTTAAAAGGTTTTCTACACTCGGTCTTGTCGCGAATGCTGCATAGCCATTTGTAACAAATTCATTCCGCTTTTCTAAAACTGGTTCCGTTCTCCAAAATTCAAATACTTCATCCTGGACATGCTTTGGGACAATACTAGATAAAACGTAGGAATAGGAATGATTATGAATAACCTCTTGCTGGGCCAAAATAATCATTAGCGCATTTAAGCTAGAATCAGTTAAATAATCGGCTACTTTGCCTGCGTAATCGGTTTGAATACTATCTAATAAAGCTAATAAACCAATGATTTTTAAGAAGGCATCCTGCTCTTCTTTTGATAAAGTTGGGAACTGTTTAATATCTTGGGACATATTTATTTCAAACGGTGTCCAAAAATTTCCTAGCATTTTCTTATATTTAGGATAGGCCCAAGAAAAGCGGACATCATCCCAATTAAGTATATTGGAGCATCTTCCATTAATGATTGATGTTGATCGGTTTGGTGCTGTATTGTCAATGATCTTGCGTGTTTGTAGTTTATTAGACATTCCTTTTTCTCCTTTCTTAGCTTGAACAAGAATCACAATCTTCTAACGTTGTAGAGGTAGAGCGTAAATAATAGCTAGTTTTTAAACCAGCTTTCCAAGCATGAAGATGTAAATCTAATAGCTCCTTCGCCTGAACGTTATTTTGAACATAAAGATTAAATGATATGGATTGATCAATATGTCTTTGTCTGGCTTTATTTTGCCGGATACTCCAATGCTGATCAATGAAATAGGCGGATTTATAATACCAAGTTGTCTCTGCATTTAGATCCGGAGCGGTTACAGGGATTTTATAATCCTTTTTCTCCTCTGAATAAAACTTTTGAAAAATTGGATCAATGCTTGCTGAGCTTCCTGCTATTAATGATGTTGATGAGTTAGGAGCAACTGCCATTAGGTAGCCATTTCTTATCCCGAATTTTTGGATATCTTGGAATAATCGTAACCAGGGATGGGAGCTTTCAGAGTTGAAATATCCTCTAGCATCAAAATAAGAGCCATT
Organism: Heyndrickxia oleronia; assembly: GCF_017809215.1. Classification (GTDB taxonomy): domain Bacteria; phylum Bacillota; class Bacilli; order Bacillales; family Bacillaceae_C; genus Heyndrickxia; species Heyndrickxia oleronia. Next base: position 2,222,267 of record NZ_CP065424.1, read on the forward strand.
TTCCCAATCCGATCCGTGGAACAGCTCATATGCGCCCTTTTCTTGTGCTAATAACATGCTAGCTTTAATCGTTAAAAAGGCAATTTTTTCATAAAGTTTATCTGCATATTCAATTGCCTCTTCGCTTTCCCACGAAATTTTCTCTAAAGCTAGTAAATGATGCCATCCAAATGTTCCTAATCCTATTGCACGATATTTTTTGTTCGTTAATTGTGCTTGTAGGACAGGAATTGTATTTAAATCAATGACATTATCTAGCATCCGAACTTGAATTGGGATAAGTTTTTCAAGAACATCATCTTTCACTGCCTTAGCTAAATGAATAGATGATAAGTTGCATACAACAAAATCGCCTGACTGTTTTTCAATCATGATTTTCCCATCCTCAGTGTATTGGCTTATCATCGTTGTTGGGCTTTGATTTTGCATAATTTCTGTACATAAATTACTAGAATAGATCATACCTTGATGCTTATTGGGATTTTTTCGATTCACTTCATCACGATAAAACATGAAGGGACCACCTGATTCAAGTTGGCTTTTCATGATTCTCTTCATCAATTCAATCGCGGGTATACTCGTTTTCGTCAAGGTAGGGTGGTTAACGCATTCCCAGTACCTCTCTCTAAAGCTTCCATTGCCTTTTTGTTCATCATAATAATCCTCTAGAGAAAAACCTAGGGTTTGTCTTACTTCATGTGGATCAAACAAATACCAATTTTCGCGAGCCTCCACTTGTTCCATAAACAAATCTGGAAGACAAACACCATGAAAGAGATCATGTGTACGTAATCGTTCGTCCCCATTATTTAATTTAGAATCTAGAAAGGCAGTAATATCCTTATGCCATACATCTAAGTAAACACAAATAGCTCCTTTTCTTTGTCCTAATTGATCCACACTCACTGCAATATTATTTAATTGCTTCATCCAAGGAAGTACTCCAGAGGAAGCACCACTAAATCCTTTAATCGCACTGCCACGGCTGCGAATCTTTCCTAAATAAACACCAATACCTCCACCATTTTTTGATAGATTAGCAATATCAGAGTGACTATCAAAGATGGCTTGTAAACTATCATCAACAGTATCAATAAAACAGCTCGATAATTGCCCGTAATTTTTTCCTGCATTAGATAGTGTAGGTGTAGCGACGGTCATGTAGAGATTACTTAATGCCCAGTAGGCGTCTCTGACCAACTGAATACGATTCTTAATAGGTTCATTTTGCATTAAATGCATCGCAATAATCATCCAACGTTCTTGAGGTAATTCAAACACTCTTTTTTTGTGGTCCGTTGCCAAATATCTGTCAGCTAAAGTACGTATACCAATATATGTAAAAAGCTCATCCTTTGTCGGATCAATATAGGATTCAAACAAATGAATGTCATCCTTTGTATACTTATTTAATAATTCTCTTGAATAAATACCATCTTTTGTAAGACGAACAATTAATTCTAGAAAGTTTCCATATTTATTTTTGAATAAGTATCCACGTGTTTGTGAGGCTTTGTAATATAGATGTTCCATAAATAGTTTAGAGGCATGATATGTCCAATTAGGATTTTCTGCGTTTATGTTTGCTAAACATTCAAGAATTATTTGATTTACCCATTCATCCTCGGATAGCCATGGTTTTTGCTCAAATAAATTTTTACCAAACAACAAGAGCGATGTTAGATCATCGTCTTTTGTATCAGAACCATCTAATATTTGTAATATGTGATTCATCCATTCGGTCATTTCAGCACCCTTTGTTAATAGAGTCATTTTTTTCCCTCCAATAGATAATGTGACTTTTAATAAACTTGTCTAAAAAAAGCCATAAAAAAAGATCCGTCACAAGTAATTTGAGCGGATCAAACGATAGGAAAAGATGTAAAAAAATAAAAGCTAAAAAAACTCTCACTATCGTTTCATCTTCTCAATCCCCGAAGAAATTTGAAACTTTCAAGAAAAGGCAGGTCTCCTGACTTATGTGCAGCCTACTTAAGAACCTTCCCATATCTATTTAGATACAGTGGTTAGTCTTGTTCGTTCACAATTACAGTTGCGGGGACAGCTCCGGAGTCAAACCGGATTCCCTATTAAGTCCAGTAAATGGACACCTTCGCTTGAAACAATTCAATATTTAGTTGTAGGAACATAGTATATAACTATATATTGTGTTTTATCATAGCATATTCGATACTTTCATGACAATATATATCTATTAAATACTTAAAATCTAATAAAATCTCATAACACTATGATTCTATTTTGTTCTTTAATGTGTTTAAAAATAATAGAGGGTCATCAACACGTAAATGAATAGTATTTACTTTTTTTGTCATACCATACAAGTAAGATGCCTGAATTGGATCCTTTAAAATTATTTCTATTTGTGGCTTTTCCTTGATAAAGTCAGAAGGAGCTGCATCAAAAATAGAAGCTAGTTCCTGCTTAGAAAGAGGAGAGGAACGAGTGTACTCATTGACAGATAGAATAAGTTTTAAAGGAATATCTATTTTCTTCATGATCCCTGTTTGAAGAATTAGGTTTTGATCTGATAACAAATAAGGGCATAATCTAACTGCTTGTATTTCGGCAAGTAACATGAATAAACCGTATATATTAATCACAAGAGCGATTATTGCTATGATTGGACTCCACTGATGTAATAAAAAGTGAAAGCCTATAGATTCAATAATTAGAGCATGAATGATCATGATATTTAATGCGATTGTACTTGTCTTTTTATGATATGAAAAGGCCTTGAAGTGTATATGACTAGGTCTTTTTTTCCATGCAAACAAACTATAATAAAAAACGGAGATTTCTGAGATAAGAATAAATAGAAATTTTGAAGGCTTAAAATGGGTGAGAAAGGAATTTTCTAATCGATCCTTAAAAAAAGGAATCCGCTCTTTTTCTGATTTAAATGTGTCTATAACTAAAGGTAGTCTTTTTAATAAAAATGCTATTAAAACCAATTCAAAAATAATAAAAGCGCCTTCTACAGCAAATAAAATGTATTTTGCAGCGGATAATGGTTGAAAATAAGTTGCGGGAATAATAAGCCATGCAGCAACATACCCAGCACCTATAAATGGAAAGAGATATTTAATGGAGAGGCGTCTTCTAATAATAAGAAAATATGCTAGTATGGGAATTGTAACAATAAAGTCTAAAAAGGAACCAATAGTGATCATGGGTGTAATTGGTTGTGTGAATTCGACCCTATATAGTGAAACATTCGCAAGCAATATCAAGGTAGCTAAAAGAACGAACCAAACCCAACTTTGATTACTTATTCGTAATGTCATTTTGCATACCTCCTTGATCTGTTTACCTTAATTATACATAAATTGTTATTTTAACAACTTATAGAAAAATACTAAAATATGAACGTTTTCTTAACAATATTTATATAGTATGATGAGAAAAATACATTTTCTCATGAATTTTTAATCTTTCTTTCATGAGTCTTTAGTAATTATTATGTACCATTGATTTTGCGTTAAAGGGACATTACATAGTTGTTACCCATTACTATGGTTAGTTCTTTTTAAACTCATTATAAAGTTCTTTCTTTAATTCCGGCTAATATAGCCGGTTATTTTTTTCTTTTTATTATCTTTTTCTCATCTGATTTTCATCTATGCTTTGTATGATATGTATATCTTAAAGGAGGCGCATCAATATGTGGATACGATTTATTCCCATCGTATTTTTTAGTGCAACAGCGATTATGTTATTTGCCTTTCAATCAGTTGAAATAGTCCATGCAGTAATGGATTTAATTTTTTCTAAAACTCGTATAAAATAAGAAGAGTAAGAAAACTTGTTAGATGAAGCAGGTGTTCAAATGAAAAGGATATTAATTATAGAAGATGAAAAGAATTTAGCAAGATTTATTGAACTCGAACTCAAATATGAGGGCTATGAGGTAAAGGTGGCTAATGATGGCCGTGAAGGTTTGCAATCGGCTCTACAAGAAGATTGGGATGTTGTTTTACTTGATTTAATGCTCCCTAGCTTAAATGGAATGGAAGTTTGTCGAAGATTACGTCAGGAGAAAGATACACCAATTATAATGATTACAGCACGTGATAGTGTGATAGATCGTGTTTCTGGCTTAGATCATGGAGCAGATGATTATATTGTCAAGCCCTTTGCCATTGAAGAATTATTAGCTCGATTACGTTCGATTTTTAGGAGAATTGAAATACATGATCCGAAAATCCAACTTACCTCTTATACTTTTCGTGATTTGTTTGTGGAGAAAGAAAGTCGTATCGTAAAGAAGAATGACAAAATTATCGATGTGACAAAAAGAGAATATGATTTGCTTTTGACCTTATTAGAGAATAAAAATATCGTGATGACGAGAGAAGTATTATTGAATAAAGTATGGGGCTATGAAACTGAAGTTGAAACGAATGTCGTAGACGTGTATATTCGTTATTTGCGAAATAAAATTGATAATCCTGGCGAAGAAAGTTATATTCAAACTGTGCGAGGAACAGGGTATGTGATGCGTGAATGAAGCGTATAAAAAATTGGTATAGAGGTCAATCCTTGAAGGTAAAATGGTCAATAGGAACAAGTGCGGCCATTTTTTTTGCATTTTTCTTTTTTAGTTTTATTCAATATCATGTAGTTAGTCAATGGATGCTTCATGAAGAAAAAAATAATATTTCCCAAGCATTGGATGAAATATCGATTTTTGTAAAACAGGGTGGTAATTTTGCAGATAACGAAGAAATAAAGAATCAAATCTATGAAAAAGATTTAACGATTCAGATTTTTGATGCGAAAGGAAATAAAGTAACTATTAAAAATCCAGAAGCACCAACATATGTGATTCCTTTTAGTCCTGTTAGTAATAAAACAGTGGAGCTCTATACTACGAAGCATAAAAAAATTTACTTAGGACGTGCACCTGTGCGCTTTAATGGCTTTTCAGGTTATGTTGCAATTGTTCAACCTTTAACAAGATACCACCAAATGATGGGTAGTCTTTTTTTTATCATGAGTATATTTGGCGGGATTGCGCTTTTATTAAGTGGTTTAATAGGATTTTTAATGGCCAAAGGCTTTTTAAAGCCTTTGCAGAAGTTTTCTACAACAATGAAAAAAATACGTAAAAAAGGCTTTCATGAAAGGATGGAGCCAAGTAATTCAAAAGATGAAATGGGAGAGTTAGCCCATATTTTTAATGAAATGATGGATCAAATTGAACTGTCATTTAATCAACAGAAACGTTTTGTCGAAGATGCTTCCCATGAGCTTCGCACCCCCGTTCAAATCATGGAAGGACATTTGAAATTGTTAAACCGTTGGGGGAAAAAAGATCCGAGTATTTTAGATGAATCATTACATGCATCAATACAAGAGTTAGATCGAATGAAAAATCTTGTCCAGGAATTATTAGATTTATCTAGAGCAGAACAAATTGAAATTAAAACTAGGGATCATAGCACATTGTTAATAAAAACCTTATCCCGAATTATTAAAAACTTTGAAGTCATACATGAAAACTTTACATTTGAACTGATTGAACATAAATTGAAAAATTCTATTGTACAAATTAGTGAAAATCACTTTGAACAAATAATGATAATTTTATTGGATAATGCCGTTAAATACTCTGATGAAATTCAAAAGGTCGATGTATCTATTGAAGAGGATCATGATCATGAAATGGTCAGAATCACTGTACGAGATTATGGTTTAGGTATTCCAGAAGAAGATTTGTCGAAGATTTTCCATCGTTTTTATCGTGTCGATAAAGCAAGAAGCCGAGCAAAGGGTGGAAATGGTTTAGGGCTTTCAATTGCTAAACAATTAGTAGAAAGCTATGAGGGAGATATACGCGCAACAAGTGAGCTTGGTAAAGGAACAAGTATAACTTTTTCATTGCCAATGATTAAAGATGCTATCTGATAAGAGATATTCAGATAGCTCTTTCTTTATTGTCTATTTTTCATTCAGTTGCTTGTGATACCAAAAAGGGTGTCCATTGTAATTTCTGCTCCAATTATAATTTCTCCGCTACGTCAACTTCCGTATACTGCATATCAGCAGATTTTGTCATTTTAATTTCTAACATTTCATCTTTATATTGTGCGATAGTTCCTTTTTTCTTAATTAAAGTAGGTAAGGTTATCACATGTCTTTGGCCCATTTCAGGTATATTTTCTATAATTGCTTGGTTGGAAGTATGGTAAATTTTCACTTGCTTCAACCAAGATTCATTTTTTATAGGCAATCTTACATAAATGTCATCAAAGGTTTCAAAAACACTTACATCAATTGCTGGGCTTGCAGAAGGCTGCGGCTGATCTTGTTGAGTATTCTCCGATGCTTGATTTGATTGGGGTTGCTCTCCATTCTGAAACATTGATGCTGCACGTTTTATCATATCCTCGTGATTAAACATATCCTTCCATTGCTCAGGCATAAATTGTGAAATCATGTTTTGAACTTGTTTTTCAATATCTTGAGAATTCATTTGTTTCATAAAGTTATTTTTGTTGTTAAAGGGAAACATATTCCAAGGAAACATAATTTGTACCTCCTGAGCAAATGACCTATATAATAATGTATGCAAATCGGAAGGTATTGTTATTAAAGGACAGGGCAAATATCACATAAGTATCAGTCTCAAGCTTGAACTTTAAATCTTCTAGAATGGTAGTATGAGTGGTATCTAAAATGGCTATTATAAAAATAGAAATACCACCACAAACGTTGATAGAATATTCAGAAATCGGTAAACAGGAAATAGTTTATAACAACCTGTATTAAAGCAGAAATTTGTGATTTTAAACGAGCAGTAACTCGATTGAATGGGCATTCATATTAATTTTGAAAAAATTGTTTTTTATCCTTTATATTATTAGATTACAGTGATAGAATGATGTCTGTAAGCGTTTTTGGTTTTTTGTTTTTAATTACATATATTTATTTTTCTAATCTTTTCTATCAATAATATTAGGCTTAATAGCTGGAGGTTTTTTGAGATGAAACGACAAGCATCAAAAGGTTTTTGGGAAAGTTTTTCTGGTCCAAACCTTGGTTATGTGATGGAAGTTTACGAACAATTCGTAAATGATCCGGAGAGTGTAGATCCGGAAATGAAAGTTCTTTTTGAAGAGTGGGGATCACCTACTGTTTCTGAAGAAGGCTTAACGACTCATGGGCAGGCAGATATTTCATTCCAATTGCCAACAAACCCAACAGTATTTAGTAAAATGGTTGCAGCTGTTAAATTGGCGGATAACATCCGTACATATGGACATCTTGCAGCGGATATTAATCCATTAAATGATCGTAAAAAGGATACTCGAAGGATTGAATTGTCAGAATTCGATTTAACCGAGGAAGACTTAAAAAATATACCAGCATCTTTTATTTGTCCTGATGCCCCGGCTACAGTGAAAAATGGTTTAGATGCCATTAATCATTTGAAATCTGTATACACAAAGAAATTAGCATTTGAGTTTTATCAAGTACATGATTTGGAAGAAAAGAATTGGTTACAGCGTACAGTTGAATCTGGAGGCTTACTGCCAGAACTAACAAAAGAGCAAAAGATAGCAATATTAAAACGTCTGTCAGAAGTTGAAGGTTTTGAGAAGTTTATCCATAGAACTTTTGTAGGACAGAAAAGATTCTCCATTGAAGGACTTGATTCCTTAGTACCATTAATGGATCAAATCATTCATTCATCTGTTAAGACAGGTGCAAGGACTGTAAATATAGGAATGGCACATAGAGGCCGCTTAAATGTATTAGCTCATATTTTAGAAAAACCGTATGAACTCATTTTCGCGGAATTTCAGCATGCACCAAATAAAGATTTAATTCCATCCGAAGGCTCCATAGGGATCACTTATGGCTGGACAGGGGATGTGAAATATCATCTTGGTGCAGATCGACGTGTAAAAGACGAAAATACAACAACAACCCGAATTGTATTAGCAAATAACCCAAGTCACCTTGAAGTGGCAAGTCCAATTGTTGAAGGATATACAAGAGCGGCACAAGAACAAAGAAATGTTGCTGGTTATCCAACTCAAGATACAGACAGTTCATATGCAATATTAGTACATGGTGATGCTGCTTTCCCTGGTCAAGGTATAGTAGCAGAAACTTTAAATATGAGTGGTCTAAAGGGCTTTCATACTGGTGGTTCTATCCATATTATTGCTAATAATATGATAGGATTCACAACCGAAAGCTATGATTCTCGTTCAACAAAATATGCTTCCGATACAGCTAAAGGTTTTGAAATACCGATTATTCATGTGAATGCCGATGATCCTGAAGCTGTTCTAGCTGCAGCAACTTTAGCTTATGAATATCGAAATAGATTCCATAAAGACTTCCTAATTGATTTAGTAGGCTACCGTCGATTTGGTCATAATGAAATGGATGAACCTATGGTGACAAATCCTCTAATGTATAACATTGTTCATAAGCATCCAACTGTCAGAGAACTATATGCGAACAAGTTGATGGCTGAAGGTATCATTTCGAATGAAGAAGTGAAAACGATTGAACAAGACATTCAAACTAAGCTTCAAGCGGCTTATGATCGTGTGCCTAAAAAAGAAGAAGATCCAGATACAGTGATGAATCCACCAGAAATTGTTGCAAAAGGATTCCCTAAGGTTGAAACAGCGGTTAATGAAAAGGAATTACGTGAAATTAATTCTGAACTATTAAATTGGCCAGAAGATTTTAATGCATTTAAGAAATTAGCTAGAATTTTAAAACGTCGAGAAAATGTGTTTGATGGCGATGGAAAAATAGACTGGGCACATGCAGAATCCCTTGCTTTTGCATCAATCATTAAAGATGGAACTCCGATTCGTTTTACAGGTCAGGATTCCCAGCGTGGAACATTTGCACACCGTAATTTAGTTCTACATGATGAAAAAAATGGAAATGAATATATTCCTTTACATCATTTAAAAGATGCGAATGCTTCATTCGTTGTTTATAACAGTCCACTTACAGAAGCAGCTGTTGTTGGCTACGAATACGGTTACAATGTATTTTCTCCAGAAACACTTGTTATCTGGGAAGCACAATTTGGCGATTTTGCTAATATGGCCCAAGTTATGTTTGACCAGTTTATTTCTGCGGGTCGTGCAAAATGGGGACAAAAATCTGGTTTAGTTATGTTATTACCACATGGATACGAAGGCCAAGGACCGGAACATTCAAGTGCAAGATTGGAACGTTTCTTACAGTTAGCGGCTGAAAATAACTGGACTGTGGCAAACCTTTCAACTTCAGCTCAATATTTTCATATATTACGTCGTCAAAGTGCAATGCTACAAAAAGAAGAAGTACGTCCATTAGTGTTAGTCACTCCTAAGAGTCTGCTTCGTCATCCGTTATCTTCAGTAGATGGAAGCGAACTAACAACTGGAGAATTTAAACCTGTATTGGAGCAAAAGGGATTAGGAGCAGAAGTTAAAAAAGTAGAACGTATTATTTTATGTAGTGGAAAAATCGCTATTGATTTCGAAGAGCGCATTAAGGATGAACAGTTAGATTGGGTTCATATTTTAAGAGTTGAAGAATTGTACCCATTCCCTGAAAAAGAAATTACTGAGATTATTAATAAATATAGTAATTTGAAAGAACTTGTCTGGGTTCAAGAAGAGCCGCAAAATATGGGTGGATGGACTTTCGCTGATCCTTATTTACGTGAACTCGCACCAAATGGAGTAGATGTTAAATATGTAGGTCGTCCAAGACGTTCTAGCCCATCTGAAGGAGATCCAATTGTTCATAAGAAAGAACAAGCTCGAATCTTAAATGAGGCATTAACGAAATAATTATATTATATAAAGAAAAAGTGATTCATATTAAGGGAGGACAACATAGTGGCTGAAATCAAAGTACCAGAATTAGCAGAATCAATTACAGAAGGAACAATTGCTCAATGGTTAAAACAACCTGGAGATCGCGTTGAAAAAGGGGAATACATTGTCGAATTAGAGACAGATAAAGTCAATGTTGAAGTAATATCTGAAGAAGCTGGGGTTATCCAAGAACTTAAGGCTGAAGAAGGTGATACTGTCCAAGTTGGACAAGTTATTGCAGTAGTTTCTGAAGGAGGAGAAGCATCTGCTCCAGCTAATACAGAAAAAACTGAAGCACCTAAGCAAGAGGAGAAAGTAGCTGCTCAACCACAGTCTACCCCTGAAACTGATAAAAAGGATCGCCCAATAGCATCTCCTGCTGCACGTAAACTTGCTCGTGAAAAAGGGATTGATTTATCTGCAGTAAGTCCTGTCGATCCTATGGGACGTGTACGTGTACAAGATGTAAATGCACATACTACTCAACCGAAACAGGAGGTGCAAGCTTCAAAATCAGCACCATCAGCACCTGTCTCTCAAGAAGATGGAAAACCAGTTGAAATTGTTCGCATGTCCCGTCGTCGTCAAACGATTGCTAAACGTTTACTTGAAGTGAAACAAAATACAGCAATGTTAACTACATTTAATGAAATTGATATGACTGCTGTTATGGAGCTACGTAAGCGTAAAAAAGATAAATTCCAAGAGGAACATGATGGTACACGACTTGGTTTCATGTCTTTCTTTACGAAAGCAGTTGTTGCTGCCTTGAAAAAATATCCGGCAGTTAACTCTGAAATTCAAGGTAATGAATTAATTGTGAAAAAATACTATGATATTGGTATTGCGGTTTCTACTGATGAAGGTCTTGTAGTACCAGTTGTTCGTGACAGTGACCGTAAAAACTTCGCTGAAATTGAAGCTGATATCGCTGGTTTTGCAAAGAAAGCACGAGAAAATAAATTATCTTTAGGCGATTTACAAGGCGGAACATTTACAATAACTAATGGTGGAACATTTGGTTCACTTTTCTCAACACCTATTATCAATGGAACACAAGTAGGGATTTTAGGTATGCATACAATTCAAAAGCGACCAGTTGCTGTAGGGGATAATATTGAAATTCGTCCTATGATGTATGTAGCTTTATCTTATGATCATAGAGTAATTGACGGTGCTGAAGCTGTTGGATTCTTAGTGACAGTTAAGAAACTTCTTGAAAATCCTGAGGATTTATTACTTGAAGCATAATCTGCGAAAAACCTTTCTCTTTTAAAAGAGGAAGGTTTTTCTTTTGGCTCTTTTCTCAAGGCTCTTTTCTCAGCCATTGTTTCTATTTAAGAGTGTTCACGAATAACTATCGGCTGCAGTCCACTACATCTTTTCATTTCACTGAGAAAAGAGCTGCAAACTCCATAAGAATCGCTGAATCCTTTATTGAATGTAAAAGCCGGCAGTAGGGCTTTTACAAAGGCAACAAACTATACAAAAACATCCTTTCTCGACCCTTGTTTCTATTTATGTAAAGTGTTCACGAATAACTATCGGCTGCAGACCACTACACCTTTTCATTTCACTGAAAAAAGAGCTGCAAACTCTAAAAGGAACCGCTGAATCCCTTATTGGGTTTAAAAGCCAGTTGGGCTTTTACAAAAGCAACAAATTCTATGAAAACAGCTTTTCTTTTATACATAATCATAAGTCAAGCTTATGTATGAATAAAAATAGGATGGGAGGTGAGTGTGATGAGTTCTTTATTAACAAATGCTAAATTTGAACATACATTTTGGCTGCAGATTCTTGGGGATCATTCCCGTTTTATATTATCTTCCTTAAGTCAAAATGAAAAACAGTCCATACAGATCGCATTAGAATTGAAGGAAGCTTTTGATAGCTTTTTACAGGAAGCAAGAGATTTACAAAGTGATGAAGCTGCAATTAACTTAGCGAATGATGTAGAACCGTATGTAGTGAAACTAAAAAATTTCAAGTTAGAAATGATTAAGAGACATTTAGTTAGTAAAATTAGTATTCATTTATCACCCAGTTTTCTAAATCATATGGTGAATGAGCTTGAAGAATACGAGAGGATTTTGGGCTTTTTAAAAATTGGAGAAAAGCCTCCGATTTTTCATGAATTACATCACCATTTACTATGGTTACAGGATGCCTATGGGCATGCAGGTGCAATTAACGATGAGATGGATGCGACAGAAAAAAGAATAAAGAAGTCAAGTGCTGAATTCGTTAAACATTTTGAGCAATTTTATTTAAAAGCAGTAGAGCTAACAGGATATTTGCGAACACAAGAAGAAAGTTTTCCGGCATTGAAGCGATTTAATTCAGATGTCCAAATAGAGATGGAAATGTTTCAATTCTTTTTAAATGAAATATTTGAGTTGGATTTATCTGATCAATTACTTGGAACATTTCCAGTATTAATGGCTGATCACATGTTTCGTGAGGAATGCTACTATTTGACAAAATTAGCTGAATCAACAAATATTAAACTTCCTGAATGTGATCCAACTAAACCTAGATATGAGGAATAAATATAATAGGGGATGCCTCTATTTAGAGACAACCCCTTCTTTTTCAAAGTTAATTTTTATAAGGGTTTAAACCCCTCTTCGTAATTTCTGATTTTAATAGTTTAATCCACTCACGATCTTGACCTTTCTTTTCAGCGTCTCGATAGGCTGCCACCAACAATTCGTTACTCATGATTTTCATGACAAAACCTCCTAGTGGAATATAATGTTTTCTATATTTTCTAATCATTTTAACTCTTTTTCTGTGAAAAGAAAAGGTTAACGACTTAAAATCTTGAACTTTATAAAAATTTAGTTCTTTTTGCTTATATTCTTCAGATGAATAAATATTTATAGTGCTGGGCAACTATTTATTTTGTATTTGAATATTCAGAAAAACGTGATAATATATGTGTAATGAATGAATAACTAAGACGATAAATCAATAACTAATAATCTTATTCAGTCATTTCAAAGGGGGGAGCTATATTCATGTCTTCAGTATTAACAGTAACAATAGGTGAATTACTTGAACAAAAGGCAGAAAAACACCCAAATCATGAAGCGGTTATATATGCAGATCGAAACCTTAGGTGGTCGTATAAGGAATTTAATGATGAATGCCGTATCGTTGCAAAGGGATTAATGAGACTAGGAATAGATAAAGGAGATCATTTAGCTATATGGGCAACAAATACACCTGAGTGGCTCACAGCACAATTTGCAACAGCAAAAATGGGAGCTATATTAGTTACTGTGAATACAAATTATCGTACAACTGAATTGGAATATTTATTACGCCAATCAGACTCAAAAACAATCATTTTGATGGAGAGTTACAGGGACGCATCATATATAGATATGCTCAATGAAATTTGTCCTGAATTAAAAGAGGCAAAACCGGGATCACTAAATAGTAAAAGATTACCTATGCTTAAAAATGTAATCGTTTTAGGAGATAATCATTACCCTGGTACATATAGTTGGAAGGATATAAAAAAAATAGGTGAAGATATTTCAGATCATGAATTAGACGAGCGATTGTATTCACTTGATTCAAGTGATGTGATAAATATGCAGTATACATCAGGTACAACTGGTTTTCCTAAAGGGGTGATGTTAACGCACAGTAATATTGTAAATAATGGTTACAATATTGCTAACTGTATGAGGTTAACTAAGGAGGATCGACTTTGTATACCTGTACCATTCTTTCATTGCTTCGGATGTGTATTAGGAACGATGGCATGTGTTTCTGTCGGAGCCACAATGGTACCTATCCAGGAGTTCCATCCAAAACAAGTATTGCAAACAGTTCAGGATGAAAAATGCACGGGACTTCATGGAGTTCCGACCATGTTTATTACTGAGCTAAATCAGCCTGATTTCGATCAATATGATCTTTCTAGTCTTAGAACTGGGATAATGGCAGGATCGAACTGTCCGATTGAGGTGATGAAAGGTGTAATTTATCGCATGGGTGCTTCAGAAATTACAATTGCTTATGGGCAAACAGAATCTTCACCTGTAATAACACAAACCCGCACCAATGATCCTATTGAACTACGAGTTGAAACAGTTGGACGTGCATTACCTAATGTAGAAGTAAAAATAGTCGACCCAAGCACCAACCTAGTTGTGAGAAATGGGGAGCAAGGTGAATTATGTACCAGAGGATATCATGTAATGAAGGGGTATTATAAGAATCCTGAAGCCACTAAAGAGGTAATTGATGAAGAGGGCTGGCTTCATACAGGGGATTTAGCTGTTATGGATGAACAGGGTTACTGTAGAATTACAGGTAGATTGAAAGATATGATTATTAGAGGGGGTGAAAATATTTATCCCCGTGAAATAGAAGAGTTTCTATATACTCATCCGAAAGTATTAGATGTACAAGTAATCGGTGTTCCCGATGAAACATATGGTGAACAAGTAATGGCATGGATTATTCCAAAAGAGGGAGAAAGCATTACAATAGAAGAAGTAAGAGATTATTGCAAAGGGAAAATTGCTAGACATAAAATCCCTCGATTTGTAGAAATAACGGATAGTTATCCAATGACAGCCTCTGGGAAAATACAAAAATATCGATTACGTGAACAATCTATAGAGCTAATATCAAATAATCATTAATTTTTTTGGGCTTTCTATAAGGGTTACCAAGGATGAGATAGCTCTAAAAAAATGTTTATTCATGAGAAGAAAATAAAAAAATAAGAGTCTGGTTCGACTCTTATTTTTTTATGGTTATTTAAGTGACAGCCATACACTTTTCACTTCGGTATAATTGTTTAATGCATAAGATCCCATTTCTCGACCGATACCAGATTGTTTATAACCACCGAATGGGGAAGCTGCATCAAATACATTATAACAGTTTACCCATACAGTACCAGCTCGAAGCTTGTTTGCGATATAGTGTGCATTTGCTACATCACGTGTCCATAAACCTGCAGCTAAACCATACTCACTATTATTTGCACGATTGATTACTTCATCCAAGTCATCAAATGGTAATGCAGCAATAACGGGTCCAAAGATTTCCTCTTTCGCGATCGTCATTTCATCATTGACATCAGCAAATATTGTTGGTTCAACAAAGTACCCTTCCTCCCGTGGTTTACCGCCACCAGTAAGTAGTTCAGCCCCTTCGTTGATACCTTTTTCAATATAATTGAGGACTCGACTTTGTTGTTCGGTTGAAACAAGTGGACCCATTTGAGTTTCTGAATCCAAACCAAATCCTTGTTTAATTGATTTTGCATGTGAAACCATATCGGCAACCACATTATCATAGCTTTTCTTTTGGATAAATACACGTGAACCCGCACAGCATACCTGGCCTTGGTTAAACATTACTCCATTTAATGCACCCGGAATGGCTTTCCTTAGATCAGCATCAGGTAGAATAATATTAGGAGACTTGCCACCTAGTTCTAATGTGACACGTTTTAGTGTCTTTGATGCTCGTTCCATAATCGATTTTCCAACAACAGTTGAGCCTGTGAAAGCAATTTTATCAACGAGTGGATGGTCGACAAGCGGTTGACCGGCTGTTTCACCAAATCCAGGTACTATATTAATGACCCCTGCAGGAAAACCAGCTTCTTCTGCAAGCTCAGCTAAGAAAAGGGCGGACAATGGTGTTTGCTCGGCAGGTTTCAATACAATGGTACAGCCTGTTGCGAGCGCAGCACCCATTTTCCACATTGCCATTAGAAGTGGGAAGTTCCAAGGAATGATTTGCCCAACGACTCCCACTGCTTCGTGACGTGTATAGTTAAAGAAAGGACCACTAACTGGAATGGTTTGACCAGTAATTTTATTTGTCCATCCAGCATAATATCTCATATGTTCAATTGCTAATGGAACATCAGCATTCATCGTTTCATTGATCGGTTTTCCATTATCTAATGTTTCTAATTGTGCTAATGCTTCTTTATTCTCTTCCATTAAATCTGCTAATTTATACATGAGTCTGCCACGTGCAGCGGCACTCATTTTAGACCATTTTCCTTGATCAAATGCTGCCCTTGCAGCTTTTACAGCACGATCAATATCTTCTGCACCTGCTTCATATACGGTTGCCAAAACTTCACCTGTTGCAGGGTTTGGTGTATCAAATGTTTTACCGGAGACACTTTCCACAAACTCCCCATTAATATAAAGTTTCTTTTTTCCTTGTAAGAACTTTTCCACCTTTTCATTAATACCTGCTAAAACTTGACTCATTTAATAGCCCTCCTTAATGCATTCATAGTTAACTAGAGGTATATCATGGGTGTAGTTGTTAAACTTGAATTAAAAATGGCAACGCTTACAATAATCCTACTAGTTTAACAGTATTTTTTCAATTGCATTTATCAAAAAATTTAAAATATATTTCTACAAATTATTCATCCAGGCGACAAAAGGAAGTAGAAAAATGTAGATTTATAGATATAAAATTCACATAATTCTATCTTTTTATTTATAATATCACATATTATAATGGTAATAGTAAAAAAGTTCCGATGTCTAATTTGAAAAATGCATATAAAAATGAGGGGATTATATGTTCAATGAGAGGATGGCGCTTAAACTTCGGCTTGAGCAATTAGAAAATACGGAAATACGCT
The DNA here is from genome assembly GCF_017809215.1 of Heyndrickxia oleronia. Taxonomy (GTDB): domain Bacteria; phylum Bacillota; class Bacilli; order Bacillales; family Bacillaceae_C; genus Heyndrickxia; species Heyndrickxia oleronia. The sequence goes on from NZ_CP065424.1 coordinate 2,238,788, forward strand.
TATTAAAAGAGTTACGTGAGGAACGTGAGCGTTTATTTACAAAATTACGAGAGTTGGATGAAAAAGATAGATTAGAGACGAATAATTACGAAGAAATAATACAGATTAAATCAATGGATTTACCACAATCGAAAGGAGAAAGGAAAGAAATATCCCATATGGACAGCCCACCATTGAAAATAAGAAAGGCACGTCCTTCTAGGAGAAGTAAAACGAGTAAAATGTGTGAGGTTGCCATTCAAATATTAAAAGAAGAAACTGAACCAATTAGAGGTACAGATTTACAAAAGAAAATTGAGGAAAAGTCAGGATTAAAAATTGCGAACATGACTACCTTTATGAAGGTAGTAGAAAAGGTCGACATAAATATTCAAAAACCGAATCGGGGATTGTATTTGTATGTTAACAATGGACAAAAAGCACCTGTTCCTAATTAGAACAGGTGCCTTTCTTATTTTCCCTTTTTAGGTTGTTTTTGTTCTTGTTCTACTGGGTGTGTTTGATAAAAGCGTTTAGACAAATACGTTTGTCCAATTAAGAATGCACCACCAACAGCCCAGTAAAGTGGAAGTGCTGCAGGAGCACTGAAAGAAATGATTAAAATCATAATAGGTGAAATCAGACCAAATATTTTCATTTGCTTTTGTTGATCTTCACTCATACCAATTAGTGAAACTTTTGACTGGAAATAATAAATGATCCCAGCAATAATCGCCATTGGAATGTCTACATGACCTAAATCAAACCAAAGGAATGAATGTGTAGCGATTTCTTTTGAACCTCTAATCGCATAATAGAAGGCCATTAAGATAGGCATTTGAATAATTAAAGGTAAGCATCCCATATTTAAAGGATTTACATCATGTTTTTTGTAAAGCCCCATCATTTCTTGTTGATATTTCATTTGTTCTTCTTTTGTTTTTGCTTGTTTCATTTTTGTTTGAATTGCTGTCATTTCAGGTTTTAATTTTTCCATTTTAACCTTCATGATTTGTTGTTTTTTAAACGTTTTCATCATAAAAGGCATGAGGATTAAACGAATTAGAATCGTAATAAGAATAATCGCAACTCCATAGTTACCACCGAATAGATCAGCAGTAAAATGTATGACCTTTGAAAAAGGCTCAACAAAATAGTCATTAAAAAAACCAGATTTCTTCGTACCCGGAGCTGTATTTCCACAAGCAGAGAGTAGAAATACCGAACCTATTAATAATATGGTGTATTGTAAAGAACGTTTCATCATATATCCTCCTAGTATAAATTCATGTTAAGAAAAGAGTAACGGATAAATGATGGTCTGGATCCTCATTCGGTGATTCCTTTCTTCTAATACATTTAATTATCCATAAGATAAAGTTATTTTGAATAATTTTACAATCTCTAAGCCATTGTTGTGAACTGGTTATTCTTGTAGCAGTTGCTTCCGTTGTTATACAAGAATAGGGATTTACAATGAAATGATTCCATATATAAGCTAGTCCGATGGTCAGTAAAATACTTACATAGAACGAGCAAATAACAGGATCGTATATGAGATTGAATAAATATTCCATTACCATATATTCACGCACCTTAAACTCCATTCAAAAGCAAAGTATACCTTAAATTTTTTCGTTTTTCAAACACTTTATATAATTTTACCATATGAAACATGATCAGTAATTATTTATTTTGATTTCCTTTTTAGATTTTGCAATTATAGAATGATTAACCTAAAATACAATTGTAGGAATATAATTTCCCTAGTATGCAAGATATAGAAAGGAATTGCAATATGTTTGATAAAATGATCTCATTACCTGATGAAATAAAAGATAGATTAAATAAAAGAAAAGACTATTTTAAAGCAAATGATGAAAATAAGCTTATCGAACAAGAAGGATATATCCCTTCTAATGATTCTATTTTAATGGATGCACTCGTCGCGATTCTACTCGGAAAAAATATACTATTGAAAGGCCCAACGGGTTCTGGGAAAACAAAGCTAGCCGAAACACTCTCTTTGCTCCTTGGACAACCTATGAAAAGTATTAACTGTTCCGTAGATTTAGATGCAGAAGGTCTCTTAGGTTTTAAAACAATCGGTCAGGAAAATGGACAAAACATAATAAAGTTTGTATCTGGTCCCGTTATAGAGGCCATGAAAAAAGGATATTTACTATATATAGATGAAATTAATATGGCAAAGCCAGAAACATTGCCTATTTTGAATGGAGTACTTGATTATCGCAGAACGATTGCCAATCCGTTTACTGGTGAAGTCATTACAGCTGAGAATCATTTTGGTGTTATTGCCGCAATTAATGAAGGATATGTCGGTACAGTTCCTTTAAACGAGGCACTGAAAAATCGCTTTATCGTAATCGATGTTCCTTATATTCAAGGGGAGATTTTGAAAAAGGTATTACATGCACAAAGCCAGTTAAAAGACGAGAAATTAATTAATCGATTTGTACAGTTATCAAGTGATTTAATTGTTCAAGCCGAAATGGGGAAAATTTCTGAAGAAGCAGCCTCGATTAGAGCTCTCATAGATACTTGTGATCTTTCCATTTATTTACCTCCATTAAGGGCCATCCAAAGAGGGATCATAGATAAATTAGAGGATGAACGTGAAAAAGCAGCGATTCGTAATATTGCCGAAACATTGTTTGAATAGGGGGCAATCGCATGCAACGATTTATTCAATTCAATGATGAAAAAATTGATTCAATGATTGTTATGGAATTAGCAGATTTAGTTACTACTTTAACGAAAAACCTTGATTATGAAGTAGAGTTTGGTGTGCATTCTTATTTAGATCGAATGTCAAAAAAAATATATGTACGCCATTTTTGGAACCATCGTCCCAAAAAGATAATGATAAATGGACTAAAGAGTGATGTTTATTTACGAGCGATAGGCAATTATTCGTTTACAAATGAAGAGGATATTTACTACTTACTTCAAAAACTATCTACTACTTCATTAAAAAGTTTTGCAAAGCAATTATTTATGATAACTGAGGATTTGAGACTAGAAGAAATAATTAAACGGAAACGTCCAGGAACTAAATCAGCTTTTAAGGATAGAATATTTGTCTATCGAAAATATTTTGAATCACAATTAAAAGTGAATCTTGTCAAAAGTATTTATACAGATGCTTTGTTTAATAATATTTTTCTCTTATTAACTTCAGATTCGCCGAATGAAAACATACCTAATTACAATGAAGAGATTAATTTGGTGATGCCATACATTAAAAATACAATCACTAGATTCTACGAAACAAAATCAACAAAAGATACCGTAAAGCTTTGTTTAGAATTAACAGAAACATTGGAGGATATTTTAGATCAGGACATGTTAAATGAGTATTTCCATCTTCCTGATAAAAAATATGATGACATTGTTCATGACCCAACTTTTGATGACTTAAAAAGAAAGGATCCCCTTCAAAATAATGATGTATTAGATAAAAAATCAGAAGGGGATGAGGAAGTATTTGAAGAAGAGTTTCGTACATGGCACCGAGAAACAAGTGATTTAAGTAAAAGCTTCTTGCAATTTGATTTGGATCAAGGTTCAGGTACTGATTTATTAGGCGAAGGGGTAAGAGAGGGTGAGGCAGGTGATCAAGCACTTGCTGTTGTTCAAGGTTCAGTACAAAAAACAAATAAAAATGATTATTCAAATTTAGAAGTGCAAGAACATAAGCAAAGAAGCAATCAAGGGATTGAAAAAAATTATGGTAAAGAAAATCGTTTTGCTTATCCTATTTTTTTAAGTCTAGAAAAACCTACGTATGAAGAAGAGAAACAATATCGCGAGTTCAAGTCAACGATCAGTAGTTATCAAAAGAAATTAAAAAAGATTATTGAAAAGACATTGGAACATAAAAAAATAGCACCAAGAACGGATTTACATTTTGGAAGATTACGTAAGAAACTGTTGCCATTTTTCACTGACGAAAATCCGAGACTATTTTATAAGAAACAGGAACCTTCAAGTGAAATTGATGCGGTCTTCTCACTTTTAGTAGATTGTTCCGCTTCTATGTATGACAAAATGGAGCAAACGAAGCTTGGCATTACACTATTTCATGAAGCTTTAAAATCTGTAAATGTTGCACATGAGGTTATTGGATTTTGGGAAGATACGAATGATGCAACAAAGGAAAAGCAGCCAAATTATTTTAAACCTGTCATTGAATTTTCAACATCATTACGAAATCTATCCGGTCCGGAAATTATGCAACTTCAACCAGAGGAAGATAATAGGGATGGCTATGCAATCCGTCTTATGACTGATCGCTTAATGACTAGATTTGAAAATCAAAAGTTCTTATTAGTATTTTCTGATGGGGAGCCGGCAGCGTTTGGATATGAACAAAATGGGATTGTGGACACTCATGAAGCAGTTTTACAAGCAAGGAAAAAGGGAATAGATGTGATTAATATCTTTTTGTCCAATTCAGAAATTGAAGAAAGCCAAAAAAAGATTTTACATGATATATATGGGAATTTCAGTATTTTAGTGTCCAATATTGAAGAATTACCTAATGTATTATTTCCTATACTAAAAAAATTACTTTATAAAAGCATTGCATAATTGTAAATACTTTTAGGTGTTTGAGGGGATTAGGCACCCCTTAAACACCTAATTTGTTGGTTTACCATAAATTTTTTTCAATTTCCCCTTTGAATAAATTAGTGTCAATATTACATTTTTTCGCATCGATCCCATATTGCCATCCAAGTATTTTTGATTCTTTAGGGCCGGTAGGGTTATATTTAGGAGCCTTTTCTTTCGAGGTAATGTTCATATTTGGTGCTGCAGACCAAATGATTGCTTTTTCTTTCACATCGTTTCCTGCTTTATTAAATGCGCTAAATAATTTTTGATTTTTATCAAAAACTCCATAGATTCCAGGAAGATAATCGGATTTATTCAATGTTTCAACCCATCCCTTAATAAAGGCTGAATCAACTGGATAGTTGGGTTCTATGTCAGCAAATAGTAAGGTATCCTTCGGAACTCGCAACTCTTTAGCATATTTAATCGCTTTTTTTGCCTCTTGCTGTCCTGCTTTTTGTGTTGTAGCGTTTGAAAAGTGATTATAAATTAATAGGATTTTTATCTTTTTTTCATGAAGTAGTTTAATTTCTTGTTGGGTTAAACCTGTTGAAACCTCTTCATTGGTTCCAATATATCGACCCCATACTTTTGGTTTTCCAAAATTCTCATTCACACATTTGTACATTTCCTTTGTTGTTTTACTAGCAGAATCCACTCCCCATAAGTATTTTGGAGCATTTTCCTGTTTTTTATTTTCTTGACTGCTTTGATTATCTAATTTTTTCTGATCCTCTTTATTGTAATTATAATATAGAGGGACAAGAATAATTAGGAGAAGTCCAATGAATAGGGGCAGAATGAACTTCCAATTTAAAAATTCATTTTTATTATTCAATTTGTTTCCTCCTTTTTGCTTGTATATCTTATTCGACATCCAAGAGGAGGGTGACAGCTTGAGAGTTGCTTATTTATTAGGACTGTATTTCAATTTGATTACATTTCCTTTAAATTAATGAAAATGTTTCATATTATCTGATAAAATAATTTTGATGAATTTTGTAAAATGGATGTGTCGAAGTTTGAAGAAAATTTGGTTATTTGCTTTTGTGATTGTATTGTCATTTAATTTTTTATATAAAGTACATGCTTCTGAAAAACCAATATTAAATTTAGCAAGTGAATCTGCTGTCTTAGTAGATAGTACAACTGGAAAGGTATTGTATGAAAAAAATGCATTTAAGCGTTTGTATCCAGCCAGTTTAACAAAAATTGCTACCGCTATATATGCCATTGAAAATGGAAATTTGAATGATACGGTGACAATTAGTAAAAATGTTGAAAATACCGATGGTACACGTGTTTATTTAGTAGCAGGTGAAAAAGTAACATTGAAACATTTATTACAGGGTCTCTTAATAAACTCTGGAAATGATGCTGGAGTAGCAATAGCAGAATACATGAATGGAAGTATTCCAAAATTCGCCTCTCAGTTAAATCAGTATCTAGTTGATAAGATTGGTGTTTCAGCCACGAATTTTGTTAATCCACACGGTCTTTTTGATGAAAATCATTATACGACCGCATATGATCTTGCCAAGATTACGAATTATGCAATAAAAAACGATATTTTCAAACAAATTTTCGGTACAAAGGAATTAGAGTGGAATGGTGAAGGATGGCAGACAACTTTATTCACACATCATTTAATTTTAAAAGGTGAAATTGAGTATAAAGAGGTGACAGGCGGTAAAACTGGCTATGTTGATCAATCTGGTCAAACATTAGCTACAACTGCTGAAAATGATAAAATTCATCTGACTGTCATCATTATGAATGCAAAATCCAAAAATGATGCCTATAATGATACAAAAAAACTTCTAGATTATGGTTTTAATCATTTTGAAACATCTACTTTAGCAAAAGGGGTTACATTTAAGGTGGGTGAGGAAATATTTGAAGCTCCAAAAGATATTGAATATACAAAGCCGTTAAATGGAACCGTTTCTGAAGATATTTTAGATGACGGTATGCTTCAAATCTCTGATCGTACGGGGGATACATTAGATACATTAAAGCTAACTCCCATGAAAGTAAAAGCGGCAGAAACTAAATCAGAAGTTACTGAAAAACAAACCACCTCCCCTTCGAAAAATTGGGGCCTTTATGTTGTCATAATTGCCTTTTTGCTTATCTTAACTGTAATAATCAAAAAGATTAATCAAAAAAGAATGTAGAGAAAAAGGTTATAGCTAGAAGGGAATTCTCCTATAGCTATAACCTTTTTTAATGGAGATTTTCATTATAAATGTTCATCCATTTTCCTACCGCGTTTTCTGTAAATGACATAACTTCGGCGTAGGTATTTCAATGGCATACTGAGTGCATGTACTAGACGCGTAAATGGAAATACAGCAAACAATGAAAATGCGGAAATAATATGCATTTTAAACCATAGTGGGACAGTTTCCATTAGTAATGGATTAGGTTGGAAGTAAAAAAGACCTCTAAACCAGGGACTGATTGTTTTACGATAATCAAAGCCCTCTGGTGTAATATTAAATATTGTTGCTGAAAGTCCTGTTAACATAACGATTAACAAAAAAACTAATGCTAAAATGTCACTGACTGAGCTAGTATATCGAATCCTTTTGACGGAAATCCTTCGATAAAACAGAATCACGAGCCCAATTAAAGATATAATTCCAGCAGGAACTCCAAAACCAATAGCAATGTTATGGTACAGGTGCTCACTAATGCCAAGTCCTGTATATACTGGTTCCGGAATAAGAATGCCCATCACATGGCCACCAAAAACAAAAACTAACCCCCAGTGAAAAAAGCTACTTCCGTACGCAAGCTTCTTTTTCTCTAGCATTTCGCTAGATTTCGTTGTCCAACCAAATTGATCATGCTGATAACGAAAAATCACACCACCTATAAATACGATAAGTACAAGATACGGATAGATAACCCATAAAAACTGATGAATCATAGTTTAGGCAGCTCCCCTCAGTCATCTTCAAATTTCTGGATTGAAAGATTAATAATTTTAAATATTAGTTGGTAACCATGTTTTTTTTCAATAAACTGCTTCTCTAGCTGAAGAAAATTAGCTTTAAATTTTTCTATGATCGGCAGGACATAATCATTCTGTGCACATGATAAAAATTCAAGGATAAGAGGCACATAATCCGGTAACTCCTGATCAGTTACAACAAATCCCGCATTACTATATAAATTTTTTAAAGCTAGTAATTCCATTCCTCTTTCACGTTGTTGTCCGTCGTTCCCATGAGTTAAGTAGAAATTAGTGTTTCTCCCAAAATCAATTAAATATACATAGGACTCAATCCACTTTATCGGTTCAATTTGTTCTAACTGACTAAAAAATTGTAGGAATAGCTCTTTTGCATCCTGATGATCATCTAAAGTATTAATTTCATTTTTACAATCCTCTAGGCCCTCCCACCAGTGCCGATCTGGGTAGGTGAGAAGGAAGGAGGAGATATGAAATATTTTTTTTAGTTGTGCATCCATCTAGCATACCTCCTTTATTAAATAAAAATTTATAATGTTATACATTTACCGGGGCCACCAGCAAAGTCAAGTCCACATGACCCTTGATCCATATAAAGATTTGAAATATCTTCTTTATGGGATGGTGGGATGACAAAGCGGTCATTGAATTTGGCAATTGCTAGAAGTCGATACATATCTTCCACTTGTTGTTTAGTTAGATTGATTTCATTCAGTAATGTTGAATTTGGCTGTTTATTTGTTTGGACTGCTCTCATATATGTCCGCATGACGGCCATCTTTTTGAGTGCATTTCGAATATGTGTTTGTTCGCCTGCAGTCAACAGATTGGCTAAGTATTCGATAGGTATTCTCATATGATCTATGGCAGGAAAAATCTCATCTGCATCTATATTGGTGCCAACTCCTTCAATGGTATTCATGATTGGACTTAGCGGAGGAATATACCAAACCATAGGTAAAGTACGATATTCCGGATGAAGGGGAAGGGCAATTTTCCATTCAATGATCATTTTATATAAAGGAGATTTTTGGGCAGCTTCCAGCCAATCTTCAGGAATTCCTTCTGCTTTTGCTTGTTTAATAATCTCAGGATCATTCGGATCTAGAAAAATATCTAAATGTGATTGATATAAATCATGTATGTTCTCTTCTGAAGCAGCTTCTTTTACACGATCGGCATCATAAAGCATAATACCTAAATAGCGAATTCTCCCAACACATGTTTCTGAGCAAATCGTTGGCAATCCAGCTTCTAATCTTGGAAAACAGAGGGTACACTTTTCCGCCTTATTCGTCTGCCAGTTAAAATACACCTTTTTATAAGGACATGAGCTGACGCAATGTCTCCAAGCCCTACAAGCGTTTTGGTCAACAAGAACAATTCCATCTTCATCTCTTTTGTACATAGCACCAGAAGGGCAGGAAGACACACATGCAGGATTCAGACAGTGCTCACAAATTCTAGGTAGGTACATCATAAATACATCTTCAAATTCTGTTTTTATTTCTTCTTCCATGTTTTGTACATTTGGATCCTCATGAGCAGTAATATGTGCCCCAGCTAAATCATCTTCCCAATTGGGTCCCCATAATATTTCCATGTATTCACCTGAAAGATTAGATTTTGGACGTGCAACAGGCTGATGTTTTTTTTGAGGGCTATTAGTTAATGTTTCATAATCATAGCTCCAAGGCTCATAATAGTCATCAATCGTAGGCTGATAAGGACTATAAAAAAGATGCGTTAAACGATTGACTTTTGTTCCTGATTTTAACTGAAGTTTTCCATTTCTTTTCTCCCATCCACCTTTGTATTTTTCCTGATCTTCCCACTTTTTGGGATAGCCAATACCCGGCTTTGTTTCTACGTTATTGAAATACATGTATTCTGCACCTGGACGGTTTGTCCAGGTGTTTTTACATGTTACACTACAAGTATGGCAACCAATACATTTATCTAAATTCATGACCATTCCGATTTGAGCTTTAATCTTCAAGCCAATCAACCTCCTCTAACTTACGAATAACTACATTTAAATCCCTTTGGTTACCAGTTGGTCCATAGTAATTAAATCCATAACTTAGTTGAGCATACCCGCCAATCATATGTGTAGGTTTAACATGAATTTTCGTAGGGCTATTATGTGTACCACCTCGATTTTGGGTTAGCTTTGTACCAGGAACATTAATATGCCGATCCTGTGCATGATGCATAAAGGCCATCCCTCGTGGAATACGATGTGAGACAACGGCACGTGCAACAACTACTCCATTTCGATTAAAGCATTCGATCCAATCGTTATCTCCAATTTCCGCATCTTCTGCATCATCCTTATTCATCCAAACAGTAGGTCCACCACGGAAGAGAGTTAACATCGGTTGGGAATCGAAGTACATACTATGAACAGACCATTTATTATGTGGTGTTAAATAATTTAATGTAATTTCTTTTCCTTTAACTGATGGACGTCTATCTGTAAATGGTTGATGTTGCAAAATTGGTTTAAACGTAGCTAGGTTTTCTCCGAATTCGCTCATCATTTCATGGTCAATATAGAAGGATTGTCTACCCGTAATCGTCCTAAAAGGAATCAATCTTTCAATATTAGTCGTAAATGGTGAGTAACGTCTGCCACCTTTTTCAGATCCGCTAAAAGCGGGGGAGGTAATGACGGTTTTCGGTTGAGCTGTAATTTGTTCAAAATTAAAGCATTCTTCCTCACGCTCTTCTGCTAAATCACGTAAATGTAAATCCGTTTGCTTTTCTAAAGATTCCCATGCTCTCACTGCAAGCTTTCCGTTTGTGGTAGAGGAGAGCATGAGAACAGCTTCAGAAGCTTTAAAAGCATTGCTAATATCTGGACATCCATCTCCAATGCCATCCTTAATGGTTCCATTAACTTTTTTTAACTTTTCGTATACATCTTCAACAGACCAGGAAATTCCTTTTGTACCCATTGGTTGATTTTTAACATTTGGGCCAAGAGCTTTCATTTTTTCATGGATGAGACGAAAATCTCGTTCAACCACATGAATTTGTGGCATCGTTTTGCCTGGTATTGGTTCGCATTCATCCTTAGACCAATCTTTTATTTTTCCTAATGGCTTTGCTAGTTCTTGTTGAGTATCGTGCTGCAATGGAGTAGCAACGATATCATTAATAGGTTCTAAATCAATATCTTTAGCAAGCTTAGAAACTGCCATTGCAAGTCTATTAAAAATATCCCAATCAGATTTTGCCTCCCAAGGTGAGGAGATTGCCGGATTAAACGGATGAACGAAGGGATGCATGTCTGTACTGCTCAAATCATGTTTTTCATACCATGTTGAAGCCGGCAGGACTACATCAGAATAAAGTGCAGTTCCAGCCATTCGAAAATCTAAATTAATCAGCAAGTCTAGTTTCCCCTCCGGTGCTTGATCGCGCCAATGGATTTCTTCTGGCCTAATACTATCTGAATCATCATTTAATAGACCATTTGTTGCACCTAATAAGTGCTTTAAAAAATATTCATGTCCTTTTCCGGAACTTGAAATTAAATTGGCACGCCATACAATTAAATTGCGGGGAAAATTCACTTCATTATCTGGATCTTCAATAGAAAATTGTAATTTTCGATGCTTTAATTGTTTGGCGATATATTGTGCAATTTCAGATTCTGTATGATTCCCTGCATTTTTTGCTTGTTTATATAGTTCCAAACTGTTTGCATTGAAGGTTGGATACGAAGGGAGCCAGCCTAGTCTTGCTGCCATTACATTATAATCAGCGTTATGCTCATATCTAGGCTTCCCATATACAGGTGATACTTGGGTTGAAACTGGTATATCTTCATAGCGCCACTGATCGGTTGCAAAGTAAAAGAAGGAAGTACCATTCTGTAATCTAGGTGGTCCTTGCCAATCACGTGCCATTGCAATAGTTTGCCAGCCTTCAACAGGACGTAATTTTTCTTGACCTACATAATGGGCCCAACCTCCACCGTTAACGCCTTCTGCTCCAACGAGAAGAACGAGATTCAGAACAGCTCGATAAATTGTATCAGAATGAAACCAATGGTTTATTCCAGCGCCGACAATGATCATTGATCTTCCATTCGTATCGATGGCATTTTGGGCAAACTCACGGGCAATCTTAATGATTTGCTCACTTTTCACACCAGTAATCTTCTCTTGCCATTTTGGAGTAAAGGGCACATCCTCATCGTAACTTTTTGCAACTATGCCACCGATTCCTCTGTCGATTCCATAGTTTGCCAGCATTAAATCATAGACAGTGGTGTAATAAATGGTTTCTCCGTCATGCTTTATCGTTTGAATAGGGACGACGCGCTCCAAAACATTTGTGTCACCTTCACCAAAGTAAGGGATAAATAGCTTTACACATTTTTCTTCTATTCCAAGTAATGAAAGTCTAGGATCGATCACTTCATTAGAGTCCTCATCCTGTAGGTGCAAATTCCATTTTCTGTTGTTTTCCCAGCGAGAACCCATTGTGCCATTTGGAACAGCAATTTTTTGTGACCTGTCATTCATGAGAACAGGCTTCCATTCACCATTTTTAGTGGATCTACCAATATCGTTGGCATTTAAAAATCGGTCGGCAATAAATCCTTCATCTTGTTTCTTTAATGTTACAAGAAAAGGAAAGTCTGTGTATTTCTTCACATAATTAGAGAAATAATTTACTTGATTTTGCACATAGAATTCATTCAAGATGACATGACCCATTGCCATAGCAATTGCACCATCGGTACCTTGTTTCACACTTAACCAATCATCCGCAAATTTGGTTGATTCAGCATAGTCTGGACTCAAAGAAATTACTTTCGCCCCACGGTACCGTGCTTCCGCTAGAAAATGAGCATCAGGTGTGCGAGTTAAAGGAATATTTGATCCCCATGTAATAATGTAGCTTGAATTATACCAATCACTGCTTTCTGGTACATCCGTTTGATCACCCCAAATTTGTGGGGATGCAGGCGGTAAATCTGCATACCAATCATAAAAGCTTAACATAGGTGCACCCATCAGATGCATGAACCTTGATCCACCAGCATAACTAAGCATAGACATTGCTGGAATTGGAGAGAAGCCAATATTGCGGTCAGGTCCATATTTTAAAACCGTATAGAGAAGGGAGGCAGCAACTAGCATGGATGCTTCTTCCCAGTCTGCTCGCATAAATCCACCTTTTCCTCTTGCTTCTTTATATTGCTTCGCTTTTTCTTTATCTTCAATGATACTTTTCCATGCTTCAAGAGGGTTGGAATGTGCTTGAAGCGCTTCACGCCACATGAGTAATAAGACTCCTCTGATGTATGGGTATTTCACTCGTAATGGGCTATATATATACCATGAGAAGCTGGCACCACGTGGACAACCTCGTGGTTCAAAGTCAGGCATGTCTGGTCCTGTAGTAGGGTAATTTAAATTTTGACCTTCCCATGTAACGATTCCATCTTTAACAAAAATGTTCCAGCTACATGAGCCAGTACAGTTCACACCGTGAGTGGATCTAATGACCTTGTCATATTGCCATCTTCTCCTATAAACATCTTCCCATTCACGATTTCCTTCGCGAACTTCACTATGGTTATCATTCAGTTTTTCGGTGGGAGAAAAGTAGCGTAACCGATTAGTTAATGGTGATCTTTTTCGTGACATTTGCTTCACTCCTTATGTGAAATAATGTATTGATACATACACTATAAACATTGAAGTGAGATGAAGTTGTGAAGTTAATCACACTTCACGAAAAAGACATATACAATTTCAATAAAAAAAAAGCATGAAATTCATGCTTTAACACCTAATGATTATTCAATATTGCAATAGATTGCAGGACAGTCTTCACAACAAATTTCATCTTTTAAATACTGTAAATTATGAATAGTGATTTTTCCTTTATTCGTTGATAGGATCCCGTCTTTTTTTAATTCGCTTAATGCACGATTGACACTTTCCCGAGAGGTACCACAGAAGTTTGCCAGTTCCTGATTTGTAATGGGTAAATCAATGAGAATCCCATTCCGCTGTTGTACGCCATAACTGTTTGTCATTCGAATTAAAGTAGAAAACAAAGCGCCTTTTTTACCATGAAGAATAAGATCTCGAAATTTTGTCTGTGTTTTCCGATATTGATCACTCATCCATTTCATAAATTCAAAGGCAAGTGAGCTATTTTTAAACAGTTCATCCTCTAATATATCTTTTCTGATGAGAGCTACTTCGCCATCCTCAATCACCTTAGCAGTTAATAGGTATCTTGAAGAATAAGAAAAAAGAATCGCTTCACCTACAATATCATCCTGACTACATATTCTAAAGGTTAATTCTTGCCCGTCTGAAGTAATCTTACTTATTTGAACCTTTCCGGAGATGATGATATAGAGACCTTCTGCTGTCATTCCTTCTTGAAATAAATAATTTCCCTTCGTTATTTTTATCGTTTTTTCCGAAAACTTGATTAATTCATTTATTTTAATGGAATGTGTAGGTTTAATTGGTTTTTGTTCTATTTTCAACCGTATCACCCTTTTAAAATTGTGTTGTGTTACCTATAACTTACTCTTTAAGCATAAAAAAGTATAGGTCTAATCAAGGATAAATTTTGAAAAAAGTATTTTTTTATTATAGTTAATAATTTAAAAATTGAATTAAATATCAGCTGTACATAAAAAATACAAAAATATATAAAAAATAATCTTTATGTGAAAAACATCACATCTTAATAGATTTCAATTTTTTATGATGAATACATGTAATGGAAAAAATTATTGAAAGGGGTACTCTTTATGCATTCCGGAAAAAAACAATTACCACTTCAGACATTGAGTTTAATTATGGGCTTTATGATATGGGTTATCTTATCTTCTTTAATGTCGTTTATTAAAATGGATATTGCTTTAACAGATAACCAGATTGCCCTTGTAACGGCAGTTCCAGTTATTTTAGGATCATTATTAAGAATTCCCATTGGATTTTGGACAAATCGTTTTGGTTCACGAGCATTATTTACTACAAGCTTTATTCTTCTTATCATACCAGCCGTTTATATAAGCTATGCAAATAGTTTTTTAGATTTAATTATTGGAGGATTATTTATTGGGATTGGTGGAGCTGTGTTTTCGGTTGGAGTTACATCATTGCCTAAATATTTCCCCAAGGAAAGACACGGATTTGTTAATGGAATATATGGAGCGGGAAATATTGGAACAGCAATTACTACATTTTTAGCACCAGTACTTGCTATTAAATTTGGTTGGCAAACTACCGTTCAATTGTACATTATTTTACTTCTATTATTTGCCGTACTTAATTTTATCTTTGGGGATAAAAAAGAAAAAAGAATGAAAGTATCTTTCAGTGAACAGTTTAGAAAAGTATATGACAATCAAAAGCTTTGGTTTTTAAGTTTGTTTTACTTTTTAACTTTTGGATCTTTTGTAGCATTCACGATTTATTTACCGAACTTTTTAGTAGGGCATTTCGGATTAGATAAGGTAGATGCTGGATTTAGAACTGCCGGCTTTATTGCGATTGCAACATTTTTAAGGCCAGTAGGAGGATGGTTAGGAGATAAATTTAATTCCTTTAAAATATTAATATGTGTATTTGCGGGATTAACTGTAGCAGGGTTATTATTAGCCTTTACACCTACACTAACACTGTATTCTATTGGGTGTATAGTGATAGCCATTGGAGCAGGGATAGGAAATGGTACCATCTTCAAACTCGTTCCTCTTTATTTTTCTGAACAAGCGGGGATTGTCAATGGTGTCGTTTCCGCAATGGGGGGGTTAGGTGGTTTCTTTCCACCATTAATTCTTTCTTTCTTATTTAATATGACTGGAAATTATTCAATTGGATTTATGGCGCTGTCACAAGTCGCCCTTGCTTGTCTTAT
This sequence comes from Heyndrickxia oleronia, assembly GCF_017809215.1. Taxonomy (GTDB): domain Bacteria; phylum Bacillota; class Bacilli; order Bacillales; family Bacillaceae_C; genus Heyndrickxia; species Heyndrickxia oleronia. The sequence goes on from NZ_CP065424.1 coordinate 2,254,296, forward strand.
AATTGTCGTTTGGATGTATCATCAAGAAAAGCTTGAATTATCACAAAATATTGTTGATCATACCATTGAAGGAGTAATGGTAACAGATTTACAGGGGACTATCACAAGAGTAAATCCTGCCTTTACTATGGTAACAGGATATACGATGGGTGAGGTTATAGGAAAAACACCAAAAATTATTCAATCAGGAAAACATGATAAAAAATTTTATGAAAAGATGTGGGTATCTATTAAAACAAATGGTTATTGGAAAGGGGAGATTTGGAATAAAAGAAAAAATGGTGAAATATATTTAGAATGGTTGACAATTAGCCCTGTTCAAAATACAGCGGGTGAAACAAAATATTATGTGGGAATGTTTACTGAAATTAAACATCATAAAGCTTAAGTGGAGGCCAATGTGCCTCCCTGTCATTTTTTAAGAAATATATTATTTTTTTAAAAGATTTCATTATTAAAACTGTTAATATATAAGTAGGATGAACTCTCCTGTTTGTTAAAATGGGGTGTGTTTAAGGAGATGGGAATATGGACGAAATAATCAGAGATCAATTGAATCGACCATTACATGATCTGAGAATTTCTGTAACAGATCGTTGTAATTTTCGCTGTAGCTACTGTATGCCTGCAGAGGTGTTTGGTCCAGATTATGCTTTTCTACCGAAAGATCAAGTATTATCTTTTGAAGAAATTGAACGATTAGCGAATATATTTGCTAGATTAGGTGTGAAGAAAATCCGGTTAACAGGTGGGGAGCCACTGCTTCGACAAAATCTCCAAGATCTCATTAGGAAATTAGTCAATATAAACGGAATAACTGATATTGGTTTAACGACAAATGGAGTTTTTCTTTCAAAGCATGCTGAAAGCTTATATCAAGCTGGCTTGAGACGGTTAAATATAAGTCTTGATGCATTAAATGATGAAGTATTTCAAGCGTTAAATGGTCGAGGTGTCAGTTCAAAAATTGTCTTAAAAGGAATTGATGCAGCGCTAAAAGCAGGTTTTCATATAAAAATAAATATGGTTGTTCAAAAAGGAGTGAATGATCAAGAAATTATTCCTATGGCAAGATATTTTCGAGAAAAAGGTGTCACACTAAGATTTATCGAGTTTATGGATGTCGGTAATTCAAATGGATGGAATTTCGAACGGGTCATACCGAAAAAAGAAATATATCACATGCTATCGCAGGAATTTGATTTAGAACCAGTGGATGAAGCTTATTTTGGAGAAGTTGCTAAACGCTATAAATATAAAGATAAACAAGCAGAAATTGGTTTTATAACTTCGGTTTCCGAATCTTTTTGTACAAGTTGTACAAGAGCTAGAATATCAGCAGACGGAAAGTTGTACACCTGTTTATTTGCCGGAAAAGGATTTGATTTGAAGTCTATGCTCCGCAATAAAAGTAGTAATGAATTTATACAATCTCAAATTATCTCTATTTGGAATCATCGAAACGATCGGTATTCTGATGAGCGCATGAGCAATGGAAATGCAAAGAAAAATAAAATAGAAATGTCCTATATTGGAGGATAGGGAAGGGAGATTTAATATGGTGGAACGACGCAAGCCTATTAGAATAAAAGATGCGATTGAGTTAGTCATGGAATGGAAATGCAGAGGGGAGATTGAATGGGTTTCAATTGATGAATGTGATGATCGATTTTTAGGTGAAGATATTTGTGCAGATCATGATGTTCCACCATTTAATCGATCACCCTATGATGGCTTTGCCATTCGTTCAAAGGACACCTATTTGGCAAATCAAAGTAATCCTATTCAATTTGAAATTATTGATGAAATCGGTGCTGGACAGGTTAGTTTTAAAAATATTGGTCCGTTTCAGGCCATCCGTATCATGACTGGTGCGGCTATTCCGACTGGTGCTGATTGTGTCATTATGCTTGAACTGGTAAAGGAAATACAAATAAATCATAAGAATTATATTTCGATTAAGAGGAAACTAAAACCGGGTGAAAATATTTCCTTTCAAGGTGAGGATGCTAAACAAGGACAAACCTTGATAGAAAAAGGGATGATGATTAATCCTGGAGTAAAAGCATTGTTAGCAACATTTGGATATGACAAAGTTCCTGTTATTAGAAAACCAGTGGTAGGCGTTATTGCTACAGGAACTGAACTACTTAAGGTGAATGAGCCATTAGTACCTGGAAAGATTCGTAATAGTAATGGGTACATGGTAGAATCACAAATACTTCGGTCAGGTGCCATATATAAAAGATATGAAAACCAGGTAGATGAAATAGAATCACTATTAAGTGTGGTAAAACAAGCTTTAGATGAATGCGATTTGGTCATAACAACTGGCGGCGTTTCTGTCGGTGATTATGATTTGCTACCGCACATATATGAGAAACTAGGAGCAAAAGTTCTATTCAATAAAATTGCAATGAGACCGGGAAGTGTAACAACTGTAGCAAATTGCAAGGGGAAATTATTGTACGGATTATCAGGAAATCCTTCTGCATGTTATGTAGGTTTCGAATTATATGTTCGACCTATTATTCGTTATTGGTTGTATTCACAAAAGCCATATTTAAGGAAAGCGAAGGCGAGATTACAAACAGATTTTCCAAAGGCAAATCCATTTAATCGATTTGTAAGAAGTAAACTTACTTATGAGGGTGATCGATGCTTAGTTGAACCGGTTGGATTAGATAAATCGAATGTAGTCACTTCAATCGCTTGGGCCGATTGCTTAATGGTATTGCCAGGAAGCACAAGAGGCTATTCAAAGGATGATCTAGTGGATATCTTACTAATAGACGATCAAATAGGAAGTGAAGAACCATGGATAGAGATAGAAAGGTCTACCAAATTGTAGGGTTTCAAAATAGTGGAAAAACCACATTAATGGAAAGCATTATAAATTACTGGAGTAAACATGATCTTAAGGTAGGAACGATAAAGCATCACGGCCATGGGGGGAAACCAAGAAAGAGAGTGGCTGAAAAAGATACGGACAAGCATTTAAACGCTGGAGCAAGCATTGTTGCGTGTGAAGGAGAAGGGGAGTTAGTACTACTTAAGCAAAATCTAAATTGGTCACTAGTAGATATTATTCAATTTTACGAGAACTTTTCACTCGATTTCATTTTGATTGAAGGGTATAAGTATGAGGATTATCCGAAAGCCGTATTAATAAGAGGTGAGGAAGATACTTACCTACTAGATCAGTTGAGCAATATTCAAGCTATTCTTACATGGGTGCCTTTGAAAAATACCTACCCTTATAAAATTTTTTCAATAAAACAAAAGGAAGAATTTATTAAATGGCTTTTTACTCAATATAATTAGGCACTTTCCTCGTACATTGTTGCTATTTAGGTAAAGTTTCAACTAATGGAGATGGTTAAATACCGTTTTATTAAGAAGAAGCTTTTCAACCCTACAGGAAATGCTAAGGTCATCATCAGATGTGATTTCACGAAAGCAATAAACTGATAAGAAAGCATCTTATATTATAAATAGAAAAAGGTCTAATCCAATATCTTTAAGTGTATTCCCTTACAAACACGAAAAGATGTTTGGATCAGACCTTTTACATATGGCTCTTTTCTCAAACATTGTTGCTATTTCAGTAAAGTTTTAACGAATAACTAGCGACTGAAAACTACTACTCTATCATTTCACTGAGTAAAGAGCGCCAATTTCCATAAGAATCGCTGAATCCTTTATTGGGTGTAAAAGCCGGCACTTAGGATTTTATGAAAGCAACAAACTATACGAAAATAGCCTTACATTTTTAAGCATATAGATTAAAAAGTCGCTTAAATAAGATATTATTTTCTATATGAATATGGCTCAATGTGTCTTCTTCTAAATGCTCAAGTCGTTTATATACGAGTTGGAAGGTCCTACAAGCTCCTTCTGGTAAGTGATAGTTATTTGTAACCTTTCTTAATTCTTTTAATATGTTACCTACATTTTGATGATCCTTTTCTAAACGATCTAATTGCGAAACAGCTCTTTCGAGTGTTTCATGAGTTGGATGACGATCATATTCTTCTATTAAAGGAAACTGTGTGTTTTCTTCTAGCATTAAATGTTCTAAAAGCTCAGTTTTTAATTGCTGAAACAAAGTTTTTACTTTTTCAACTTGATGATGCTTGTTACCATGTACTTTATAGATCTTTGTAATATAGGGGGTAAGCTGAGGTAACTCTTCCTTTAAATATTGATGATGTGTTTCTTCAATATAATGGACGATATGGCTGAAGCTCTTTTCTTTCCAATTGATGTAATCTTTATTAGGATTCGACTGCCTGTACAACATATTTAATTGTGTAATTAATTGCTCTGCGGAAATCATTTGTTTAGCAGCCGCTTCTTTAATCGTAAGATTACCACCACAGCAAAAATCAATGCGGTTTGATTTGAAAATATCACTAGCTTTTGGAAAAACAGTAACCACTTCACCTACTTTGTTATCAATAGTAAATGGTGACATGATCGTCACTTCCTTTCATATTTATAAGATTATGTTAGTAAAAATCAAGGAAAATAGCAGTGATGGATATCACATAACAACAAAAATCTGATACAATATATTAGTATTGGAGTTGAAAACTTTTGGCTTTTTTATTACTTCTTATGATTATGTTGCTTTTCAAGTATTTCTTTTTTCATAGAAAGCCTTCAGCAACTGCAGCGGGTGCAATAGTAATGGCTATAGGAATTTTTGAATATGATTTATTTCACCATTACTTTATTAAAAGTTTTACAGAATATAAATGGTTCGTGTGGTTTCTAATCATCGCATGGATGGTCATTTCAGGTTCTTTCTTGAAAAGTGTCTTTAATCATACTTTTAAACTATTACATCGACAAAATGAAATTCAAAGCTTTGCTATTGGAACTTGGATTGCTGGTACATCTGTTTGTTCTACTATCATGTTTAATCGAATTCCTGAAATTAGAGTCATACCAGAGATTGTGATAAGTGTAAATGGTGTATTGTGGGCTATTTTTTGTATTCTCTGTATTAAGAACTTTATGAAACTGTTAAAAACTGATTCCTATAAACAAACACATGGGATTATTTTACTTTCTACAGTTAGTACGCAATCGATAGTAATAGGTTTATCCACGATATTTGGAACAACCAATAATTTAAAAATGATCAACCAGGGATTCTTTTATTTAGGAATCTTATTTTATTTTGTTAGTTTATCGATAATAGTAAAGAGGTATCTAGCGACATATAAAATAATGGATATTAAACAGGATTGGTACAATACGAATTGTGTTATACATGGGGCAATGTCGATTACTGGTTTAGCAGGAATTACCTCTGGAATTATTGGTGGAAAAATAATAATTGCTATTTGGTTCTGGGTCCTAGTGTGTTTTTTCTTAGTTGAATCTATTGAAATCTATCGTGCGGTTATGAGGGCAAAATATTTAGGGTTTAGAAAAGGTTTATTTCAGTATCATGTATCACAATGGACACGTAATTTTACATTTGGGATGTTTTTGGCATTTACTATAAAATTACCAGTACATTTTCTTCCTACATCTTTATTAGTCATTCATAAAGCATTGGTGAAATATGGTGTTGTAGTTGTCATTTTATTATTGATGATTGAAATCATTTTATATATTAAAGATAATTTTACGTTGAAATATTTTTGTTTGCGTAATCAAAATAGTCATACCGAGAATCATTTTTTAGAAGGTAGGTGACCGTACGAATGCGGTCACCAGTTTTTTCTTATGGTAGTCTACTTTCTACATGCTTGCAGATTTCTTCAGCAGAAAGACCAGTTGCATCAATAACTGAACCATCAATAATTACATCTTGAATACCCATCACATTGTTGTCACCACCAGTGACTACACAACAATCGCAACCTTTTGCATCATTTTCATTTTTTAATTCGACAACATCATAACCCTTTTCTTTAAGTGCTTGTGAAACATTTGATAATGATTGTTCTACTCCAATTTTTGCCACTATTCAACACCTCCTATGTATAAGTTAGAATGTCTAATTGATATCAAAATCATTCCAAACAATTTTCTATTGTTATCTTCCGTGTTTTTTGCGAGAAGCATCCGCTTTGATTTCTCCAGTTTCTACCGTAGTTGTTCCTTGCCCTTTCACATTTGGGTTACTTAATCCTGTTTTTGATGGATCTTTTTTTCGTTTGCCCATTCTACTCTCACCTCCATTTTTATTATTTCCTTGCCGACCAATAATGTATGTAAAAAATCGCAGAAAAAACATTTCGTAAATAGAAAAAAGTGTATAATGAGAAAATAAAATATATTTCAACAGAAAGAGAGAGTTATCATTTATGGCAGTTATTGCGAAAAAGCAAGCTCATGGTACCGGTATTCCAACTATTTATGGGATACTATTTGCAATTGGTGCTGGTCATTTTTTTAATGATTCAATTCAAGCAGTAGTTCCCGCAATGTTTCCTATCTTGGAAAAAACACTTAGCCTTTCCTATTCTCAAATTGGTTGGATTGCCTTTGTTGTTAATATGACGTCGTCCGTAATGCAGCCGGTTTTTGGGCTTTATGCTGATAAACGACCGAGACCATTTTTACTTCCACTAGGTATGTTTATGAGTATGCTTGGACTAATCGGATTTGGGTTATCTCCTAATTTTTACATTATCCTTTGTTCTGTCTTTTTTATTGGAATCGGATCAGCTGTATTTCATCCGGAAGGATCAAGGGTAGCATATATGGCTGCAGGAGAAAAGAGAGGTCTTGCTCAATCAATCTATCAGGTTGGTGGGAATTTTGGTCAATCACTTGCACCAGTTTTTACTGCACTTATTTTTTATCCTTTTGGACAAAAGGGAATATTATCTTTCACCTTTGTTGCAGCAATGGGAATTATATTATTAATTTTTGTATCTAAATGGTACAAACAACAGATTTCTTTTGGAGCTCAAATAAAGAAAAAAATAGTGGCTTCAACTACAAAACAGCGGATTCATCCAAAATTAATTGGTGCAATGATTTTATTGGTATTTATCGTTTTCGCTAGATCATGGTATTCAGCTGGCATATCGAATTTTTATCAATTTTATTTAATTGAGGATTATGGCATTAGTATTCAAGGGGCACAGATCTATATATTTATTTTTATGATTGCAGGTGTCATTGGTACATTTTTAGGTGGTCCATTAGCCGACAGATTTGGAAAACGAAATATTATTTTATTTTCTCTTGTGGGGGCGGCACCACTCGCAATGATGTTACCTTATGTACCGCTATTTTTAGTCATTCCGATGTTTTTCCTAATCGGCTTCATTATTACATCTAGCTTTAGTGTAACTGTTGTTTATGCTCAGGAATTAATGCCAAATAAGATTGGCATGGTATCAGGGTTAATTGTGGGGCTTGCTTTTGGAATGGGAGCAATTGGTTCGGTATTATATGGAAATCTTGCCGATTTCTTTAGCATTAAATTTGTAATGATTTTATGTAGTTTTTTACCATTATTAGGTTTACTGACGTTTTTACTTCCAAAAGATGAAAAGGTGCGGGAAATGAATGAACAAACAAGGTAATTAATTCTTACTTATTCTATTGATTATATCCTTAGTTAATTTAAACGTAAAAAACCGATTATCTTCATCATATTGATTAGATAATCGGTTTTTATGTTTTTGTTTTTGAAGTGTCTCTGCCTTCGTTTTTGTTCTTCTTGAACGTAAATCTGCAAACGCAAAGAAACTTCGATTTTCTTCAGGGTTTCTCCTGCCTTCTCTAATTAATTTATCTCTTTTCTTTTTTGCTAAGCTTTTTCCCATTATAATCACCTCATCTTTACTTTAACAAAACTTTTTCTAAAAGACTATATTTTCTCTAATAAACATGTAATTATGCTCAATCGCGAAGTTTTTACGAGTATGGTATATTAAATTAGGTAGAGCGAAAGGATGTATAGATTATGGAAAAAAGTGTTGTAATTGCTGAAAAACCTTCGGTAGCACGTGATATTGCACGTGTACTGAATTGTAATAAAAAAGGAAACGGATATCTAGAAGGTAGCAAATATATCGTCACTTGGGCACTTGGACATTTAGTCACACTTGCTGACCCAGAAAGCTACGATGTTAAATATAAAAAATGGAATTTAGATGATTTACCGATGCTACCCGAACGATTAAAATTAACTGTTATCAAGCAGACTGGAAAACAATTTAACGCGGTGAAAAGTCAATTAATTAGAAAGGATGTTAAAGAAATTATTATTGCGACCGATGCTGGGAGAGAGGGAGAGTTGGTCGCACGTTGGATTATTGATAAAGTAAAAGTAAAAAAACCGATTAAACGTTTATGGATCTCATCTGTTACGGATAAAGCGATTAAAGATGGCTTTGCAAATTTAAAGCAAGGTTCAGCATATGATAATCTATATGCTTCTGCAGTCGCACGCTCAGAGGCTGATTGGTATATTGGTTTAAATGCTACTCGTGCATTAACGACTCGCTTTAATGCTCAGTTAAACTGTGGACGTGTACAAACACCTACTGTTGCAATGATTGCAGCACGAGAGGAAGAAATCAAAAACTTTAAAACACAAACTTATTATGGGATTGAAGCCCAAACGATCGATCATATTAAATTGACATGGCAAGATAAAAAAGGGAATGGGCGTAGCTTTGATAAAGAAAAAATAGATACAATTGTAAAAAAACTAGGTAAACAAAATGCAGTTGTAACTGACATTGAGAAGAAATCGAAAAAGTCTTTTTCACCTGGCCTTTATGATTTAACAGAGCTACAGCGTGATGCGAATAAAATTTTTGGTTATTCTGCTAAAGAGACGCTAAATATTATGCAAAAGCTTTACGAACAGCATAAGGTTTTAACATATCCACGTACCGATTCACGTTATCTATCATCTGATATTGTTGCTACCCTTCCCGAGCGCTTAAAAGCATGTGGAATTGGTGAGTATCGTTCATTAACGAATAAGGTGCTCAAAAATCCAATTAAAGCGAGCAAAGCATTTGTTGATGATAGTAAAGTGTCAGATCATCATGCAATTATACCGACTGAAAGCTATGTAAATCTATCTGCCTTTTCGGATAAAGAACGGAAAATCTACGATTTAGTTGTAAAAAGATTTCTGGCAGTATTATTTCCTGCATTCACATATGAGCAATTAACCCTGCACGCAAAAATTGATGATGAGAATTTTATTGCAAGAGGAAAAACCATTCTATCAAATGGGTGGAAAGAGGTTTATGAAAATCATTTTGATGATGATGAGACAAAAGATGATCTGAAAGAACAAAAATTGCCTCAAATGAATAAAGGTGATCAATTAAAAATAAAAGTAATTATGCAAACATCGGGACAAACAAAACCACCTGCACGATTTAATGAGGCTACATTACTCTCAGCAATGGAAAATCCATCGAAGTATATGGATACTCAAAATAAAAAACTGGCAGATACATTAAAATCAACAGGTGGTTTAGGTACGGTTGCTACGCGAGCAGATATTATTGATAAGCTATTTAATTCATTCTTAATCGAAAAGCGTGGCAAAGATATTCATATTACTTCAAAGGGAATTCAATTATTGGATCTTGTACCTGAAGAGCTTAAATCTCCTACCTTAACAGCAGAGTGGGAACAAAAACTAGATCGTATTGCTCATGGAAAGCTGAAAAAAGATGTATTTATCAAGGAAATGAAAAATTACACGAAAGAAATCGTGGCAGAAATCAAAGCAAGTAACAAAAAATACAAGCATGATAATATATCAACCAAAAATTGTCCTGACTGTGGAAAACCAATGCTCGAGGTCAATGGGAAAAAGGGGAAGATGCTTGTATGTCAAGATAGAGAATGTGGTCACAGAAAAAATGTTTCACGTTTGACGAACGCTCGATGCCCTAAATGTCATAAAAAGCTAGAGCTACGTGGCGAAGGTGAAGGGCAAATTTTTGCATGTCAATGTGGACACCGTGAAAAATTATCAGCATTTGAAGCACGTCGTAAAAAGGAATCCCGTGGTAAAGTATCTAAACATGAAGTACAAAAATACATGAAAAATCAGCAAAAAAGTGAAGAGCCTTTAAATAATGCATTTAAAGATGCATTAAAAGGCTTGAAATTCGATTAATCCAAAAAAGAGGCAATTCAAAAGGTTGTCTCTTTTTTTGTACTTTTATTCTTGAACTTATAAATAAACTTAGGTAAAATATTCTCTTGTTCAAAATTATTAATACATCAAAGTGCTGAGCAATAGAAAAGCTAATTAGCGCTATTGCCCATTCAATGGAGAAGCGGTGAATATGTGAAATTAAACAAAAAAAATTGGTTATTAGTTTTTAAAATTCTTTTTCCTGTTTCAATATTGTTTTTAATCGTTATTGAATCAGAAAATATGGTAAAATCAATCGATTTCAATTTATTAAAAAGTCATTTTATTGAGCTAACCCCACTAAAGTTAATTTTTATTATTATAGTAGGATTAGTCGCTATGGCTCCAACATTATTCTATGATGTTATTTTATGTAAAATTTTAAATTTAAAAATAAAAGTGCAAAAGTTGTTCAGTCTAGCTTGGATCATTAATAGTTTTTCTAATTTTCTCGGATTTGGTGGGGCGATCGGTTTAAGTTTAAGAACTTACTTTTTTAAAAATTATGTAAAGGAAAAATCGCTAATTATAAAAAACATTGCAAAGGTTTCTGTTTTTTATTTATCAGGAACATCAATATTTTGTTTAATTACTGCTGTAGGTATTATCAAACCCACATTTTTGACGAAGATGAAATGGTTAAAAATTGCTGTTTGGTTTCTTGCAATGTATATTCCTTTTATATTATTAAGTCTTAAACTTAAAAATCGAAATAATCGAAGGTTTTCGTTTAGACAAAGTAAAATATTCTCATTAATCATTGTTTCCATATTTGAGAAAATTGGTTCACTTTTACTCATTTTTGTTATTGCTCGTTTACTTAGTATTCACATTCAATTAATTCAACTCTTCCCTATTTATAGTATTGCAACTTGTGCTGGGTTTCTTAGCATGTTACCAGGGGGAATAGGTTCATTTGATTTTATCTTATTAATGGGATTCCACTACCATCACATATCTTCAGAAACGGCATTATTAGTTTTACTTTTATTTAGAATTTGTTATTATTTTATTCCATTTATTATTGGGTGTGGATTATTTGGAACACGTATATTAAATCAGTTTATTCATTATTTAGTAAAAGGAAAAAATCAAAAAACTGAACCTCAATCCGTAAATTCATAAATGTTTTTATAAATAACTTTTCCTATTTTTATAACAGAACATATTATTTAAATATAAAATTCTCCTTGCAGAAGTGAGATAATTTGTATACAATAATCTATTGTAAGAGACAAGTGTATAAACTATACAACCTAAGTACATTTATATCTTGCAAATATAAATTGACAGGTGGTAATAAAAAAATGAGTGAAAAACCATATCGAGTATTATTGTATTACTTCTACACAAAAATTGAAAATCCTGAAGAATATGCTGCACAGCATCTAGCATATTGCAAAGATTTAGGGTTAAAAGGAAGAGTTCTAGTGGCCAATGAAGGAATTAATGGTACACTTTCAGGTCCGGTAGAACAAACAAATCAATATATGGAAATGATGAAAAATGATCCACGATTTGATGGAATTGTATTTAAAGTGGATGAAGCTGATAAGCACGTATTTAAAAAAATGCATGTTAGACCAAGAAAAGAGTTAGTTACGCTTCGCTTAGAAGATGATATAAATCCAAATGAATTAACTGGTAAATATTATAGTCCAAAAGAATTTTATGAGGCTATGCAAGATGAAGATACTGTTATTCTAGATGCTAGAAATGATTATGAATATGATCTTGGTCATTTCAAAGGAGCCATTCGTCCTGATATAGAAACATTTAGAGATCTTCCTAACTGGGTTCGCGAAAACAAAGAAAAATTTGAAGGCAAGAAAATTTTAACTTACTGTACTGGCGGTATCCGTTGTGAGAAGTTTTCTGGTTGGTTAGTTAGAGAAGGATTCGAAGATGTTGCACAACTTCATGGAGGGATCGTATCTTACGGTAAAGATCCAGAAGTACAAGGTGAACTTTGGGATGGTCAATGTTATGTCTTCGATGAGCGCATTGCTGTGCCAATTAACCAAAAAGAGCATGTAATTGTCGGTAAGGATTACTTTACTGGGGAACCATGTGAACGATATGTTAATTGTGCAAATCCTGAATGTAATCGTCAAATGCTATGTTCTGAGGAAAACGAGCATAAATATTTAAGAGGTTGTTCACATGAATGTCGTGTTCATCCTAGAAATCTTTATATCAAAGAACATGGTTTAACTAAAGAGGAAGTAGCGGAAAGACTTCAAAAGATTGAAGAGGAAGAAACAGTTTCGCAAAGATAATATGATAAAAACCAAAAAACACTCAAGTAGCAATACTTGGGTTGTTTTTTTGTAATCCTTTAACTGAAAAAATAGTTAGTATATACATATATTATGAATAATGAATAGTATTAGTAATTTGAAAGAAAATAAATGGAAAAAAGGTAGGCAAAATAAACAAAAAAGGTGAGTGTTGGAAAGCTGGTGTAAACATGAAACTTAACAAAAGAAAGTTATTATCAATATTAAAAATAGCCTTTCCAATCATACTTTTAGTTTTAATTTTATTTGAATCTAAAAGTATGGTGAAGGATTTTAATATTGATTTGTTAAAAAATAATATTTCAGAACTAAATTTATCTAAATTATTGCTTATTTTTTTACTTGGGATTATCGCAGTATCTCCAATGCTATTTTACGATATTATCCTATGTAAATTATTAAATTTGAAGTTACAATTTAAAAAGATTCTATCTTATTCATGGATTGTTAATACATTTTCAAATTTTCTTGGTTTTGGTGGTGTAATTGGTTTAAGCCTAAGAGGGTACTTTTACAAAGACCACTATAATGAAAAGGACGCTATTATTAAAAGTATAGCGAAGGTTTCGATATTCTATTTATCTGGGGTCTCTATTTTATGCTGGTTCGTTGCTTTAGGAATATTTAAACCGACTTTTCTAGAAGAAATGAAATGGCTAAAAATCGTTGTGTGGGTAATTGCTTTATACATCCCGTTTCTATTAATTAGTTTTAAACTCAAAAATCTTAAAAACAAGGATTTTTCATTTAAAAACAACTATTTATTAGAATTAATGGTTATATCGTTGCTAGAGTGGATGGGTTCACTCGTTTTATTTTATCTAATTGCGAGATTGCTTCATGTTCAAATTAGTTTTGGACATTTGTTCCCAATTTTTATTGTTGCAGCTTGTGCTGGAATTATAAGTATGATTCCAGGGGGATTAGGCTCATTCGATCTGGTTCTTTTAATGGGATTTGAATTTTATCATATTCCATCAGAACAGGTTTTACTTATATTACTTTTATATCGAGTGAGTTACTATATTATCCCATTTTTAATAGCCGTTTTATTATTTGGCCGTCACTTTTGGAATTTACTTGACGTACAGTATAAACAAATTTTTTACACAATAACAAAAAATGTTAGTCATATGGTCTTAAGTCTTCTTGTTTTTTTATCAGGGATTATCTTACTTTTGTCTGCTTCATTACCTGGAGTACTAGATAGAATAAAATTTTTAAGGGGTTTTCTTTCCTCTCCATTAATGGACTTTTCACATCAGTTAACAATCGTTTCAGGATTTTTGTTAATACTTCTTTCCCGTGGTATTGAATATAAAGTTAGATGGGCATATTACTCGACATTAATTGTTTTAATCAGTGCATCAATCCTTTGTCTTGTTAAGGGATTGGATTATGAGGAAACTATTTATTTAAGTTTTGTTGCATTAATGCTCGTTATTTCAAAGAAACGTTTTTATCGAATAAATTTTGTAATAACATGGGGGAGAGCATTATTTGATTTTTGTGTAATTCTTTTTTTCACTTTTCTTTATATCATCATCGGTTATTATAATTTGCCGGACAGCAAGTTGAAAATTCCAAGCTTTATTCGTAAATATATGATTGTGGATGCAGGTGACTTAATTATTAGTGCAATCATTGGTTTAGTTATTGCAGCGATCATCATGTTCTGTACATACTTATTTATAAAACCACGAACACTTGAATTTTTTCCAATTGAAAAAGAAAAAGTAAAAGCACATCTTCAAAAGTATGGGGGAACTGTTCTATCGCATCTTGTTTTCTTAAATGATAAAAAGGTGTTTTGGAATGAAACCGGACAAGTTATGTTTATGTATCAAAAATATGCCGATAAGCTTGTTATTTTAGGGGATCCAATTGGTAAGAAGGATGAAATCCTTCATTCTATTGAAGAATTCCAAGATTTTGCTGATTTGTATGGATATACACCTGCATATTATCAAGTGACGAAAGAACTATTACCAAAATTACATGAAAATGGTTATGACTTCTTTAAACTTGGTGAAGAGGCATTTGTTGATATACAGTCATTTACTTTAACAGGAAGTAAAATGAAAGGTCTTCGTGCTACAAAGAATAAGTTCGAAAAGGAAGGGTATACATTCAAAATCATTGAACCACCTTTTTCCGCTGAACAGTTTAGCATACTCAAAAATATATCTGATCAATGGCTAGGTGAAAAGAAAGAGAAAGGATTTTCATTAGGCTATTATGACGAGGATTATTTAAATAAGGCTCCAATAGCTATTCTTAATGATGCTGAAAATCATACAATTGCATTTGCAAGTATAATGCCAGTATATGATCAGCAAACAACTTTATCTATTGATTTAATGAGATATTTACCAGAAGCACCACCTGGAACCATGGATTTTCTATTTTTAGGAGTTATTGAATGGGGCAAAATGAACGGATATGAACGTTATAATTTAGGGATGGCGCCTCTTGCTAATGTTGGTTTGTCCAAGTACTCTTTTACTGGAGAAAAAATAGCCTCGCAAATTTATACGCATGGTAATTTTGTTTATCATTTTAAGGGCCTTAAGAGGTTTAAAGAAAAATATGCCAATTATTGGGAACCGAAATATTTGGCTTACCGTAAAAAAACATCCTTACCAATTACAATGGCTCAAATAGCCCTACTTATTTCAAAAAAACGCCCCGTTCAATAAAACGGGGTGTTTTTTTATCTCTTTAGAGTACTTTAATTATAACTATTCTCTAATTCTTCGACTAATTTACCTACATAAGAGACTGCACTTCTTATTGCAGCAGGTTTTGACATGTCAACACCTGCTTTTTTAATGAGTTCGAGCGGTTTTAAAGTGCCACCAGATTTTAATACATCTAGCCAGCGCTCAACAGCAGGTTGACCTTCATTCTTAATCATTCCTGCAACGGCAGTGGAAACAGTTAACCCAGCAGAATAAGTATAAGGGTAAAGTCCCATATAATAATGCGGCTGACGCATCCAAGTCAAGCTTGCACCTTCATCTATCTCAACAGCATCTCCCCAGAAATTTTGCAATAATTCTCTTTTTTGCTCACAAAGTGTAGTAGCTGTGATTGGTTTACCATCCTCCGCTAGCTTATATACGCGTCGCTGTAATTCACCTTCTAATAAGTGAGTGACAAAGTTATGATAGTATGTGCCTAATAGTTGAGAAATTACCCATCTTTTCATCCGTTTATCATCAGTAGTAGATAGAATATGGTCTGCAAGAAGCAACTCATTCATCGTTGAAGGAGCTTCAATAAAATAAGTAGATGGCCTTGTATTTACGACCCGCTGATTTTTTCCTGCTAGATAAAAATGACCTGCGTGACCAAGTTCATGTGCTAATACAAATGCTCCTCTCATTGTATCCGTCCATGTAATTAAAATGAAAGGATGCACTCCATAAGGACTAGAGCAAAAAGCACCTGTAGATTTTCCGATATTATCCGCTAAATCAACCCATCTCTCTGATAAGGCAGTTTGAATCATATCACTATATTCTGGTCCCATGATTTGTAATGCTTCAATAATCAATTTCGATGCTTCTTCATATGTCGTTCGTGGATTGAATTCGGGATCTAGTGGTGCTTTTAAATCACAGAAAAGCATTTTATCAAGACCTAATTCCCGTTTCTTTAATTGAGCAAAGCGCCTCATAATTGGAGCAAGCTCTGTTTGAAGGACATCTAACTGGTTATGATACATTTCTAAGGTTACGTGCTGTGGATGTAACAGCATTTCAGTGACAGAATTATATTTTCTAATACGGGATAGAGCAACCTGCTTTGTTACTTCAGTAGCATATGTTCCGGCAAATGTATTTTTATATTGGTTTAAAGAATGATTAAAGGATGAATATGCTTTTCTACGCAGGTCCGTATCTGCAGACAATTCATATCGATCCTCATAAAGGGCAAATGACATAGGAAGTAAATTCCCATCCTTATCTTCAATGTCCGAAAATTGCATGTCTGATGATTTACCACGCTGATAGATCATATAAGGTGCATCATGAACTTCACCTAATGAAGCCAATGTTTCTTCTAATTCAGCTGATAATGTATGTGGTTTTTTCTCTAATAAATCTTCTAGATAGTTTTTAAAGACGTTTAATTCAGGTTCTTGCTGTATGTATTGTTCAATCGTGCCATTAGGTAATGCAAGGATCTCTGTATCTAAAAAGGATAAGGCAGCACTAATATTAGCTAGCATCGAAGCCATTCTTGCTGAATTTCCTTGATTTAAGGGACTTGTTCCATCCTCAGATGAGCGTAGACTTGCATAGGTTGCTACTCTTATCAATCTTAAGTGAAGTTTTTCTTCTGCTTTTAAGCAATTTAATAAAGTTTTTCCACCTTCACTTAATTTTCCTCGATATTGTGTAACAGTTGGTAAATCATTTTGTATGGCTTTAAGCTCATTGTTCCATTCATCATCAGTTGCAAACAAATCTTCAAGCTTCCATGTGTGCTCTACAGGTACCTCTGAGCGTGCAATGCGTTTTTGCAGTGTTTTTTCCATAATGTGATTCTCCTTTTTGATGAGATATTTCGGTGCACTAATTAATTCTATTATATATGAATCTTTTTATTTTTCATATAATTTTTTATATGAAGTTAAAAAGGATAATATTTCAATTTATAAAAAATATGTTTGTTCATAAAATAACATTGTTCATTATGAACATCCCAATACCTAAACGAAAAAGGGGTTATGTACATGACTGTTATTACAAATATTAAACAAACTGTTTCTGGATTAAAAAGTGCACAAGCGAATTTAGAAACTTTCGCATTACAAACTGACAATCAACAGGCAAAACAGCTATATCAAACATGTGCTCAGCAAACACAATCAATCATTGATACGTTAACTCCAAGAATGAATGAAGTTGAGCAAGAAGAACCACAATATAAGCAACAGTAAGGAAATGAATAAAATGAGAAAGGGACTGTCATCCTGCAAATCGGCAGTCCTTTTCAAAAAAAGGAATGATGATATGACGATTGCATCGGATGTAAAATCATGTATTGCAAGCTTAAATGGAGCAAAGAACAATTTTAGTCAGCTCGCATTAAAGGCTGTTGATGAGAAAGCGCAAAAAGAATTCCATGAATGTATGATGGAAACCGAGGAAATTATAAATGACTTACAAAAACGATTAGTTATTCTTGAACGCGAAGAACCACAATACAAAAATTAATAGGAGGGGAGTGTTACAATGTCTGTACCGGCATGGTTTGAGGTCATTTTAAGGTCAATCACAGCACTTATAGTATTATTTTTCATAACAAAATTTCTTGGAAGAAAGCAGATTACTCAACTGACACTTTTTGAATACATTATAGCAATAACTATTGGAAGTATCGTTGCTGAGATTTCCACAGGTATCGAGAAAAACTTTTTATATGGTATATATAGTCTGTTAGTCTGGAGCTTACTTCCTTTAGGCATTTTATTTCTTTCGTTAAAAAGCAAAAAATTCAGGGATTTTATTGATGGTACACCGAAAGTAATTATAAAAGAAGGAAAAATACAAGAAGATACTTTAACTAAGGAAAAATATACGGTAGATGATTTAACGGAGCTTTTAAGAAAAAAGAATGCATTTAATCTGGCAGATGTTGAATTTGCTGTCTTAGAACCAAATGGTGACTTAAATGTTCTTCTTAAAAAAGAAAACCAACCTATTACACCTAAAGATATCCAATTACAGGTGGCACCTGAGAAGGAGGCAAAAACAGTAATATCAGAAGGTCAGATACTAGATGAGGCTTTAGGGGAAACGGTTTTTAATCGAGCTTGGTTAAAGGCGGAATTAGAAAAATTAAATGTTGCCCTTGATAATGTTTTTATCGGTCAAATTGATTCATACGGAAAATTAACTGTTGATATTTATGACGATAAAATTCAATTGCCAAATTCCCAGGAACGAGCTCTTTTATTAGCGACTCTTAAAAAATGTCAAGCAGATCTTGAATTATTTACATTAGCAACAGAATCAAAACCTGCTCAAGAAATGTATAAACTGAATGCGAAGAGAATTGAAAATATGGTCAACAGGATCAAACCTTTTTTAGTAGAATAGTTAAGATAAATAATCTTTAACCATATTTATGTATTTTTCTTTTGGATATCCATCGTATAAACCCATACTGATACGAATAGGATCTCCAAAAAAAAATCGCTCGAAATGTGTTTGTCTTGAACCGAATGAACTCATACAGAGATCCCACGCTAGTCGAAAAAGTTGTACACGATCTACGGCATTTGAATTTGTTCCTTGAAGATAATCGTCTAAATATGATCCAATAGAAGAGTCAAATTGCTTTTTGGTTGGGAGAAGGATTAAACCGCTTCCACCTAATAATTGAAGGATCTCTACCAGTCGGGGATATATTTTAGGGTAATAGCAAATGGCAACATTAAGTGGATAATCATCTGGAACCATTGTATTCCTCGAATCAACTTTAGCATGTGTCATGGCTGATAATTGTAATGCTTTTATTATTTCAAGTGCTGAGATTATTTCTGTAATCTTATCTTTAACATGTTGATATTCTTTAATACTAATTGTTTCGACAATGGATTCCGCTATTCCTAACAGGAACTCAGTTTTTACAATCATTCTGGAAACGGCTTGGTAGAGAAGGAAAGTATTAAATTTAGTTTCGGAAAACATTCGTAAAGAGATCTTAAAATTTTTATAAAGAAATACTCTTTCCCAAGGAACTAATACATTATCAAATACAACAATAGAATCCATTTCCTCAAATTTTGAACTTAAAGGTGCATCGTAAATGGATTCATTGGAGACGAATGATTCCCTACAAATAAATTTTAATCCGGGGGTGTTCGATGGAATAGAAAATGCATAATTATATGGATCTTCAAAGTAATTTCCCCCTGCAGGAAGAACTAAAATCTCATCAGTAATTCCACCTTGTGTCGCTAATAATCTAGCTCCCGAAATGATTATGCCTTCACTTGTTTCTCGAATTACTTTTGCGGCAATAACTTTATCAGATTCCTCGAAATAATTGTCTGAACGGTTGACTTGAGGGTTGATAAATGTATGGGTAAATGTCAAATCATTTTCCATTGCATCTTCATATATTTGGCGTATATTGATATGGTAATGTTGATTTTCTTCCTTAAAAATTTCCTCTGCCACACCTAGACTCATTATTCCAGTATTAATATAATCAGGTGAGCGACCTAGTAAACCTGCATTTAATTTTGCCAACTTTTGCGTAGCAATTGATCTTTTCTTTAAATCTTCTATTGTTTTAGGTTGTTGGTATGAAAAATTCACTCTACTATTCGTTCTTTCAGAAAAAAATGTAAATTCTTCACAATGTTCAACTTGATAATCATATAATTTAGCTTTCATTGCTAATACGCCACTGAAAGCAGGGTGTGCCGAGATTTTTCCAGTTATTCTTTTTCCATCCACCCACACCTCATTATTTAAACCATCAATTCTTTTAATGAAATCATCTCCATTTAAAGACAATTTTACCACCCCACTTTTATGAATAATAAATTGTATGCTTGAATTTAAACCGGACTACCCAGTGAAATTTATAAAATAAAAAAGGCTGTCTATTTAAGGGTCCGACATCACATAAATACGTAATCTTTTAGAACAAAATTCTTATTAGATATCGTATGGTGATGTCAGACCCAATCTTTAGGCAACCTTTTTATCGTTTTTATGCATATAACATTTTTAATTGATGTTGAATTTCGTCATTTTCTAGATATTCATCATAGGTCATTTCTTTATCAATAATGCCATTTGGTGTAATTTCTATGATTCGATTGGCAATGGTTTGAATAAATTGATGGTCATGTGATGCAAAAATCATTGAACCTTTAAAACGTATTAAACCATTATTAACTGCTGTAATGGATTCCAAATCAAGATGGTTTGTTGGCTCATCTAGTAATAAGACATTGGCTCCACTAAGCATCATTTTTGAAAGCATGCAGCGAACTTTTTCACCACCCGATAGAACATTGGCCTTTTTCATCACTTCTTCACCAGAGAAAAGCATTCTTCCTAAAAATCCTCTTAAGAAGCTTTCACTTTGATCATTAGGGGAGTACTGACGTAACCAATCTACTAAAGTCAATTCGCCATTTTCAAAATAACTTGTGTTATCTTTAGGGAAGTATGATTGAGAGGTTGTGACACCCCATTTATATGTTCCGCTATCGGGTTCCATTTCTCCAGCCAAAATCTTAAATAAAGTAGATTTTGCTAATTCATTATGACCTACTAATGCGATTTTATCATCTTTATTCATTGTAAAACTAATATTATCGAGTACCTTAACACCATCGATAGTCTTTGATAGTTCTTCTACACGGAGAAGATCATTTCCAATTTCACGATCCGGTGTAAAATGTACATATGGATATTTCCTTGAAGATGGCCTGATATCGTCCAAGGTAATTTTGTCTAAAAGCTTTTTACGTGAAGTGGCTTGTTTCGATTTAGATGCGTTTGCACTAAATCTGGCAATAAAGCTTTGTAATTCCTTAATTTTTTCTTCCTTTTTCTTGTTCGCTTCTTGGGCCATTTTTTGTGCTAATTGGCTAGATTCATACCAAAAATCATAATTTCCAACATATAATTGAATCTTACTGAAATCAAGATCTGCTATATGCGTACAGACTTTATTTAAGAAATGACGATCATGCGATACGACAATAACTGTATTTTCAAAGTTGATTAGAAATTCTTCTAACCACTGTATTGCTTTTAAGTCTAGATGGTTTGTTGGCTCATCTAGAAGTAAAATATCAGGCTTCCCAAAAAGAGCTTGTGCAAGTAATACTTTTACCTTTTCCGCACCTGTTAACTCCGCCATTTTTTTTGAATGAAGCTCTTCATCTATGCCGAGTCCTTTTAAAAGGATTGCTGCTTCTGACTCAGCTTCCCAACCATTTAATTCCGCAAATTCACCTTCAAGCTCCGCAGCTCTCATTCCATCTTCGTCGCTGAAATCAGCTTTCATGTATATTGCATCTTTTTCTTGCATAACTTCGAATAGACGTGTATGTCCCATAATAACGACTTTTAAAACTTCTTCTTCTTCAAATTCAAAGTGGTTTTGCTTTAAGATAGCAAGTCTTTCGCCTGGTGTTATATGCACATCACCAGTTTGAGGCTCAAGCTCACCAGATAATATTTTAAGAAATGTTGATTTCCCAGCACCATTTGCACCAATAAATCCGTAACAGTTTCCAGGTGTGAACTTAATATTAATATCTTCAAAAAGTTTACGTTCACCGAATCGTAAGCCTACATTATTTACAGTAATCAAAGACAAATACCTCCAAAAGAATAATATCTTATTAATTATACCATGAGTTGATTAAAAAAGGGAAAAGTCAGTTATTGAAAGGGATGCAGTTGTTTCTCTAAAAAAAAATGCCTTTCATAATAATTAAAATTGTTGTACAATGTTAATGAAAATTTAATGAACGTTACCACAAGGGGAGCATTTTTTTGCTGAGAGTGAACATATTTGTTCTGACCCTTTGAACCTGTTAGTTAGTACTAGCGTAGGGATGTGGATTGAATAATGGATTGCTTTTTTTACAATATGCAATCGTTTATTCCCCCTTTTGCGGTGCGTTTCTTTAAAAACACTATAGAGGGGGATTTTTTTTATGAAAAAATTTAGTTTGCTAACTTTGATCGAGATTTCATTATGTGCTGCTTTTGCGTTTGTGTTAGATTTATTACCATCTATAAAACTAAGCTCAGCGATTTCAGTTTCCTTTGCTATGGTTCCTATTTTCATTCTTGCTTTTCGATGGGGTGTGAGAGCAAGCTTTGTCGGAGGATTGTTATGGGGACTACTTCAAATTGTTTTGGGAGATGCAGCAGATGATATATTAACTCCCGTTCAAGGGTTCATAGAATTTTTTATTGCCTTTTCTTTTATTGGTCTAGCAGGTCTATTTAGGTCATTTATTCAAGCGAATATTCATGAAGGTAATAAAGGAAAGACAATTTTCTTAGTTGTAGTTGCAACGTTTATTGGCAGCATTGGTCGTTATTTTTGGCATTTTTTAGCTGGGATGATTTTTTGGGGTAAATTTGCACCAGAAGGGCAATCGCCATTCTTATATTCATTAATTGCTAATGGAACAACAATGCTTCTATCAGGTCTTTTATGTGCAATTATTTTAAGTATCATCATTACGATGAGCCCAAGACTTGTTAAAAGATTTGCTTAATCAAGCATAATCAAAAATCAATTTTCTAAAATTCTACTTATATTGTAAATCGGGGTAGATTTATACAATTGATTTTTGCTGTTACCTGCAATAACAATAAACAATGAAATACGAAGGGACGCTTTGGATAGTACATAAATCAAAGCGTCTTTTTTTATGTATACATATCTCATTTATAAATTCTCATTCTGTTGCTTTATTTCGTCTCCAGCTATGTTGGTATTTGCCTCTTCTAATTGTTTATGATCAGCCACTGAATGACCAGGATAATATTTTTTTTGGTTTTTGGTACTCATTGCTGTATTTATCGTGATTTTTGGCTGCTTTGGTGTTTCTGTTAATCTTTTGTCTTCATATGATTCAGTCATTAAGTTTAATTCACCTTTCTGTTTTAGTAAGTAGCTTTGAGTATTATTTACTTAATATATGTAAAAATTCATTCGTGGCGATAAAAAAGAATACATGAAATTTCTTCCTTTGGTTAAAAATAGAAAGTATATAATTGCATTTGGAGGAAGATTAGATGCCAAACGAAGAAGTGAAAATGCCACAATTTCCTGAACCGATATGGAAACAAGGGATGGATATTCCTGGTTATTCCGAGTTGCTAGAGGATATCGAGGTAGATGTAGCAATTGTTGGAGGCGGTATTACTGGTATCACCACGGGTTATCTTTTAACAAAGGAAGGGTTAAAGGTAGCCATTATCGAAGCTGGAGAATTATTGAATGGAACGACAGGACACACAACTGCCAAAGTCACAGCACAGCATGGTTTAATCTATGATGAATTAATTCAAAATCTAGGAAAAGAACAGGCAAGACTTTATTATGAGGCGAGTACGGAAGCCATACAATTTATTAAAGAAACTATTAAAGAACATGGGATTGAATGTGACTTTAGTGAAGAAGATGCCTATATTTTTACAAATAGTGATGAGTATATACCAAAATTGAAAACCGAAGAGCAAGCTTATAAGGAATTAGGGATTAATGGTGAATTGGTTGAACAATTGCCTATTGATTATTCCGTGAAAGCTGCATTAGTGATGAGAAGCCAGGCTCAATTTCATCCAATAAAATATTTAAAACCGCTTATTGAGTATATCCAGCAATCTGGAGGACTAATATTCGAGCATACAACAGCTACAGATGTAGATTATGCAGAATATCCTATTGTTATCACGAGAGGTGGACCAAAGGTAAAATGTAAATATGTATGTGCATGCTCTCATTTTCCGTTTTACGACGGTCTCGGGTTTTATCCAACAAGAATGTATGCTGAAAGATCTTATCTTATTGCTGTGAAAACAGAAAAAGACCCTCCACCTGGTATGTATATTAATGCTGAACAGCCAACAAGATCTTTTCGCCGTATGAATTATCAGGGGGAGAATGTTCTGTTGGTAGGCGGTGAAAATCATAAGACAGGCCAAGGGATTCCTACCATTCAGCATTACGAGGCTATTGAAGAATATGCACAAACGACCTTTGGAATCAAGGATTTCTTATTTCGTTGGTCTGCTCAAGATTTAACGACTCTAGACAAAGTACCCTATATTGGTCGAATTACCAGCAATCACGATAGAATACTTGTCGCAACAGGTTTTAGGAAATGGGGGATGACCAATAGTACTGTTTCCGCATTATTAATAAGAGACATCATTAGGGAGAAGGAAAATCGATTTGAAAAATTGTTCTCTCCTTCGCGATTTAATGCTGATCCAAGTGTAAAAGAATTTATTTCAACGAATTTTGATGTGGCTAAGCATTTAGTGGAAGGAAAATTAGAATACCCACTTAGAGATATAGAAGATTTAGAAAAGGATGAAGGTTCAGTTGTTAATGTGAATGGCAAGCGAGCAGGAGCTTATCGTGATTCAGAGGGGAAAATATATGTAGTTGATACTACCTGTACACATCTAGGCTGCGAAGTGGAATGGAATTCTGGAGATCGTACTTGGGATTGTCCATGTCATGGTTCTAGGTTCTCGATCGCTGGAGATGTAATAGAAGGACCAGCAGAGACATCTTTAGAAAAAATTGATTTAGAATAATTAGATGGAGCATCACATTGGTGGTGCTCTTTACATTTGAAAATTAGGCCTTTTTATTTAATGTAGGGATATGTACTAAGTATGATCTATGTATTTGTTTTCTTAAGGCTAGCAAATACAGATATAATTAGATTGAAACTTTTTTAAGGAAAATACGTAAATATTAATGAATGAATAATCTAAATGAGAGAAGGAATTTGATATGAGTGAAAAAGGATGTATAAAGTGTGGAAGTCAAAATGCTGGTCAAAAGGATGTAGCGATGACAGGTACGGGCTTATCTAAAATGTTCGACATTCAAAATAACCAATTTACAGTAGTGTATTGTAAAAACTGCGGTTACTCGGAATTTTATAATAAACAAGCATCCACCGGCTCCAACATACTTGACTTTTTCTTTGGCGGTTAATATATAAGAGCCTGACTCCAAGTAAACACTCATTTTTCTGAACAGAGAAGTATGGAGTCAGGATCTTAATTTGGTTGCCTATATTTTTATTTACTATTGCTTGCCCAGTCTGTGAACGTACCACTTCCATTACAACCAGGGCATTCAATGGAAGTTGAATAATAATATTCACTCAATGCAAGATGATTAATTCCTTTTCCTCGGCAATCTGGGCAAAAACCCTTTGATTCCATATTAGCTAGCATTTTTTCATGCCGGTTGCTAGCCCATTCCTGAAATGTATTTAAAAGTCCCATCCATTTCACCTCTAATTTTGTTATTACTACTATGGTGTGAAATGAATGTGAAATTTATACAAATCCCCACTATAAGCGCAATTCAATAAGTGGTTTTGTATATTTTTTTATTAAATAACTTCCTAATATTAAACAGATAGAGATGGAAAACAAAATTAACAATAAATAATTTTGCGCAAATGCTGCAAGTGATTCATCAGATACAAATGTTTCGATTATTTTAATAATAAATCCATGTAATAAATAGATATACAAGGTACGTTCACCAATGACAGTAAACTTAGATCCACCGGAAGGAACTAATGTTAAAAAGCCAAAAATCACAATAAATGTACTTACATATTGTATTCCTCGAAATACACCATCAATCAGGTTTACATTTCCCATATCTGCATAGGAAGAGGATCCGAGTAACCATGGAACTGCCTCACTTGGAAAAGAATAGCTAAAAACAATAAAGGTTGCACACAATAGGCCGATTCCAATTACACTCGAAAACTTGAAATTCTTTATCCATTGGATATGCTTTGCGTCGATTAAAAAACCAAATAGAAAATAAGGGAAAAATACAAAAGTCCGCGAAAGGCTTAAAAAGCTTCCAATTTGATCTATATAGCCAACAGCTATACCAATTCCAACGGCAAGCAAGAATCCAGCCCATTTTAATCGTGCAAAAAGGTATAGGAAGATATTCCAACAAAACAAACTAAGTAAAAACCATAATGACCAATGTGGTTGTAAAAAATCAAATGTTAATGTTTGTTCTTCCCCGTTAAAGAAATAAAAAATGGAATAAATGACTTGAAAAATAACATAGGGTAAAAGTATCTTTTTAACCGATTTCATTAAATATCCTTTTTTTCGATATCCTTTTGCAAAATATCCGGATATTAAAATAAATGCAGGCATGTGAAACAGATAAATCACTGTATATACTGTAAATAAGAAATCATCATTTCTTTTTAAAGGACTAATGACATGCCCAAAGACGACTAAAAAAATTAAGATTAACTTTGCATTATCAAAGTATAAATTTCTTTTAGTGGTCGAAGCCATATTAACACCTCACTATATAATTTTATTTCTATTTTTATATAACATTATTTAATTCGTTCGATTCACAAAACTATAAATCCTAACCATGTGATATAAATGTATTACTAAAAATATTGTATTTATATAAATAATGTTATCATCTCTATACCCGAATAAAGTTACAATAAGATAATAATCGTATTAAGAATTATTATTGTATAGTTATATTTTTTACAGAAGGATTACATTTTTTATCAATCGAATAATGAAAAAAAATGTTGAAATAATATGAAAGGAAGGGAAAATAACAAGAAACGAGGAATCGTATATCGTGGATAAAGAAATGGAGTACGGCGAAGATTACAAATATATACCTGTCACTTCAATTATGAGCGGTATGGGTCAGGAGGTATCAAATGATCTATATTGTTATACAGTCCAGGTGGTCAATGTAGGGTTTGTTGGGTATCCTAAGAAAGACTCTGAGTGGATTTTAATTGATGCCGGAATGCCGAAATCAGCTGACATGATTATCCGTGAAGCAGAAGATAGATTTGGTCCTAATAGCCGGCCTAAAGCAATTGTCTTAACACACGGTCATTTTGATCATGTGGGAGCAATTGTTGAATTGGTCGAACATTGGAATGTTCCAGTATATGCGCATGAGTTGGAGTTACCCTATTTAATAGGAGATAAAAGTTATCCAGAACCCGATGCAACAGTAGAAGGGGGACTAGTAGCAAAAATGTCCCCATATTTTCCAAATGAACCGATCCATTTAGGAAAGAATATTGAGAAACTCCCATCAGATGGTCGTATCCCAGGGATGGAGGATTGGCGCTGGATTCATACTCCAGGTCATTCACCCGGTCATGTATCTTTGTTTCGTGATAACGATCGTTCGCTGATAGCCGGGGATGCGTTTATTACGGTAAAACAGGATTCGCTTTTTAAGGTATTGATGCAAGAAGAGGAAGTGAACGGTCCACCAAGA
Organism: Heyndrickxia oleronia; assembly: GCF_017809215.1. Taxonomy (GTDB): domain Bacteria; phylum Bacillota; class Bacilli; order Bacillales; family Bacillaceae_C; genus Heyndrickxia; species Heyndrickxia oleronia. The sequence continues at coordinate 2,281,821 of NZ_CP065424.1, forward strand.
TATTTAACAACTAATTGGAAGGCTGCTTGGGAATCCGTAAGAAAATTAGAAAAGTTATATCCAGATCAAGTGATAACTGGACATGGGGTTCCAATGTCTGGAGAAAAATTAGCTAGTGGTTTAAAAAACCTCGTTGAAAATTTTGACCAAATAGCCATACCAGACTATGGACGTTTTGTGGATGGTCATCATTAAACATTAGAAATGATTAACAGGCTCTTTGTATGGGTTGAAGATTATCAAACCTTCATTACTTAGAAATGAGCTGCAAACTTCATAAAGTTTACCTTTAAAAATTGGAAGATCAGGGAGTAGTTTTGTAAAAGCAACTAACTATACGAAAACAGCTACTTGAAAAGATCTTATTAAAAAGAGATCTGTTTAAAATAAAAATTTCTAACATATAATTGCTTGTTTTAAGGTATTTTTTTGAATTACGTAAAAAGATTTTCCGTATCATATCGTGAAACGAAAAATCCCATGTACCAATAATCTACTATTTACTGAAGTATATTAATTTGATAAGATGAAAATATGCTCTTCTACCTCCACTAACAATCTAAAGAGGAGGTTTCATAATGGCAAAAAAAGCATTAATAATTAAACAAAATAAGGAACATAAATATAAAGTTCAAAACTATACACGCTGCAAGAATTGTGGACGTCCACATTCAGTTATCCGTAAATTTAAGCTATGTCGTATATGCTTCCGTGAATTTGCCTATAAAGGTCAAATTCCAGGAATCAAAAAGGCAAGTTGGTAGTCCCCATCATAATGGGGGCTTATTTTTTTCTAACATTTAGTTATAAAAGGAATTGGGGGATTAGACATCCTCCCAAATACATAGTTTTATGAAGTTCCTGATTAGCACAAAGCTCCACTATTCTTAAATTAGTTTTACTCCACTTATTAAGATCATTATGGCCATAATCGTTCTTAACGGTTTAACTGGTAGCTTAGAAGATAGGATGCTTCCTACGATTACTCCTGGTATCGAGCCTAACAATAGGTTAATCGTTAATAGATAATTAACATTACCAATACCTGCATGCATAATACCAGCTGCAGTAACTAATAAAAAAGCATGTGCAATATCTGTTCCAACTAGTTCAGAAGGGCTCATTCTAAATAAATATAGCATAGCTAAAGCAAATAATGAACCTGCTCCTATGGAGGTTAAGCCTACAATGAAACCTAACACTGCTCCAACTATAATGGTTAACATGCGCTTTTCGTGTATGGATTTTAATTGAAAACGATTGAAGTTTAATTTATCCTTTCCAAAGGTTCTAATAAGGGTTGCAGATGCAACTAAAATTAATACATAACCTAATGCATGCTTAATGATTTGCTCTTGATTATGAAAGAAGGTATCAAATAGATGGAGCATGCCAACAGCAAGGATAGCACTTGGTATACTTCCGATGGCGAGATTTTTTACTAACTGGAGGTTGATTGTTTTCTGCCGCCAGTGTTGAATGGAACCAAAAAATTTTGTAATTGAGTTATAGAATAGATCAGTTCCTACAGCAATTGATGGGCTGATGCCCAATAGTATTAATATGGGTGTTAATAAAGCTGCTCCTCCAACACCCGTTAATCCTACCATAAAACCAATTAATATCCCCATTATAATAATGCCAATACTCATTTGCACACGCTCCAAACTTTCAAAGTCTAAAAATCAAGAAACCCATATCGATAATTTATGAAATGGGTATATACCTTGTTACAATCTAAATGTTAAAAATGGGTTGTATCAAAAGGGAATAATTAAAAAAAGCCTTCTCGTGAGAAGACTTTTACAATTATTTTTTTCCAAATAAATTAGTATCCATAACTGCCTCAGTTTTTTTGACACTTTCAAGTAGGGGAGTTTTTTTTACTGCTTCTATTATCCGATCAATATCATGCATAAGAGGAACTATGGCTAGGATGACTTTACCTGTTTCAAAATCTTTTCTTGTAAAGTGGTATCGCTTAACACCTACCGCTCTTACTGCTTCAAAAAGTGCCGCTTGTCTCTGACCAAGGTTATTTAATGTAAGGCTGAACTGGTATTCATGAGGGGTAATTATTACTGCTAATCCTTCATTATTAAATAACTGGGATGCATAATCAGAGCCTATTAGATTAGAGACAAATAAATCATTGACATAAAGCTCTGAATCGCGTACTTCAATCTGACCTTGTTCCACTTCAGCAATATCTCCAATTGTTTTGCCCTTAGAAAATCTTTTTAAAATATAAAATATAATCAATCCGACAATGAAACCAACTAAAATATTAATCCAATCACTTTTAGAATTTACAATTTGTATGGTCAATGCTGTAACAAATGCGACAACTAGAGAAAAATAATTTCTCGACTCAAAGGATTTTGCTATTCCATCTATATATGCGTTTCCGCGAAATACATATTCAGTATTTTCAAGGTCTGTTAAACTTTCCTTTTCTGCTTTTCTAACATCTCTAAATTGCTGAATAGCTATGGCTAAAAAGGTCACTGCAACAAAATTTTTTGTTAGAAGGGCAGGAATAGCCACTGCCCCTAAAGCTGCAGAAATAAAGCCAGTAACAATATGAATTAAATATCCATTAGGATAGCTTGGGTACTGACGGAAGTCCTCTTTTAATGAGAAAATTCTTGCAAGTGTTCCTACAATAATAGCTGTAACAATCATGATGATATGTTCGTGTGAAATCGATTCTTGGTTCATTTCATCACTCCGTTAGTTAAGTGAAGATGCTTATTTGGGTTCATCTTCATTGTTTAAATTGATTTTTTTGCAACCAACATATAAACAAGAGAAAATATCTAGACCCGACGTTGCTTTTGATAATCCTTTTAGATATGGAGTGACCAAATCTTTAAAATCTGAACCCACACCTTCTTCCTCTAATATGCCATATACATATAATTTCTTTTCTTCAAATAAAATAGCAACATTTCCTACTGCTTTGTTTGTTGAATCAACAACATTTAATACTTGAAAATGCGGGTTAATAATCTCTGGTGAAAAATATATTTGCAAAACGATCAACTCCTTATGAACATAGTTTGTCCTATTCGAACGCATTAAGTTAACTGTAATTTTTCAAACAAGGTATCTTTTTTATTTGAAGGTTCTTTTTTACTTACATGAATTAGTACTAAACATAAAAATCCAACAAACAATGTTAAACCTGCTGTTATTAAGAACATTCCTGTACGAGACCACTCCATTAAAGAGCTAAAAATTGGTGGTCCGATAGCTACTCCTAGAAAACGGACTGATCCATACAGGGATGTGACGAATCCCCTACGATCTGAGGGGACAGATCCTGTAATAAAACTATTTATACAAGGGAGAACTAATCCTGTTCCGATACTGCTAATCCCAAGTACAGAAAAAAAGGGGACTAAACTCTTAAAAAATACGAGCACTGAGAAAGATACAGTCATGAAAAGCAGTCCTAAAATAATTAAGGATTTCATTAAGCGCATATTCTTACCAATTTTACTACCGGTGATATAAGAGGTAATCGTCATGATTAAAAGAGGGATTGCGAGAATACTCCCTTTTAATAGTCCATTAATATTATGCTCTTTTTCAAGAATATCAGAGATATAAAATAATACTCCAAATAGGGTAAATAAACATACTGCCCCAGTTAAATAGGCTGCAAACAACCAACGCCCTTCTGTCTTAAATACAGAAATTAGTCCTTTAACATATTTTCCAACAGGTGGCGGAGTTTTTTTCGACTTTTTTTCCTTTACAAAAAAAACCGTTAACAGTATTGAAATGAGACAAAAAATGGGAAAAGCAAAAAAGGCAGCATACCAAAATAATATGGCAAGTAGTGAGCCGAGAATGGGGCTAATGACCTTACCAAAGCCATTTGAAGCTTCAACTAGCCCTAAAACTTTGCTTTGTTCTCCACCTTTAAATAAATCTCCAGTTAATGCCATTGCAATAGGGGCGGTGCCTGCAGCTCCGATTCCTTGCATGACTCTACCTGCGAGTATCCATATGTAGGCACTAGAGAACCAAGCTGCTGCCGCTCCTGCTAAAATTCCCCCGCTTCCGTAAAGGATGAGAGAAGGAATAATAATTGCTTTCCTTGAAAAACGATCAGATAAATAGCCTAATATTGGGATGGATATTGCAGCAGCAATAGAAAAAACTGAGATGATTAAGCTGATTTTAAACTGAGAAACATCTAGTTCTGTTCGCATTTTAGGTAGAATGGGAATTAACATAGAGTTCCCTAAGACCAAAATAAGTGGGATGGACCCAATAGCCACTATGGTCAAGCCCTTTTGTTTCTGCTTTGGCAAGAATAGTACCCCCTAATTAAAAAAATGGATTGATTTAAGATTCCTTCATTATCTTTTAATATGATCACATTATTAAAACAATGATCCATCAAAGATTAGTTTTAACCACAGATCATAACTTTTTATCCCATATACTTAATTGTTTTACATTATTTGAAATCATCATCTGATTTATTCATTAGATCATGAAATACTTCAATACTTCATTGAATGAGCCGAAAGTTATTTCCTCTTTAAACAAAGTCTGTTTTCATACTTTTTTAGGTAGCTCTTTTCTGTGAAAATAAAACTCCGCCTTTAAGAATAATTTATTGAGTTTAAACTTGATTAAAATTGTGCAAGCTATAAATAATTTAATTTGGGCAATAGGAAAGCAGAGCTACCGAGTTTTTCGGTTTCTCGTTTAACTTTTCTGTTGTTTGTCTATAATGCTAATTTAAGTTGACTCGTGGTAGGGTTCCTTATTCTGAAGCATATGATAGACAATAGTTAGCATTCGATGTCCGATGGCAACGAGTGCTTTTTTCTTTCCCCTTCTTGCAGCTAGTGACCAATATTTGATTCCTAATCTTTGTTTCCGACTTCTTGAAACAGCCCACGCAGCCTCACACAATGCAGATTTAATATGAGGATTTCCTTTAACCGTTTTAGTGTTTTTTTTCCTTCCGGCACTTTCGTGATTTCCGGGCGACAATCCTGCCCATGATGCAAGATGTTTAGAGGTTGGAAATTGTCCCATATCTACTCCTATTTCTGCAATGATAACAGCTGCCGTGTCTTTCTTTATTCCCGGCATTGTAATCAGAAGCTGTACTTCCTCCTGATAGTTGGATAAAATGACGTCGATTCTTTTCTCGATATCTGATATTAATTCTTCTAAATTAACAATGTGCATCCAAGATTGCTTAATAAGAAATAGCTGGTGATCATTTAATGTTCCAAATAGTGAGTCGGTAATCAATTGCTTTTTATGGGCCATTCTTCCATGTATTTTTTGTTCGACATCTTCTTGGTCGATATAACCTTCATTCATGAGTTGTTCCAACAGTTTTCGTCCTGATACTCCAAATACATCTGAAATAACTGTGCTTAATTTGATATTTGAGGACTCTAGTACCTTTTGATTCGGTTTTTTTCGGATGTCATGTGTCCAATCCATTTTTTCTGAGCATGAGTCAAATCTCTTAAATTTCGAAAGTCTTCAGAAGGGACAAAACTTTTCTCTATTAAGCCATGTCTTAATAATTTAGCAATCCATTCAGCATCCGAAACATCTGTTTTCCTTCCAGGGACATTTTTAATCCTTTGAGCATTTGCCAAAGTAATATCAAAGAAATCCTCTAAGATATTGTATACAGGTTTCCAGTAGACGCCTGTACTTTCCATTGCGATGTGGGTTACTTCCTTCTCCTCAAGCCATTTAAGAAGATGAAACAGGTCCTTCGTCAAAGTAGGAAATGTTTCGGTCTCCTTAACCAAGTCGGTCTCTGATTCTCCAAGAATGACGCAGGCAACTATTGTTTCCGAATGAACATCTAAGCCCGCACATCGTTTGTGCAATGTTTCCATTTCACTCCACCTTCTGAAAATATTCCACAAACAGTGGAATGAATTTGAAATTAAACATTTTTCTGTTCGTAGTCATCTCTCGAAATGAGAGAGCTAACAATGGGTTGTGCACCAAATTCATTCCAACAGTTTTCTCAACAGGGTAAAACCACCAATAAGAGCTACGTCATATACTCACTGTTTGTGGTATCTACATTATGGGGCAGTGAACCCATTTTCATTCTGGGTTGAGAGCGAAAGATCATGAAAGTTTTCTCAGTAAAATGTAGAAGGTTGACAGTTTTCAATCTATATTTTTTAGTTGAAACTTTATCTAAAAAGTAAGAATGTTTGAGAAAAGAGCAAATATAAACATTTATCTTCCTTTCATAGGAATAAAAACATTATTTGAGTAAAGGTTATGATGAAGATTAATAACGAAGTTGTTTCAGATACATTGCCATTTTTTCTTTCAAGTCTGGCCGGTTCAAGGCAAAATCAATGGATGCTTGTAAAAATCCTAATTTATCGCCAATATCATATCGATTTCCCTTGATATTGTATGAAAAGATTGCTTCTTGATGGAGTAATAATTGTAAGGCATCAGTAAGCTGGATCTCCCCATTTTCGTCAGGTTTGACCTTTTCAATCATATCAAAAATAGCAGGAGTTAAAATATATCTACCTATTATGGCTTGTGTAGAAGGAGATTCTGCAATGGTTGGTTTTTCAATGAGGTGGTTTACTTTATATAGATCGCCAATCTGTTCTGTATAGCCGACAATCCCATATTTTCTAACCTCTGAGCGAGGAACCTCTTTACAACCTAGAATACTAGTCTTATTTCTTTGAAATTCACGAATCATCTGTTGTAAGGCCGGTTCTACACTATCAATAATATCGTCGCCAAGGAGGATAGCAAAAGGCTGATTACCGATAAATTTTTTAGCACATAAAACTGCATGCCCAAGTCCCAAAGGTTCTTTTTGTCTTACGTAATGGATATCAGCTAATTGAGAGATATTACGAATCATCTGAAGCATTTCAAATTTTCCGGTTTTATTTAATAACATTTCCATTTCAACGGATATATCAAAATGATCCTCAATTGCCCGTTTATTTTTACCAGTTACGATAATTATATCTTCAATTCCTGAAGCGATGGCCTCCTCAACAATATATTGAATTGCTGGTTTATCAACAATTGGAAGCATTTCTTTGGGCTGTGCTTTTGTTGCTGGCAAAAAGCGGGTACCTAATCCTGCAGCAGGAATGACTGCTTTTTTTATCATTTAGAACACCCCTTGTTATTTATTAGATGTCTTTTTATTTTGTATGAGAGGTGAAGGTTGTATTATCACAAATGAATGAGGAAGGAACAAGAGCAAAGAAATAGGAATATTATTCTATATTTTGCGAAACGATATTATCGTCAATACAATTTTATGAGGTGTAGCAATTGCAATTGCAAAACAAAAAAAAAGAACAACTTATATTGATCATAGCATTTCTGTTACTAGCGATTTTTGTTTCTCCACTATTTATTTTAGGAGAAGACGCTCATATCCGTGTACATGATAATTTGGATTCCAATTTAGCTTGGTATAAAGTTTTAGCAATGAGTGGACAATTAACTGGGCCATTAAATGGCTCTATTTCACAAATTATCAATGGGAATTTATCGCGAAATGCTTTCGGAACGGAGTTTAGTTTAATCGTTTGGCTGTATAAGTTATTTCCTACAATGATCGCTTATGCTCTTAGCCAAACGATTACAAGAGTCGTTGCTTTTATAGGGATGTACCTTTTACTAAAAAAGCATTTTCTATATGAAAAAGGCTGGGAAATCGTTAATGTCGGTACGGCACTTGCTTTTGCATTTACTCCTTTTTGGCCATCAGGTATGTTAAGTACGCTTGGGATGCCATTAGCCCTTTGGGCATTTTTAAATATTAGAAAAGGTGAAAGCTTACTTCGTAATTACGTAGTTCTAACTCTAATTCCGTTTTATTCTAGTATTGTGTTAGGCTTCTTTTTTTTCTTAACAGTAATGGGAATATTGTGGTTAGTAGATGTAATAAAGGGGAAAGGATGGAATCCTCGATTTATCCTATCAATTATTTATATGACCTGTGTCTATTTCCTTGTTGAATATAGACTAGTTTATTCTTTTTTATTTGACCATGTGCCAAACAGTAGAGATGAATATTTTCATGCTAGACTGTCATTTTGGCATTGCATTCGTCTTACTTTTAAAAATTTTATTTTCGGTCATCATCATGTGGCAACTATCCATACACTTGTCATTTTACCTGTCATGATTCTTGCTTTTTTTCTCATTATAGTAAAAAAACTGTGGAAGCAGGAAAAAGTGTTTGTTTCTTTATTTATATTAAATTTTGCGTTATCTGCGTGGTATGCCTTTTGGTTTTATAAAGGTTGGCTTCCGCTAACGAAAATGTTTCATTTTATGGATACTTTTAATTTTGCAAGATTTCACTTTTTAAGACCGCTTATTATCTATGTATTATTTGCCCTATCATTAAAAATTCTTTTCAAGTATGGGAGCTTTCGGAAGTTAATCCTAGAAGGATTCGTGCTATTACAAATAATTGTCATTGTATTTTTTAATGAGGAGATCCTTTTTCGAGATAAACCATCAGTTAAGCAATTTTTTGCAGTGGAGCAATTCAATGAGATTAAAAATTATATTAACTTGCCACTAGAAAGTTATCGTGTAGCAAGCATTGGACTCCATCCGGCTATTGCCCAATATAATGGGTTTTACACATTGGATACATACAATAATTTTTATCCTTTAAGCTATAAATATCAGTTTCGAAAAATTATTGAAAAAGAACTTGCGAAAAATAAAACCATTCGAGTTTATTTTGATGAATGGGGTGGACGTTGTTATATGTTTTCAAGCGAACTTGGAAAACATTATATGTTTAAAAAACACACAAAAAAAAGAGTGAAAAATTTAGAACTTAATACGGATGTTTTCAAGGAAATGGGAGGAAGATTTATTTTTTCTGCTGTTCCAATTGATAATGCTATCGATAATAATCTTGCCTTAGAAAAGGTTTTTGAATCAAAAAGCTCAGCATGGAAAATCTATCTTTATAAAGCATTGTAGTAGTAGGAGGAGGGATTAAATGGATCACCCGATTCTCACAATTGTTGTTCCCTGTTATAACGAAGAGGATGTTTTAGAAGACTCCATTTTACAATTAGATCAGTTACTAATGAATTTGGAGGAAGAGGGACTAATATCGGATAAAAGTAAAATTCTTTTTGTTGATGATGGAAGTAAAGATGATACTTGGAGAATGATTTATAAAGAAACCTTAAAAGGAGGAAGAATTAGAGGGTTAAAACTGTCAAGAAATGTTGGACATCAGCATGCGCTCCTTGCTGGATTATTTTCTGCCAAAACAACTTCTGATTGTGTCATATCAATTGATGCTGATTTACAGGATGATATTCATGTTGTTCGTGATTTTTTAATTAAATTTCACGAAGGCTATGAAATCGTTTATGGAGTTAGAAGCAACAGAGATAGTGATACATTCTTTAAAAGGAGTACAGCTCAAAGCTTTTATAAACTAATGAATATAATAGGAATTGATTTAGTGTATAATCATGCGGATTTCCGTTTAATGAGCAAACGTGCAATAGACGAGTTAGAACGTTTTGAAGAAGTTAATTTGTTTTTACGAGGAATTGTCCCACTAATAGGATTAAAATCCACACAAGTTTACTATGTGCGTAATAAAAGGTTGGCTGGTAAAACGAAGTACCCATTAAAGAAAATGATTGCCTTTTCATTTGAAGGAATTACCTCTCTTTCGGTTACACCTATCCGTTTGGTGATGGTAGTAGGATTCTTGTCTTTCCTTATCAGCCTTGTATTTGGATGTTATTTTTTAGCATTAAAGTTTTTCGGTCATACAACGACTGGCTGGACTTCATTAATTACTTCTATATGGTTAATTGGCGGGTTACAGTTAATGTCTATTGGTTTAGTGGGGGAATATATCGGTAAAATATATAAAGAGACGAAACGGCGACCTAAGTTTATTATCGAAATGGACACCTTAAATTTACCCATTCCCCGTCATTTAATAAATGCCGGAGGGAAAGATCATGAGCTCAATCGTACAAGCTTTAGAAATTTATCTGAAACGAACTAATTCATTCATTCGTTTTTTGCTCGTCGGAATGATAAATACTCTTATCGGATTATTTATTATGTTCACGTTATTAAATGGTTTTCATCAACCATATTGGCTCTCCACTTTTATAGGGAATGGGACTGGTGCATGTGTTAGTTATTTTTTAAACAGAGTATTTACGTTTCAAAGTAGAGTGGAGTTGAATAAAAGTGTAATTCTATTTATTGTGACGATCCTTGTCTGTTACTATCTCTCCTATTCGCTCAGCCATTTGATTGTATATAATCTTTTAAGCACCATGATAAAAGGTTTCTACTTATCTGATGAAGAACAGGCGATCCTAATCGGGACTGGATTTTATACGATTATGAATTATTTAGGACAAAAGTACATTGTTTTTAAAAATTAAATACCTAATAATTCCTGACTGGATTTTATCAAAATGAAAGAAAATAATGAAGAAAGGGTGGGATGTATGGATAAAAAATACAATGAAGAAAGCTTAAAAGTAGCGGGTAAGCACTATCAAACAAAGGATTATCAGGGAAATGACCAAACATCAACAGGCTTAGCAATTACACATGAACAAGTAAGTGATGCTTATATTGAAGGCGAAATCAACGCGGTTCTTGATAATGAGCGAACAGAAATTCCGCACAAAGGTTATGAATCTGAATAGATTTAAGAATACGTCGATTGACTATAAAACCGGACAATACTCGTCCGGTTTTTTCATTTATTCAGGGCAAACGCCTATTTTTCATAGAGTCGGGTTATATTTTTACACATTCGCCTAATTTTTGAATACTCTATCTTACGAAAACTGTATGGTAACACATGTTAATTTTCACTTTGAAAAGTTAATTCTATGCATTAAACCGTGCGTTATCTTTCCTTATAGTAAAAGTTCTTTTCTCAAACACTGTTGGTATTTAGGTAAAGTTTTAACAAAAAAATAAGTTGAAGTGCCTCAAACCCTTCATTCTATCGAGAAAAGAGCTGTAATCATTTTATAGAAATATGGTGTACTTTTTTGGTGCAAAAGCAGGCAGCTTTTACAAAAGAAACAAACTATATGAAAACAATCAAAAAAATAGAGGAGGTGCTTCTCCTATGGAATTTTTAAATCTACCAGAAAGAACAAAAGGAATCAGAACGAATGGGATTACATCAGTTGCTGATTTCGGAACTCCAATGGGAGAACTAGATCACATATTAGCAGACTATGGCCATATTATTGATATTGCCAAAATGGGAATTGGATCTGCGTATGTTACACCTAAAATCAAAGATAAAGTAAAACTATATAAGGAGTATAATATAAGGCCTTATTGTGGAGGAACATTATTTGAAAAATGCTTTTATCAAAACAAAATTGCCGAATATCAATCTTATTTATATAAGTTAGGAATTGAATGGGTAGAAATATCAAATGGAACACTCGATATACCGATCGAAGAACGTTTAAATATGATTGCTCTTTTTAGGGAGGATTTTCATGTAATTGCTGAGGTCGGATCTAAAGACGCAAATAAGGAAATGTCAGAAAGCAAATGGAAGGAAGAGATGAAACTTTTATTTGATGCTGGATGTGAGTACGTTATTACAGAAGGGAGAGATTCTGGTACCGCAGGTATATATGAAAAAAGTGGGGAAATAAAGTCGAATTTAATTCATGAATTAATAAAGGATTTTGATTGTAATAAAATTATTTTCGAAGCCCCCACAGCAAAACATCAAATGTATTTTATTAAAGAAATAGGACCAAACGTCAATTTAGGAAATGTAAAATTGAACGATGTACTAGTCTTAGAAGCACAGCGTTGTGGCTTAAGAAGTGAGACCTTTTTTTTGGAGGAAAGTGAGTGCAAACTATTACTTTAATAAGACATTTACCGACTGAATGGAATAAACAAGGCTTATTGCAAGGAAAAAGAAATATTGATATTTCCTATCCGAACAGTAAAATCCAGGAAGAGATTCAGCATAACATAAAGCTACTTAGTAAGCTTTCCCCATTTGATCTTGTGTTAGCAAGCACCCTAAAAAGAACACAACAAACGGCTAAATGGTATGGTTATCTTTTTAAAATAGAAGAGCTATTGGATGAATTAGACTTTGGTCCATTTGAAGGTGTTTCAAAGAGAATGCTTTATAAAGAGTATGGGAATCAATGGATTTGTAATCCTAGTGAGATCATTTTAGGTGAAAGCCTCGACCATTTAGAACAAAGAATTAGAATGTTTATAGATAAATATAAAGAGTGTAACAATCTTTTAGTTTTTGGTCATGGTGCTTGGATACGTGCGTTTGTTTCCCTAAATCAATATGGGCATATAAACGAAATGAATAAAATTACGGTTGAAAACAATAAATGCATGGTTATAACATCGACCATTGTTGATTCAGTTCAATAAAGGAGGGATAAATTTGTCCCAACAACTTACCTATGAAACGTTTGATGAAGAAAAAGTAGCTAATTTAATTAGTGCTCAACCAGATTTTATCGGTATTTTAAAATGGGCTTTTCAAGAGTATAAGGAGGATGAGATTGTTTACGCATGCAGCTTCGGGGCAGAGGGAATCGTGTTAATAGATTTAATTCATAAGGTGAACAAAAACGCTGAAATTGTTTTTTTGGATACGAATCTTCATTTCCAGGAAACCTATGAGTTAATCGATCAGGTGAGACAACGTTATCCTACTTTGAAAATAAATATGATTCAACCGAAATTAACTTTAGAAGAACAAGCAACAAAGTTTGGTAGGGAGTTATGGGTTCATGATCCAAATCAATGCTGTTATATAAGAAAAATTGTTCCATTAAAAGAAGCATTAGACAATGCGAAAGCTTGGATTACCGGTTTAAGACGAGAGCAATCTCCTACAAGGAGTAAGACTCAATATATTAATAAGGATGAAAGATTTAAGAAGGTGAAAATCTGTCCTCTTATCCATTGGACATGGGATGATGTCATGACTTATATAAAAATCAATCATCTCCCTTATAATCCATTACATGATAAAGGATATCCGAGTATTGGATGTGCGATGTGTACAAAACCAATTACAAATCTATCAGATTCCCGATCAGGACGATGGGCGGGTAGCTCAAAAACGGAATGTGGACTTCATCAAACATAAATAGATTATTACAAATAATAGGAAGGGGAAAAATAATGAGTAAAAGTATTCCACATGGAGGAAAATTGGTTAATCGAATCGACCTTCAGATAGAGGATGATTATTCTTTAAACTATGTTGAGCTAGATTCATTAGAAATAAGTGATTTGGAGTTAATTGCAAATGGCAGTTATAGCCCGTTAGAAGGGTTTATGGAAAGGGAAGATTATGAATCAGTCGTTCAGGATATGAGACTATCCAATCATCTACCATGGTCCCTCCCTATTACGTTAAGTGTCGACAAAAAGAAAGCAGAGGAATTACAAGTAGGAGAAACCATTAATCTTGTTTATGAAAATACTATTTATGGCCTAATGGAAATTAAAGACATCTATTCTCCTGATAAAAATTTGGAAGCATTGAAGGTGTATCAGACGACCGATGACCTTCATCCAGGAGTAAAGAAGCTTATGGAACGACCTGAAGTATATTTAGGTGGCCCGATTACCTTAACTAAACGAATTGAAAAACAACAGTTTGCTAATTATTATTTGGACCCTGTACAAACAAGAAAGCATTTTGAAGATAAAGGGTGGAAAACGGTGGTTGGATTTCAAACTAGAAATCCTGTCCATCGAGCCCATGAATATATTCAAAAAACAGCCTTAGAAATTGTTGATGGTTTATTTTTAAATCCACTTGTAGGTGAAACAAAATCGGACGATATTCCTGGGGAAATTAGAATGGAAAGTTATCAAGTATTACTTGATAATTATTATCCGAAAGATCGAGTATTTTTGTCTGTGTTTTCTGCTGCAATGCGCTATGCTGGGCCTAGAGAAGCTATTTTTCATGCTCTGGTAAGGAAAAATTTCGGCTGTACACATTTTATTGTTGGAAGAGATCATGCTGGTGTAGGAAATTATTATGGGACCTACGATTCCCAAAAAATATTTAGTCACTTTAATGAAGCTGAATTAGGAATTAAACCGTTGTTCTTTGAACATAGTTTTTACTGTAGGAAATGTGAGAACATGGCATCAGATAAAACATGTCCACATCATGAAATTCATCGAGTTATTTTATCCGGAACAAAAGTAAGAGGGATGTTAAGAAATGGTGAACAACCACCTAAGGAATTTAGTCGTCCTGAAGTGATAGATATATTAATTCAAGGAATGAAGAAAGATAACTATGAGGGTGTAGGATATGGGAAGTAACCACCTTACTTGGCATGAGGCAACAATCACGAAAAAGGATCGCCAACGAAAAAATCAACATAAAAGTGTGGTCTTATGGTTTACAGGATTATCTGGATCAGGGAAATCTACGCTAGCAAATGCTGTAGACAATGAACTATTTAAACAACATTATCAAAGCTATTGTTTAGATGGAGACAATATCCGGCACGGGTTAAATCGGGACTTAACATTCCGAAATGAGGATCGTAAAGAGAATATTCGTCGAATAGGTGAAGTAGCGAAACTTTTTGTAGATAGTGGTCAAATAGTTTCCACCGCTTTTATTTCTCCTTTTCGTGAAGATCGACAGTTAGTGAGAAATATGTTTGAAAAGGATGAGTTTATCGAAATTTACGTAAAATGTCCGATTAATATTTGTGAAGAGCGAGATCCAAAAGGATTATATAAAAAAGCAAGACTAGGTGAAATATCTGATTTTACGGGTATTTCTTCCCCATATGAAAGGCCTAATAACCCTGAAATTGTGATTCAAACAGACCGTTTAAGCATTGATGAATCAGTCAGTATTATATTATCACATCTAAAAGATAAAACGATCCTGTATTAGGGATCGTTTTATCTTTTTCGCCAGTTTAATGAGAGAGAACTACCTTTTGGCAATTTCATTTCATTAATAAAATCAATAATATTTGTAGAAAAAAACTGACATATAATTGCATAAATTACGATTTTATAATCGATTACAAGAGAAGTTAATAAAAAGATAAATAGATTAATACCCATCATCACTTTTCCAGGACTCCAATTTTTATAACTGGCTATCATTAAAGCAGGAATGACCATACCGCCGCTTGAAGCTCCTAGCCGTATCAATATGCCAACACCTATACCAAAGAAAATACTACCAACTAAAACATCAAATAGGATATGAATATGTGGTAGAATATTTTGAGATGTCAAGACGGTAACAGTAGCTGATGTAGTTGCTACAGAAATGATTGTTCGGAAGGTCCACGCAGATCCAAAATAATTTAAAGCAAATAGTAAAAATACAGCATTGGCAAGCCATAACGAAAAACCAAGTGAAAGATGGAACCAATGATTTAATAAAAGGGCTAAACCTGCTGCACCACCTGAAGGGATAGAATGTGGAAATAGAAATAAAGACATAGCGATTCCTTGTACAGCAGCACCAAATAATAGGCCTAGATATGTAATGAGAGTATTTTTCATTGCTAATTAAAACGATCTCTTAATTTAATTATCGAAACATCCATGCATATTCCCCCTTCTTGTCCATTTTATGAGGAAGGAATTAAAAATATGTTGTCTTTTAGAACGTTATACTCGGATTATCATATAGTCATTATTTTTTAGCTTTACAACGTCTGCCTTCAAGGCACTAGCAATATCGTTAGTGGTCTCTTTTAGTTCATCTTCAGTGTTAAATGATAAAAAAAGAGGAGCACCTGAAATTTTTCTGTCCTTATTTGCTGTCAAATAGGCTAAAATTTTATAATCTGGCTTGTTAGAAGATTCTTTTCCCATTTTATACTCCTATCCTAACGTTTTTGTTTATCCTTCCACTGGAATGATAGTATTATTCATTTGAACCAATACCTTTAAAATTTGATATACTAAGTATGGATTTATTTCTCTAATAAAAACGTATAAAGCAAACTATTAAATACATAAAATTTGAAAGAAGGTTTTTGGAATCTATGTCTTTTCCATTAATCATTGCTGAAAAACCTGACCAAGGTGCAAAGCTAGCAGCACCTTTTCCTCATAAGAAAAAGAAAGGATACATCGAAATTTCCTCAAACCAAACATTCCCAGAAGGTGCCTATTTAACTTGGGCGGTTGGACATTTATGTGAGTTAATTCCGCCGGAAGAGTACGATCCGAAGTGGAAAAAGTGGTCACTTGATACCTTACCGATTTTACCAGAATCCTTTCACTATAAAGTAAAACGTGATAAGTGGAATCAATTCAAGATAATTAAGGATCTTTTAAATCAACCATTAGTTGATGAAGTAATTATGGCTGGAGATGCTGAGCGTGAAGGGGAAGCTATTATTCGCATCATTTTAAAACAAGCTAAAAACCGTAAACCGATGAAAAGATTGTGGATTTCTTCATTAACAGAAAAAGCAGTCATTCACGGCTTTCAAAATTTATTAAATGAAGACGAGACACGTTCGATCTATTTTGAAGCCATGAGTCGAGCATGTGCAGATTGGTTAATCGGTATGAATGCATCACGTGTTTATACATTGTTACTGCAACAGAAAGGGATTAATGATGTGTTCTCAACAGGACGAGTTCAAACCCCTACACTGGCTTTAATTGTAGAGAGAGAAAAAGAAATAGAACAGTTTAAGAGTGAACCCTTTTGGGAGGTAAAAGCAACTTTTCAAATGGATCAAAAAAAATACGAAGGGATTTGGCATTTAGATCAAGAAACTCGAATCTCTACCCAGGAAAAGGCAGATGCTATTGCCGATTTTTGTAAGGGAAAAAAGGCGAGAGTGATGGATATCCAAAAAGAGAGAAAAGAATTTCATCCGCCATATTTATATAATCTTTCTGCTTTACAGGCAATGGCCAACAAATTATTCAAGTTTCCACCGAAGAAGACATTGGACATTGCTCAAAAGCTTTATGTGCGTGGAATTATATCCTATCCAAGATCTGATTCCAGTTTTGTAACGAAGGAAGAGGCTGAGATGTTTCCTGAAATTTTGAAACAGATTGGTGAAATGAATGCATATAAAGATTATTTTCCACTCCCAAACCAGTCAATAATTGATAATAAGCGCTATGTGAATCCTAAAAAGGTTACTGATCACTATGCAATTATTCCAACGGAACAAGTAGTCGATCCAAGTAGACTTGAGAAGGATGAACAAAGGATCTATGACCTAATTATTAAAAGATTAATTGCTGCCCATTATGAAAAAAGCATTTTTGATTATACAACGATACACACGATTGTTGAAGAACGAGCAACCTTTGTTTCAAAAGGAAAACAAATGATTCAAGAGGGATGGAGAAAGGTTCTCCATCAAACAGATGACAAGAAAGATGAGGATCAATTACTCCCAGTTTTACTGAAGGATGAAACGGGTATTGTCAAACAATCAAGGGTGAAAGAAGGAAAAACACAGCCACCCAAACGATATACAGAAGGACAGCTTATTACGTTAATGAAAACAGCGGGAAAATTTACTTCGGACGCAGAATTACAAAGTATACTAAAGAAGACGGAAGGATTAGGTACAGAAGCTACACGAGCAGGGATTATTACTGTATTAAAAGACCGTAAGTATATTGAAGTAACTAAAAATCTAGTCTATGCTACAAAAAAAGGGATTTTATTGATTGATAGTATCGGTAAAAGTATTTTAGCCTCACCGGAAATGACAGCTAAGTGGGAAAAAAGGTTACAGGAGATTGGCGAAGGACAAGCTTCCCCGGCCATATTTATGGAGCAAGCAAAAAAATTGTCCATGAAATTAATTGATGATGCAAAAAGTGCTGAAGGACAATGGACCTTTTCCGAAGACTTACTTGAGGAAATCTCTCATTTTACGAGTAAAAAACAAGGACGTAAACATGCGAAAGCAAAATTAGGAGCTTGTAAAAAATGTGATGGAAGCATCGTCGAAAAAGGAAATTTTTATGGGTGTACGAACTATCAAAAAACAAAATGTGATTTTACGATTTCTAAAAAAATACTCGGGAAGACCATTTCACAAAAAAATATTTCGAAACTACTTAAGGATGGAAAAACAGAGCTAATTAAAGGATTTAAAAAAGAAGAGAGAAATTTTGACGCTTATCTTGAATGGGATCAAGAGAGGCAAAAGATCCAATTTTTATTCCCTACAAAATGAACATATAAATTCGTTGAAAACGAGAAGAGAACCTTCTCGTTTTTTTATATAGGTTCTTTACTTAAATTTGATTCTATTAAAGTATTATTTTTAACTAATGCAGTTGAAAAACGCTACACCATACATTTCACAAAAAGAAATAAAAGTACTTACTATTACTCTAATTTATTAGCTAAACAACGTTCACATTCTAGAATATAGGATTCAGCCTGATCTTCTACTTTTTCCCCACATTCCGGACAGATTTTCTTTGAATTCATTAAATTGTAAAAAAATTCAACAGGATTTTGTAACACGATACTCGCCTCCATTTTTTAAAATATACAGAAAAGTAAATGTTTTTTACAGTATATACTTATATAAAACAGTTGTAAATAATTTTATTCTGTTATGATACAGATTATGAGTAGAACTTCCATTTGTGATAGGTACTTTCCCAATTTTAAAAAATTTTTAGTATATACATAAATTATATTTTTGCAAGAAGTAAACTTTTTTACCTTTATGCATATAATTTTTAAAAAATAACGTTTATATTGAAAATGGAGGAATGAAGATGAGAAAGAGTTTGATATTTTATACGCTGCTATGTGAAAAAATAGGGATATTAAGTAAGGAAGATGCGAAAATTATATTAGAAAATAACCAAGTTCAAATTAAAAATTTGCATCATAACAATGAACATTAATATAGTGAATTTTAAAAATTCTATTGACATTATTTCAGTTTTGTTTTAGTTTTTCACTAAGGAAACATTTTTGTGTTGATATATTTTTTTGCCTAAAAGTTGCACAAGAGAAAGAAAATGGTATATGACTAAATAACTTGAAGGGGGATAAAATAAAGGATTTGAAAGTTTTATTAGTAAAAAAGTATGCCTAGAGAATAAAGGAGGAATAGCTTTAATGCGTCACTTAAAATATTTTTGTATTTTATTCGTTATAACAATGGTTTTCATTTCAGGCTGTGGAAATAGTGCAAAAACTAGCAAACAGCATGAAGGTAAAATTCAAATAACAACTACAATTGGCATGATAAAAGATATTGTAAACGAGGTAGGTGGAGAGCATGTAGCAGTGGTTGGCTTAATGAAATCTGGTGTTGATCCTCATCTTTATAAAGCATCACAGGGAGATATACAGAAGCTTGAAAAGGCAAATATCATTTTCTATAACGGTTTACATTTAGAGGGGAAAATGATTGATATATTCGAAAAGATGGCAAAGAAAAAAACAACGATCGCAGTGTCAAAGGACATTTCAGAAGATCAGTTACGAGGTTGGGATGATGGGACAGAAGGACATGATCCACACATTTGGTTTAATGTAAAGCATTGGATAACAGCTACAAAAACAGTACGTGATGAATTAATAAAGTATGATCCAGATCATAAGGAAGATTATCAAACGAATGCAGATGCATATATAAAAAAATTGGAGGAATTAGACCAGTATGCGGAGGATAAAATTGCAAGTATTCCTGAGCAAACCCGTGTTTTAGTAACAGCTCATGATGCATTTGGCTATTTTGGAGACCGATATGGTATAGAAGTGATGGGACTCCAAGGCATTAGTACAGCTTCTGAATACGGATCAAAGGATGTCAGTGAGCTTCGGGATTTTTTAGTTGCTAATAAAATTAAAGCTGTTTTTATGGAATCAAGTGTGCCTAAAAAAGCAATTAATGCGGTTGTTGAAGGAGCAAAAAAGAAAGGACATAATGTAAAAATTGGTGGAGAACTCTTCTCTGATGCAATGGGTGAAGAAGGAACTCCTGAAGGAACCTATATTGGAATGGTGAGACATAATGTAGATACCATTGTAGATGCATTGAAATAAAAAGGAGGAAATTCAAGATGATTACACCATTAAGTATTCGGAATTTAACTGTTGCATATCAAAAGAAACCTGTCCTGGAAAATGTTTCCTTTGATATTCCTGAAGGTAATTTAATCGGTATTATTGGTCCAAATGGAGCGGGGAAATCAACACTTATTAAATCGATCTTGGAATTAATTCCTTCTGTTTCAGGCACTGTTGAAATATATGGGAAAACGTATAAAGAGAAAAGGAAAATCGTTGGATACGTTCCGCAAAGGGAATCGGTAGATTGGGATTTTCCTACTAATGCATTAGACGTCGTAACGATGGGAAGATATGGCCACTTGGGCTGGTTTAAACGACCAGGGATGAAGGATAAAAGGATCGCTATGGAATGTTTAGAAAAAGTAGGGATGGAAGAATATGCACAACGGCAAATTAGTCAATTATCAGGTGGACAGCAGCAGCGCGTGTTTCTTGCAAGAGCATTAGCACAAGATGCCCAACTATATTTTATGGATGAACCATTTGTAGGAGTGGATGCGGCGACCGAAAAAGCAATTATTACGCTTCTCAATGATTTAAAAAAGCAAGGTAAAACAGTTTTGGTTGTACATCATGATTTAAATACGGTTCAAGAATATTTTGACTGGCTTATCTTGTTGAACGTTCATCTTATTGCAGCAGGACCTACGAAAGATTTATTTACGAAGGACCATCTCCAAAAAACATATGGTGGCAAATTAACGATGCTGGATTCTGAAACATCACCAATACTGATTAATTCGAGGTGAGAGAAATGAATATCTTTCAAGTTTTTCAAGACCCCAATACTCAATGGATCTTATTTGGTTCCGTTTTACTCGGTATAAGCAGTGGGGTGATCGGATGCTTTGCTTATTTGCGCAAGCAAACGTTAATGGGTGATGCTTTATCTCATGCTGCTTTACCAGGTGTATGTCTTGCCTTTATACTGACTGGAACGAAATCAATCTTTTTTTTCTTAATTGGCGCGATGATCGCTGGTATTTTAGCGACAATGTCAATTAGTTTTATTACAAGATATTCTCGGATTAAACAAGACTCTGCATTAGGGATTATATTAACTGTATTTTTTGGCATTGGAATTGTTTTATTAACACAAATTCAGCATAGCGCGAGTGGAAATCAAAGTGGATTGGATAAATTTTTGTTTGGTCAGGCGGCATCAATGGTTCATTCCGATGTGTATACGATGGCAGGGATTAGTTTGTTTTTAATTGGAGTAAGTATTGTCTTCTTTAAAGAATTTAAACTACTATCCTTTGATCCAGGCTTTGCAAAAGGAATCGGTTTACCTACAATGATTCTTGATCAATTTATTATGCTACTTTTGGTCATAGCTGTTGTGATTGGAATACAAGCTGTGGGAGTTGTTTTGATGGCAGCATTATTAATTACCCCAGCTGTATCAGCTCGTTATTGGACGGAAAAATTGCATGTAATGATTATATTAGCGGGACTGTTTGGCGGAACAAGTGGATTAATTGGTACAATTATTAGTACATGGGCAAATAATTTACCAACTGGTCCATTGATCGTCCTTTCAGCAACAAGTATTTTTGTCGTTTCAATTGTATTGGCTCCTAGTCGAGGAGTATTAGCTAAGGCTATGAGACAGAAAAGGGCAAAAACAGAAATATTGAACCAACAGCAACTTAAACAAGCAATAAAGGATGGAAATGCATGATGAATCATATATGGATTATGTTAATTGGCGCATTAGTTGCTTCTTCGTGTAGCTTGGTAGGTTGTTTTTTAGTATTGAGAAAAATGTCAATGATTGGTGATGCTATTAGTCATGCCATATTACCGGGGATTGTTATTGCCTTCCTTCTAAGTGGAACAAGAGATTCCTTCGTCATGATGATAGGTGCTGCGGTTATAGGGATCATTACTGTTTTTCTTATACAAATGTTTCAAAATAATGGTGTACAATCTGATGCATCGATTGGAGTCGTTTTTACAGCACTATTTGCAGGAGGAGTCGTATTAGTCAGTTTATTTACTAGGCAGGTTGATCTGGATCTTGATTGTGTTCTATATGGGGAAATTGCTTATGCACCATGGGATACATTTATAATAAATGGGATGGAATTAGGTCCTAAAGCGGTCTGGATCGTGGGGAGTATTTTATTATTGAATATTCTAGTAATTGGGCTCTTCTATAAACAATTTAAGCTTTGTTCTTTTGACCCAGCAATGGCAGCTGCATTAGGAATACCAGTTGTTTTCTTTCATTATTTGTTAATGAGCCTCGTTTCTTTAACAACTGTTTCCTCTTTTGAAAGTGTTGGTGCCATTCTTGTTGTTGGAATGATAATAGTTCCTGCGGCAACTGCATATTTACTTACTGATCGGCTGTTTATCATGATTATTTATAGTATGATTGCAGGAATCGTGAGCGCGGTATTAGGTTATTATTTTGCCTATTTAATGGATGCATCAATTGCAGGATGTATGATTATGGTAGCAGGCTTCCTTTTCTTCATTACTTTGTTTGCTTCGCCGAAGCATGGAGTTTTATTTAAAAAATGGCGGAGAAAAAAATTAGTGATTTAATTTCATACCCGTAACTTTTTCTTGTTAAAATTCGTTTATTATATAGAGGTTCAAAAGGAGTGATCACTTTGAAAACCAAGCTTGGTAATGAATCTGGTATTGATAAAACAGACATAACAAATTTCTATCCTGCTCTAAAGAGGTATTGTCGAATGATGACAAGAAATAACTGGGATGGGGATGACTTGGCTCAAGAAACGATGGAAAAAATGCTTAAAACATATATTGATAAAAATGCAAGTATCAATATAACCTTATTGTATCGTATTGCACATAATCGATGGGTAGATCAAATGCGAAAAGATTCGAAAGTAGTAAATGGTTCATTACAAGAACCGTCCTATGATCCGATAAAGGATCTACCTGAGCTATACTCAATAATTGAAAAACTTGTTTCAAATTTATCTTATCAACAGACTGTAATTTTCATTTTAAAGGATGTTTTTCAATTCAGTCTTTCAGATATCTCCGAATCCTTAAATATGACAGAAGGCGCCATAAAGGCTTCATTATTTAGAACTCGTAATCGTTTAAAAAATATTGTGGCAGATAATGATCCTCAAAGGTTGTTGCAGTCATATATGAATATGGATGAGAGGGAAGCTTTGCTTCATGCAACGTATGAAGCGATAAAAAATGAAAATCCATCTATTCTTGTAGAATTATTCCGATTGTTTAACTTGAAATCTACATCACCTTCCATTTCGACAAGCCTCCAACTACGAGCAGCTTAAAAACAGGAGGAAAAAGCATGAATACAATTCCATATGTAATAGAGCAATCATCGCGTGGTGAAAGATCATTTGATATTTATTCAAGATTATTAAAGGATCGTATTATTATCATTGGTGATGAAATCAATGATTCAGTTGCAAACAGTGTAGTCGCACAATTATTATTTTTAGCTGCTGATAACCCAGAAAAAGATATCTCCATCTATATTAATAGTCCTGGCGGATCGACATCAGCTGGTTTTGCCATTTTGGATACAATGCAATTTATCAAACCTGATGTACAAACCATCTGTATTGGTTTAGCTGCCTCATTCGGTGCAATGCTGCTATTGGCAGGAACAAAAGGGAAACGAATGGCATTACCAAATAGTGAAATTATGATCCATCAGCCTCTAGGTGGCGTACGAGGGCAGGCGACTGATTTAGAAATATCTGCAAAAAGAATCTTAAAGCTTAAAGAGCATTTAAACAAAATGATTGCTGAACGTACAGGACAATCCTATGACAAGGTTGCGCAAGATACCGATCGAGATTATTTCATGTCTGCTAAAGAAGCCCTTGAGTATGGGATTATTGATAAAATCATTTGATATTAATTTTGATAAAGGGAGTACACTTTAAAATTAGAGGTGTACTCTTTTTTTACGTAGTTAAAAGCCATTTCATTAATTTTAATGTATTGACGTTTTTCAAAGAACTGTGCTATTGTAAATACAACTCAAAATGCTTTAGTTTGGTAGAGTGATAATATACTAAAGAATTAGTGGTGTAGGAAGTGAAAATATGTTTTTACCAAGTGGTAGTAAAGATATGTTGGGGAGTAGAGTTAGCCGGCAGAACCAGGTGTTTGAAACATTTCGACAAGTTGTTACTTTAAGGGGGTATCAAGAAATAGCGACTCCGGTAGTAGAATATGCGAGTACATTTACAAATGAATATGTCGGAATGCCCCTGCAAAACATGTTGAAATGGTTTAACAGTGATGGTGATATTGAAGTATTAAGGCCGGATTGGACGACAGCCATCGCAAGAGCTATAGCAAAGCATAGTGATAAGCCTCAAAAATGGGCATATCAAGGATCTATTTTCAGAAGAAATAAACTGGGGGTAGAGGGTAGACAGGTTGGAATAGAAATAATCAATTATTCCAATCTACTAGCTGAAAGTGAATGCTTATTTATGGCTAGAAATTTTCTTAATGAGTTGAAGATATCGGAATACATAACCGAACTAGCCCATACAGGAATTTTTGAAGAATTATCCAAGCAATTAAATTTAAGTGAAAATGATTTTGAGCAATTGCGTTTAGCTATGCATGATAAAAGAAAAGATACGGTTTATCAAATAGCTAAAAACCATGGCAATCATGAGATTGCCGATGAGTTTGTATCTTTGGTCGATGCCTATGGCAACTTTGAGTCAGTAATTGAAATGTATGAAATCCGATGGAAAAATAACGCCACCTTATTGAACATCCTAGGGGACATAAAACGATTATCACTGATGCTACAGTCAATGGGTGAAACAGACATAATCGTTGATTTAGGAAGAGTAAAAAATCTTCCATATTATTCTGGGATGATGTTTAGAGGTTTTCTGAAGGAAAATGGAGCAACGTGTTATTCAGGTGGCCGTTATGATAAATTGTATGAACAATTTGAACAAAGTATTAGTGCTGTTGGTTTAGCATTTGATGCAGATCAGTTAGCTGAACAAATACAAGTAGAGAAAAATAGAGAAAAAATTTGTGTGATTGCAACTGAAGAAACGTATTCAATAGCAGAACAATTAAGGGAACGATATAAGGATTCAATTGTTGAAGTTCTGGATAAGGAAACAAACCTAAATGCGTTTGATAAGGTGCTAAATATAATAGGAAGCAATGGTGATTACGAGGTGATTGAGAAATGAAGATATGTATTGCATTAACAAAAGGTAGGCTAGAAGAACAATTTCTTAATTATTTTCGCACTTTATCTTATAATATTGATCCTTTAGTTAATAAGGGAAGAAAACTATCTGTAGAAACAGAAAATTTTCAGTTTATTTTTGCTAAGGGTGTAGATGTAGCAACATATGTTGAACATGGAATTGCGGATATTGGCATCATTGGTGAAGACATTCTTCTTGAATATCAACCAGATGTTTATAATTTATTGCCTCTCCCGTTTGGAAAATGTCGTTTTTCACTAGCGGAACAAGAAAAAAAAGGTGTCAAACGAAAACAGAAACGGACCATTGCAACTAAATATCCGAATGTTACAACAGATTTTTTTCGAAAAAAAGGGGAATCTGTTGATATTGTAAAACTAGAGGGTTCAGTTGAACTAGCACCATTATTGGGTTTAGCAGATGCAATCGTTGATATTGTAGAAACTGGAACGACATTAAGGGAAAATGGCCTAATTGTAACAGAAGATATTCATTGGATTTCTGCGCGTTGCATTGCCAATCGATCATCTTTGAAAATAAAACGTGAGCTAATAACACCTTTAATTGAGGCGATTTTTCCTAAGGAGGAAATTCGATGATTCGCAACTATTCACCTGAGCAATTTATCAATAATTTTATTCAATGTCGGTATAAAGAAAAATCAATGCAGGAAGAAATAGTAAACATTGCAAAGGAAGTCATTAAGTCTATTCGTTTAAATGGAGAAGAAGCTCTAAAAGAATATGTAAAGAAATTTGATGGTATAGTACCAAAACAATGGGAAGTTACAAAAGAAGAAAGAGAACTTGCATGGAAAAATATATCAAATGAAATCGTTGTTACGCTAAAAAAAGCGGCTAAAAATATTAAAGAATTTCATAAAAAACAACTTCAACAGTCCAGATTTATGGATTTATCTGAAGATATCATATCTGGTCAACTGTTTCGTCCGATAGAACGAGTAGGAATCTATGTGCCTGGTGGAACAGCCTGTTATCCTTCAACTGTACTTATGAATGCCATTCCTGCTTCCCTTGCAGGCGTTGAAGAGATCATCATGACCACTCCTGCAAGAATGGGAGAAAGGATTTCACCTATTTTATCTGTAGCAGCAGATATTGCAGGTGTAGATAAGATATATAAAATTGGTGGGATTCAGGCAATTGCAGCACTTGCATATGGGACCGAAACGATGCAAGCAGTGGATAAAATTGTTGGTCCGGGCAATGCCTATGTTGCTGCAGCAAAATCACTAGTATTTGGTGATGTTGGTATCGATATGATTGCAGGTCCATCTGAAGTAGCTATCATTGCGGACGAAAATGCGAATCCAACATTTATTGCAGCAGATTTAATTGCTCAAGCTGAGCATGATGTTCAAGCACGCACTTTTCTTTTTACTACTAGTGAGAAATTATTGAGCGAAACCAAGTTGGAATTAATTAAACAATGTGAATGTTTACCGAGGAGGGAAATTGCTGAGAAATCACTAGAATTTCAAAGTGCTAGTGTCATAGTTGATTCGATAGATATGGCATTTGACTTGGTGAATCAATTAGCCCCCGAGCATTTAGAAATTCAATTAGATCAGCCTCTAACCTATTTAAATAAAGTCAAAAATGCGGGTTCTGTTTTTCTTGGTTATCATACTCCTGAAGCACTTGGGGATTATTTTGCAGGCCCTAACCATGTATTACCAACAGGCGGTACAGCAAGGTTTTCATCCGGACTATCCGTTGATGATTTTATGAAAAAAACTACATTTTTATATTATTCTAAAGCAGCTTTGGAAAATGCCTCCAAAGATGTGGTTACATTAGCAAATCAAGAAAAGTTAGCCGGACATGCACGAGCAGTTCAAGTAAGAATTCAAGAAAATAAACAAATGTAATAGAATATGGCCCGATGGACTTGTAAAGAAGGAGTGAGCTTCATGCGTACAGCAGAAAAAAGAAGACAAACAAATGAAACATCGATATTTGTGGCAATTCACTTAGACGATCCGTCAAATGTTTTAATTCAAACAGGGATCGGTTTTTTTGATCATATGCTTGAGTTATTCGCCAAACATGGAAGGTTCGGACTTCATATTAAAGCAGAAGGAGATCTACACATTGATAGTCACCATACAGTAGAAGATGTAGGAATTGTTTTAGGTCAAGTAGTGAAGGCAGCATTAGGAAATAAAGAAGGAATTTCAAGATATGGATCTTCTTACGTACCGATGGATGAGACATTGGGATTTATAGCAGTAGATATTAGTGGCAGACCATATCTACATTTTGATGCACAATTTACTAATCCTAAATTAGGTGCATTTGATACGGAATTAGTGAAAGAATTTTTTATTGCTTTTGCTAATCAATCAGCCATTACATTACATGCTAGAGTGTTATATGGAGAAAATACGCATCATCAAATTGAATCATTGTTTAAAGCCTTAGGACGTGCACTTTGTCAGGCAATTACCATTGATCCGAAAATTAATGGAGTCAATTCAACAAAGGGGTTACTCGAATGATTGCTATTATTGATTATGGAATGGGGAATATCTCAAGTGTATCCAATGCGCTGATAGATTTAGGCTGTGATGTATGTGTGACTGATAATCAAACAGAACTAGAAAGAGCATCACATATTATCCTTCCAGGAGTCGGTTCATTCCAAGCGGCTGCTCAAGAACTTAATAACCGCCAATTGCGAGAGATTTTACATGAATTAGCCAAAACCAAGCCCATTTTAGGAATATGCTTAGGAATGCAATTATTATTTACAAAGGGTTATGAGGGGGAGCAATCATTGGGTTTAAATTTAATTCCAGGAACAGTTGAAAAAATGCGTACAGTTGATCCACTCCCCCATATCGGATGGAATACACTTGATGTTAAGGACGAAGAATTTGGAAGATTTCAAGATCAATATGTATACTTTGTTCACTCCTATATAGCAAAAACTGATTCTAAATATGTATTGGCTACAACGGACTATGGTACACAGATTCCAGCAATTGTGCGTAAGGGAAATATCTATGGAATGCAATTTCACCCTGAAAAAAGCGGGGCTGTTGGAAGGAAGTTAATAGAAATATTTCTTCAATCAAATAACATAAAAATTGTAAATAATTAAGTTAGGTGGTTACAAGATGAGGATTATACCGGCGATTGATTTAATAAATGGAAAATGTGTACGGTTGTACCAAGGGGATTTTCGAAAAACCACTGAAGTGGCAAGTGATCCTCTTATACAAATTCAACAATTTATTGAGGATGGAGCTGAGCTTGTACATATTGTTGATCTTGATGGAGCAAGGCGGGGAACAAGTGTACAGTTTGAATTAATTAGGAAACTAGTAGAAATTTCGAGGATACCTATTCAGGTCGGTGGAGGTATTCGTGATCTAGAAACGATTGATAAATATATTTGTGCAGGGGTTGCAAGACTGGTGTTAGGGACAGCGGCAATTGAAAAACCAGGATTCTTGCAGGAAGCATTAAAAAAATATCATCATCACATTGTCATTGGCATCGATGCAAAAAATGGAAAAGTGGCTACGAGTGGATGGGAAAATATTTCAGAAGTCAATTATCTCGAATTTGCAAAAAAAATGGAGCAGCTTGGCGTTGAAACAATTATCTACACCGATATTTCAAAGGATGGAACAATGAGTGGACCTAATCTTTATCATCTAGAAAAAATCGTTAATCAAGTCGGTTGTAAAATTATTGCATCAGGAGGAATACGTCATTATGAGGACATTCTTTCTTTGTCAGGGATTGGGATAACTGAAGCGATAGTTGGTAAAGCAATTTATGATGGAAAAGTAACTCTCCGGAGGGATCAGATATGATTGCCAAGAGAATTATTCCGTGTCTAGATGTTAAAAATGGATCTGTCGTAAAAGGCGTCAATTTTAAATCTTTAAGGCAGCTTGGTGATCCTGTAGATTTAGCAAAATTTTACTCTGAAAATGGTGCAGACGAGCTAGTTTTTTTGGATATTTCCGCAACAAATGAAGGCAGAAGAACAATGATTGATGTGGTAAAAAAAACAGCTGAACAAGTGTTTGTTCCTTTTACTGTCGGTGGTGGAGTAAGAACGATTGATGATGTAACCGAACTATTAAGGGCGGGAGCGGATAAGATAGGAATTAATTCTGCAGCTGTTGCTAATCCGCAATTAATAAAAGATGCATCAGATCGCTTCGGTTCTCAATGTGTAGTGGTAGCAATAGATGCAAAACGATTTCCTGACGGTACATGGCATGTGATGACACATGGAGGAAATAAGAATACAGGATTAAATGCAATCGAATGGGCGAAGGATGTGGAACGTTTAGGAGCTGGAGAAATTCTGTTAACTAGTGTTGATTATGATGGAGTGAAAGATGGTTTCGACATTCCATTAACAAAAACAATAGTCGATAGTGTGAATATACCAATCATTGCATCAGGTGGTTGTGGGAAGCCTCACCATTTTCTTGACGTTTTTGCTGAAACCAATGTATCTGCAGGATTAGCAGCATCTATCTTTCACGACGGTGTATGTACGATTCAAGAAGTAAAGGAGATTTGTAAGGAAAATGGGGTGAATATTCGTGATGTTCGAGTTTTCTAAAGGATTAATTCCAGCAATTATTGTTGATATACATTCAAAAGATGTCTTAATGCTTGCTTATATGAATGAAGAAGCATATCAAAAAACTTTGGAAACGAAGGAAACATGGTTCTATTCACGCAGTCGTCAATCACTTTGGAATAAGGGTGCGACTTCTGGGAATAGACAGAAGGTGCAATCCATTCAATTTGATTGTGATGCGGATACATTGCTTATTTATGTTGAACCATCTGGACCTGCCTGTCATACAGGAAAGACTTCTTGTTTTTATCGTACGGTTCCGGGATTTTCTGAGCCAAATGAAAAGGAGACAGATATCTTCAATAAGATGATGACGGAAATCAATGATCGGAAAGTAAATCCTTTGGAGAATTCATATACCAACTATTTGCTTAGTAAAGGTATCGATAAAATAGGAAAAAAAGTGATAGAAGAAGCTGGAGAGGTCATTATAGCTGCTAAAAATGACGATCCTAAAGAAATGATTAGTGAATGCAGTGATTTATTTTATCATATTTTCGTTTTGATGGCGGAGAAAAACATTTCACTTTCTGAAATTGAAGAAGAATTAAAAAATAGATTTGCCAAAAAGGGAAATAGTAAAGGAGACCGTCAAGAAATTAAAAACTGGTAATAGTAAACAGACCTGAGACTATGTCGGGTCTGTTTTTTTATAGCTTATTTTTTATAAACACTAATCATTTGAACCGAAACTTCTTTATATAATCCATTCAAGACACAGATGATCTAAAAACTATATAAGTGCATGTATATAATAAAAAATAGTAAAATTACTTTTCGAATGTCTTAATGGATTAAAAAAACTAAGTTTCTAAACAAACTTAGTGCTGAAAGTGATCAAGAATTTTGGTTCGTAAAATCTTGCAAAAATAAGGTTGCCGATAGGTACTTGCGAGCATACATTTGGAAATATGCTGTGAAAACAGATAGAGTAGCAATAACAATTGTATTCCTAATAGCTTCTCGGTGTTTATCCGAAAGATGAGAATACTCATCCACCAATTGGTTAGCAGTTGATTCAATCATGTTTTCAATATCTTGGATTGTATGGCTTGTTTGATTATGATATTGCTGATTAATTTGATCAAAAATAGTAGAGTAAGCTGCATATAAATGAACGGGATTTATTAAATCATCATTTTCATTTTCCGGATCATTTACGACTAATTTTAATAATTTACGAATCGATTCAAAATCTAGTGCTGTTTTCAAATCTTCAACTAGAAATAATAATGCAGTTTGTTCCAAAGAATATTTTTTCCCTTTCTGAGGGGAAGAAATCATTTCTTTAATATCTCTTTTTACCCAATTTTGAACAGCAGTAGTCGTAAAGTTAGTATTCTCTATTTGATTTCCAAGTGCAACAATCTCATTTAATGAAAATGCAATTTCTGTTTTATCATATTTAATCACTTTTTCAAATATAGGTGCTAAAACGGTTGTAATAAATGCATTTAATGGTTTTTGTTCATCTACTGTGATATGGTTTGAACGAATCCAAGCTTCTTGGAGAATCGTTATCGGCCGATTGTTATTCCATCCTTTAAGAGATAATAATAGCTCAGCCATTTCTTTTCTAGTTAATTGAAAGGTAAGCACCATTCCACCTCCATAAAACAAGGTTCTTATGAACTTATGTTATGATTAGTAATATGAAATGTCAAACTACTATTTAAAAAAAATTCAAATCCTCTATTGAATTTCTACTAGAAGACGTTAGAAATCTTTTGATATTTTTGACTTTTTAGTGTCTAATATAAAAAAATCTTGATTTTTTCTTCAAAAGTTCATATAATAGGTTCATAGGAACTCGTAAAAACTTTAACTAAAAAAGGAGAATCATAAGTGAGAAAAAAACTGATCATGTTTTTAACTGCATTTACATTAATATTTAGTGTCACAAGTATTGGTTTTGTTCATGATGCTGATGCTAAAGGGTATCGTTCAGGAAAACGATCATATAGTCCTTCACAATCAACACCTTTTTCAACGAATAAGAATACAAACACAAATAGATTCCAGCAAGAAAAGAAAAATAATACGTTTTCAAACTCAAAATCTGTTACCAATAAAACCAATAAAGGCGGATTTATGAAAGGTATGCTTCTTGGTGGATTAGGTGGATTACTAATTGGTAACCTATTTGGAGGAATGGGAATGGGTGCTTTTGGATCCATCCTAGCAGGATTTGTAAATGTCATCATTCTTATTGGAGTGATTATGGTTATTGTACGAATCTTCAGCTTCTTCAAGCGAAATAAAACAAGAAGGTATAACTAATATGGAGAAGACAGCGATATACGAACAAGATATCATCAATGCGATATGTATCTATATTGCGGATAAAAATTATATTCACCCAGAAGAGGTATCGGTTGAATTAGTTTTCGATGATGATACTGGATTTGGTGCAGAGGTTGAATTAAATGATCGTTTACATCAACTAAATGAAGTGAAATTGATTGAAGCACTTCGTCACTGGCTTGATACGGAACATGGAGTTGACCCTATGGCTGTAGCATTAGAATTAGAATTAAATGATGAAGAAGGCATTATCGCATATGTAAGTTGAACAGAAATAATGATTTAATGCATATTAAAAAATCTAGAGGAAAAACTCCTCTAGATTTTTTTTGTCTAAACGAATATTCTTGTAATATAGATTTTTTGTAAAAGAGCACTTTTCTTAATTTTGTTAATAATCTAGTCAGTTAAACTGATAAATAACATGAAGTACAGGTGTAGATATCTTCGCATTCTTTAGACACATACATCATGGGTAGATTCAACTAAGGAGGTAGGTTATGAAAGCAATTATATTAGGCATTGGTGCAGCTTTCTTTTTTGCCATAACTTTTGTACTAAATCGTTCAATGGAACTTTCTGGTGGCAGTTGGCTATGGAGTGCATCATTACGCTATTTTTTCATGATTCCATTTTTATTGATTATTGTTTTATGGAGAAAAAATCTTAAAGATTTACTAAGAGAAATGAAAAAGCATCCTGTTCAATGGTTATTATGGAGCTGTGTTGGGTTTGGATTATTTTATGGTCCTTTATGTTTTTCATCTGCGTATGGTCCTGGTTGGCTTGTTGCTGGAACATGGCAAATCACCATCATTTCGGGCTCACTACTTGTCCCATTTTTCTCAGAAGTGATCCAAACACCAAATGGTCCTGTAAAGGTGAAAGGGAAAATCCCTTTTAAAGGATTAATGATGTCTTTAATAATCTTAATAGGTGTATTTTGTATGCAATTTAATCAAGGGGAGGACATTTCTCTAAAGAGTACATTATTGGTTGTGCTTCCTGTTCTGATTGCATCTTTCGCCTATCCACTGGGTAATCGAAAGATGATGCAAATATGTGAAGGAAGATTAGATCCATTTCAAAGGGTATTAGGAATGACCATTGCGAGTCTACCTTTTTGGATCATCCTATCTGTTTATGCTCTTAAAACAGTCGGAACTCCTAGTGTAAGCCAGATGAATCAGTCATTAATTATTGCTATTTCTTCAGGAGTTATTGCAACTGTCCTGTTTTTTAAAGCGACTGATCTTGTTAAAGATGATGTTTCTCAACTAGCAGCTGTGGAAGCAACCCAGTCTGTTGAAATATTATTTGCTCTAATTGGAGAAATTATTATTTTACATGCAGCATTTCCATCAATGTTTGCCTTATTTGGTATTTTTCTCGTTATTATAGGAATGATTCTACATAGTTATATTTCACGTCCAAAAGATGTAATTATAAATGAAGAAATTGGTGCTTAATTAAGAAAAATTGGTATGCATGATTTATGAAATTTTAACCGAATTTATATGATAGAGGTATATTCTAATTTGAGGTGAAAATAATTGGATACAACTTTAGCCTACTTAAGAGAATCATTATCAAACCATGTAAATCGGTCAACAGGGCAAAGGATTTATAAAAAATTACAAAATCATTATCAAAACGAAGAAGAATTTGTAAGAGATTTAGATGAGGAAGAAATTTCTTTTTTAAACTCAATTTTAAAAGATGAAATTTCTTATGCACAGAATGAAAAGGATGAGAAGAGAGTACATCAGCTAAATGAAGTTTATGAATTACTTATCTAAAGTTTGATCATCATTTAAAATGGCAAGCAATTGAAATAAAGGGGATGTCAAGCTATGGGTGCAATAGAAAGAAACGGTTATATATTTGAACCTGAATTTAGCGTTATTAGTCAAGATGGGGCAATACATGTATATAAGGAAGGAAAATTTGTTGAAGAAATTAAATTCGAATTCCAAGGTAAATTCCCTGAACATAATCAAATTGAAGAATTGGTGAATCACTACTGTGCACAGGTCCATCAGTGATGAAATTGATATACTATAATTTTATTATGTAAACCAACGTCATATTCTTATAAAACAGACTATAAATTGTAGTCTGTTTTTCATTTTAAACTGGAGTCTCAGTTTATTCATTACTGGATACGTGCTAATATTTAATATAGAAGAATATAAATACAATGAGGTGAAAATCATGTTGAAAATTGGAATTATCGGACTTGGGGATATAGCCAATAAAGCCTATTTACCCGTATTATCTAGTATTGAAAATATTGAAATCCATCTTTATACAAGAAATCAAATCAAGTTAAAAAATATTCAAGAAAAATATCGTTTTAATAAGAGCCATGAATCCCTATCATCTTTAATAACTAGCGGAATAACAGGAGCTTTTGTTCATAGTGCGACAGAATCCCATGAAGAAATTATCGAAAAACTTCTTGAAAATAATATTCATGTTTATGTGGATAAACCAATTACATATGATCTTGAATCAACGGAAAAATTACTTAGATTAGCAGAAAAAAATAAATTAATCTTAACTGCGGGGTTTAACCGAAGATTTGCACCTTCTTATCAAAATTTAAAAGAGCTTTCCAATCCTAACATGATTATTATGCAAAAAAATCGCCAAAACCTCCCTGAAGATAATAGAAAATTTATTTTTGATGACTTTATCCATGTTGTAGATACATTATTATATATGTTTCCTTATCCAATTGAGGATATTGTCATTAATGGCAGAAAAAAAAATCAGCTTCTTTACCATGTAGTTATTCAATTAATTTCAAAATATGGTACAGCAATAGGGATAATGAATCGTGATAGTGGAACAAATGAAGAGAAACTTGAAATAATGAATTCAGAAGAAAAAAGAGTAGTGACCAATGTGGCAGAATTAATCATTCGAAAAGATAGAAATGAAACAAGAATTGGATATAGTGATTGGGAGCAGACCCTGTACAAACGTGGATTTGAACAAGCAGTAGCAGATTTTATTCACGCAATTGAATATAATCATGCTCCATCCATTACTAAAGAAGAGCTCGTCAAAACTCATGAGTTATGTGAAATGATTGTAAATAAGATTGCAGAAATTTAATTAGTTGTAGTGGATTTTTTGAACATGGAAGAAGGGAGGGTCTAAGTTGTTAGAGAAATATTTAAATCGAATTCCAAAAATAATTGGTGAAATAAATTATAGTAAGTACGCTGTTTTTTTACCTATTATTAAGAAGAAAGAAGAGTATCATATTTTATTCGAGGTCCGTGCCTATCATATGAGAAGGCAGCCAGGAGAAGTTTGTTTTCCTGGAGGTAGAGTAGATAAAACAGATAGAGATTCCAAAATGACAGCCCTTCGTGAAACAAAGGAAGAACTTGGCGTGGATTCAGGAAATATTGAACAAATATTTCCATTAGATTATGTTGTGTCACCATTTGGTACCATTATTTATCCATATGCAGGAATAATAAGAGACGAGGTAGAAATTATTCCTAACCCAGAGGAAGTAGCAGAAACGTTTACAGTTCCTTTATCTTTTTTTATGGAAACAGATCCAGAATACTATAAGGTACATTTTCATGCAGAACCTGAAAAAGACTTTCCTTTCCATTCAATTTACGGTGGGGAAAAATATAAATGGCAAATTAGACATATGGATGAATTGTTCTATTTTTATGGAAGTTATACTATTTGGGGATTAACAGCAAATATATTAAAAAATTTTATTGAAATAATAAATAATGAATCTAGCGATAGATAATATATCCATCTAAAGTTTATATTAATGTCGTTAAAAGGAAAAATAAAATACTTGCAAATAAGAATGATTCCGTATTATTATTAGAGAGGATATTTTGTTTTTCTTTTTTCCTTTGAATTGTAAATCGGAATGATTTTGTTTAAAAAAAAAGAAAAGATAAAAGAATAGTATACTTATATTTTAATTGAACATGATAAATCGTAATTATGTCGATTCATAGAAACGAGGTACGTATATGCTAAAAAGACATTATATGATCAGTCTAATAATGGTTATCTCTACTTTATTCATTGTCAGTGGCTGTTCAAGTAGGTCTGCAGTAAAAGATGGGAACAATGGAAAATTGCAAATTGTAACTACTTTTTATCCGATGTATGAATTTACAAAGAATATTGCTAAGGATAAAGCGAATGTCGAACTTTTAATTCCGTCTAATATTGAACCACATGATTGGGAGCCATCACCGAAAGATGTTGGCCGTATTCAAAATGCAGATCTATTTGTCTATAACAGTCAATATTTCGAAACTTGGGTCCCTGCCATTCAAAAAAGTGTAGGGAATGAGAAACTTTCTTTTGTTGAGGCTAGTAGCAAGATCCATTTAGCTGGAAATTCATCGGATAATCATCATGAAAATGTTGATCCACATGTTTGGTTAAGCCCAGTATTAGCGCAGAAAGAAGTTAAAGCAATAACAAGTGCAATAATAAAAGCTGATCCTAAAAATAAAGAATATTATCAAAAAAATAGTGATCGATACATTGAAAAATTATCAAAATTAGATCGAGACTACCAAACAGCCTTAAAAGATGCGAAGAAAAAGGAAATTATCACACAGCATTCTGCATTTGGTTATTTGACAAAGGAATATGGACTTAAGCAAGTTCCTATTGCCGGTTTATCTCCTTCTCAAGAACCAAGTCCGTCTAAATTAAGTGAGCTAAAACAATTTGCTGAAGAGCATCAAGTTAAAATCATTTATTTTGAGGAACTTACATCCCCAAAAGTTGCTGAGACATTAGCGAATGAAATTGGTGCAAAAACCGAAGTATTAAGTACACTAGAAGGTTTAAGTAAGGAAGAACAGGAAAAGGGTTCAAATTATATTACGGTAATGCAAAAGAATCTAGATGCGATTAAAAAGTCTGTAATTGATTAGAATGTTAATCATACTCGTTTCTTATTATTACTTGGTAATTTACTATTGAGGCAAAACCAAAAGCGTGTGCAATGTTCAAACGCACGCTTTTTGTCTTTAATTAGAGAAAGGACTGGTACATGTGAAATTAGCATCATTACACAATATTGTATTTGGATATACTCATACCCCTGCACTAAATGGGGTTTCGTTTGAATTAAATAGTGGAGAGTTTGTTGGAATTACTGGTCCTAATGGTGCTTCTAAGTCAACGATGTTGAAGATTATGCTTGGTTTATTAAAGCCATGGGAAGGTGAAGTGATCATTAGTAAGAAAAATGCTCAAGGAAAACGTCTTACGATTGGATATGTACCACAACAAATTGCATCCTTCAATGTTGGTTTCCCAAGTACAGTAATTGAACTTGTTCGTTCCGGTAGATATCCAAAAGGAAAATGGTTCAGGCGATTAAATGAAACTGATGAGTTAAATGTAAAAAATGCACTTGAAATGGTTGGTATGTGGGAATTTCGAAACCACAAAATTGGCGCATTATCAGGTGGGCAAAAACAAAAAATTTGTATTGCTCGTACATTGGCATCTGAACCAGATCTATTAGTCTTGGATGAGCCGACAACAGGGATGGATTTTGAAAGCCGAAAAGGCTTTTATGAGTTTATGAGTCATCAAGTAAAAAAGCATAATCGCACAGTCATCATGGTTACACATGATCAGGATGAGGTAGAGGATTATCTTGATAAAATCATCCACTTAGAGAAAGGGGAGCAAGGCGGATGGAAATGTTTAACCTTGAATTCATGCAACGGGCGTTTTGGGCTGGTGGACTAATTGGTATTATCGCCCCGCTTTTAGGAGTTTTTCTAGTTTTAAGAAGGCAAGCATTAATGGCAGATACACTATCTCACATTTCATTAGCAGGGGTTGCGATTGGATTTTTTATTCATACAAATGTAACGTTTTCAACGATTGTTGTAGTCATCATTGGCGCGGTTGGGATTGAATATATGAGAAGGGCTTATCATACGTATTCGGAGGTGTCGATTGCTATTTTAATGGCTGCGGGATTGAGCTTTGCATTATTTTTAATGAGTATAACTGATGGTGGAATGACTACTAATATTGATCAGTTCTTGTTTGGATCGATTGTAACTATTAGTAGTTCACAGGTTTATACAATGGTTGGTGTTACAATCGTTATTTTACTATATTTCTTTATCCTTCGAAGGCCTTTATATTTAATGACTTTTGATGAGGATACCGCATTTACAAGTGGCATTAATACGAAACTTTTATCCTTGTCATTTAGTATTATTACCGGCTTGGCTATTTCAGTGATCATTCCAACGATTGGTGTATTACTTGTTTCAGCTTTACTAGTTCTACCTGCTGCATTTGCCATTCGGTTAACGAAAGGATTTAAAATGGTGTTTGCAACAGCAATGATTATAGCATTGTTTAGTATTTTTTCAGGTCTAATTACAAGTTATCAATTAGGAACTCCACCAGGAGCTACTATCACGCTATTATTAGTAGTCATTTTGTTGGTTGGCTTTTCTGTTCAAAAACTAATCCTTCATTCTGCTAGAAGTTTGAAACGGAAAAAGCATAAACAATTATATAATTAATTGAAAAAGCTATCCCATTCATGTTTGAGTGAATTGGATAGCTTTTTTGGTTTAGATTAGGAGCTTTAATTTTCGAAAATTCCTTAAATATAATTGACAATGAGAATCATTCTCGGTATACTCCAAATAACGAGAATGATTCTCATTATTAATTAAGGAGTGGTTGGAAATTGAAGAAATATACATTCATTTTATTCAGTTTCGTTTTATTAGTGGCGCTTACTGCATGTGATAATGGGACAAAGGAGGCATCAGGTTCTGAAAATAAAAGTGTCGAAGGGATAGCAATCAAAGTGACGGATGCATCAGGACAAAATCTTTCATTTGACAAGGTTCCGGATTCAATTGCTACATTAAGCTCCGGCGATTTAGATATTTTATTATCATTAGGAGCCAATGTGACTGGACGCCCAACGGTAAGTGGTGAAGTTGCTAAAGAGTTGGAAACAATTGCTGAAATTGGAAATCCACATCAACCTAATTTTGAAAAAATTGCCGAAATTCACCCCTCGGTATTGATTGCTGGTATGAGTTTCAAGCAACATGCAGCAAATATTGAGAAACAAGGTACGAAAGTAATCTTCACGGAGGCAAACTCAATTGATGATATTCAAAATTCGATCCGATTATACGGAACGTTATTACAAAAGGAGACTGAAGCAGAAAAGGTAAATCAAAGAATTTCTAAACGTGTAGAAGGAATGAAAGAGGAAGTAGCCAGCCCAGTTAAGGCATTATTAGTATATGGTGCACCAGGTACATATTTAGCTGCGCTTCCCAATTCTTTATCCGGCGATTTACTAGAAAAAGCAGGTGGCGAAAACATTGCTGCAGATTTTCCAAAAGAAGATTCCTATCCACAATATGCTAGTTTAAGTGTCGAAAAGATGATTGAAAGAAATCCTCAAGTGGTTATGCTGATTACTCATGGTGATCCAAACGCAGTAAAAGATGCTTTTGAAAAGGAAATGAAGAAGAATGCAGCATGGAAAAATCTAGATGCAGTAAAAAATGGCAATGTTGTTGTTCTTCCATCAAATCTATTTGGCACAAATCCAGGCACAAAGGTAGTAGAAGCTCTTGAAGTTATGAAAGAAAGCTTAAGTAAGGTGAAGTAATTTGGAAGTAATAGCAGATGACATAAAAACAGTAAAGAATATTCATCCTTTTATTAGGAAACGTATGTTTGTGATAGTTTTATTCTCTTTTTTGTTGCTTATATCCTGTATAGTGTGTTTGATGATTGGGACAGTGACTTTTTCACTTGGAGAGATATGGAGAGGACTATTTGATTCTGAAGACTCCCTCGCTAGACGAATTGTTTGGGATATACGCTTGCCCCGTATTATTATTGGCATGATTGTTGGAATGTGTCTCGCTGCATCTGGGGCGATCTTACAAGGGGTCATGAAAAATCCTTTAGCTGATCCTGGGATTATCGGTGTATCTTCCGGTGCAGGTCTCGCAGCAACTTTAATTATGATTTTATTTCCAGCATACATTTACTTTTTACCACTTGCTGCATTTTTAGGTGCG
Source organism: Heyndrickxia oleronia (assembly GCF_017809215.1). Classification (GTDB taxonomy): domain Bacteria; phylum Bacillota; class Bacilli; order Bacillales; family Bacillaceae_C; genus Heyndrickxia; species Heyndrickxia oleronia. The sequence continues at coordinate 2,322,230 of NZ_CP065424.1, forward strand.
CTTTTGACTGCCATGGTAGTTTACGGGATGTCATGGAAAGGAGGGACATCGCCTGTCAGAATTGTATTAGTTGGGGTTGCGATCAATGCCATAATCGGAGCATGCTCTAGTGCATTAATGCTGATATATAGTGATCGTGTTCAGTCTGTACTATCTTGGCTTGCTGGAGGGATTGCCGGTGTTGGCTGGGTTCAGTTTAACATGATAATCTATTACGCATTAGCGGCATTAATTATTTCTATCTTTTCCATTAGACATATTCGAATCTTACGGCTTGGGGATGAAGTGGCGACATTGCTCGGACATCATGTAGAGAAAAGTAGATTCTTCCTCATTCTTCTTAGTACGCTTCTTGCAGGCATTGCTGTAAGTGTTGCTGGGTTAATAGGTTTTGTTGGCCTTGTTATTCCACATATTTTGCGAATGATTATTGGTGGTGATTATCGTTATTTATTACCCGCTTCAGCTCTTGGAGGAGCCATACTAGTTGTCATTGCTGATACAGTTGCCCGTAGTGCATTTAATCCGATTGAGTTACCTGTTGGACTATTATTATCATTCTTAGGTGGACCGTTTTTCTTATATTTGATTCATAGACGGAGGGATTCTTTTGCTTCTTACTAAGGATGTTTCGTATGAATATTCTTCTTCTTTTCTGTTAGAGGCGATTGATATAGAAATTAAAAAAGGAGAGATTGTTAGTTTAATAGGACCAAATGGTTCAGGAAAATCAACACTTCTTCGAATAATTTCACGCCTCATACGTCCGAAATGCGGGGAGGTGATCCTCGATGGAAATAGTATACAAAGGATGAATAGTATTGATATCGCTAAAAAGCTTGCAATGCTGCCGCAAATGCATGATCATCAACTTGATTTGACTGTAAGTGAGCTAGTTGAGTTTGGGCGATATCCACATCAACGAAAATATAGCAAATTAACAAGTGAAGATAAAAAAATCATTGAATGGGCTATAAATGTAACTAGGCTTTCTAAAAATAGGAATCGTATGCTACAGTCCCTTTCTGGTGGTGAAAGACAAAGAGCATGGATTGCCATGGCAATTGCTCAACGACCAAACATTCTATTATTAGATGAACCGACAACTTATCTCGATATCTCTCATCAGCTTGAAGTGATGGAACTGATACATTCTCTTAATATTAGCCTAGGGATGACTGTGGTAATGGTCCTGCATGATATTAATCAGGCATCAAGATACAGTGATCGTTTAATCGCCATTAAAGATGGATCTGTGTATTTTGATGGTAGACCACAGCAGGTATTATGCAAAGAAATGTTTCAAACAATTTTTGAAATAGATGCTGAAATTGATAGTAAAGAAGGTAAGCCATTTTTTACCCCAATTCGCTCAAGAAAGGAAGGAAACAGATGAAAAAAGAGCCTTTGAATATTGAAATAATAAGGGAATTCATTGTAGCTGCACATGGAAATTTTGAAGAGGTAAAAAGACTTGTTTCAAAAGAACCTGATCTTATTCATTCTGTGATTAATTGGGGAGGTGATGATTGGGAAAGTGGACTGGGGGCAGCAGCCCATACAGGAAATAAGGAAATCGCCGTGTGGTTATTAGAAAACGGAGCGAGAATGGACATTTTTGCTGCTGCAATGCTTGGTCACTTGAACATAGTGAAAGAAATTCTCAATGTTTATCCAGATGTGATTCATTCAAAAGGACCACATGGAATCCCTCTTATTCGTCATGCCCAAATAGGAGGGGAATGTGCTTTACCAGTATATGAATATTTAAAATCCATTGTTCCAGAGGTGTCAAATAAATGAAAATGATGAAAGCCGTAAATACGATTAGATTACAAAAAGGAAAAGCAGATGAAATTCTCATTCGATTTGAAAAACCGAAGGCTGTCCATACATTTGAAGGATTTGTCTTTATGGAGGTGTTGAAGAAGGAGAATAGCTTAGATTACGATGAATTAAAAATCTGTACCACATGGGAAGATCAGAGTTTTTTTGAAAAATGGTTAAACAGTAGAGAATCGACAAAATCCCATAGTCAGTCAAAAGAAAAATCTTCAGTAGAAAGCCCTATAATAAGCTCTAGTTTGACTACATTTGAGGTAGTTTATCAACATCAACCAGGTTCACTCTAATAATCTTGATAAAAAAGTCACTCTCCAAATCACAATTGGTCCTAATTGAAAATCTTACACATAAAAACACTTGGGAAGGATACCTAAGTGTTTTTACATTTCTTAATTTATTTAAAATTTCCGGACTGCATTTCGTAATTTCTTACGATCATTCCGTTTGATTTTCTCATTCCAAACTTTTCATAATAAGGAACCAAGTCGTCATCACAACACAGGTCAACCATATAAATACCATCTAGTTCTTTTAATATTCTTTTGACTAACTCCTTACCAATCCCTTTATTTTTATATTCTGGCAACACTTCAAGTAACGGAATGTATGCAGTTAACACCCCGTCGCTAATAGCTGTTATAAATCCAACTACTTGATTTGTATTATTATCTATAGCTATGACTACTTTACTGCTGTTTTTTAATAGTTTTAAATGTGTTTGTGGATTTGGAGGATTAAGCCAATCAACAAAAAAGCCATCCAACATGTCTGAAGAAACTTCATCAAGAGAATTTTTATATATCATCACTTTCAACTCCTAAATATTAAATTCTTTTTAGGCTGATGATATATCAAAAGTAAAGTAACAAAATCATGACCTCCAAACAATGCATGTGATTCTTTAAGTAATTCGACTCAAGCTGAAAAATTCCTTTTTTATTTACTTTTTAATTACTTTATACTTGAAGAGATTACTTAATTAAACATATTAAGCATTTTGTTACCTTCCAGTTCTAAAAACTTAGATTTACTGAGGTCCCATCAAATTTGGAATAAAAACATTCATAAATAAAAAATAACCAATTGCACCAACAATTAACGAGACAAGGATTATGACAACAGGTAATTTTATAGCTTTCATTGTTTTCCTCCTTTTCTCAACTTTAACACAATCATATGCGTTGAGGAAAAATATTACAAAAATAATTTGCCGAACTATATGATAAACAAATCTGCTTTTTTAGGAATCCTTTGTGTTGGTTTTTTTGTATTTAACTATGTCGTGTATTGCTTTAAGTGCTATTACGAGTATGGACATTACAATCATCCAAACATCTCCACTAGAAATACGAATTAACACAGAAAAAACAATAACATAGCTCACCAGGTTGACAATTAAATTTGCAAATACTGATTTGAACATTACAATCATCGCCTTTTATTTATTACTAGATTATACGGTTGGTAAATATAAATATTTCATTCGATAGGAAGTTTGGTGGATTGAAATAATGAAGGGCTAAAAAAATGATCTTTTTGTGGATGTTAACTAAATAAAATAGTAATGATGTTTATTAAGGATGGTAAAAGTGACTAAAAAATTCATGGAGGATATGTTGCATTTTTTACCGACTTGGAAACTAGGAAGCTATTACTGAATTATCTATTTTACTAACTAAGCGTTTATTAGTATATTAAGTGTGTAGTTAGTGAAATTATGGTTAGCTCTAATAAAATCAATTAAGCAAAGAAGGGGCGCAAGGATATGACTCTTGTTGTAACAAATGAATTGGCAAAAGTATTAGAAGCTGCTGAAATAAATACACTTCACTCAAGATTAAATGCTATTCAAAATATCCATTCAAATCCCATGGGGATTGAAGTCGAAAAATTCGGTAATGCTACAGCTTTCTCAGCAAGGAGTATTCCGGGTCCATCATTTAATACTGTAAAGGGTATAACAGATGAAGATCAAAACGAAGTTGAAAATATCATTAATTATTATAAGCAAAAAGATATTCCGGTTCGTTTAGAAATTACTCCAGCACATGTATCCTCTAAGTTTTTAACCTATTTAGCTCGCATTGGGTTCTATCAAACTGATTTTCATTCAACTTTATTTGCCGATTTACAATCAATAAATGATCATACATATTCTGAAATATTGATACGTGAATTAGAAAAGGATGAATTTCACTTATTCGCAGAAATTTATACGAATGGATTTCAGCTTCCTGCATTTTTACAGGATGGAATCGCCCAAAATAATCAAGTTCTACATAATAGGGATGGTTGGACCTTTTATCTTGCATCCTTCTCCGACCAACCAGCTGGTGTTGGTGTCATCTTTATTAAAGATTCAATTGCAACCCTTGCAGCAGCTGCAACTGAACCTAGTTATAGAAATAATGGTATTCATCAAGCCTTAATAAGTTCCCGGATTCAACTTGCGAAATCACAAGGTTGTAAAATGATTGTTGGACAAGCAAGGTTCGGCAGCATTAGCCAAAATAATATGGAACGAGCTGGGATGAAGATTGCTTATACAAAGACAATTTGGGTGCAAAAATAATTACAATGCTACATAGAATGTTGATAAAATCTCAATTTATCAATGAGAATAGAAGGGGGAGTATATATTGAAAAAAGCACTCTCAATTTTTTTATTGTTTACCATACTTATTTTATCAGCATGTTCAAATACTGCAATTCAGCAAAAATCAGAAAAGGAAGGAGAGGAACCAACAGAAACAGAACTTACCTGGTTAGAAATATTAGAAGTTTATTCACAGGAGAATTTAAGTGCCCAGAATTTTTTCGAAACGTATAGTAAATATATTGACCAGTTTACTTCAACTACAGCAAGAAATATGGCTAATGAAATGTATAATAAGGTTGTACAACATTTAATAACTTCAAAGGATAATAAAAGACTATATTTCTTGTATACTGAAGGATTTATAAAACATAAGGAAGTATTGTCGAAGGATTTAGTTAAAAGCGTTAATCAAATTGTTGCAGATGTGAAAATAGAAGAAGATGCAAAGAAAGAAAAGATAAAAAGGATTTTATCAATCATCGAAAATAAGAACTTTGATTCTTTACATTCCTATATAGATGATACGCTAGATAAAGAAACTTTAGATAGTTTGTTATCGTATGGATATGCCATTGAAGAATTACAAAAAAATGGAGAAACAAATCACTTCTTCGACTTGCTTTTAAGTATTAGCCCCCTGTATAAAGGAGAAAAGAATAAAGAAATAGAAGCATTTGTTACTAAATATTTAGCATTAGATGAGTGGAAAGAAAAATATATAGTAAAAATTAACAATAGAATTATGAATCAAGAATATAAAGGTGATCAAGTAAAAAATATCCCGCTTACGGCTGGTATGTCAAAACAGGAAGTGGTTTATTCAGCTTGGGGAAAGCCATTACAAATTAAGATATTCCCTACAGATCAAGGAGTATCAGAACAATGGATATACTCAGATATTAAACATTTAACCTTTGATAATAATGAGTTAACAGGGTGGCAAGAATAAAGCCATTACCAAGTCATTTAAACAAAACCACTGATCATTTATTTTCAGTGGTTTTGCCTTTGTTATTGTTTTCTATGGAATATTTGACGAAGATTTTATCTATCTAATTAAAATCTTTCATTTCTAATTGCTGTAACCGTTCCTGGATCTTTCTTTTTTGATATAACATTTTTCCTACTTCTGCTACATCATTTATCATGGAGCGGTTAGAGATCGCTCCGAAAAGTATTCCGGCAATGGGAACCATTTGAAATAGCTTTTTCCACCCAAATTGATCTCGGAACGTGTAGACAACCTCGCGCCAGCCTTGTAATTGTGACATTACTTCATTTGAGCATTCTTCTTGATTATAAAAGGCGGATAACTCTTTTAAAATGGCTTTTTTCCCTACAACATCTGAAGATGAGAATTGCAAGCATTTTAGAATAAATATTCGTTCGTCTTTATTATTTGGATTAAAACCGTGAACGATTGCGATTTCTTGTAATGTTTTTAATGACAAGCCTAAAATTGCAGGAATATCGATCGCCAATGTAACGATTCCACCAATCCCCGTTGTTGCTCCTTGGAGTGTGGCTACCTTTGTCCGACGTTGAATAAGGTCATCACAAATGGTCCTCATTTCTTGTAAAGAAAGATGATCAATGTCCTCATAACTTTCGATTCTAACTTCACTCTCTTTTTCAATTAAGCGAAAAATTTGTTTTTCAGAGGTTAAATATTTTCCACCTGTTTGAATAAAACTTCCTAAATCATCTAAAAGAATGCCAATCTTATTATGGATAAAATGAGGGGTTAACTTGTCCAGTAGTTTAAATGGAAGTCTGCTGATTCGCTCCCAGATCCATAGGCCACTAGCAGATTTTTCCCATTTTTTAATTTTTTTGAGTTCTAGTTCTAGTTCTTCCCTTGATTCCATCTGTTATCTCACTTTCGCATTTTATTTATTATTATACTATATTTTCCAGACGGGTTTTACAACATACGTGACTACATTTTGGTATGTGTACATGTGAGCAACAATACAATAGAAATAGTGAGTGAGAGAGGAGATGAAGGGGATGGCCAATCAGGAAGAACTGAGAAGTTATTTGAATGATGTAAATTCATGGTTGGAAGAGGTATCAATTTTTATTGTAGATTTAAACAATGATACTGGGGAGGAGGATATTCAATTATTGATTAATGAAACGAAAGAACTAGTTAACAAGCAACTTGAAGACTCGAAAACAAATGAATCTAAAATTTTAATGATTCAACGCTCCGTAAGTGACATTAATCAATCATTAAAGCCTCTAGAAGCAAAACGAAACAGAATTCAAACAGCAATTCCAATTGGTAAACATATACTTCCTCCATTACCCTATGAGTATAATGCATTAGAGCCATATATAAGTGAAGAAATTATGAGACTTCATCATGATAAACACCATAAAAGTTATGTAGATGGATTAAATAAGGCTGAAACGATGTTAGAGGAGGCACGTAACAAAAATAGATATGAATTAATCAAACATTGGGAGCGAGAAGCAGCGTTCCATGGATCAGGACATTATCTCCATACAATTTTTTGGGAAGTAATGAACCCCCACGGAGGAGGGATGCCGCAAGGTGAATTAGCAAAGCAAATTCGAAATGATTTTAGGAGTTATGATCTATTCAAAAAGCATTTTTCAGAGGCTGCTAAAAAAGTTGAAGGGGTTGGATGGTCCATATTAGTATGGTCACCACGTTCCCATCGCTTAGAAATTCTACAAGCAGAAAGACATCAATTTCTAACCCAATGGGATACTATTCCACTATTAGTCTTAGATGTGTGGGAACATGCCTATTACTTACAATATAAGAATAACCGCGATCAATACGTTGATTCATGGTGGAATATTGTTTATTGGAGAAATGTTGAAAAACGTTTTGAAGAAGCAAAGAAGTTAAAATGGAAACCTTTTTAATCATTAAGTTAGTAGGAAATAACACCACTAACTTAACGGATATGAACAATTGCTTGTTTACGGATAAAAAGGTAAATGATTATCATTAAGATACCTGCTATAACAAATAGTAGTTTAATTGGTAGAAATCCTGCTAGTACACCTGATAATAAAAGCGCACCTGGTGTAGCTAATTTCATTAACATAGATGATGTTCCCGCTACTCGACCTAGTAAGTGATTAGGGGTGAATTCTTGTCGAATACTTAAGTAAATAATATTAGTAATGGTTACTGCCAATGTACGTAGTAATAAGCAGCAGCCTAAGAGCCACCAAACAGGAACAATACTCATGCAGATCATGCCAATTGAATCAATTAAAATGCAATAACTAAATAATCTTCCTCTGGGTATTTTTTTGCGGATTTTCGGTGCGAAAAATGCCCCAACTAGTCCACCGATACTTCCAATACTTAATAGTATACCTACTTGGCTTTCTGATGTCCCTAATTGATCGATCGCATAGAACATATACACACCTAGAATAAGACTAGAGGCAAAGTTCATAAAAAGAATAGCGATGGTCGGTGGTAATAGAGTTTTGTTTAGTACTAATTCTGACCATCCCTCTTTAAAGTCGTCCCATAGGGATGTTTTTTTTACTTTTTTCTCATGTGATTCAATCGATAAGCTAAATATGCAACATAATAAGGCAATTAAACATATGCCATACAAACCAAAACTAATGTGAAAGGTAGTTAAAGATAAAATAAGTCCTGCCATACCAGGGCCAATTAAATTAACTAATGTGCTTATCAAGGAAAACCTTGCATTAACTTCGGTTAAGAAATTCTTAGAAACGAGTGTAGGAACGAGTGCGTGTTGTGCATTTCCTAATGTATAGCTTGATGATGAAAGTAAAAAGCCAAATAAAAATAATTGCCAAATAGCAATCCATTTAAATATTAACATCATAACTAGAGAAGCTATTACAGTAATCTGAATAATGGTCATCCAAGTCATAATTCTTTTGCGATTAAATCGATCAACAAAGATACCTGCAAATACTCCTAATATAACATTTGGTACAAATTCAACAGCCCTCATTGTACTCATTGCCAACGGTGATTCCGTTAAATGATAGATTAATAGTGGCAAGGCAACGATATAAAATTGATATCCAAAACTTGAAATTAATGAACCAGACCAGAGTAATATGATATTCTTATTTTTCCATAGAGATGGCTCTGTTTCATTGGGAATCATTGAAAGTGGTTTTTCCATCTTTAGCCTCCTACTTTGTTCGTTATTAGCATACTGCTAAAATAATAGTAAACATTAAAAAGGTGATTAAAAAGTGATATTCTATTGGAGGAAAAAGTTCACCTTTTAGGAGGGTATATGCAATTATTTGAGCACTATCAACAATTACTAGAAAAATATGAGCAAAAAATAAAACAAAAATGGTATCCATCTGTTGATGAGATTGCTGACTGCTTAAATATTTCAACTAGATATACAAAAATGCTTCTTAAGCAAATGAATGAAGTGAAATGGATAAGTTGGTTGCCTCAAAGGGGCCGTGGAAAAAAATCAACATTAATTTTGAATTTATCTAAAAACGATATATTAGTGGAACAAGCATTACAAAAGTTGAAAAAAGGAGATTTTACAGATGCTGTAAAAATCATGAAGCAATTACCTTCAGGGGAATACCCGAACCTTCTTGAAGAATTTCAGAGGCATTTAGGTATTCAGGAGGAAAAAGTTTTGGATGATTCGAAAGATATTTTTCGATACGCATTTTACCAATCTATTATATCACTGGATCCAGCACTGATTCTCTCAAGACATGAGGCACATATAGCTGAACATATTTATGATACGTTAGTGATATATAATGAAGAACATAAAAGCATTGTTCCCCATTTAGCCCACCAATGGGAAGTGGATCGAGAAGGAATTAACTGGATATTTCATCTTAGAAAAGGGGTTCTTTTTCACCATGGAAGGGAATTAGATGCAAAGGATGTATTCCATACGATGAATCGTCTAAAAAATCTACCTGAACGAGAAAATAAACAAACGATAACTGATCTAGTAAAAGATATTATTGTGATTAATAAAAGAGCTGTACAATTTGTTTTAAAAGAACCCAATCATCTATTTCTTCATTACTTAACCCTGTTACATACAGCAATAATTCCTATAGAAGTAATCAATCATAGTAAGGAGGCATTTGGAAAATACCCGATTGGAACTGGACCATATAAAATAACACAGAACGATGATACAATGGTTGTTTTAAATAATCATCCTGTTTATTTTAAAGGGAGAACATTCTTAGATCAAATTGAGATGATAAATTTACCAGAATTATATCCAAGTGACTCAAATATACAATACCATCTTCACTTTAAAAATAAACATCATGAACAATGGGAGACATTGACAAAGATAGAAGAAGGAGCTTGCTATTTAACATTTAATGAAAAGAAACATAGTCTTATAAGTTGTAAAGAAACTAGAGATATTTTAATCAATGCGTTGAATACAAAGGAAATGGAAAGACATTACCAAGAGATAGGTGCTGTACCTGCACATAGCTTTATACCAAATAGGTCAAAAATCCTTCAAAAGAAGGTTGAATACTGCGAAAATAGTAACCCAGTCGAAAAAATAGTAAATATTCCTAAGCAATCCATTCATATATATGCCACTGAGATTAGAAAAGGTGCTAATTATGAAAAAGAAGCAAGATGGATTAAAAAGAGATGGGAACAATTAGGGGTGGACGTTTATGTTCATATTATTAGTCATTACGAGCTAGCAAAGCCAAGTGTATTACAAAATGCAGATGTCATTGTTACTGGGTTAGCATTATCTCCCAATCAAATACTTGCTCTTTCTCTTTGTTATCAATCTGAAACTTTTTTTATATCAAATATTTTATCTCCTGATAATAGTAATTATCTTAAAATTCAATTAGATTATTTGAAGACCAATATAGACTTTACAGAACAATTCGAAATTCTATATGGAATTGAGGATTGGCTTAAAAATAATAAAATAATAAAATTTTTATACCATCGGTACCATCATGTAGATGTAAAATTGAATAGTCGTATAAAGGGGATAGAATTAACGTCAAATGGTAGAGTTGGTTATAAAGAGTTGTGGATAAAATAATGAAAAGGGGTGTCTGAAAGTCCTCAGACCCCCCTTCATTCTTCATGTTGGAATAGATGATGTAGTAATCTTTCTTTATCATTAAAGAATTGTTTCATAATAGAATAATGGTTGGTTTCCTCCAAGGAAACTTCATTTATTCCTTCATCAGTTAACTCAATAATCTTTGAATCTGGATACGCCATAATAATTGGTGAGTGTGTGGCAATAACAAATTGTGATTGCTGATTCACAAGTTCATGGATTCTTGTAAGCATGGATAATTGTCTTAAAGGAGAAAGTGCTGCTTCAGGTTCATCCAGAATATATAGGCCATTACCATTAAAACGATTTAAAAACGTGGCAAAAAAGGATTCCCCATGTGATTGCTCATGCAAAGAAACACCTCCATAAGAATCAATGACCCGTGGTACAGATAATGATTCTTGATCCAACTGTTCAATATTGGAAGCAACATTATAAAATGTTTCTGCACGAAGAAAAAAACCATCTTCGGGGCGAAAAACCCCTTTGGCTAGTTTTATATACTGTTCCAATTCTGAATGGGAATCATAAGTGGAAAAATTAAAGTTAAAGGTTCCTCCTTCTGGATTAAATCCAATAGCAACGGCAATCGCTTCGAGTAAAGTAGATTTACCCATTCCATTTTCTCCTACTAAATAAGTTACCTTCGGATGAAATTGAATCCTGTCTATTGATTTCAGAATGGGAAGATTGAATGGATAATAATTATAAGATGGAATTTCCTCCGTTTTTAATTCGAGGTGTTTAATATATGGTTGATGTAAAATCGGTTCCAAAAAGAATCACCCACTATAAATTTAATGAATTCAATGATATGTTTTAGCATATCACAAATAAATGACGTCTTTTAGTGTTTTTACAGGATTGTGGTAAAAATTAGTAAAAACCTATTGGTGAATTTTTACTTAAAAGATTTAAAAGAGGATTATTTATAGTAGTAGAGAATACATATATTTAAATGAAAAGGAGTGTATTTATGGAACGTAAAGAATTTTTACTAGAGCAAATGCGTGCCTGTCATAATGAAAGCGGCTGGTTTGCTTCACTAAATGATGCTTTAAATGGTCTAGATGATGCAGATGCTGTGAATAAAGATGCAGATAAAACAAATAGCATTAAAGAAATTATTCAGCATTTGTTGTTTTGGAATGAACTTTACTTAAAAAGATTTCAAGGGAAAATGGTAATTAAGGAAGATATTATGAATGATCAAACATTCATCTATAAAAATGATAGTGACTGGAAATCCATCCTTCAACAATTTAATGAAATTTTAAATCAATGGGAAGAAGAGATTTCAAACTGTCATGAAACTAAGTTAGACAGCAATCCACCACATGATTCTAATAGTACTTGGTGGGAAGTGTTATTAAACATTCCAATACATCATGCGTATCACATTGGTCAGATCGTTCATATACGTAAAAGCCAAGGCAATTGGGACACCATGAATGGTGTGAATTAGAACTGAATTTAAGTTTCTTTTTAGCTAAGAAGGAGAATGGGAGTATGGTTTTAGAAATAAAAAATACGATAGATGATTTAAAATGGGAAGAGATCCAAGAGGTCTATCAATCTGTCGGTTGGAATAAACATACAATAGAAATTATACAAACGGTTTTTAAAAATAGTAATGAAGTTTGTATAATAAAGACAGAAGGAAAGATTGTTGGAATTGGTCGAGCACTTTCAGATGGAGTGTTCAATGCAGCAATTTATGATATTGTTGTTCATCGAGACTTCCAAAAATTAGGAATAGCAAAAGAAATCATTCATTATTTTATCGAGCGTTTTAAGAATGTTTCGTGTGTCCACTTAATTTCTACTACTGGAAACGAAGGATTTTATGAAAAAATGGGATTCAAAAAAACGAAAACAGGTATGGCAAGGTATTTAAACTCTTCATTATCAAATGAATATTTAGTGGATTAACATATTATGTAATTATTTATGCTTGATATGAAAAAATGATTTGAAAATTGTTTTAGTAAAAACTTGCATTTTTTAATTTTATCTGTTATTCTAAATAAGAATTATTTTTGTTCGGTATGTAAGGAAAAGATAGTGTTTTTAACATATCGCCTGATATCACTTGAGCAAGGATAGTAATACATTGTGTGTATTGCACACTAGGAGGAAGATTTACATGACACAAGGTACAGTTAAATGGTTCAACAGCGAAAAAGGATTCGGCTTCATCGAAGTTGAAGGCGGAGACGATGTATTCGTTCATTTCTCAGCGATCCAAGGCGAAGGTTACAAAACACTTGAAGAAGGTCAAAAAGTAACTTTTGACGTTGAACAAGGTCAACGTGGAGCTCAAGCTGCTAACGTAGTAAAAGCTTAATTGTTGCATAAAAAAAACAGACTCATTTTGAGTCTGTTTTTTATTTTCAATTGTTTGATAAGTCATTTTCTAAAGCATTGTTAATATTATGTGTTAATAGTTGGGAAAAAGCTACAAACTTCATGCGCACAAAAACCTTTATTCGGTTTGAAAGGTCGGAAATAGGGATTTTACAAAAGAAAAAGTATGAAAACTAGCTGTTTGATCAGACTTTTTCGATGACATTTTTATTTACATAAATTGTTGAATTGTTTTTTTAAGATTATAATTTTTTATTTTAAGCACACCATAAACTTTGATTGAATTAATGGTCTTTAAGGCTAAATCCGTATCAATATCCTCTTCTAGAATAAGCATTCCGATTACTTTAATATCAAGTTTCACATTATTTTGGATAATTTCTTGAAGCGATTTCCGATTGTATCTGCATATTCCAATTACAAAGGATTTATTTACAATCATTTGATTAACCTCATCGGAATGAGTTGTTAATTGATTTCGAATAGCTGTTTTAATGAAATCAGTGCGATTTGAATAAAATCCTTGTTCGACTAATAAATCCACTTTTCCCAAATCCACAACATTCATATTTATAGTTATTTTTTCAGTTTCAGCCATCATACATCTCCTTTTTGTATTATTTGTCAATTTATAATATTATAACAAAATTAGTGAGACAGGGGGTCGGTTCTTTTGTCCCACTGGGACAAAAGAACCGACCCCCTGTCCCTCCCTGTCCCTTTTAATGCAAAAGAGGGGAAATCATAAGTATATTTTACTTATGATTTCCCCTCAAAAAAAGGTAACAGTAAATGGTTTGTTTATTATACCATAGAAATATTATTTTTGATAAAAAATTTTATATTTCGAAAAAATACTTATTTCTTATTATGTATAGAAAAATAACAAGATGGTATTAATGAATTGAATATTCTTAAAGAATCTTCTGTTTTGTTTAAGTGAAAAGGAGATAAAATTATAGTTCGTACAGGGAACTCTGTTTAGGCTGTAACACTCTTTATAGAAAATCCTGATTGGGTTCCTTACATTAACCAGGGTTCTTTTTTATATAGTTCTTATTTATATATTATAGCATTAACTTTTTTACAGCCATATATAAATTCTCATAAAGGTTTTTTTCATGAAGTTTTTCTTTTAAGAGGCTCAACAAATACTTTTTGATACAAGTAGTTTAAAATTGCTACGGCCACACTTAATAGGAAAAGTTGGTTTCGGCTCATTTTAACCATCTTATATATACCTAGTTTCTCTGCTATTGTTGTTAAAGGATAAGCAAATAAGTAGTCAGCAAAAATATTACTCAATAAATACAACCAAAATCTATTGTACGTCAATTTAAAGACCCAAAAATTTATGATAGTAAAAGGACCAAAAACAAAAGAGACATCTGTTGCTAATTTAGGGAAGATAGGATTTCTTACTTTCCACCATTTTAACTTTTGAGATAGCTCACTTATTAGTGCAATAATCAAGTCACTAAAAATAATAGTAGGGAGGAAGCGAAGAAAGGAATTTTTTCCGAGCTTTCCCACAGATAACCAAGGCAAAAACAGTATCAAATACATTTTCCATTTCCCTTTCATAAACAACCTCCTGAGTAAAGTGAAAAATTACTATGCTGGACTACGAATTATTGGTATTTTTACCTAAAAAATCTTTAATATTCAATGTATTATTAGTGTAAAATCGATTGTAATTTTAATTGAGAAAGTATGTTATTGAATTATTGAAGCAAGTTTGTAAATGAAGGAATTTATGAAATGTTGGCGAATTTAATAATTGTATGAGTTCATTCTAATTGGATTATGAACCACCAAAACAACCAATTTCTGTTTATGCTTTAGTAAAGAACCAAGATGAGATTTTATTAATTAGGACTCATTAAAGTATTGTTAGCGTATTAAGTATTAGAAGATCATAAGACTCGTGACTTTTATGAGTAACTGTACAACATTAAGACTGTTGAGGCTTTGTTGCGAAAGAAACAAAATCCGGGTATACTTTATATAAATCGGGAAGGTGCTATCATGGATAAAAGGCAGCAGTTAATGAGTGAACTTATGGATTTATGCAATGAAATAATCTGGCTTAATAAACCAGAACTAGAATCGGCTTTAGATGGCTATACATTGAGTGAGATAGAATTGATCGAAAATATCTCCCTAATCCCAAATGCAAACGTTACAAAACTTGCGGCAGCAAGCTATATGACTCGAGGTGCTATAAGTAAGCTCACCAAGAAGCTTATTGCGAAAAATATTATTGAGAGCTATCAAAATGCTGAAAATAAAAAAGAGATATATTTCCGATTAACAACGAATGGGCAAAAAATAAATAATGTCCATCAAGAATTACATCGGACGTTTCTCGAACGTGACAAAGAAGTATTTAAAAACATGACTGATGACGATTTCAACACTATTTTTCGTTTCATTGGTCGATACAGGCAACATTTGAAAAATATCACTGTGTAAGTGGTATTTTTTTATTTTGTTTTATTGTTGACGAGGAAACAATAAAGGAGTAAACTGATTTTGTTAACGAGGAAACAATAATCTTGGAGGGGAATTATTATGAATACTACAATCAATAAACACGCACTGACGTTTGGGTTTATCTCTGTCTTTTTAACAGGTCTAGGATTGACTATCGTAAGCCCTGTTTTACCTTTTCTAGTAAAATCTTATACTAGTGATTCAAACAGTCAGGCTACTGCAATAACACTCATTACTTCTATATACGCAATTTCTGTATTCTTGGCTGCACCAGTTTTAGGCGCATTAAGTGACAGGTATGGTCGTCGTCCAGTGTTGATTATTAGCTTAATCGGTTCTAGTCTTGGTTATTTTATTTTTGGTCTTGGAGGGGCACTTTGGATTCTCTTCCTTGGACGTACCATTGAGGGGTTGACAGGTGGTGAAATTTGAGCGATTTTTGCTTACTTTGCTGATATCACTCCCTCCAGTGAACGCACAAAATTCTTTGGTTGGATTAGTGCAGTTGTTGGGGTTGGCACTGCTCTCGGTCCTACAATCGGAGGAGCACTTGCAACTTTTGGGAATAGCGTCCCTTTGTATGCTGGCGCTATATTAACATTGCTTAATGCCATATATGGATATTTTTTTATGCCTGAGAGCCTTGAAAAGCCTAGACGCTCTTCTAGCATTTCCGCTAAGGATCTTAATCCGTTTATTCAACTATCAAACATTTTTTCCTTTAAATCTGTTAAATGGCTACTAATTACTGGATTCCTAATATGGATTCCTAATGGATCATTACAAGCTATTTTCTCTCAATTTTCAATTGATACCTTTTCATGGAAACCTGTTCTAATTGGTTTGACATTTTCAATAATGGGAGTGCTTGATATCATCTCGCAAGCGATCATTATGCCACGATTACTTAAATTCGTGACAGATAAAAAAATTGCTCTTTTAGGTATGATAAATGAAATTATAGGTTATATCTTTATTGCTGTTTCAGCATTTACAGCATTTTATCCACTCTTTATAGTAGGTATGATATTCTTTGGATTCGGTGACTCTATCTTTGGTCCATCATTTAATGGCATGCTTTCAAAATCTGTTAGCATCAGAGAACAAGGGCGTATACTTGGTGGTTCTCAAAGCATTCAATCGCTAGCTCGAGTCATTGGACCGATTATTGGCGGACAGTTGTATTCAATTGTTAGTCACTCCACTCCAGCCATCATGGGTATAATATTAATTGGAGTATCTGCGCTTGTTTTATCAAACCAACATGGTTAGATTGAATAAAAATCGTTCTATTGAATTTGGATGTATGGCTTCTAATTGAATTAGGTTTATCACAGACAAAGAGTCTCCTTGAGATTATTGAATATTGATTAAAGATGAACCCTACAAAAAATTAAAAAATCTATTAGGAGTTATAGATTTTTTTCTCCTATCAATTAAAGAAATACAGTATGCCAATTGCTCTACCCCTAGTTTAATATGACTCTCGTTTACTTGAGAGATACTTAATCGAAGGAGATTTTCTTTTTTGTATTCTGGTAAAAACATTCTAGAGGCATCATCAACATATATATGCTGCTCGTTTAGCATATGAACTGCCTGTTTTGCTGTCACATTCTCGGGCAAACTGATGGATAGATAGAATCCTGAAGTCGGTTTAGAAAAATGAGTATTAGCCGGCAGGAATAATTCACATGCTTCTTGTAGGATTTGCATTTTTGTGAGGTATACCTCTTTTATTCTTTTGAGATGGCTATTAAACATACCACTTTTTAAATAGATTTCTAGTGCACCCTGAGAAAGTGCTGAACTATTAAAATCCGAGCTAAATTTATATCGTAAAAAGTTGTTAATCATAATTGTAGGAAGAACGACCGCAGCAATTCTTAGCCCTGGAAGGAAAACTTTTGAAAAGCTTTTAATATAAATCACTCTTCCAGAGGGATCAAAAGAAAATAAAGAATCTGATTTGGCATTTGGATCAAGGTCTCCTAATAAATCATCTTCCACTATATATACATCATATTTTTTAGCTAATTCAACGATTTTTTTCTTTTCACTATTCGTGTAACAATGTCCAAGAGGGTTGTGAAATCTAGGAATAATATAGAAAAATTTTATATCATTATTTCGAAAAATGTATTCCAGACGATCAAGATCAATTCCTTCCATCGATAGCTCAATTCCAAAAGTAGTAGCTTGGTGTAGAGTGACGGACTCAATAAATCCGAAATAAGTAGGTTGTTCAATTAGAATATTGTTTTTGCCATTTGGAAAAGGCATAGAAACTAATAAATTTAGGGCTTGCTGTGAGCCTGAAACAACGACTACTCTTTCAGGTTGAGTGAATACCTGTAAATTCTGTAAATATTTCACTAACTGTACTCGTAATGAGTAAAACCCCTGTTGATCAGAGTATGTAAAAAGCTCTTCTTTATATTGTTCAATTGCTTGATTTATACAATGTTGAAATTCAATATAAGGCATCACTCTTTTATCTGGACCAGCAGACAAAAAATCAATCGCTTCTTTTTCTTTCGTCGCATTTGGTAATTCATTAACAACATAGTAGCCACTTTTAGGAACAGAATAAATTAAATGCTCTTTTTCTAGTTCGGTGTATGCTTTAATGACTGTATTTTTGCTACATGAGAAATGCTCAGATAACTGACGAACAGAAGGGAGTTTACTACCTGCAATGAGAGATCCATTTACCAGCTGAAGTTTAATTTCTTCCATTATCTTAAAATATTTTAATCCCATATATTGATTCTCCTTTAACTGTACCATGACAGATAGGTAAAAAAATGGTTTAACTCAGTGTGTGCACCTATTATTATTTAGATTATATCCGAACGGTATTGTAATAAAAATAAAAAATGGTACAGATATGATACAAAATATATGGATAGGGGTAGGATAAGATGCAACGAGATAAAAGAGAGAAATTTGGATTATTGTTGGGATTAGTGGGTGTCATTTGTTTTAGCTTAACACTTCCCTCTACAAGTATTGCAGTAGAGTATTTTGGGACTACAGTAGTGGGTCTAGGAAGAACAGTTGTTGCTGCTATTTTAGTAGCTGTGGTATTGATTGTTCGAAAAGAAAAATTACCTTCTCCTCGTCAATTCAAAAGTCTTCTTATCGTTGCTGTTGGTGCAGTTTTAGGATTTCCTCTCCTCACATCTTGGGCAATGGAATTCTTGCCGGTTTCTCATGGAGCTGTTGAATTGGCCCTGTTACCATTAGCAACAACTGGATTTGCTATGTTTAGAGCGAAAGAAATTCCTTCTCTTAAATTTTGGATTTCAAGTATAATCGGTTCTTTAGCTGTTATTGTGTATGCACTTCATCTTGGATTTGGTCAACTACAATTTGCAGATTTAGCTTTACTAGCAGCAGTTATTATACTTGGATTAAGTTACGCAGAGGGGGGAATATTAGCAAAGGAATTAGGTAGCTGGCAAGTGATTGCTTGGGCAATCATGATTGGTGCTCCATTTTTCGTTATTCCAGTTGGACTCAACCTTACAACCGAAATGCTCAATGTCCCAATACATGCTTGGATTAGTTTTATTTATCTCGCCGTTGTTAGTCAATTTCTAGCATATGTCGCCTGGTATAGTGGAATGGCTATGGGAGGAATAGCTAGAGTTAGTCAGATACAGTACTTGCAACCATTTTTGATGATTCTATTTGCAGCTGCATTTTTAAATGAATCTATCACATTATTCACTCTGGTAATAGCGGTGATTGTTGTCTTTTCTGTTATATTAGGTAAAAATGCTCCAGTATCCAAAAAAGGATCTGTATCAGAGAAAAACTAACTGTACGTTCTAAAGATCGTAAAGAAATCTAATGAATCTTTCAGCAAAGCAGGTTGAGATTTCGTGATATTTATAAATAGATCCTTGTTTGCCCAATGAAGATACTGTGAAAAATGAAGAATTTAAAGTTTTAGTAGAAGCTATTAGCTCTAAACTGTCTCCTTCCAACGTTCTTTGTCCCTACGTTTGGTCGGCACTGATGATGGTAAGGAACGCGTCAGACGTGTGTACCATATTCAAAATGTGAATAGTTATCATAATCACTTGAAGAGTTGGATAAACCGTTTTTATGGAGTGGCTACAAAATACCTCTACCATTATTTGAGTTGGTTTTGATTTTTAGACAAAATCAGACAGCGCAATGACGACATAACGGTTAACCAGATGATTGTTGAAGGCTGTCTGTTCTCAATGGATGTGACCTATGATAAAATCGGATTACAATAATTTTCCAATTGAGCATTAAGCTTATAAACCTTTATTTCTAATAGAATAGCGGAGGGATGTTTTTTGAGGAAAGGAACCATTTATAAAAGTGAAGGGAAAAGACTTATTACTCAGCATTACGATAATTATCTAAAGTCGTTTGATTTTGATGTCGAGCAGATATATGTTTATACGAGTTATGGTAAAACACATATTCTTGTAGCAGGACAACCAGAAGGAAAAACTATTTTTATCTTTCAGGGTGGTAATTGCATTAATCCAATGACTTTATCTTGGTTTTTACCACTCGTAGATAAATACAGAGTTTATGCACCAGATACAATTGGTCATCCAGGATACAGTAGTGAAAGTAGAATTTCGGCGAAGGACAATAGTTTTGCCCAGTGGATAAAGGAACTAATGGATTACCTTAATATAGATAGTAGTGCATTTGTAGGTCCTTCCTACGGTGCAGGTATTATATTGAGATTAGCCACATTTATGCCAGATAAAATTCACTGTACAGTATTAGTATCACCAGCAGGAATCAGATTAGGTTCTAAGATTAGAATGATTAAAGATATCTTACTTCCTTTAGTCTTATTTAATGGTACTTCATCACAAAAATATCTCAATAAAATCACTGATACTATGTCAGATAATAGTATGAGAGAAATTGATAAAAAAATTATTGGAGATGTATTTAAATATATTAAACTTGAGCAAGAAATGCCCAAATTAACTAGGAAGGAAGAATTATCACATTATAGCTCACCCACTTTAATCATAGCAGGGAAAAAAGATATCTTTTTTCCTGAAAGTAGATTAAATAAAGTTGCTAGAGAAATCATTCCAAATTTAATTGCATTTAAGACTTATGATATGGGACATTTCCCATCTGAAGAATATTTGAAAAATATTAACAATGATATTGTAGAATTTTTAACGGTTTATTACTAACCCTGAATCCTTTTTTAAACTTATGGACATGGGAACTTCAAACCAATATGCGGTTCTCTTTAATGTTTAAAAAAATCAATACTAATCATTAACATAGCAAATAACTAAGAAAAGAAATTGGGTGTATGGACTGATTGTTGTTTAGAGGATCAGAAATGTACGGAAGTTATGAAAATATAAAATTTGCACTTATCAGAAAATTAGATTATGATTCTATTATTGAAATGTTTAATATTAAGCAAATCAGGAGATGGGAGGAATAATCATGAGAGAAGAGCAATTATTTGAACAAATGAAATTGTGGCGTAATTGGACTGTGGATTATCTTCGTACAATTCCGGCGGAAATCGTAGATAAAATTCCACATGGTCATAATAACAGTATACACTGGAATGCTGGCCATATCTTAGTAGGGTGGGATAATACAATGTTCCCAGCTGTTAATGAGAAGAGACAAATGCCACTAACTTATCACTTATTATTTCCGAGTGGGAGTAAACCAGAAAATTGGTCAGATGAACCACCGTCGATGGTTGAGTTAATAAAACAACTGGATGAACAACCTATTCAGATTGAACAAGCGTGTAAGGGGCACCTTGATGAACCACTGAAAGAGTCCTTCTTAGGTATGAAAACATTAGGTGACATGGTTATGTTTCATATGAATCATGAAAATCTACATATGGGGATCATTAAAAGTATGAGACAATTGCTTTTAAGTAAATAACCTCTTTACTGGTTAAAAAAAATGGGTGTGTTGTTCAATTATATTAACAGCCTTAAATTCTTTCTTAAATAAATCTATATTTTAGATGAAATGAATATTTTTAAAGCTGTCAATATGTAACTATACATATAGGGTGGATTCAATAACTTTGTTCAGAACTCAAATGGACTATATAATTACCCTTGGTAGTTAGATTCTTTTCCTAATGGAGGATGTTCATGTAGATGTACTGCACTCAAATGTTAGCTACAAATCTAACATTTTGAGGTGTTTTTTTATGGCTAAATTTACGATAGAACAAAATTAGAAGCTGATAATCATTCCAAAAATGGTTATGAGGCAATAATTAATAGTACTAAACAAGTTCTAACGTTATGTGAGAAAAGAAACATACAAGTTGCGAAATAAACTTAATCCCTTCTCAATATTGAGAAGGGACTTTTAAAATGAAGGGAGTAATAATAGATGAGTGGCAGGAAGTGAAAATGGAACTCATATTACTACTGATATAGTATATTATTTGTAAGTTATTCTTGCTTGAGCTATTTTACAAAATGATTAAAAATCCCCCTCAATCCGAGAAGGAGTTCCTACACAATATCAGGCAGCAGGTTGGCCATGTATAATTAATAATTAAAATCCTATTTTTCAAAATAGTTGTGAAGGAATCCGATTACATAAGGCAAAATATATTATAATCGGGTCAGACGATGGAACAACCAAAGTCCTTTTGTTAATAAATACTCAGGAAAGGGTATATATTTATAAAAATCTATTTTACATATTAAGGAAAATTGTTATACTTGAATTAACTTTTATGAATGGAGGCTTCCGAATGATTGATATCCTATCTTTGAACCGTTAATTTTATACGTTCAAAGGCTCTGCTTATGCTCAGAGAAAATAGGATAGATCTGTCCTTTTTATGGGAAGCCTTCATTATACGATTATAAAAGAGGGTACTTTATCAACAAAAAATGGTTATTTCTGATTGTTTTTTGTAGAAAAAGTGTCATAAAGATGGATTTAATTGAAGTTTCTATATTTTTGGAGCATAGGCAGATCGCCTATGCTTTTTATTTTTTTGCTTTTGTTTACTCGTAATAATAAGTATTAATGCTCCCTAAAAAAATATGATTAATCGGAGGGATTATTTATGACATTTAGTAATGTTGAACATGCACGAGTTTGGTTTATTACAGGTGCAAGCAGTGGACTAGGATACGAATTCAAAAAAAAAGCATTAGAGTTAGGGGATAAGGTTGTTGGCATTGCTTGAAATATTGAAAAACTGAATGAGTTAAAAAGCCAATATGAAGAAATGTTACTTCCCTTAAGGCTTGATGTTACGAATAGAAGTGATGTTTTTGCTACAGTGGAAACAGCTATTAAACATTTTGGGAAAATTGATATTGTCATAAACAATGCAGGAAATATGATAATGGGAATGATTGAAGAGTTTAATGAAGATGAAGTAAGAAGTCAAATGGAGACGAACTTCTATGGAGCTGTTTGGGTTTGCCAAGCAGTTATGCCGTACTTGAGGACGCAGGGATCTGGGCATATTATTCAAATATCAAGTATCGGCGGATTGATCAGCGGTCCTATGTCGGGAATATACAGTGCTAGTAAATTTGCTTTAGAGGGATTTAGCGAGGCTTTAGCACAAGAAGCAGCTCATTTTGGAATAAAAGTAACTATTGTAGAACCCGGAGGCTATTGGACGAATCTTTATTTAAAAATGGGCTTTACTGTTCAGAACCAAGAATATGATTCATTACGTGAAGAATTGGCTAAACAATATTCAACCGACTCAGTTGATAGTGATCCTAAGTTGGCAGCCGAGGCTATCATGAAAATGATCAATAGTGAGAATCCGCCTTTGCGTTTGATTCTAGGAAGCATTGTCTACGATTTAGCTATTGAAAATGCTGAAAAACGTATATCCACATGGAAAGAGTGGGAATCAGTCAGTCGTTCTGCAGAACATGGTATACCTGCACCAGAAGGGTATGGGATAATTGAATAGAAATAGAAAAAAATAATAAATTATTAACCTTCAAAAACTAAGTAATGATTTAATGAGAATCAATAAATTATTGTAGTTGGGATTGTTCGTCCAAAAATTTATTAGCTACAATAAACAACTCGGGCGCTTTTCTTTAGTGAGAAAGCGTCCTTTAACATGGTTCTATATAATAATTGTGGATATTCTCACTTAATCGATAGAGGGGCTTTACTTATATAAGAAATAATCAAACTTTATGATAAAAAGGAAAATTAAACAAAAATAAATCGTTATTTTTGTTAATCACTTTTCAAAATAACGGTTTTTTCAATTCCTGTTGTATATGGAGTTAAGAGGTTTGTGGAAAATATCTTGCTTTAAATAAACTACCAGATGGTAATTGAAAGGGATTAATAATATTTACTAATGCTCAAAGAATTAAAAATGAAAAATTCTTTTTATTGGTGGGAGTGATGATGTATTTTTTTGTGACGAGAATAAATGCCGTTAATGTAGCTTTTCGATCTATTACTCTGTTACCACATTCGCTTTTCGGAATATGGTTAAGCCCTTTCGAAATGATAGCAGGAAGCCTCAAGTATCCATTTACTTGCGACTTTTTCGTACATAATTTTTTAAGGTTTTTGTAAGGTTAACAATAATATGGTGAAAGGTTGGGTCGTTATACTAATTTTAAAAAGAAGCTACATATTAAAGGGAGTAATTAGTATATGAATGGATCTATTACACAAAAGGAAAGAATCATTTCCTTAGATATTATTTGTGTAATTTGCTTTAAATTCTTTAAGATGTGGCCATTAGGAAAAGTATGGCGAAAATTATGACGTATGGAAGAAATGTAGCATCCATTAATAAGTAATACAACTATGAATGCATGGAATCCAATTAAACAATAATAAAGCAGACAAGTTGGGTAAATCAGCGAATATAATCTGCTTTTTAAATGGATTCAATGTATGAGAGCAAAGGAAGTGTTTTTGTGTCTGTATATACCCTACCAATAATGACCGCTTTTATTATATTCTGTATATTGGGTTTTCTCCTGGTCATTCCTTGGCTGGTATATAGCTATAGAAAGTATGGATATTTCAGTTTTTGGGCTTCCATTGTTTTTTACTCGTTTATTTTCTATATGTTATCAGCACTATTTTTAGTTCTCTTGCCTTTACCGTCAACTAGAAACACATGTGATTTTCAAACACCAGATACCATTTATTATTCATTAAGGCCATTCACCTTTATTAGTGATACATTTAAAAGCAGTTCAATTATTTGGACACAACCGGGGTCATATATAAAAATATTCAATCAAAGTTCCTTTTGGCAGGCGACATTTAATTTTCTGTTATTACTCCCTTTTGGAGTATATTTGAGATATTTTTTCGAAGAAAAACGATATTGGAAAAGAGCATTAGCTTTAGGATTTACCCTGTCTCTCTTTTACGAAGTAACGCAGCTTACAGGGATTTACGGAATTTACAAATGTCCCTATCGTTTATTTGATATTGACGATCTAATGTTAAATAGTACAGGTGCGCTTTTTGGTTTCCTTATTGCTCCATTCATATTGGCTTTATTTCCTTCTAGGGAAAAACTAATGGCGAAAGCGGAAAAAATGCAGAAGATCCATCTAGTTTCACCACTTTCACAATTACTTGCCATACTTATAGATTATATTTTCATTAAATTGACATTTTCTTTCACAGTCGGACTACTAACATCAAGTGGATTCGCAGAAATGATGTATACAACTGTGGGCTTTGTGGTACTGTACTTTTTTTTACCTCTTCGATGGGGAGGAAAAACAATCGGAACAAATATAATGGGATTTAAACTTTCGAATTTGGAGGGAGATACCCCTTCATGGCAAGCTATGTTAAAAAGAACTATTGCCTTATATTTACCTTGGCTGGCATCTGAGTTAGTTAACCTACTCAGTCACATTAAATTAGAAATAGAATCTCACTTTTACGCTATTCATGTGTGGGTTACGATGGCTATCTTCATATTTGTAATCATCATTTGGTTTGCCTTGCTGATTCATGCTCTTATCATTATGGCAAAAAAAGGGAAACGTACTTTTTATTTTGATTTTGTGTCAGATATCATTCCAATGAAGCGATGATTATAAAAACAGCACAACCAAATAATAAGATCCACTTATAGTAGACAAAAAAGTAAACTTAGTAAACTGTCTACTATAGAAGGATTTTTTATGGGGAAAATTAGTGAGACATAATGTATTA
Organism: Heyndrickxia oleronia; assembly: GCF_017809215.1. Lineage (GTDB taxonomy): Bacteria > Bacillota > Bacilli > Bacillales > Bacillaceae_C > Heyndrickxia > Heyndrickxia oleronia. Next base: position 2,347,844 of record NZ_CP065424.1, read on the forward strand.
CCTTTGAGATAAGGTCAGTGGATCTACACCTTAAAAAGGGAGTGGTTCTAAAACAGTGCTAAGGAATTAAGTATTGATCATTCTGCTATTCGACGCTGTGTTAAACACTATGAAGGAGCTTGAGGGAGAATCAAGAAAGGCTATAGAGCTAGATAATGGTAAACTGAGCAGATCGTAAAGCTAAAATTAATTGTCATGAAGTAGAGATGAACAAAAAAAGTCAACGGCGAACTATTCTTTTCCTTTGTATGTATTTGGCGGATGTATCTAAAAGAGGCTATTATAACTAAAATGATGATGGAAATGGAGAAGTATAGGTAAACTATAGGTATAGACCGTAAACTGCGTGAACTTATAAAAATTCGGGCTTCCTAAATAAATGGATGTGCGTACTGTTTGAATATGCACACGGCAGATGCTAGAAAAATGGGAGAAACGGAACAACGTTTGTATTGTATTAGTGCTTGGAGAGAGTGTACATTTTACACAGATGCTGAAAAAGTAGCTCTTGAGTTGACAGAGCACGTGACTTTAATCCCGACAAAACGCTTGCCAGATGAGCTTTATCAACGAGTACGTGAATATTATGACGAAAGACAATATGCTGACCTAATTTTTATAATCAATCAAATCAACAGTTGGAATAGAATTTCTATCGCAATGGGAAACACAGCAGTTGAAAATAACTCTCAGTAACAACATCTTCTGGTGTTTGGTCCTGATACATTTAATATTATTTTCAGCAATTGGGCGCTTTTCTTTAGTAAGAAGGCGTCTTTTTTTAATTGGAACGGAGAATCAGAAACCTTCAAATTAAAGAAATATAACTGTTACAAAAGTCGCCATTTCGGTGTGTTTCGTATTGAATTATTGGTGCAAGTTGGCGGAAAAAGTAAAACAAAAATACATCAACATTCACAATTAATGTGAGTATAAGATTTTAAATAAATTTCTTTTAGAAAGGTATTTATGAGTAAATATTGTAAAGGTAAAATGCACATAAATTCCTATCTTAAGGATTATGTGCATTATGAATATTGGATATTTATGAATTTGTTTTTAGTGCCTCGTAATAACCTAATTTATGAAAATTATAAAGTTGGTTTATATGCTCCTTCGGATATGCTTCTAATAATTCAAGAATTTCTTTTGCAAATTCTAATGAAGCGGTTCCATTGGCGGTCACAATTTTTCTGTCAGAAACTGCTTGTTCTAATACATAATTTATTTCATTTCTGTAGTTATCTTTTGCATAAGATTTCAAATCATTAAGATCATTGCTTGTATGCTTTACTTCATTTAACCATCCATTGGCTCCCATAAAGACTGTTGCATCACATATTGCCCCTATTGGTATATCCATAGCAAGAGCCTTTTCCATTATTGGAATTACGTCATTGTTAAGTGGCTTACGCCAAGAGTTTCCACCAATTAGTATCAATCCATAAAAAATTTCCGGTATACTTTTTAAGGTATAATCTGGAAGGATATTTATTCCGCCGATTGACTTTATTACACCCTCATCTACACTAACTATCTTAGTGATGTACTTGTCTGTACTATTTAAAAAAGCTGCTACATAAGACATTTCCCAATCAGCGAATTCCTCTAATACTACGATTAAAATCTCTTTTTTCTCAGTTTGGTTCATTCTTAATCACTCCTAATTAAATTATAAAAATTCTATTAATTTGATACTCTCTTCAGTATATAATGGAATAGTGACAATTGATGACACAATTAGCAAAAGGGGTGAAAAATTTTGAGTAAGGCAATTAGATTAAATGAATTAAGATTGTATATTAACCGAGTCAAAAAGTTTAAGGTAGATGATTTAGCAAAAGAATTTAATGTTTCAAGAAGAACGATTCTAAGGGATTTAGAAGAACTAAGTATTTTAGGGGTTCCATTAATTTCAGAGGTAGGGGCTAATGGAGGATATCAAGTTTTAGAAGAAAAAAATCTACTTGCAGTCTCTTTTACAAAAGAGGAAACTTTCTCTATCTTTTTTGCTCTTTTGTCTTTAAAACATTTTATTAGCCTACCTTTTGAATCGGAATATAATTCAATCATTAAAAAATTCTATCTGAACTTAAATGGAAAGATGAAAGATGAAATAGATTTAATTAAAAATAAGATTGATTTTAAGATAGATAATCAGAGTAAAGAAAGTCCATTATTAAAAGATCTATTTATGGCGGTAATTGGAAATGAACCGCTTTGGATTTCTTACTTGGGGGTTAAAAGAGAAATTCAACCAGTTGGATTATTTTCTCAGTATGGAAGATGGTATTGTCCTTCGTATTGTTATCTTAGAAAGGAATTTAGACTTTTTCGTTGCGATCGAATATCAGAAATAGGATTAAGTGCAAGAAATGACAAGATCAATCTAAAAGATACCAACTTAAATGATATTATAAACATTTTAACGCAGAAAAAAGACTATGAGCTTGTTGTAGAACTAACACCTGAAGGAGTAGAAAAATATAAATCTAATGTTTCGCTATATTATCAAATATCAATAGACAGTAAAGGCTATGGAGTCATTAAGGGGTCAATAAGTGAAATAGAATTAGACTTTTTGACTGATTATTTTATACAAATGGGAAAGCATGCAAAAGTAGTTGAACCCGTAGAGTTAAGAGCTAAAATAAAAAAGAAAATTTTAGAATTAAATGATTTATATCATGATTTGTATAAGAAACTCTTATAAGGTCAAAAACCCATACTCATTTCAGATAAGCATGCAGTAAATGAAACATATCAAATTCAAGACAAACATAAAATAAGTGAAAATGAAAAATATATCAACTTTGAATGTAAGATAAGATGTGAAATTATATTTAGGAAATTCACTTCATAATTTTTGAAATAACTCCATCTTTAATTTTAATAGACTTTCTTTGATAAAGCGGCAGACTTAACATTAGATCTGGCGTTTTTTAATATTGACCAAAAAATTGTTATTATATACTACAAAATACCTAAATTTTGATTGATTAACAGGAAATTTGAACTATAATAAAGAAAGGAAGGAGTTTGCCATATGAATTTAGAATATTTGAACTTGGGAGAAGTTCTTAATTCATTAAGAGTTTATAAGAGAATAGAAATGGTTGATTTAGCCGATAATGTTTGCTCTGTGGAAGATCTAATTCTTTTTGAGAAAGGAAAAAAATACCCTACACTTGAACAATTAGCAAGTTTTGCCGATAAATTAAATGTAGAATTAAATTACTTTTTTGATTTTTCATATACCAGTCATTTTAATTATGTAAAAAATGTATTTAACTTAATTGATCATTATAAAAAACAAAGAAACTATATGGCAATCTCAAATATTATTAAAACTGAAAAGAATAACCCTATATTCCTTCATGCTTCTAATAGGCAATATTTACTATGGCACGAAGGGATCTGTAGCTTTTATCTAGAAAAGAATAAAGTGTTAGCTATTCAATTATTAAGAGATGCAATTAAACTTACTAATCCGTCTATGCAGAATTTAACAGAAAGTGAAATAGATATTCTTGCCAGTATAGCAATTATAGAAAAAGATGATAACAATTATAATGAAGCAATTAATCTTTTCGAAGAAGCAATTAAAAATATCGACCAATTACCATATTTAATTGACTCTAAAATCAGAATAAAAATTCTCTATTCATATGCACAGGTACTAACCAAGGTAGGGGAGTATTTAGACTCTATTACCTTTTGTAAATTTGGCATTCAAACTTGTATCGATAATGAGGTGAGCTACCAGTTTGCAGATCTTCATTATCAGATTGGGGAAAATTACATAAAAATGGGGAATATCGATTCAGGTATTGAATATATGAATAAAGCTTCTTTCTTATTTGAAACATATGAAGATCATGAATATGCTGATCTAGTAAAAAATGAAAAAAAGAAATTACTAGGCTCATTGACATATTAAAAAAAATTATGGAGGGAATTTATATGAAAAAACTAGTAGCAACATGTATTTTATCATTGGGAGTAATTGGATTAGTTAATGTAGGTGGAAACTCACATACGATAGCAGATCTACCTTCCCGTCATGTAAAAACTATCCAACAAGATAGTATTAACTTAGCGGATCTTCCATCTCGTCATAACATTAGTTCAGTCAGTACGTTTATGGATCTGCCTTCTCGTCATTAAAATTAAAATATTAAAGCCATTTCAAATTTTATAAAGTAGAATGACAGGGACTTTTTCTTATTATTAGAAAAGTCCCTGTTCTACATTATGTTTGGAACTTTTATCATTCCATTTCAAAAAAATAGCAAGTGGTTTTTGGTGGTATTTTGTCCTTGTAATCTTAAAAGGTTGGTTCGCTAAAGTCCTTGTAACTGGTTTTGTTTAAGGGCAGGATATTTGATGAATTTGTTTTATTGGAGTTAGAGGTAGAAAAAGAGAGCAAATGGCTCCCCAAAAGGAGAAAACCATGGGTTCAAGGTAACTAAAAGCTATGTTCTCCATCACAATAGGTTCTACCTATCAGGCTATACTTCAATTGGAATCGATGGAGATATTCAAAAAAAGGTACTTACATCACAGAAATGCTCCATTTCGTTGGATAACGAGTTAATTTTTATTAAGGTTTTTTTCGTATCGTTTGTTGCTTTTGTAAAAACATAACGGCCGCTTTATACACCCAATAAAGATTCAGGCATTTATGAAGTTGTAGCATTAAGTACTTAGAGAGCAGTGGGACAAAATGGAGTAAAGAAGCCATTTGTGATTATTTTAATATATATCACAAATGGCTTTATCTTTAGAATAGTCCTGCTTCCTTTGCAGCAGCAAAACTATTTCTAGCAAACTCTTCAGCAGACATGCCTACATTCTCCCAATGTATATACATTAAACGTGGTTCTTCAAAGAGCCAATGGTTATGAAAGGCCGTTACGATTAGGCCTCTTTTCCGTAATGCCGCAATCATTCGATTGAGTTCTTTTTGGAGAACTACTGATTCACCAAGATTTAACCCATTATTTTCAAAGGATAACATAAACGGGAGTGCAAGCGGTGAACGCGTGCGGCGGTTTAAAATAGTAGCATTAATATCACGAAGGCGCATGACAGTACACACTGGTGCTGCTGAAATAACTTCACCGCCGATAATATCTGCTAGTCGTTGGCATGTTGAAGCAGTTATATCCCTACTAGCACCACGATCTGTACTTCTCATACGTTTGTTGGAGTGTCGCACCATAGGATTTGAACTAGATTCCATATCAAAATCCATCTGATTTCTCCCGAATGGGCTTGGATCGATATCACGATTAACAAATCTGAACCAATTTTCAAAAACGTCGCGTCTTTCCATTAAATCACCTCCTTGTCGTAAACCTACGAAACATAATCTTAGAAAAGTCTAGCTTCTTTGGCAGCTTCAAAACTATTTACAGCAAACTCAAATGGATCTCCAACGTTTTCCCAATGCATATACATTAACCGTGGTTTCTCAAATAGCCAGTGATTATGGAAAGCAGTTACGATAAGACCTCTTCTTTGTAAGGCAGACATCAAAGCATTAGCTTCTTTTTGAAGGAGTACCGTTTCCCCAAGGTTAAGGGTGTTTCCTCTTACATTGTTTTCAAAGGAAAGAGCAAATGGAAGGGCTAAAGGGGACTCGGTGTGCCGACCTAAAATCGTAGCATTAATATTTCGCAGCCGCTGAACAACGCATGCTGGGGTTGAGGCGATGACCACACCTCCGATAATGTCGGCTAATTGTTGGCATGTTGAGGTCTTCTTTCCCCCATCAGAATGCCGGTGGCCATTTCTTTTTGCAGGACGCCATACACCTTGTGGACCTGATCCCATTTCATTATGAAATTCATTTCCTGACAAATCTATCACCTCCTTATCCATTGTTCACTTAACATTGTATTCAGGATTAATGGACAAGTATGGATTATTGACTCACGACAAAAATCTTTTTTTTTAAATCATTTTTGAGTAATGGTGTTTCTTTAAATTAGATTCTGTTAACTTCTTTTAGCCAATAGGAAAGAGGCGCAAAGTTGTTGCATCAATCCAAGTGAATAACAAAAAAATCCTATTCCATTTCAACATGTTGCTATATTCAGGTATTTCTATTAGGAAGAAATAGCTTTTGTTTGATCATTTATGGTGAATAAGATGGAAATTCTATTAAATTGCGAAGTGTCAAAAAATAAGCTATCTTTTTAAAGATGAAAAATAAACTTATTAAAAAAATTATTGACTTATCTTCTTGAATCAATATATAATGTGAAAAATAATAATTATACGTTCGGCATTGAAAGGAACACGAGTAATGTGTGATCTCCCTGTTCAAGAGAGCTGGTGGTGGTGCAAATCAGTACAAAGATCAACATGAATTACAATCCTGGAGCTTCTTTTTCGAAGCAAAGAGTAGTCTTTGTGAAGGGAAAGACGGTCAAATGATCGTTAACAAAATCGAGAGGTGAACAAGTACGTTCACAACTAGGGTGGTACCGCGACAAGTTCGTCCCTACTGGAAAACCAGTAGGGACTTTTTTATTATCAAAATTTAATACGAAGCAAGGCAAAGAAAGGAAACAAGTAGTGGATGATCTCCCTGTTCAAGAGAGCTGATGGTGGTGCGAATCAGTACAAAGATCAACATGAATTACAATCCTGGAGCTTCTTTTTCGAAGCAAAGAGTAGTCTTTGTGAAGGGAAAGACGGTCAAATGATCGTTAACAAAATCGAGAGGTGAACAAGTACGTTCACAACTAGGGTGGTACCGCGACAAGTCGTCCCTACTGGAAAACCAGTAGGGACTTTTTTATTATCAAAATTTAATACGAAGCAAGGTAAAGAAAGGAAACAAGTAGTGGATGATCTCCCTGTTCAAGAGAGCTGATGGTGGTGCGAATCAGTACAAAGATCAACATGAATTACAATCCTGGAGCTTCTTTTTCGAAGCAAAGAGTAGTCTTTGTGAAGGGAAAGACGGTCGTACGATCGTTAACAAAATCGAGAGGTGAACAAGTATGTTCACAACTAGGGTGGTACCGCGACAAGTTCGTCCCTACTGGAAAACCAGTAGGGACTTTTTTAATTTCAATAACTAAATAAGAGGCAAGCAAAGAAAGGAAGCAAGTAGTGGATGATCTCCCTGTTCAAGAGAGCTGATGGTGGTGCAAATCAGTACAAAGATCAACATGAATTACATTCCTGGAGCTTCTTTTTCGTAGCAAAGAGAAATCTTTGTGAAGGGAAAGACGGTCGTATGATCGTTAACAAAATTGAGAGGTGAACAGGTTTGTTCACAACTAGGGTGGTACCGCGACAAGTTCGTCCCTACTGGAAAAACCAGTAGGGGTTTTTTTATTTTTATAACCATTCAAATCAATTCAAAGGAGGTGATGTAATCAAGTATATACTTAGGTTCCAATAAAAATTTTTACTTAAAAATCACGAATATTCATTATAAATATCAGGAGGAAAGAATATGACAACGAATAAATTAACGCAATTACGCAACAAAATTGATGAGATTAACTTAGAAATTTTAAATCTATTAAACGAAAGAGCAGAGGTCGTCCAGGAAATTGGAGAGGAAAAGAAGAAACAAGGTGTTACTCGTTTTGATCCTGTTCGTGAACGAGAATCACTTGACTTAATTATTAAACATCACCACGGACATTTCAAAACATCAACCATTCAACATATTTTTAAGGAAATATTTAAAGCAAGCTTAGAGCTTCAAGAAGACAATAGTCGAAAAGTATTGCTAGTGTCCCGGAAAGCGCATCCTGAAAATACCATAGTTGAAATTAATGGTGAAACAATTGGTGATGGAAAACAAAGATTTATTATGGGACCATGTGCGGTTGAAAGCTATGAACAAGTAAGAGAGGTCGCCATTGCTATGAAAGAGCAAGGCTTAAGTATCATGCGTGGTGGTGCATTTAAGCCACGGACATCACCTTATGACTTCCAAGGTTTAGGGGTAGAAGGTCTGAAGATTTTAAGAGAAGTTGGAAATGAATTAGGAATGTCGATTGTTAGTGAAATTGTTTCACCTAATGATGTAGAGCTTTCACTAGACTACGTAGATGTCATTCAAGTTGGGGCTCGCAATATGCAAAACTTCGATTTACTTAAAACAGTTGGAAAAGTGAATAAACCCATACTTTTAAAACGAGGACTTTCTGCAACGATTGAAGAGTTCATCCATGCAGCAGAGTACATCATTTCACAAGGAAATAATCAAATCATTCTATGTGAGCGTGGGATTCGCACTTATGAAAAAGCGACAAGAAATACGCTGGATATTTCGGCCGTGCCTATTTTGAAAAAAGAAACCCATCTCCCAGTCGTAGTCGATGTGACACATTCGACTGGAAGACGAGATTTACTGCTTCCTACTGCGAAAGCGGCGTTGGCCATTGGTGCCGATGCAATTATGGCGGAAGTACATCCAGATCCAGCAGTGGCACTATCAGATGCAGCACAGCAAATGGATATACCGCAGTTTAATGAGTTTATCCAGGAATTAAAAACGTTACAAGAAAAATTAGCGTAAAAGCATGTTAAAAAATAGATTAGTAGATCCCTGCGGTTCAGCAGGGATGAAAGGAGGATTACGACATGAGATATATTACAGCAGGTGAATCACATGGTCCGCAACTGACAACGATTATCGAGGGGATACCCGCGGGGATGCCTTTAACTACAGAGGATATTAATCATGAACTCGCCCGCCGCCAAAAAGGTTACGGACGTGGAAGAAGGATGCAAATTGAAACTGATATGGTCAATATCACTGGTGGTGTTCGCCATGGATTCACATTAGGATCACCGTTATCCCTTGTCGTCGAAAATAAGGATTGGAAGCATTGGACAAAAATCATGGGAATTGATCCTTTAATTTTGGAAAATCTAGAAGAAGTGAAAAGAAAGGTAACGAGACCAAGACCAGGTCATGCTGATTTAGTTGGTGGGATTAAGTACGGACATCGCGATATGAGAAATGTTCTAGAGCGTTCCTCAGCACGAGAGACAACGGTTAGGGTTGCAGCAGGAGCAGTTGCTAAAAAACTCCTTACCCTGCTTGGAATTGAAGTTGCCGGACATGTTTTAGAAATTGGTGGAGTGAGAGCAAATCAACCACAATATGAAAATATTCAAGAATTACAGCAAAAAACTGAAGAATCACCCGTTCGCTGCTTTGATGAACAAGTGGAAAAACAAATGATAGAGGCTATTGAACAAGCGAAAGCGAATGGCGATTCAATTGGAGGTATTGTAGAGGTCATAGTAGAAGGCATGCCGATTGGTGTAGGGAGCTATGTTCAATATGATCGGAAGTTGGATGCGAAAATTGCCCAAGCAATATTAAGTATTAATGCCTTTAAGGGTGTTGAGTTTGGCCTAGGCTTTGGGATGGCGAGATTACCAGGCAGTGAAGTGCATGATGAAATTATCTGGAATGAGGATGAAGGATATGTTCGTTCGACTAATAGATTAGGAGGCTTTGAGGGAGGAATGACTACAGGTATGCCGATTGTTGTGAGAGGGGTAATGAAGCCGATTCCTACTCTATATAAACCGTTGAAAAGTGTTGATATAGATACAAAAGAGTCATTTTCAGCAAGTATCGAACGCTCCGATAGCTGTGCAGTTCCAGCCGCAAGTGTCGTGGCAGAAGCGGTTGTTGCTTGGGAGCTAGCCGCTGCGATAACCGAACAATTTTGCAGTGATCGTTATGAGTTATTGAAGCAATCCATTGAAGATCACAGAGTATATGCTAAGGGATTTTAACATGGATGTCATTCATGTTTCGACCGCATCGAAAAACTATCATGTTTATTTAGGAAGAGAAATCCTCGGGAATTTAAAGGATCATTTAACCGAGTTTTCAAAGCTATGGATTATCACTAATACGGATTTAAAGGAATTGCATCTCGACACACTTACGAACCATCTTCCTAATATAGATACCCATATTTATATAGCTCCCAACGGTGAGAATGCAAAAACATTTGAGATTTATCAAGATTGTATTTCATTTGGAATGAATCACGGGATGGATCGTCATTCGGTTGTTTTAGCTTTTGGCGGTGGGGCAATTGGTGATTTAGCAGGGTTTGTTTCCGCCACTTATATGAGGGGCATTGCTTTCATTCAGCTTCCTACCACTATTTTGGCTCATGACAGTGCGGTCGGAGGCAAGGTAGGGATTAATCATCCATTGGGAAAAAATATGGTTGGCGCTTTTAAGCAGCCAGATCTAGTTATCTATGATACTCAATTTTTAGCAACATTATCCATTCGGGAAAAAAGAAGTGGATTTGCGGAAATCATTAAGCATGCCATTATTTCAGATCCATTATTTTTACAGGAATTGATAACTGAAATAAAATCACTCGAAGATCTTACTGCATTTCCTTTACAAAGATATTTAAAAAAAGGCATTGAAACCAAGGCAAATATTGTGAAACAGGATGAAGTGGAAAAAGATATTCGCTCCTATTTAAATTTCGGTCATACCCTCGCCCATGCCTTAGAAGCGGAAGCTGGGTTTGGTGAATTAACTCATGGTGAAGCTGTCTTGATAGGAATCGTTTATGCATTGAACCTAAGTATGCAAATCTATCCATTTGCTTTTCCTTATGAAAGCTTTATCAGTTGGCTAGAGGAATTGGGGTATGAGTGGAAAATTCCTGAGAATTGTTCATTTGAGGCAATCTTGGAGTGGATGGTTCGAGATAAAAAATCTATTAGAAATGAACCTGTATTTGTTTTGCTGCAGGATTTAGTAAGACCCGTTAGGCAAAAAGTTAATCAAGAGTTACTCAGAAAAACTTTTTTAGATTTACAAGTTAACAATAAGGAGTGTAGTCAAAATGAAATGGAAAGAACAAATGCATCAACTACATGCATATCAACCCGGTAAATCAATTGCTGAAGTGAAGACTCATCATACGCGACATTCGATTATCAAATTAGCTTCAAATGAGAATCCATATGGTTATTCACTAAAAGTAGATCCTGCATTAAAAGAATTTGGCGGTACATTAAATATTTACCCAGATGGAAAAGCTAGCAAACTAAGAGCAGACACCGCCTCACTTTTAGAGGTTAATCCGAATCAATTGATTTTTACAAATGGAACGGATGAATTAATCCAAATCATTTCAAGGTCTTTAATACAACCTGGGAAAAATACAGTAATGGCTATCCCTACTTTTTCACAGTATAAGCATAATGCAGTGCTAGAGGGTGGGGAGGTTCGAGAAATCCCATTAATAGATGGGATACATGATTTGGACAGAATGCTATCAGCCATCGATGAAAATACAACCGTGGTATGGGTATGCAACCCAAATAATCCAACGGGAACTTATATTGCTATCGAGAAACTTTGGACATTTTTGAAGAAAGTTCCTAACGATGTATTTGTAGTACTGGATGAGGCTTATTTTGAATATGTGGAACAGCCAGGTAATACGATCGAATTGCTTGAGGATTTCCCTAACGTAATGATTACGAGAACGTTTTCGAAAATTTACGGGCTTGCTAGTTTACGAGTGGGATATGGAATTTCATCTGTCGACATTATTCAAAAATTAGAAGCGGCCCGCCCGCCATTTAATACAAATGTTCTTGGCCAAATGGCTGCTGCCGCGGCAATAAGCGATCAAGAATTTGTAAAGGAATGCTTTCAAAAAAATGCGGCTGAGAGGGAGAAATATTATGCTTTTTCCTTAGACAATGGGCTAAAAGTTTATCTTTCAGAGGGGAACTTTGTATTAATAGATTTTAAATGGGATGGGGACGAAGTTACAAATTTTTTATTGGAAAAGGGAATTATCGTTCGATCCGGCAAACAATTAGGATTTCCGACATGTGTGCGGATTACGATTGGTTTAGCAGAGCAAAATGAAAGAGTCAGAGAGGCAATTAAGGAATTTATAAAAGAACGCTCAATAAATGGATAGTAATGATGGAGGTTAATGATGAAAGGAAATGTATTAATTGTAGGGTTAGGATTAATCGGTGGATCACTTGCCCTTACAATAAAAAAACAGCATCCAAGTGCAAAAATTTATGGTTTAGATATTCATCAACATGAAATAGAAAAAGCAATTGAACTCAACACTATTGATGAAAAAGTGGATTCTTTACAGCAAGGAGCAGAACTTGCCGACTTAATCATTTTATCAACACCTGTATTAGAACTGAGAAAAATAATGAAACAGTTAGCAAGCATGACATTGAAAGAAAATGTCATTATTACAGATACAGGTAGTACAAAAGGGGAGATAATGGAGGCTGCTAATGAGGTGTTTAATAGAAAAGTAACCTTTATTGGCGGGCACCCGATTGCGGGCTCTCATAAAACCGGAGTAGAAAATGCCGATTTACATTTATTTGACGGTGCGTACTATATTCTTACGCCTTCCCCTGAAATCAGTAATAATAGAATAAGTGAATTAAAGAATTGGTTAGGAGGTACCAATGCACGTCTCCATATTCTCGACAAGGATGAGCATGACTATATTGTAGGCATGATTAGTCATCTTCCACATTTAATGGCTGGAGTATTGGTGAATCAAGCAAAAAAACATGCTACAAAAGAACCCCTTATCCGTCAAATGGCAGCAGGAGGATTTCGTGATATAACAAGAATTGCCTCAAGTAATCCAAGCATTTGGAGCGAAATCGTTATGGATAACCGCCGTAATTTAATGGAATTAATGGAGGATTGGATGAATGAAATTCGTAATTTAACTACTGTTCTACAGACTGGTGATGAACAAGCGATCCATCATTTTTTTGAAGGTGCAAAAGAATACCGTGATTCTTTACCAAGTCATGTTTAAAGGTTGATCAATGAATTCATTGAAATATATTAGCAGGAGTGAAACTTGTGACAGTAAAAGTGGTAAGGAAAACAAAAAATGGTCTTAATGGAACGATAGCTGTTCCTGGGGATAAATCGATTTCCCATCGAGCTATTATGTTAGGTGGAATTGCGAACGGAAAAACGGTGGTGAAAGGATTTTTGCCAGGAGATGATTGTTTGAGTACGATTTCATGTCTAAGGCAGCTTGGTGTAAACATTTTGCAGGAAGGGGATTACTTAGAAATCGATGGGAAAGGGATAAAGCATTTACGGGAGCCTGCATCTGTACTTGAGGTTGGAAATTCGGGAACAACTATCCGATTGTTATCGGGTTTACTTGCAGGTTTGCCTTTATACGCTTGCTTGCAAGGGGATTCTTCCATTGCTATACGACCGATGAATCGGATTGTTGAACCATTACGCTTAATGGGCGCGAAAATGGATGGACGTCAAGATGGTAAGTATACTCCGCTCACCATTAATGGAAGAAGCTTGCAAGCTATTAATTATACAATGCCAGTTGCCAGTGCACAGGTTAAATCGGCAATCCTACTCGCAGGCCTTCATGCAATAGGTACAACTTCTGTTACGGAGCTTCATGTCTCAAGAGATCACACTGAACGCATGCTCGAGGCATTCGGAGTAACGATACACCGAAGTGGTAAAAAAAGTAACTATTACGGGAAAGCAGAGCCTAACCGCCATTACAATTGATATACCAGGAGATATATCGTCTGCAGCATTTTTCTTAGTAGCTGGTTCTATTATTCCTAATAGTCATATTACCATTCAAAGAGTTGGAATAAATCAAACTAGAACGGGGATCATCGATGTTTTAGAGAGGATGGGGGCTTCTATTAAAATAACAGGCAAGGAGGAACAATCATTTGAGCCATTTGCCGATTTGGAAGTTAAATTTGCCCCTTTAAAAGCAACGGAAATCGCTGGTGAAATGATTCCTAGATTAATCGATGAAATTCCAATTATTGCTCTTGCAGCTACCCAAGCAGAAGGAACTACCATTATAAAGGATGCTAGTGAACTAAAAGTGAAAGAAACTAATCGTATTAATACCGTAGCTGAGGAATTAAATAGAATGGGTGCACATATTGAAACAACTGGAGATGGGTTAATTATTCATGGTAAAACCCCATTGAAAGGAGCGTACGTAAACAGCCATGGAGATCACCGTATCGGGATGATGCTCTCCATTGCAGGATGTCTTGCTGATGGAGAAACGGTTATTGAAAATAGTGAAGCAATTAAGGTGTCATATCCAACTTTTTTTGAAATACTAAGCAAGCTTCAAGAGATAAATCAAACGGTTATTGAATAGAATCTTTTTTTATTTTTTCATTTATCTAGGTCTTTAGAATTGCGCGTAAATGAGTGCATAAATCCATTAAACCTACGTATTTGCTACAGCTATTATAAGTAACTTCAAATGGTGTCCCTTCAACGCGTATCTTAATGAACTCCCGTAATCTATAATTTTATAATATAAGGAAGTTGATTACTTTACTATATATTATAAAAGTGATCTTAGGCCGTGTATAAAAGCCAGGCTCAATTGCCTGGCTTTACTATTCACAGATGAGAAAACTGCATATACATTGATTAAAAAAGTATCTATAGTCATTCGATTAAAGATGAAAACCTATTTTTTACCGTTATAAATAAAAATAATGTGAAATTTTCTATAATTACAAATATTTGTATACAATTCCATATTTACATACTATAATCCAAATAAAAAGGAAGGGAATAGAACGAAAAAGAGGATTGGACAAAGTTCAATGTATTTTCTCTATTCGCAATACTAAGTATAGTATAGTTTTTTGCATCTGTTAAAGCTCTACTGCCAGCTTTTACATCTAATAAAGGGTTTAATTTTTTATTAAAATATACAGCTCTTTTTCTAAGTGGAATGAGACTTGTCGATCCTCAACATAATTTTATTCGTTTAAAACATTACCTAAATAGCAACAATGTTTGAGAAAAGAGCCGGCTAAAAGAGCGGAAATTAAAATTTTTAACTGAACTTGTACCTTCTCTCAATCCTCAAGTCTCAATCATATTTTTTTATAAATATATGTTCACTCGAAAGGAATGAATTTGATGTCTAGAGAGCAGAGAGACAAACTTCAGTCAAAAGAACAGACAAAAAATCCAGGAGCCATACTAAACAATACTTTTGCAAGAGCACTTACTGGATCTCCAGACGGTGGTTGTTTAATAAATTTATTATCAATAGTAATGATTTTAATACTAATTTTCATTGTAAAAGCATGTACAAATTAATATAAGATTGTATGGAGGAGCACGCCCTATGCCTACGATTCAACATTGTACATATATAAAAGTAGATAGAAAAAAGATTTATGAAGTACTTACATCTGCAGACGGATGGAATGCTTGGTTTACGGATGATACAAGGCTGGATATTAGACCGGATGGAACTGGGGAAATCAAATTAAGATGGTCAAAGTTCGGAATTGATGAAAGGGATATGGAAGATGGTGGAGTAATCCTAGAGGCTATCCCGAATCAACGTTTTGTATTCCAGTGGTCCCCTGTGAAGGGAAAAACGATGGTTTCTTTTAAACTGATAGATTATAAGAATGGGACTCTAGTCCAATTAGATGAAATAGGATACGTCAATACTGAGCGTGATATTGAAGCTTGTATAGATTGTGCAATTGGTTGGGGGGAAGCATTAACTTTATTAAAAATTTACTTGGAATATGGAATAGTTATTAAAAACGATTTGTGTTGATAATCATAAAAGGATCGCACTGAATAATATTTGGAGGGTTGGTTTTGTTAAGTTATTATAACAAGCTTTCATCTGAAGTATATGATTTGGATAAGCCAATAGGTCATTCATTTGGTGATATTGAATTTTATAGTAAAAGATTAGCATCTATTAGTGGGCCAATACTAGAACCAGCAACTGGTACAGGGCGGGTTCTTATTCCTCTTTTAGAAGAAGGATTTAAGGTGGACGGATTTGATATTTCAAACGAAATGTTGACTATATGTCGTGAAAATTGTCATAAAAGAGGTTTGAATCCAAATCTATTCGAGGCTAAAATGGAAAGCTTTTCACTTAAAGCAAAATATGAGGCGATTATTATTCCCTCCGGAACATTTCTACTACTATATGAAAGAGAAAGGTCTATTCAAGCATTACATAATTTTTATCGACATCTAGTTGATGGTGGGAAATTAATCATTGATATTTTTTTACAAACTGAAATTGATTTAGGAAAAGTTTCTACAAGAACATGGACCTGTAAAAACGGAGATGTAATTACATTAGAAACAACTAATGTTGAAGTAGATTATATTAATCAGTTTCTTATTTCACATGGACGATATGAGAAATGGAGAAATGGTACACTCGTACAAACTGAATTGGAGCGGTTTCCCTTAAGGTGGTATGGAATAGAAGAATTCAGACTTTTATTAGAGCGTATTGGCTTTGAACATATTGTCGTTTCTGAAAATTATCAGTTTGGTAAATATCCGGAAAACCCTCATGTACCAGTAACTTTTGAGGCAGTAAAAAGAGAATAATTGAAAATAAGGAGAGATTTTGGCTATCAAAATCTCTTTTTGTTTTCTTCTATTTTAATGAACAATACATCGTTCCTACTATCTCGAATGGACTCTTAGTCAGTAATTTTTCATTATTTATATACGAGAATAAAGTTAATAAATTGTTTAAAAGGGTAAGATACTAAATAAGGAGTTGATGGTATGTATAAATCTCAAGAAAAGAAACTTATGTGGCTCAGCTTTATTGTAGCTGGGATCATGCTATTGTCAATTATTGGGCGAATATTCGGAGGCTAAGGAGGCTTTATGTATGGACAACGGAAATGCTGTTTATTATAGTCGTGTCTTAACTGAACTTACTTTATCGTTCCACATTATATACGCTACAATCGGTGTCGGCGTTCCGTTGATGATTATGATTGCACAGTGGGTTGGCATAAAGAAGAATGATGAGCACTATATCTTGCTTGCAAGACGTCTTGCACGTGGATTTGTTATTACAGTAGCAGTTGGTGTTGTAACTGGAACGGCTATTGGGCTTCAATTATCTCTATTATGGCCAAATTTCATGCAACTAGCAGGTAATGTGATCGCTTTGCCCCTTTTTATGGAGACATTTGCCTTTTTCTTTGAAGCTATTTTCCTAGGCATTTATTTATACACGTGGGATCGATTCGAAAATCAAAAAAAGCATTTGCTTTTACTAATCCCGGTAGCCATTGGTGCATCCATGTCTGCCGTGTTCATTACGATTGTGAATGCTTTTATGAATGCACCACAAGGGTTTGATGTAGTAAATGGTCAACTGGTAAATATTAAACCTGTTCTCGCCATGCTGAATCCAGCAATGCCAACCAAGGTAGGACATGTACTTGTTACTGCTTATATGACTTCTGCATTTGTATTAGCTGCAATTGCAGCATATAGAATATTAAAAGGTTCTGTACATATTTACTATAAAAAAGCTTTATTCTTATATATGAAATTAGGTCTAGTATTTTCGGTAGCTACTTTAGTTATAGGAGATTTTTCTGCGAAATATTTAGTGGAGTACCAACCTGAAAAACTTGCCGCTGCAGAATGGCATTTTGAAACAGAAAAAGGAGCTCCGCTAAAATTATTTGGTGTAATAAATGGGGAGGAAGTGAAATATGCCATTAAAGTTCCTTATGCTTTAAGTATATTAGCCCATACGAACCCAGTAGCTGAGGTAACAGGGTTAAATGAATTTCCAAAAGATGAAACCCCCCCTTTATATATTCATTACTTATTTGACACGATGGTTATGATTGGAACATTTATGATCGTATTTTCTGCTATATTTGTATTTGGTAAAATCAAGAAATGGAAATTTATCTCTTCAAATTGGTTTCGTTGGATAATTGTAGCCGGTGGCCCATTATCAATTATTGCTTTGGAAGCGGGCTGGTGGTTAGCAGAGGTGGGGCGTCAACCTTGGATCTTGTATAAATATATGAAGGTGGCTGATGCAGCTACAACAAGTGAACATGTTGATCTTATGCTGGTGCTCTTTTGTCTATTATATTTAGTTCTTGGAATTGGAAGTGTAGTTGTCTTACTTCGTATGTTCCGAAAAAATCCAATTGAAAAAGAAATTGCCGATCGACAAGCTGATAGGAGTGGTGCTGGATTATGAATTTAGAAATATTAGGTATATCAGTATTGTGGCTATTCTTATTTGGTTATGTCATTATTGGATCCATTGATTTCGGAGCAGGCTTTTTTAATGCATATAGTGTTCTAACGGGGCGCCAGCATATACTAACACATATTATCCAACGTTATCTATCTCCTGTTTGGGAGATAACCAATGTATTTTTGGTTTTTTTCTTCGTTGGAACTGTAGGTTTTTTTCCAAAAACGGCTTTTTACTATGGTACAACCCTACTGGTACCAGCGAGTATTGGGATTATTTTATTATCCATTCGAGGAAGTTATTATGCTTTTGAATCATATGGTTCACGGGGACATAAGGGCTACTCATTTATGTATGGTGTGGCTGGATTATTATTACCTGCTGCATTATCTGTTGTATTGACTATCTCTGAAGGCGGCTTTATATCCCTGCAAAATGGACAGCCGGTTTTAGATTATTGGGGATTGTTTACTAGTCCTTTAACATGGAGTATAGTCGTTCTTGCAATTGCAGCTGTTCTTTATATTTCAGCCGTTTTTTTAACCTGGTATGCAAATAAAGCTAATGATGTTGGAGCGACAAATTTACTTAGGAAATATGCCTTAATATGGGCCATACCTTTAGTTATTGCAGTGATTGGTATTATGGTGGAATTACGGAGGCACAATCCGGATCACTATGCACGAATGGTTGAAGTATGGTACTTATTCGTAATATCTGCAATTATGTTTGTCATTACAGTATGGCTCATTTGGCAACGTAAAAATTATGGGATGGCATTAACGTTATTAGTGGGGCAATTTGCATTTGCTTTTTTCGCTTATGGCGTATCCCATTACCCTTTTTTGCTTTACCCACACTTAACTTTGTATGATTCGTTTACGAACAAGGCGATGGCGATTGCACTGGTCATTGCTTTTATTGCAGGTTTTTGTTTGTTAATTCCTTCATTATATCTAGTTCTTAAATTATTTCTATTTGATAAGGATTATATAAGAGGAAAAGAAAATGGTCATGTATAGGGGAGGAGTCTAAATGGAAAAAATATTAATTTTCTATGCGCCATTTATTATCGTTGCTCTCTCAATTATTAGCGCGTTTATCATAGGGCTAAAAGATAGTCCTGTGAAAAATGATGAATGATTATTATTTAGTTATAAGTAATATGAATAAACTGGAACGTGCCAAAAGCCTGCATTGATAGTCCTTCAATGTAGGCTTCTTTAGGATATGGTTTGCGAATACTAATTTATCGGTATATGTAGCCTTATTTAGACTTTTGATACTGAAGAACTTTTAATAGACATGAAATAGTTGTGAGGTGACTCGTTTCATGTATTGTTGAAAAATTGAAAACCTCATTAAATGTATTTAATTTTAATGGTCCGATTTCTACCGGTGTATCCAAATGTTTAGCGAATGTGCTAGAAGCTATCTCTGAAAGATTAGAGAGTTGGTTTGATAGGTAATTGACTAGTTCATCTTTTGTTGGCGGGACCTCAGTCCAATCAGATGGCTTACTGCCCGGTTTGAAAAGTTGTGTATAGTTTTCTGGAAGGCTAGATATGTTCGGTTGGCCTAAAGAGAGAAAATAATTATGAGATAAGATAATATGTCCAATATTCCATCTTATCGAATTAGTGAAAGGTTCCGGTATAATATCGAAAAGTTCTTCAGGAATCGATTGTACCTGTTGAATGAGCGAATGACGTATTGTTACTGCAGAACTTAATAATACATTTGACATAATCATCAACCTCCGTAAATTTAAAAATTCGCGTCAAAAATAAAAGGTTATTATGACCTCTATGGTTAATCAATGCATATTATTTAATGATTATGATAAAAATTAAAATTAATTAACTTTAGAAATTTTATAATGCTCACCGAGTGTCACAGTTTACAAAACAATTAAGGGCAGGAGTTTATCTCGATTGGGCTACACTTTTCATTGTAGCAATTTTTTGTGTAGCGATTTTTATCGATCGAAAATGGAAGAAAATAAATAATAATTTTCACTTTTACAATTGCAATAAATTATACGAAAAAAAAGCCTTGTATAAAAGGGAAATTAAGAAGGATTGTAGAATGTAAGGTGAAGGTGATTAGTTATTCCATTAAATAAAGGAGTAGAATGATGAATGAAACGTTTAATCTTAAATTAAATGCATATTTACTGCTTCTAATTATTCCGATCTCTATCGTGGGATATTATTTTGCTGTCGAGAAAGAAAATTTATTTTTTGTATATGAATGGATGCTTACAGTTTTTGTCATCACATTAATGTTGTATTCTATTAAAAATGTTCTAATGATCAGAAATAGCTTAATATGGGTGGCTATTTCCATATTCGTTTTTTTAATTCAATTTGCGGTGTTCGCATTATTTTTAGGGCCACTCTCAAACTTTGCAATGATTATTGTTTACTATCTTGCTGCAATCATTTCGTTTATTGTTTATGTGATTACATTGATAAAAAGTAATAAAATGAGAATGGTACCTATCATTTTCATCTTCATCACAGGAATCTTTACTTTTTATATGGTATTTATTAATGCAATGTGGGGAAATGGTTTTTAATAGAGAATTAGTAAAAATAAGTGGTTAAATTGAAAAGCCGAAGATGGCATTTCAAAATGAACAAACTATAAGAAAACAACTTTAGTATTCGACGAGATTATGAAACTAAAATACTATTAATGAGGTTAATGAATGAATGATCAACTAAACTTTCATACTAATTTCACGAATGATCCAAATAAACGCGAAAAATTATATCCACTTTTTGAGAAGATATTTGGCATTGAAACAAGCTTGCTTGAAGATTTTTACAATAGAGGTTTATGGAATGATCAATATGTACCCTATACATACTTCGATGGTGAGCAAGCGGTTGCGAATGCATCTATATTCCCACTGGATATGCAAATAAATGGAGTACGTAAAAAATGTGTGGGTATTCAATCGGTTATGACGGACCCAGTTTATCGAGGAAGAGGGCTGATGAAAGATCTATTCAAGAAAATATTAGTAGATATTGATAAACAGTATGAATATGCTTTTTTGTTCACCGAAAGCCCATCACTTTATACTCCATTTGGATTCCATGTTGTCAAGCAATATTATTTTAAAATAGAGTATAATCATGTACCTTTTAATCCTCCACCTAAAATGAAAAATTTGAATCTATTCAATCAGGAGGATGTAAATATTTTAATGAATATCTTTCCACATAAAGAGGCTCTATCAAAGAAATTTGCTCCTCTTACATATGAACATGCACTTTATTTTAACTTTTACAGTCCAAATTTAAATCAAAAATTTTATTATATTAAGGAATTAAATACAATCATCGTATTTGAAGTAAGCAAAGGAATATGTCGAGTATTCGATATAGTAAGTGAAACGATTCCTGCAATAGAAGAATTATGTGCTTTCATACCATTTCCGTTTCACACTATTGAATTCTACTTTTCTCCTGATGTATTCAAGCTTCCGCATGTAGAGGAAATCGAATACAATACTGAAAATCATTTAATGATCAGAGGTCAGCTCCTTTTGCATGGTGAATCTTTTATGATGCCATTAACTGCTGAATTCTAAAAATTAGAAAGTATGTATGAAAGGATAAATCTGATGAAAAAAAGAGGAATATTTTTATTATTAACAATAGTCGTTTCGATTGGTTTATACACCTTCTATTCATTTGTGAATCAAGATCTAGATTATAGTAAGCTTTCAGTCGATGAATTAATGAAATTAGCACAAAAAGAGGATGCAGAGGCTCAAGTGCTATTAGGAGCTCATTTTGAACAGGGGATTAAAGTGAAGAAGAACATAAATGAAAGCCTGAAGTGGAACATAAAAAGTGCGAATAATGGCAATACAACAGCGATGGTTAATTTAGGTTATATGTATAGCAATGGAATTGGTGTCAAAAAAGATCACAAAAAGGCTTTTGAGTGGAACTTATTGGCAGCAAAAAAAGGTGATCCGAGTGCTATGTTCAATGTTGGCAAAAAATATGAATTGGGCGCAGGCGTGGAAATGAATAAGGAAAAATCTGATTATTGGTTAAATCAAGCGAGACAAAAAAGAGATCATTTTTAATAAGTCACTATTATATGAACGGCAATTTTCATATAGTTTGATTGCCTGTATAATGCCCAGATCCCTTTGTAAAGAAGGGCAGACTGGATAGAAAATATTTATGACTATGAAGATTTGTTGGTCATGTTAGATTCTTATGCTTGTTTTCCTTGTAACAATAGAGTAAAATGGGTGCGTAAAGAAGCTATAATCATCATTAACTACTAAAATGAGAAAGGAGGCAATAAGCAATGGATTCTGTTTTCGTTATGTCACAATTGGAAGAAATGGTAAAAGCACCAAGATTGTTAGGGGATTTGCTAGTAAAGGGATTAGTCTGCCCTTTTTTAAGCAAACTTCATATCGAAAACAGCTGTCGGATGCTTTTTGCTCCTTAATTGAAAATATCAATAGATTTTATGAGTTGACATGATCATAATATTTTGGACGCCAGCTGTTTAGGCGTCCTTTTTGTGTTTTTGACGATTATTTCTTTCTGGATACAAAGCTTATTAAATTATGTGATAGACGCCGATATATTCGGCGTCTTTTTTTTATGGGCTTATTTAAAGTCTTTAACGTTTTTGGATAAAGCCCTTTGGAAAACAATAATACAAGAAAGAGTGTGAAAAAATGTTACTGCAACTAAATGGGATTGATAAGTATTACTCTGGGGAGCAGATACTTTCTAATATATCGATGAAAATTGAAGCTGGTGAAAGGGTAGGGTTGGTTGGAGTCAATGGTGCGGGAAAATCAACCTTATTAAAAATCATCGCTGGAGAAATTCCTTATGATAACGGAGAAATCCACATAAAAAAGGAAACAAAAATCGGCTATCTTCGTCAAGATAGCGGTCTGCGAGATAAGCTGACCATTTGGAATGAAATGATGAGCGTTTTTGATCATTTACTTCAAGTTGAAAAAGAACTTCGTGAGCTTGAGGGCATGATGGCAAATCCAGCAAGTATGACAGATTCAAACGAGTACGAAAAAACGATGAATCGTTATGCCAACAAATCAGATTGGTTTATGCAGAATGATGGGTATGAAAAAGAAGCAAAAATTCATAGAATCTTAAACGGAATGGGTTTTAGTGATATTTCAACTAGTACACAAATAAATACGTTAAGTGGAGGGCAAAAAACAAGATTAGCATTAGCCAAAATATTACTTCAACAGCCTGATTTACTTATATTAGATGAGCCAACCAACCATCTAGATTTACAAACCTTAACATGGTTAGAGAATTATTTACATTCATTTGTAGGAACGATCCTGATCGTTTCTCATGATCGATACTTTTTAGATTCCCTTGTATCCTCCATCTATGAAATTGAGCGCACAGAAGCTCGCAGATATGTGGGTAATTATTCAAAATATGTTGAAAGTAAAGAGAAGGATCAAGAAATTCTATCGAAGAAATATGTTAAACAACAGGAAGATATAGCAAAAATGGAAAATTATATTCAACGAAACATCGTTCGGGCAACATCATCCAAAAGTGCAAAAAATAAACGAAAGCAGCTTGAACGAATTATACGAATAGATAAACCTCTTGGAGATTTAAAGAAAACAAAACTATCTTTTCCAATCGAAAAAAAATCACATAAAGAAGTAATAGATGTAAAGGACCTAGCTCTTTTTGCTGATAAAGATAATAGCTATTCTTTAATAAAGAATATTACTTTTCAAATGCATAGAGGGGATAAGGTTGCATTAATTGGACCCAATGGTATTGGAAAATCAACATTGATTAAAAAATTAGTCAATAATACACTCACAAGTGAGGAAATTAAATGGGGCAATGAAGTTAAGATTGGCTATTATGATCAAGAACAAGCTACTTTGAACTCCAGGGAGAGCATTCTTCAAGAGGTTTGGACTAAGTTTCCTCACGAAGAAGAAGCGAAAATTCGTACAATACTTGGGAATTTCTTATTTAACGGCGAAGATGTTTTTAAGAAAATTTCCGCGCTAAGTGGTGGTGAGAAAGCTCGGGTTGCACTTACTGAACTAATGCTAGAAAAGGCAAATGTACTATTACTAGATGAACCGACGAATCATTTAGATTTGTTTACTAAAGAGATATTGGAAACAGCATTATTGAATTACGAGGGTACCATATTTTTTATTTCACATGATCGATATTTTATTAATAAGGTAGCAACTAGAATCTTAGAACTTCAGCCAACAGGAGTCACTAATTACAATGGTAATTATGATGATTATATAAGAAGCAAATCTCATTCTAAAAAAGTCGAATCAATCGATTCCTCAAATAGAAAGTAAGATGGAGAGAATTCAAGTGAATTGCAGAGGTCCTCCAGTGATTCTATATCATTAGGAATCTATTTGACTATGATTAATGAGAGATTAGCAAAAAGAAAATCTTTAGTGAATAATGTTCCAAACAATTAATTTAATTACAGGAAAGAGGAATCTGAATATGTCAAATGATAATCAAGTTGCCGTCGTTACAGGAGCAGGTAGTGGTATTGGTAGAGCTACAAGCATTAAATTAGCAGGTAATGGGTATAAAGTTGTTCTTGTAGATTTTAATCCAGCGACGGGAGAAGAAACACTTAACCTAATTCGTAATGAAGGAGGAGAATGTATTTTCGTCAAAGCGGATGTTTCAAATCAAGATGATGTACAAGCCTATGTACAAAAAACTGTTGATAAATATGGCCGTATTGATGTATTTTTCAATAATGCTGGTATCATTCAAAAATTTGCACCGTTTACAACTGTTGAATTAGAGGAATATGAGAGAATTATGGATATTAATGTAAAGGGTGTATTTCTTGGTATGAAATATGTGATCCCTATAATGCTTGAACAAGGGAGGGGCTCAATTATTAATACGGCATCATCTGCAGGAATTCGTCCAGAACACAGTATTGCAGTTTATTCTGCAAGTAAGCATGCGGTTATTGGATCAACAAAGGGAGCAGCAATTGAATATGCAAATAAGGGAATTCGAATTAATGCAGTATGTCCAGGTGGAATCGTAACACCATTATTTAAAAGTGTAGGAGAAACATTAGAAAAAACAGGATATGTTCCTGAAGAAATGTCGCCAATGCGCATGGGACGTCATGGTGAACCTGATGAGGTAGCAGAAGCTGTTTTATTCCTAGCTTCTGATAAAGCTAGCTTTATGTCAGGCTCTATCGTATCAGTAGATGGTAGTTTAACTGTATAGAAAAGATCGAGGAAGATTGGTATAAAATAATGCATGTAACGTTTGTTTAAAATGACATGAAGTAACAATTAAATTTTGATTCTATCATCCCACTAGAAATTACTTCCAGTGGGATCTTCTTTGATTAAGAATCATTGAATGGCATTTTTAAATACGTTTTTAATAATTAATCATAGAAAAAAATCAAAACAATTTTGTTGTAAATATGCCTTAAATTAAAGGAAATAAACCCGTTTTTTAATAAGTATTGAAACTAAATCTATTAAAACGTATAATGAAATGATTCATCAAGGATAGACTAAGGTGGTACGTATGAAAAAAAGGTTAATAGATATTTTGTTTCTAATTGTTGGTGCATTTATATTTGCATTAGCTGTCAATCTTTTTGTAATTCCCAATGATTTAGGTGAAGGCGGAGTTACAGGGACAACGATTATACTTTATTATCTTTTTCAATGGAGTCCAGGACTGATAAACTTTGTTCTTAATTTATTATTATTGCTTGTTGGATATAAGTTTTTGAACAAAACGACAACGATTTATACGATTATTGCAGTTGTATTTAACTCCATATTCCTTCACTTAACTGAACATTGGAGAATTGATTCCAATGAACTATTTGTTAATGCCATTTTCGGAGGGATATTTGCTGAGTTGGTATCGGAATGATTATCCGAGTAGGTGGAACGACAGCTGGATCAACTATTTTAGCTCGAATTACACATAAATATCTTGGGTGGAGCATTAGTTATGGCTTGCTCTTTTTTGATTTAATTGTTGCTTTCTCTTCCTATTTTATCATTGGCGTTGAAAAACTGATGTTGACAATTATCATGCTATATATTGGCACAAAAGTGATGGAATTTGTAATTGAAGGTGTAAATCCGAAAAAGGCAGTTACCATCATTTCAAACCAACCTGATTTAATTGCCCAGCAAGTAATTACTCTTATGGACAGAGGTGTGACAGTATTTTCAGGACATGGATATTATACGAAAAATCAAAAAGATATACTCTATATTGTCATTAGTAAGCAAGAGGTAGTGAAGCTAAAAAGAATCGTAAAAAAAGTGGATTTAAATGCGTTTATTGCAATCCATGATGTCCGAGATGTATTTGGTGAAGGATTTATTGATATTTCAAAAGCATAAGGTTTATGAAAGCTGATTCGAGGAAAAATTCTTGAGTCAGTTTTTTTATTTTAATAGATGATCATTACGGTTATTTATTAAACAACATTAAACAATTAGTTTAGTATAGAATTATTCATGTCCACAAACTTGTCATTTAGAAATAGTTTGTGAATGGAGATTTTTAACAGTATAATAGAGTGAATTAATAGAATATTAAATCATTCGGAAGGGGGAAGTTGTAAGTGAATAATATTACGAAAGATAGACAATTAACACATGAAGTATCAATTGATGCGCCTTTGGATCTAGTGTGGCATGCATGGACAATTTCGAGTAGAGTTTCAGAATGGTTTGCCCCTGAGACTGTGATTGAACCTGAAATTGGTGGTGCATATGAGTTATATTTCGTGCCTGGTAATAAAGAGGGCATGAATACAAAGGGATGTAAAGTTCTTCATCTTGCTCATCAGAAGGAATTGCATTTTTCCTGGAAGGGTCCTGACCAATTTAATGAAGTGATGAATAATAATGAATTGACTGTTGTTAAAGTAAGCTTTCAAACGATTGATGAAGATAAAACTTCTGTTAAGGTTATTCATGATGGTTTCAAAGATACAAATGAATGGTCAGAGGCATTTCAATGGCATCAAATGGCTTGGGTACAGGTACTCAATAGTTTAAAGGCAGCTATCGAAAAAGGTGAAGGCGAATTGTGTTGTCAGCCTGAGTAATGTAATCAAAAAAAAATTTGATTTACTATTGACAATTCCTTTTTTAAGGATATAATTTTAATTAACAAATCGTTAATTAAAGAGAAGGGCTACCAAATGTCAAATGAAGAAGCATTAAGACAATATGATATCAAAAAATTTCGCACACCTGATGGTTATACTTCAGATATCGCTGTATTTACAATTGTTTCCAAACAACTGGCTGAATACAAACCACCCCTTATGCAATTGAAGCTTATGCTTATAAAGCGATCAAAGCTTAATGCGGAAGGACAATTAAATATTGAAGCAGAGAAGTGGGCTTTACCGGGTGGGTTTGTACAAGAGAATGAATCTGCTTTAGAGGCAGCAGGGCGTGAACTGGAAGAAGAAACAGGGGTAAAAGGTATTCACATAAAGCATTTTGGCGTGTACGATCAACCTGGAAGAGACCCGCGGGGCTGGATTATTTCGAATGCTCATTATGCAATTGTCCCTGAGCAATACTTATCTACACGTCAAGCAAATGATGATGCAGCAGAAGTAGAACTATTCTCATTAGAAGATATATCTCGAATTGAATTAGCTTTCGATCATAAACAAATAATTCAGGATGCCATAAAACAAATAACAGGCGATTTACTTCAAACAACAGTTGCCAAAAACTTTTTACCGAAGTATTTTACTTATTCTGAGCTTCAAGCTTTATTATTAACAGTAACGGACGATCCTGCAATTGCAAGTGATCAAAGCTTTGCTAGAAAAATAAAATCTCTTCCGTTTATAAAGCCAGTTATAGGTCAGAAAACACAAAGAACGTCAAAAATCCCTACTCAATTATATGAATTTATTGAAATGGATATAGTCAAACCTATTTATACAGCAAGATATTAATTTTTACAGGTGGGTTAATACAGCTTAACCCACATATTGATTTTTTTTAACATTTATAATTAACAACTTGTTAAATAAAAGGAGGCTTTTATCATGAAAAAAGCGTTAATTCAAATTGATTATACAAACGATTTTGTTTCTGAGGATGGGGCATTAACCTGTGGGAAACCAGGTCAATTAATAGAACAGGCAATTGCTGACATAACGAGTACATTTATTGTAAATAATGACTTTGTGGTCTTTGCAATTGATATTCATGAGAGAAATGATAAATATCATCCAGAGAATAAGCTTTTTCCCCCTCATAATCTTAAAGGTACAAAGGGAAGAGAATTATATGGGAAAGTAAATGAAATTTATCAACATAATAAACAAAAGAACAATGTATACTGGATGAACAAAACAAGGTATTCTGCATTTGCAGGTACTGATTTAGAAATTAAATTAAGGGAACGATGTATAACAGATCTACATTTAGTGGGAGTATGTACAGATATATGTGTCCTTCACACTGCAATCGATGCTTATAATAAAGGCTTTCAACTTACCGTCTATGAGGATTGTGTGGCCAGCTTCAACCAATTAGGTCATCAATGGGCGTTAGAACATTTCAAACATACATTAGGAGCTAATGTGATTTAATAGGAGGAATAAATATGTATAAATATAAGGATGATAGCTATGCATTACACACTGATTTGTATCAAATTAATATGGCAGAAACATATTGGAGAGATGGAATCCATTTGAAAAAATCTGTCTTTGAGGCATATTTTCGTAAAATGCCTTTTGGAAATGGCTATGCTGTATTTGCAGGCTTGGAGAAGGTCATTGATTATTTAAATCACTTCCATTTTTCAGAAACAGATATTCAATATTTAAGAGAAGAAGGTTATCAGGAAGACTTTCTCAGTTATTTAAAAACATTGCGATTCACTGGAACGATGCGAGCAATGACTGAAGGAGAGATTATATTTGCAAATGAACCATTAATTCGTATCGAGGCACCGCTTATCGAAGCTCAATTAATAGAAACGGCTATATTGAATATTGTGAACTATCAAACGCTTATAGCAACTAAAGCCTCAAGAATCAAACAAGTAATTGGTGAACAAGTAGCAATGGAATTTGGTACAAGAAGGGCGCAGGAAATGGATGCTGCTATTTGGGGAACACGAGCAGCTTATATAGGAGGATTTGAGGCAACCTCAAATGTACGAGCAGGTAAATTATTTGATATTCCTATTTCAGGAACCCATGCCCATTCTATGATTCAAGCATACCAAGATGAATATGTAGCGTTTCATAAATACGCGATGACGCATAAAGATTGTGTATTTTTAGTAGACACATACGATACCTTAAAATCGGGAGTTCCAAATGCAATTAAAGTAGCTAAAGAACTAGGTGATAAAATCAATTTTAAAGGGATTCGCTTAGACAGTGGAGATTTAGCATTTCTATCTAAAAAAGCGAGGGAAATGTTAGATAAAGCTGGCTTTAAGCAAGCAAAAATTATTGCCTCCAATGATCTTGATGAGAATACCATTATGAATCTAAAGGCACAAGGAGCAAAAATTGATATTTGGGGAATTGGAACGAAGCTTATTACCGCCTATGATCAGCCTGCATTAGGCGCTGTATATAAACTAGTCTCCATTGAAGATGAGCATAAAAATATGGTTGATACGATTAAAATTAGTGGAAATCCAGAGAAAGTCTCTACACCTGGGCTTAAGAGGGTTTATAGAATTATCAATAAAACAAATCGTAAATCCGAAGGTGACTATATTGCATTAGATCATGAGAATCCACAGGAAGAAAAGAGACTTAAAATGTTTCATCCTGTTCACACATTTATTAGTAAGTTCGTAACAAATTTCGAGGCAAGAGAGCTTCATCATTTGATTATTCAAGATGGACAATTGGTTTATGAAGCACCTTCACTTCAACAAATTCAGAAAATGGTTAAAGAAAATTTAAAACTATTATGGGATGAATATAAGCGTCCATTAAATCCAGAGGAATACCCAGTGGACTTAAGTCAAGAATGCTGGAATCATAAAATGAATAAAATTCATGAAGTGAAAGAAGAAATGAATAAACGTTTAAATATTCAGGGGGAATAATTGTGGGGAAAATTGGAATATATGGATCTTCATTTGATCCAATTACAAATGTTCATTTATGGACAGCAAGTACAGTTGCGCACCGATGTAAATTAGATAAGGTAATTTTTCTGCCATGCTCAAATAAGCGGAAGGACAAACAAATGAATACAAAGGATGAACACCGCTGGAACATGGTTCAATTAGCTATTAAAGATAATGAACGCTTTATTGCAGATAATTATGAAATGCTACAAGATGCATGGAAAATCTCAACGTATGAAACATTAAAGTACTTTAAACAAAAATATAAAAATGATGAAATATATTTTATAATGGGGGCCGATCTTCTTATTGATATAGGAGAGGGACGTTGGGGAAATTCTGAATTACTGGTGAAAGAAAATAAATTTATTGTAATGGCACGTGATGGCATTGATATGGTTAAAGCGATTAGCAAATCTCCCATTCTACGAAATAATGATGATGGAAATACATTTCATTTAATTGATAAGGGATTGTCTATGGAAATTAGTTCAACTTATATTAGAGAGGAATTTAAATTAGGTGGAGAACCAAGATATTTATTACCAGGAAAATGTTATGAATATTGTATCAATCACGATTTATATAAATAATTTTAAGTGTTTGCAGTAATTTTTATTTACAGGCTGTTTTCGTATAGTTTGTAGCATTTGTAAAAGCCTAACTTCGGACTTTTACACTTATAAACAGGTTCTGTATTCTTATGAAGTTTGCAGCTTTTTTCAATTCTTTTAATCTCTACTTAAATAGCAACATGATTTTGGAAAAGAGTCTTGTTAAAAAAGGATGATTATTGAGTGACTAGCCACAAAAATAATCATCCTTTCTTAAATTAGAGGATAAGCTTGATTGCAGTAATACAGAGACCAATAATAAAACCACAAATAGCCCCATTCACCCGAATCCATTGTAGATCTTTGCCCACATTATTCTCAATCATGTTAATCAACATTTCATCATCCAGTTTATCCAGGTTTTCCTGGACAAGCTTCCCTATTTTTGAATGGTTGACTTCGATTAAGTTTGTAATTTGTGTATGTAACCAGGTTTCGATAGATGCAATTTTTTGTTCATCATTACTATAATTATCCAATATTCCATTTAACAAGGGAAAGAGGGATTCATCCCAAAACCTATCTTCATGAATATAAGCAATTGCTCTATGTCTAAAACTTTCGATCATTCCTTCTAATTGGTCATGTGGGTTCCATTTAGAAAGAATAGCATCCTTTAATCCTTCTATTTCATTAATCAATTGCTCATTATTTTTTAGATTATCTAACCCGGATTGAATGGATTGTAGAAGTTTTTCACGGTTTTCACTATCCTGATGTTTTAGGTCATTCATAATATTCTTCAACAGGGTTTGAATAATTTTTCCGAGTTTTTCTTCATTTACTAAGCTTTGGAAAGACTTTAAAGCAAATTGTAAAAATCCATCCAACTCAATTTTATTCAGAGCTTTGATAGCTGCACTCCCAAGTTGGATTTTACTCTCTTCTTTTGCTACCCAGCTTTCTGCTTGCTCCAATAGGTAGTCCAATGCTTTATGATCATATTGTCGATCTTCAATTAGTTTAACTATGTTTGGAAGCAAGGTTTTTACCTTATAGGAATGAATATAACTTTTTATCTGTTCAATAATGACTGGAATAAATTTTGTTAGATCTATATGTTTAATTATTTTTTCAATTAAAGAGAGGATTCCTTTTTTAAATCTTTCAGAATACATCTCTTTTTTTGCTACCGCTAATAGCTTTACTGTCAACTGTATGTTCTTAAGTTTATTTACTATACTTTCTTTCGAAAGCCAGTCATTTTCAATTGTAGAAACGAGAGCTTTCGTTATACGTTTTCGGTTTTTTGATAATAAAGAGGTATGTGGTATAGGTATTCCTAATGGATGCCTAAAAAGAGCTGTGACCGCAAACCAGTCTGCTAAACCACCGACGATTCCAGCTTCAAAACCACCTTGTAGCAATCCTAAAAATGGGTTGGAATGCTCAAAGGGGAGGGTGGCTATAAAACCAATTCCCATAACTGCAAGCGATGTTCTCGCTAAATACTTAGAATTTTTCACCATAATCAATCATCCTTTTACTGCCAAATACTTATTTACAATATGTAATTAAGAGCTATTAATAAAAACATTTTAATGCTTATTGCTGATAAATGGAAGAATGATGTATAAAAATAAACATATTATGTTAACTTAAATCAGCTTTTTTCTTCATTATTTAAAGTATGTAAAACTGAAATGACATTTTAAACGTACTCCAACCTATCGTCATTAAAGAATGGTTAAGATATATGTTCCCGGTTGTTGAATATCATCCTTAAAAAAATCAGCTAATAAAGGCATACAAAGATCTATTTAAGCTCCTTGTTCATAATACGGTTATGTAATTTTGAGAGTAATAATAGAGAAAGGATCGCACCAATAAAAGTTAATGACATATCCCACTGTGAATCCCAAACATCCCCTTGAGTTGCAAGGAAACTTTTTGCCGATCTTCCAACTATCTTAGCAACAAGCCATTCTATTATTTCATATATCGCTGAAATAGCAAGAATGATGGATAAAGTAATACAAATCAGCCATTTTGAAGGCTTTATACATGTATTCCTAAGAAGAAGCTCGCGGATTACAATAATAAAACTTCCTTTTGCAAAGTGGCCAAAACGATCATAATTATTTCGCTGCAAATGAAATTCATCCTTTAACCAACTGAATAGTGGTACATCGGCATATGTGTAATGCCCACCAATAAACATAAGAACGACTAAAATAGTGATAATTAAATAGGAAAGGGTTGTCAATCGGAATCGGGTATAGGTAAAAAGGAGAACCAATAGACCGATGACCGCAGGTGAAACTTCAAGCATCCATGTAAAATAATCATTAGCCTGAATGACAGACCATAGAAGGAATATGATAATAATAATAAATAAAAAGAAGTGGGAAAATTTTACGTTTTTCATTTATGAAAATATCTCCTTTTTGCAATAGTGTTACCATCTATCTATTCAAATTATGCGAAAGAGTTAAAGACGGATTTAATAAGTATTTGAATAATTTTAATGTTTGATAAATTTAAGTATTCTTTGTATAGTAATAGGATACAGGGGTGGAGTGAAGTGGTTAGTAATAGGAAAATGAAAAAGTTAGAAAATAATCATATAATTATTGTTTCTATTGCTACAGCGCTTTGCTTAATCGGCGATTCAATGCTGTATATCACGTTGCCAATTTATTGGAAAGACGCAGGATTAACATCTATATGGCAAGTAGGTTTTTTATTATCAATTAATCGCTTTGTACGATTACCTGCAAATCCGATCATAGGATGGATTTATAAAAAAATTACCTTAAGAACCGGTCTTTTAATTGCTGTTATTATCGGATCTTTAACGACCGTTGGATATGGAGTAGTAGAAGGCTTTATCGGATGGGTTATTTTACGAGGGTTATGGGGGATCGCATGGTCATTCTTTCGGATTGGTGGTTTATCAGCAGTTGTTTTGTTTGCTGAAAATAATAGTAGGGGCAAGGCGATGGGATTATATAATGGGCTTCATCGCTTAGGTAGTTTATTTGGCATGTTATTAGGCGGAATTCTTGTGCCATTATTTGGCTTTAATATTATTTCCATTTTATTTGGCATCGTATCAGTTGCAGGTTTACCTATCATACTTTTTAGATTAAAAGAACAACCAATTTCATCTGAAACTGTGCCTAAAAAATCTACAAATAAAGGTTTCTTTAAAAATGACATCGGATCCACTATAACCATTATGTTTAGCGGTTTTTTTATTGCCATGCTTATACAGGGGATTTTAACAGCTACATTAAGTAGCTTAATCGAGTACCATTTCGGAGAAAAACCTTCTTTATTAGGTATTGTGATTAGTGTAACGGCTTTATCTGGTAGCATTCAATCAGCACGGTGGGTATGGGAACCATTTCTAGGTACGAAGGTAGGCATATGGTCTGATGGAAAAAGAGGAAGGATTCCACTTTATATCGGTTTCTTAGCTCTTTCGTCGATATTATTCGGCATGCTTTCCTTACACCTAGCCATTTTCGTATGGTTATTCATGATCCTGCTCGTAATGGCTGCTTCTACAGCTATAACTACTTTAACAGACGCTATTGCGAGTGATGTAGCGAGGGAAACAAATGCTATTTCTTTTTTGACGATTTACTCGATTGTCCAAGATTTAGGAGCCGCAATCGGTCCATTCACTGGTTATTATTTTATCGAAAAAGTAAACGGATATTATTATTTATATTGGGGAAGCTCCATTGTTTTACTCTTATTAATGCTCGCATG
The DNA here is from genome assembly GCF_017809215.1 of Heyndrickxia oleronia. Classification (GTDB taxonomy): domain Bacteria; phylum Bacillota; class Bacilli; order Bacillales; family Bacillaceae_C; genus Heyndrickxia; species Heyndrickxia oleronia. The sequence continues at coordinate 2,382,464 of NZ_CP065424.1, forward strand.
GTGTAGCATATTTTTGTATAAAAAATTAACTAGTAATCAAGTGATACATACAGATGGTTTAGGTAAATAGATGGTTAATAGAGCGGAGGGAGTAAATAATTGATGAACTCAATTCAAGCTGTATTTATTGATCGTGATGGAACTATTGGAGGGAACGATCAAGCGATTTTTCCTGGAGAATTCGAAATGTATCCATATGTAGAAAAAGCACTTGAACAATTACGAAGCAGTGGTTTAAAGATTTATGCATTAACTAATCAGCCAGGGGTTAGTAGGGGAGAAGTTAATAAAGAGGATTTCGAAATAGAATTAAAAAAGTTCGGTTTTGATAAAATCTATCTTTGTCCTCATGAACATCTTGAAGGGTGTAGATGTAGAAAGCCATCACCAGGTATGTTAATGGCTGCTGCCAAAGAAAATGACTTGGATTTAAGAAAATGTATGGTTATAGGAGATCGATGGACAGATATGCTTGCTGCGGATTTGGCTGGATGTATGAAAATCCTCGTAAAAACTGGTGCAGGAATGAACGAATATCAAAAATATAAAAATGCTGAGTTTTTTGGAAGATGGGCAGAAGTTTCACCTAATTATATAGCAGAAGATTTGCGAGATGCAGTGAATTGGATCATGGAATGAGTAGTGGCTGGAACAGTAATTAAACTAGCAAAGCGGGAAGCAAAGAACCTGTATTCTCGACTTCCCCCTTATTGCTCCAAGTGAGCTTTAAATTTTCTTAATTTTAGACAAATCCCCACTGCATAGTGTATCAAGATTATCAAAAATTTTACAGGCAGGCCAATCCCACCATTTAATAGTAAGAAGATAATCGATGAGCTCATCATCAAATCTTTTTTTAATAATATTGCAGGGATTCCCGCCTGCAATATGGTAAGGGGGAATATCTTTTGAAACGACAGAACTGGCAGCAATAATTGCTCCATCACCAATATGCACACCGGGCATTACGGTGACATTTTGACCAATCCACACATCATTTCCAATTACAGTGTCACCTTTTAGTGGTAAGTCTGATAGTGAAGGAGTTGATTTCTCCCAGCCATTGCCCATAATGTTAAATGGATAGGTAGTGACACTGCACATTCGATGATTTGCACCATTCATTACAAATTCAATACCCTTTGCGATAGCGCAAAATTTTCCGATAAACAGTTTATCACCAATAAATTCATAGTGATGTGTGACATGCTCTTCAAACTTTTCAGCACCATTCATATCATCATAATATGTGTAGTCACCGACAATAATATTTGGACGTGTTATAACGTTTTTAATAAAGCATATACTTTTAATTGCTTCATTTGGGTAGATGGCATTAGGATCGGGTCCATATTGCATATAAAAATCTCTCCTTTGCATTATATAGATTGCAAGAATACAGCGTATTACTTGATATCCCCTTCTAATTTTTATTACACACAAACTATGCGAAAACAGCTTTTAATAAGTGTAAATTAGATTAATTAAGAGTATTAAAATGAACTCTCCTTCTTTACTTCGATAGTCATCGTCAAATTCCTTCAAACCTTCAAACTTCATTTAATCTTTCTTGTTATTTAGTGAGTAAATAATTTTAAAATGAAATTTTTTTGCTCATATCTTCTTTTTTATAAAATCATAGATAATCTGTATGTGATTCGAAGGAAAAGGAAAAATCCCGATTATTATTAGGGTAGGGATAATGGGATCAGTTAGTAAACAATACATAATACTTCTTTATTTTTACATATGAGGGCTATATACAATAAAAAAGAAAGGCAAGACAATCTGCCTTTCTATGAATTGAATATTAGTTACTGTTGATGTTCACTTCTGAATGATAAGGAATTCCCTTGGTGATTTTTTCATTTCGAAACTATTTTTTTGTGTTTCTCTAAAAAATGACATAAAGATGATTTTAAAAGGGAAAGACTGTCCTCAAATTCTCTATTTCACACAACAGAGTCTTTGAAAGTTAATTAGCCTATTTTGATTGAACATTACTTAGAATAATTTTACTGTGAGGAATGCTTGGAATATTCACCATGCTATAGCTAAGATCTTGGTCTTGTATATCGTATTCCATATGATTCACAAGGAAATTTAGACTTATCTTCATGATTTCTATAGTGACCCATTCTCCTGCACAACGGTGTCCAAGAAGATAATCACCACCACCTTGGGGTATAAAATTGAATCGATTTTCCTCCCATTGAGCAAATCGATTTGGATTAAACTCATCAGGTTGATCCCATATTTTTGGGTCATGATTCGTTCCGTAAAGATCTAATAGGGTTAATGTTCCTTTTTTGAATAAATAGCCGTTCCAGATAAAATCGTTTTTAACTAATGCTGCTACCATTGGGAAAAATGGATAAAAACGCCGTACCTCTTGTACAAACATCCAATAATAATCTTCATCATTTTTCACTAGTTTATCCCTTTCATGAGGATAATGATGTAGTGCAACCGCAAGAAAATTAATATAAATTGAAATTGCCACAATAGGACGCAATATATTAATGACTTCTACAGCAACAGTTTCAGTATTAAGAAGCTCCCCGTTAAGATCCTTATGCCAGGTAAATTGATGCAATAGTGTATTTTCTGAGATTTTCAGCTTTCCATCCCGAATGTTGCTAATCAGCTCACTCATGTTGGTTTCTACTTGATTTCTTGCTTTCCTCCCACGCCAATGAGTTGGACCGATTTTAGCAGGTGATTCAAACATTGCAGCTAGATCTTTTGTTAGATTTGTCATTTCCTCATCTTGAACAGAAATACCTACCCATTGGCAGGCGGATTTACATAAAATTTCTTTCACCTCATCAAATAATATCACTTTTTTCATATTTCCCCATTTATCTAACGCATTTTGCCACTGTTTTTCAGCTATAACTTTAAGTTTATTTAGTTCATAGGGAGACATTTGGGACATAAACATTTCCTTACGATGTTTATGTTTTTCACCATCTAATCCTTGAACCCCATTTTTTCCAAATAAGGTTTGAATTAAACGGTTAGGCGCTGCGTCTTTCCTTGCAAACTTATCCGTATCATAAAAAACTTCTGCCGCTTCATTCCCCGTCATACAGATTGCTTTTTTACCAAGCAATCGTGTCTCGAAAATATTGGACTGAAAGCTTTGACATCTATTTGGTATAAACATATAACCTTCTCTAAGCATACTTAAGCTATGGTCTAATCCATCTTCTTTGGGTATCTTTTTAATTTTTTCCATTTGATCCAGCTCCATTTTTTCTGTGGAATAGTAATTATTATTATTTGATAATTTACCCTAATTACTCTTAGAAGAATCATCTTCTTATGTTTTTGAATATTTCAAGGTTAGTTTTTTCCTAATAATAGAAGAATCTATACAACAGATGGTTGAGAGAATAAAAAAGTTGCAAATGACTCAAATATGAAGTCGGTCACTATCAAAGGCGTAATGAAGAGTGATGATAACAGAGGGATCAAGGGTGTATTACCATGCTCTTGCATATGCAAAAAAATAATGAAAAAGATCCTATTGATAATGGAAAAGTAAATATATTGAAAGCTGTGAATTGTTATATGATCTATTGATACCTCAAAGTTGATAATATTGGAAGTAGAAAAAGAGGATTGTGAATTAAGAGGAAAGGAGTTGAAGATCTAAGAGTTCAGCAGCTTTTTTATTCGAATAAAAGGCAGGTTATTTCATGAAGAATGATGAAGTAAATAGTATGGTTATAAAAAGTAGAGGTGGCAATGGAATGATAAATGAATTTATAACGATTAGAAAAGCTGTTTTAACTGATGCAGAAGGAATAGCTAAAGTACACGTTGACAGTTGGAAAACAACTTATGCCAATATTGTTTCAGATGAATATTTAGATAATCTTTCATATGAAAGTCGTGAACAAATGTGGACTGATGCCATTCCTTATGGAGGTGTTTTTGTAGCAGAAAACAATGAAGGAAAAATAGTTGGTTTTTCCAAGGGCGGAAAAGAAAGAAGCGGTAAATATAAAGGGTACGAAGGAGAGCTATATGCCATTTATATTTTAAAAGAATATCAAGGTCAAGGAATTGGAACAGCACTTATTAAACCAGTTATAGATGAAATTAAAGGCATGGGATTGAACACTATGCTTGTTCTTGTATTGAAAGATAATACTTCACGTCACTTCTACGAAGCATTAGGTGGTCAAAATATAGATCGTGTTGAAGTTGAAATTGGAGGAAAAATACTATCCGAACTTGTGTATGGTTGGAAAGATATTCGCACTATATTTTAGTATTCATTCTACTACTAACAGGTGAGATCATTAAAATAAAAACAATAGAAAAAGACAAAAAAAGGGGGAGTATTACTATATGAATAATAACTTAATTAGAAATATTCAATTGGTTTATTCTGACCTATCCATTGAAGACTTTTATACGAATGAGATTGGACAGAATAATGACGTGCTAATTGTAAACTATTCACTGGTTTTTAGATTTCCGAAAAATAAAAATGGAATCATTCAATTAAGAAGAGAAACGGAAATTTTGAAATATATTAAAGATATCGTCTCAAGTCCTATTCCAAATCCAATTTATGAGTCCTTTGGAGAGTTTGAACCAGGTAAGGCTTTCACTGGCTATATTTTAATAGATGGTGTTCCATTATGGAAGGAAAGTTTAATAGGTATTAAGAGTGTTGAAATGATGAAAGGATTGGCAGTACAACTTGTTTCTTTTCTTGTAGAACTCCACTCTATTTCAGGAGAAAAAGTACGTAGAGATTTGAACCTAAAAGTTCGTAATCCTCGTGAAGAAATGTATAAACTGTATGACAAGATTCAAACTAAATTATTTCCTTATATTAGAGAAGATGCTCAAAAAGAAGTATCACAATCCTTTGAAACTTTCCTAGAAGGGAAATCGTTCTCAAATTTAGATATAACACTTATACATGGAGATTTCGGTGCATCTAACATCTTGTGGAATCCTGAAACAAGTAGGATTTCTGGGATTATAGATTTTGGTGGTTCAGGTTTAGGAGACCCAGCATATGATTTTGCTGGAATACTCTCCAGCTACGGAAGAGAATTTTTTGATATGTGTATGAATCTGTACCCTAACGGTGATGAAATATCGGAACGAGTGAAATTTTATAAAAGTACATTTGCTTTACAAGAAGCACTACACGGTATTGAAAATGGTGATAGAGAAGCTTTTGAGAGTGGAATCCAAGATTATAGATAAATTGCTTGTTCCATCATTTTAGATGAATCATTTGAAAGAATAAAAGTCATCCTTAATAATTACCAAACTAAAAGATAAACCCATTGATTATTAATTGAGCTAAAAAGTGCATGAACAGAAGAACAGAGCTGTTATTTAGAAGGCTTTTTCATATGCTATTAACGGGATATAGTTCAAAAAGGATTAAAGCTTTTTTTATGGGGAGTTCAATGAAACAAGGAAACATCATGAGGGGGAAAACTCAATATGTCTAAGAATAAATATCACCGAGCATTTGGAGTTTACGGCATTTATGTAGAAGAAGGAGAACTCTTAGTTATAAATAAAAATGGGGGTCCATATACTAATCGTTTTGACTTACCTGGAGGAAGTTTAAAAGAAGGTGAAACTTTATCGGAAGCAATGAAAAGAGAGTTCCTTGAAGAAACGGGACTTGAAATAGAAATCCAGGAAAACATTGGGGTTGTGGATTTTAAACTGCCTTGGTTATGGAAAGAGTTTACGGATGTTCATCATATTGCGGTCTATTATTCTGTTCGTACTATTGGTGGGAACATACAAACACCTGAACAATTTGAAGGACAAGACTCATTGGGAGCCGTTTGGGTAACCGAAAAAGATGTTTCTTTGGATAATGCTTCACCATTAGTTTTAAAAGCATTTGAGTGGTTAAGAACAAAGGATTTAGGGATAGATGCTGAGATATACCAAGATTGGAAAGTAGTAAAATAAATATTTTCTTATACAGGCTAGAGCTGACTAACTCGAGTTAATCAGCTTTTTATGTTGGAAAGGTAGATTAATTCAATGCTATATGTTTTCTTTCCTACATATTTTCTTGAGTAATGCCCGACAGCCAGTTGAAACAAGACTATAGGTTTCTTCAAAGTTGCCTGTGAAAAATGGATCAGGTATATCTTTTCTGTCTTTTGTGAGGTCTAACAACCTTATTATCTTTGGATGGTTAGGTTTGCCGGTAATACTATAAATATTTTTTATGTTACTCATGTCCATACCTATAATATAGTCGAACTTCCAAAAGTCTTCTTTTATTAATGAGCGTCCAATTAGCCCTTTAGAAGAAATATTATATTTCTTTAGAATATCAAGAGTTCCCTTATGAGGAGGTAATCCGATTTGCCATGAACTAGTAGCAGCCGAATCAACTAAAAATTTCTCATTTAAATTTTCTTTATTGACCATGTCACGAAACAAAGCTTCCGCCATTGGTGAACGGCAAATATTCCCCAAGCATACAAATAAAACACTAATCATGTACTTTACTCCTTTTATCTATCTTTTATTCACAAACACGATCTCATGTACAGAACACCTATTTGTAAAATATGTACTACATAGAAATTTGGAACGGCGTATGTATTCATCCATTATTATGAAGTACTTAGATTATATGAGTCTCGATGATTTTTATAATTAAGTTATTTCAATATATGGTCATTAGTTATTCTTTCATAAAAGTACCGCATTCCTGTAATAAAAGAGATGAGTCTTTAAAGCAATAGAGACATTAAAGTAGAGTATTATTACGCTATTGACATTACCAACTATTTTTTTAGAAATTTAAAAAACTTTTCAATGGAGGGCGTCGTCTAATAAATTGGAAGGAGGAACGGATATGGATGAATTAACAGTAGAGGTGTTTGAAATAGAAGATAAGGAAGCCCTTATAGACGAGATAATGAATAAGTATGGACAGGAGATCCTACAGCTCGTTTATTCATATGTAAATAATAAAGAGGTCGCCGAGGACTTAGCCCAAGATATATTTGTTAAATGTTACAAATCTCTTCATACATATAAGGGAAAATCGAAGTTAAGAACATGGTTGTGGAGAATTGCAATTAATCATTGTAAGGACTATATAAAAAGTTGGTATCGCACAAAGGTAATCGTTACAGATAATGAATCTACGTATATGGGTGCTCAAAAAGAAAGTGCTGAACAGACTGTTATTAAAAATGATGAGGATCAAATGCTGGCTTCAGCAGTAATGAACTTACCAATAAAATATCGAGAAGTGATTTATCTTTATTATTTTGAAGAAATGCCAATCAAAGATATCGCAATGGTAATTGAAGTGAAGGAAAACACTATTAAAACAAGACTTAAAAGAGCCAAGGAACTCTTGAAGAAAGGATTGGAGGAATAATCAAATGGAAAATCGATTAATAGGGCTACGAAAATCAATGGAGAAAACAACTTTTAAACATTTGAATTTTTCTGAGCAACAACGTAAGAAGGTTTATGAAAAAATCAATAAAACATACGAAAATGAAGAAGATGTTTTTTTAGCCGTTTTACAACTTCTCATTTCTGAAAAAACAGGATACGAATTAGCAAAGCTATTGCGTGGGAGAGGGATTCAAAAATTCGAAGGAAATGAAGGCTTTTTATACACCATATTACACCGTTTAGAACAGAATCATCTTATTAAGTCAAGTTGGGATAATTCAGGAGCGAAATATTATCAATTAAATGACAAGGGAAGGAAGACATTACGAAAGGCAGAAAAAACTTCTACAAAGAAACGATTAATTTTAAAAGAATTGATAGAGGGGTGAGACAAAATTGAACAAAAAAGGGGATCACTTTTTAAAAGAAGTCACTAAACATATTAAATCAAAGGAAGCAAGGAATCTTGTGGCAACTGAATTGGAATTTCACTTGAAGAAGGCTAAGAACATGTGGATTGAGAAAGGCTTATGTGAGGCAGTTGCTGAGGACAAGGCAGTTGAAGAAATGGGAAATCCAATCAAACTTGGTCAAGAACTTAACAAACTACATAAGCCAAAGGTTGATTGGTTGATTATTATATTGTTAGTGACTGCTATGGGTCTAGGTTTCTTGCCAATAGTAGCACTTGGATATACGAATCATTTTCTAATCAATAAGGTGATATTTGTTATTCTCGGTGTAGCGGCAGCTTTTGGGATGATGATGATTGATTATAGGAAATTAGAGAGACTTGGATGGCTGTTTTACACAATAGGAGTACTCATCCTGATAATGTTAAGCTATTTTCCAACCACTGCAATAAATGGGGGACCTTATATTAAAATTGGTTCCATAACAATTGAAAGCTTAATGGCTGTACCATTCTTTTTTCTAGCTTGGGCTTCCTTTTTTAATAATAGTAGATTAAAGATTTGGCATCTTGGGATAATGTACCTATTTTCATTGTATCTATTCTTATCTATACCAAATCTCTCAACAACCTTTATCTATATAATGATGGTATTCGTTATGCTTTGGTGGAGTTTGTTAGGTAAGAAAAAGGCACTGATAATTACAGTTGTACCCATTTGTTTAATTATCATCGGTGGGTTATTTTTCTGGTCTTCAGCAAAGGAATACCAGATAGCTAGAATTTTAGGGTTTTTAAACCCAGAAAGTTACGAAAATGGTTCGGGTTATATGTATTTACGTTTAAAAGAGTTAATGTCGTCAGCAAGGTGGTTTGGTACATCTGGAAATAAAGAGTTTATTCAGGCTGCACATACTGATTTTGTGTTTGTAAGTTTGACTTACTATTATGGGTATTTGCTTGCACTTATCCTTGTCTTCATTCTTTCCCTTTTTGTAGTAAGGATGATCGCCATAACTCATAAAATAAATGGTCATTATGGTAAATTGCTTCTTGTTGGTGGAATGACTCTTTTTGTAGTTCAGTTCATTTATAACGTTGGAATGATCTTATGCTTATTACCGATTACATCTATATCCTTGCCTTTTATTAGCTATGGGCTGATGCCAACTCTGTTTAATGCGTTTTTAATGGGTATCGTGTTAAGTGTATATCGACGTAAAAATTTGAAATCAAGTAGTTTCATATAGAATTGAATCTAATAAATTCTCTAATTAATTTAATATAGAAACTTTACACTCACATGGGTATTTAATTTATTCCAGAAAGAGAGTTTTTTTAATAAGAAGGGGGACTGTGAAGGGTTGCCCATAAGCTTATAGTGAGTATTAATCCCAGAAGTCTGTCTAAGTTCCTTTGTAGGGTCAAAGCTATTAAGTTCTACGAAAAAATGTGCTTTAATGTAAGAAAAGTTAATGTGAGTTTGCCGTAGTAAAGAAAATCCTTAATTTAAAACTTTTTAGCTAAATGGCGGGTTAGTAGTATACCGAAAAAAGCCCAATTTCTTTATCTTAATATTGAGAAACTGGTCAGTTATCAAAAAAATTTACGGTATCTTAATGGGAAATCATAAGGACAGAGGCAGATCAATATGGCTGAACTCTTAAGTTGTAGACAAAAAGATTGTAGCAGGAAATAATTATTTGGTTCTATTTCTATACATAATATCGTATGAAATAAGGTAGTACTGTGAAAACAACAGGAAATTTTACCGACAAGGCTGCTATATATGCGAAATATCGCCCAAGTTACCCTGATGAATATGTTGATTATTTGTTTTCAGTTAACCAACTAAAAGGGAATCAGATTGTGGTCGATATTGGTTCAGGTACGGGGATATTTAGCAACCAACTGCTTGAAAGGGGTTTAAATGTTATTGGAGTAGAGCCAAATGATGACATGAGAAAGATGGCTGAGCAATCGTTAAAGCAATACTCTCGTTTTAAATCAATAAAAGCAACTGCTGAAAATACCACTTTAAAAGGGAGTAGTGTGGATTTAATAACTGTAGCTCAAGCATTTCATTGGTTCGATAAAAAAGCATTCAAAATGGAATGTCAACGGATTTTGAAACAAAAGGCAAGTGTTGCTCTTGTTTGGAATAGCAGAGATTTAACTAGTCCAATCATTAAAGAGAATGCAGAAATTTGCCAAAAGACCTGTTCAAATTTCAAAGGATTTAGTGGTGGAATAGAGGAAACTCCAGAAGTATTTAACAGCTTTTTTAAGGATGGAAAGTATGAATTTAAAAAATATCAAAATGATTTACTTTTTGATTATGAAAGTTTTTTGGGAAGGAATCTATCAGCATCCTATGCTCCGAAAAAAAATGACAAAGAGTATAAAAGTTTTGTCTTTCTCCTATCAGAGCTATTTGAAAAATACAGTAAGAATGGAAAAATTGTTCTCAAAAACATAACGCGAAGCTATCTAGGCAATGTCTAAACAGCCGAACATAAAGGGGCTTTAAAGAAGTTCCCTTTTAAATTTTTCAGTATTCATACCATTTAATTGGTATCTATAGTGAAGTATCGCCCTTCTTCAACTATAGGGGCGGGTTTGACCAATAAGCAGGAAAACAAAAGTAACTTCTTGAATATTGGATTGTTGTAGTTATTGGGGGGAATGTAAATGTTATATAGATTTAGAATTGATGGTACAACATGTAAATGTACTATTTAGACACGATACTGAAAATAAAATGACAGTCGTAAATGAACTACCATTCGATGTTGCCCCACGAATCTTTATTGGTGCCACCAGATCGGGCAATATAGTAAGGTTTTCAAAGTCGTTGGATGATAGCCTTGTAAATAAGTTGGAACAGGTTATAGGAGCACGTCCTAGTGCACTTCTTGGAGAAGTAATAAAGATTCTAAGCATAGACCGTATAGTAAATAATATATGGATTGGACCAGCGTATGTGTTTCCCGATGTCAGGGGCAGGACTTGTACAAAAGCGATTATGGTAACTAATAAAAACAAAGAAATTTTAAAGTCTCATTTCCCATATACATTTGCGGATTTTGAGAATAAACAACCTTGTTTTGTAATTATCGAAAATAACATACCTGTTTCAATTTGTTGTAGTGCAAGGCAAACCTCAAAAGCAGCTTAAGCAAGTGTATTTACACATGAAAAATTCAGAGGAAGAGCTTATGGTGCAGATGTTACAAATGCATGGGCTTCAGAGGTACAAAATCAAGGAAAATCCGCTCTATATAGCACTTCTTGGGATAATTTCGCTTCTCAATCCTTGGCTAGAAAACTACAATTGATTCAGTATGGCAATGACATTCATATGAGTTGATTTATCGAAGAAATCCCTCTTTAACGATCCTAAAATTACACCTTTTAAATGTAATGATAGTCTTTTCTTTAAAAAATGTTTGTGAAAGATTGTACTTATACTATTGAGTGTTTTCCTTAAATATTTGACTGTTAAAATACAGCCTTTTTCTTACTGGACGAACCGTGTAGTTTAGTTCAAGAAGTAATTTTAAAACGGAGTGTGAAATAGATGTTATTAACTCCTTTAGGTACTATTAAGCTATTTGTTAATAATAAAGAAGTTGAATTTACTGCTATAAAATTAGATAATTTAGAATTGCTTTGTCCAAATGTAAACGGTAGATATTTAATTCAATTTGAATACAAAAAAGAATTTAAGATTCAAGAAATTAAATGCTGTATACCATCAATAGATGTTAAGGGAGAAATTGAAAGCGGAGAAAGGCTCGAAGCGATTTCTTTTTATAAAAATGATATCAAACTAACAATTGGAGTAGAAGGAGAATTTACGGATTATCCAAAATATATAGATTTCAGTGGAGATTATTTAAGTAATGGAATTCAATATGAAGTATTCCAAACTACAGCAAGTAGAAAATTTAATTTTGGCGTTTGTTGGATGCAACCTTGTACAGAAGAAAACGATAATCAAACGTGGTTTGGCGCTGACCCAAATTTTATGCCCTAGAAGTTGTAAAATTATATTTATTGTTTATGAATTAGTTAACTTTTAACTTAAAATAACGAGTGCAAGAGTTGAAGATTGGAGTTTACATCGTAGGCAACCTTTACTCTTATGGATAATGGTGGAGATAATTTCCTTATATTAGAACATGTAAACTTTTTTAGATAGATTGGTAGTGGTATTTTAGTGACTAAAAAAGCGTTACTTTAGTCACTGCTGATATATAGCTGAAAATCCTCTTGATTAACAAGAAAATATTAATAAAAAGATAATTTTTCCTATAATTACAAATATTTATATACATTTCCATAATTTCGTAATATAATCCAAATTAAGGGGGGTGAGTAGAGTGAAAAAGAAGATTGGTGCATTGTTAATTGTGTTATCACTATTCACAATATCAAGTGTATCTGCTGCAGAAGTAGCGAAACCAATGAGTCCCAATTGTTATTTAGATAAAGGTATTTGGATATGTGAGTATTAATTCTTTAGAATAAAAAAATAATAGGAATTAATTAGCCACTATTAGTGGTTTTTTTGTTAACTTCTTTATAACTACAGAACACGATGAGAAAAATGTACTTGTGTATTTACTATCATCAATCCTCAATCAAATAGCTGATTATATTTAAGAACCAAAGATGATGAATTAGATTTCTAAAGAAAATTCATATTATAGAACTTTTTTATAGGTTAATATCAATATGTATATGTATGCAACTGTTATCTGGATTTTACATAGATGCAAGTAAGGTAAAACCCTCAAAAAAAGTTGGTAGTTCTCCGATTTTCTGTTCAGTAATAATACTGATTGTAGCAACCTTCTTTAACTATAGGGACAGTTTTGTATAACAAGCAAAAGTGTTAAATAATAAATAGGTCTTGTTTTCAAGGAACCGTGATGGCTGTGGGTTGGAATGAATATGGTCAATGCAATGTTAGTGACTGGTCCGATATAGTAGCAGTTGCAGCAGGTTGCACTCATACCATTGGACTTAAATCTGACGGCACGGTGGTATCTGTAGGTAGTAACGAATATGGACAATGCGATGTAAAAGGGTGGTCCGGCATCCAAATCCTCGGCAATTAGATCTTGGGTAAAAGCCATACATTTCCCACACCTAATAATAGTTCTTTATTCAACTAAACCAGCTAATAGCTTGTCAACATTTATAATAAAAACTTTAATTACTACATGTTATACTAATTTTAGGCTTGACAAAAAACCTTACAAAGCTTGTCTTTGTAAAGTTTCATCCTGTTTAGTAGTATTTTATACTAAACTAGATCTTTGAAACTCCCTTTATTTTTTTATAGTCAAAAATCCAATGTAAGAGTTTATGTGCACACGCTATCACATCTACTTTTAAGAGTTTTCTTTCTTCACGTTTTTTATCATAAAATTCGCGTAATCTCTTATTTCGAGGGATGATTTCATCTGTCGGTTTCTTCTTGCGACAATCACGAATTGCACTTTTCAAAGCCAAAATAGGGCATGTTGTAATCGGTTAGAGGCTCTTTTTATGATTCTCTTTAAAGTACCTTAGAATGTTCTGGATTCAAAGACACTTGGATCGATTCCTCCAAGGCTACTAGTTTTTTTGGATGATTAAATCGATCAATTTCCCCAATCTCAGAAATAATCGTTGCAGCGACTTTTTTCTGATTCCGGGGATGGATTGTATAATCGTACATTTCTTCAATACTTTTTGTTAAGACCTCTATCTCATCTTCAAGCATTGATAGATGTATTTTGTATTCTAGTATTATATTAATATACATATTAAGGCTTAGAATAAGACTATGATTCAATATATTTTGAAATGGGTTTCGTTGTGCGGCAGCTACTAATCTTTCTGCCTTACTATTTGCCCATTCCTGTGAGCGACTCTTACATAATTCCTTAATTCTTTTAGCTACTATTGGGTTCTCTTGGCTTCCATTACTTGATTTGAAGTAGGGAAATCTTGTAATGTCATTAAGGAAACATCAGAATATAGATCCCCGAAAACTTTACAGTATTCAGGAAATACTTGATTGAGAACTGCTTGATATTGAAGTTTGGTTTGTATAAACATCTCAGTAACATTCTTAGAGGATGCTAGATCATTGTTAAAAATAATTATGGATTTATTAATACTGCAATGACGGGGATAAAGTGAATTTAGAGCTGTAAATAAGCTTGCAAATATTTATAAGCATATTCAGAATTTAAACAATTTAAGAGATAATAAGTGTTCTAAAAAAATGTTACGGTATTGCAGTTCAAATGACAAAAATAGGGAATTAGTCGAGGGGCAAATAGACAATCATCCATTGAAGATGATGTGACCCATTTATGAGAATGGTGGTATTAGAAGGAAATAGCGTAGTGGTGAAAGGTTCTATAATTGGAAGCAATACAATTGTCACCAAGAGCATTCCTCTTAACAGCAAAATAATCCATAAAGCTACGATTTAACTCAGAAAGGAGTTGGAGACATGGCGTTGTTAATCTATGCAATTTTCTTGTTTTTTTGGTTTTTGATTGTTGTTCTGTTTTATATATGGACAGCTTTATTCTGGTCGATGATTTTTCGTGTCCAAAAGTTTGAAAATGAAGGGAAACGTACAAAAGCCGGTTTTAGCACTATGGTATCCATAGCTTTAACCATATTTTTATTGAAATTAATTTGTCATTTTACGGATACTCCGAGTTTATTCCAATTCACTAAAATTACCTCAACTTGTTTTATTGCTGCGTTTATTTATTTCGTCGTATTAGGAATTGCAACCATTCCTTTTATAAAAAAAGACGGAGCAGATCTGCTGAAGCAAGCTCTATATCGCAATAAGAAGAAAGAGATAAGAAAAAAACTATCCAATTGGTTTTAACATGCTTTTTTATTTAAGTAGCGATTTTCAGTCTGATTTGATGTGCAAAAAAGACCGGTTAGTTGAATAATCTTCATTATTAGCTTGAATGCAACAATGGGGCGCTTAAGAAGGCGTCTTTTTTTCATGCTTTGCAAAAGATAGTGAAGGTAGGTTTTGAAAATGGCAAATTATAATTTAGATAAAAAAGACAGCTTTACCGATTTTGCTGGCATAAATAAGGAAAAGTTTGACTTTTGGCAGGCATTTTCAGCCAAGATGGAAGGCTTGACGCTCAAAACAATAGCCATAAATGATTCTGTTTTTGCGGTAAATGAAGCAGTGAATAACAAGATGATATATTATGCTGGAATCATGACAGAGACAGCTGCACCAGAAGAAGCCAGAGTTATCCAATTCCTAAGGGAGAATACTTAGTTGTGAAAGGGGAAGGGAAGACAGCAGATGAGTTGAGTAATATACTTTCTAGCATTGTGTTTGATCAGATCTTGCCGGAAGCAAAGGATATTGCCTGTGTTGGGGGCCAAATGCAACGGTTGAGATGGGGCAGCGAGATTGTTTAGTTTTGGTGAAATGTGGATTCCTGTTTTAAGAATTAAAAAAAAGTTTAAATTTGATAGTGAGAAATCTAAATTAGCGGGAATAATTCGAGGTTCGTTTTTGGTAATTAAAAGTGAAAGCTTATACTAAGCTAAATCTTGGAAAGTCCCTTTGATGTTCCATTTTCAATGACACTAGGATCGATTCCTGCAAAGTCTGCTATTTTTGGATGATTAAATCAATTAATTTCCTAGATCTAGGAAATGATAGTTCCAGCGATTTTTTCACCGATTCTGGGGATGGATTGAAGTTTACATTCTTCAATACTTGTTGCTAAACATCTAACTCATTTTTAAGCTTTGGGTTAGTCTGGTAAATTGAAAACAGTATTTAACAGTTGACTAATTTAACTGTAAAGTTTAAAGTTACAGTAGGTCGATGGAAATAAATTTTGAGAGATAAAACCTATCTGATCATGTAGATACAGTAATATTAATAAAAAATGAATAGGTCAGCAAAGATTAAATAAACATTGCCGATTAGATAACATTATGTGTTTTTGTTTTTAAACTGTAATTTTTTTTGATACATTTCAACATCCCAATTTGATTCTGTCTGGCACTGTACATTCGACAAAAAAATATTAAAGGAGTGTGTAAAAATATGGTGATGCTATATACTACACCAAGCTGTGGTTCATGCCGGAAAGCAAAAGCGTGGCTCGAGGAACATCATATTGATTATATCGAAAGAAACATAATATCAAGGTCCATTACAGTCGATGAGCTTAAATCAATTCTTCGTTTAACTGAAGATGGAGTAACTGAAATTATTTCAACTAAATCCAAAACTTTTCAGGAATTAAATATAAATATAGATGAGCTTTCACTTAATGAACTTTACAATCTAATAATCAAGCACCCTCAAATGTTACGTAGGCCAATTATTCTAGACGAAAAAAGATTACAGGTTGGCTATAATGAGGAAGAAATTCGCAAATTCTTGCCACGTACAATTCGAACATACTTAAACTTGGAGTTACAAAAATTAGCTGATTTATAAGTAATTTTTTTGAAAGGAGGAGGCAGCAGATGATTGAAGTGTGTATAACTGTTAATTATAAAAATAGAAATTATCAAACAAATGTCATTGTAAGTAAAGATACGATATGGGAAAAAATTAGACAGTTGGCAGAAGAACAAGTTAAGAAACAATGGAATTTTTAAAACTTTGAATGAGAAATAAAGGAGCTTATTTCTTCAGAGTTTAAAATTATTCATAAATCTAAACGTTTGACAAACTAATCTGTAATATTTATCATTACAGTATATTAGTGATAAAAAATATTATTCAATGTAAAAAGTGATCAGCCTTTTATATCTTAGGAGGAAAAAAATGAACAGTGATTTTACACTTGCCATTCATAGTTTAACTTTTCTAGCTCTACAGCCAGACCGGATGTCTACAAGTAATGCTATTTCAGAAAGTGCAGGTGTGCACCCGGTACGCATTCGCAAAGTGTTAAGTTTGTTAAAAAAACACAGGTTTATTCGATCAAAAGAGGGCACTGGTGGCGGGTTTATTTTTCCTCTGGAGTTAAGTGAAGTTAATCTATGGCACATTTATAAGATAACCTCAGAAGGCGCTTTACAACCTAAGTGTCCTGAGTCAAATAATCAGTGTATTGTAGGTTCTAATATGCAAAAAGTCCTTTTTACGATTTTCTTAGGTGCTGAGGAACATCTGGGTGAATATTTAAAGAACTACACAATGAAGGAAGTTGTGGATCTTATCAATCAAGAACGATAAGCGGTTTGATTATATATTGCCGTCAAGTTCTTAAACACTTAAATGTAATAAAAATTATTACAGTATATTCAGCTCAGTAAACCTTGTTCGCTGTAATGAAGGAATGAGAAATTATTCAAATGTTTATTCATATAATTTAACGCGTTTAAGTACAAAAAAACATTTTTAAGAAGGTGAGGAAGTATGATGTCAAAGAATAATCCCCATTTAAAAGTAGGAGATTGGGTTCGAGGAAAATCAATGGAGGGTGAATTAATACTTGGTTACATTGAAGCAATTGGAGGAGTAGTCGAAGTAGCTGTTGTTAAATCCGATAACAAAGACACAATAGGCAAAACAATTTCTCTTTTAAGTAAACACGTAAAAAAACTCCCTGATTCAAAGATAATAAACAAAGCACAAGTCCTTTATCTTATAGAACTAGCATTATTAACAGGGGATGAAGAATGGTTTATGGAGCTTTCTTCAAAATTAAAATCGATGAAACAGTTAGTTGATGGAGTAATTTAATGATTACATTAAATATAATCTCTTTCAGTATTTTTAACTAAAATCAATCGTATGGTTTTAATTTTGTCGGCATTTGAATTTGGTTTTTGTAAGAATTTCTACTTCGACTGAAAAAGTATGGAAATTGATCGGAGGCTTTGACTCACTTCCAGACTGGTTGCCCTATATCCCAAGCAGCAAAGTAAGCGAAGGTGTACGTGTACGTGTACGTCAATTGGCTAACCCTGATGGTGATACGATAATAGAAAGGCCTGGAAGCATTCAATCATAAGGAACGCAACTACACTTATTCAATAATGCAAGCACCATTTCCTGTTACTGATTATTTATTTACCATCCATGTTAAAGAAGATACCGGCGGCAAATCATCGTTGGTAGAGTGGTCTGGCAGTTTCACACCTGTAGGAGTTAGTGATGTAGAAGCCATTAATCTGTTCCATGGAATCTACAAGGATGGCCTGGAACAATGCAACATGCATTTCTAGATTGATCAGTATAGACGAAAAAGGTCACCTGATTCGAAGTAATCTCCATATATTAGTCGTAAAGACTTTAATTTTAGCAAATCTAAGAAATACCTAATCAGCCAAGGTTTTTTCAAAAAAGCCTTGGCTGAATTGTTAAATTCAAAGTAGAAACAGGACTCCTATTGTAAAAATTAGTTAATCTATCAAGTATCTGATTTGGGGAAATAATAAAAATTGAATTACAAGCATGATCTAAAATCCATTAGCATTAGGAGGAAACGAATTATGGACCATTTCACAAAACAATATATTAATGGGAATTGGAAACTAGGTTCAAGCGAAAAAAACATTGAAAACATCAATCCTTACACAGGACAAAAAATTGTAACGATACAATCAGCGAATAAAAAAGACCTAGATGAAGCCTTTCAAGCAGCTAAAGTAGCACAACCTAAATGGGCTGATATGACAGTAGCTGAAAAGCAAGGACATTTTCAAAAACTTGTCGATGTAATGATGGAAGAGAAAGATGGGATTATCGATTGGCTGATAAAAGAATCAGGAAGTACTCACTTAAAGGCCACAATTGAATTTGATTCCGCATTAGGGGTTGTGAAGGAATCAATGTCTTTCCCAACTAGAATGGCCGGTAGCATCCTTCCTTCCATTTTCCCGAATAAAGAAAATCGAGTATATCGTATTCCTAAAGGGGTTATCGGGGTTATCGGTCCTTGGAATTTTCCTTTCCATTTAACGATGCGTTCGGTTGCACCAGCATTAGCCACAGGAAACAGTGTTGTGATAAAACCAGCTTCAGATACACCTGTAACATCCGGACTCATTTTTGGAATGCTATTTGAAAAGGCAGGTTTCCCGAAAGGTCTAGTGAATGTTGTAGTTGGAAAAGGGAGTGAAATTGGAGATGAATTTGTTATTCATCCAATTCCAAAACTCATTTCTTTCACTGGTTCAACAGAAGTAGGTAGACGTATTGGCGAAAATGCAGGTAAGAATTTAAAAGACGTTGCACTTGAACTGGGCGGCAATAACGTGATGATTGTTTTAAAGGATGCCAATATAGAACGGGCCGCAAAAGCAGCTGTCTTTGGTAAGTTTCTTCATCAGGGTCAAATTTGTATGGCATTAAATCGAATTATTGTGGATCAGGAGATTCATGATGACTTTGTTAACGAATTTACAAAATTGGTCAGTCAATTAAAATATGGGAATCCGTCTGATCAGTCAACATTTGTAGGTCCGGTTATCAATAAAGAACAAATCGAAAGAATTCAAAAAGACTTGAATGAAAGCATACAACAAGGTGCAGAGCTCATATACGGAGGAAAAGTCGAAGGATGCTTGATGCAACCGACTGTTTTAAAAAATGTAACGAATGATATGCCAATTGCTCAAAATGAAATTTTTGGTCCAGTCGCTGCGATTATAAAAGCAGAAAATGAAAAGGAAGCCGTAGAATTTGCCAATGATTCGCAATATGGCTTAAGTGGTTCCATTTTCACAGAAGACCGTCATCATGGGGTTGAGTTAGCTATGAAAATTGAAACAGGTATGATCCATGTAAATGATCAATCTGTAAACGATGAAGCTCACGTTCCATTTGGTGGAGAAAAAGACTCTGGAATAGGTCGTTTTAACGGAGAATGGGCGATGGAAAAATTCACAACAGTAAAATGGATAGGGGTACAAAGCGGATATCGCGAATATCCAATATTTTAAACCTTTATGAATATGCAAGGGACCTATTATGTAATTTAGGTTGCATATATAATTTTGCAACTTAGAACTTTACATTAATAATATGAATATATAGTGATACTTAAATTTTAAAGAGCTGCAATAACTGAGTTTTAGATATTGCAGCTCTTTCACATTTATCAATATTCATGTATTATAGTTAACTATTGGTTTCATCAGAATCGATTTTTATAAAAAAATACAGAAAAACTTACATAGCATACTGATTATGGCTCGAACTTCAAAATCATCTCCGATTAAAAAGTGTAAAACCAGCTTAATCTTAATGGTTGCTTTTATGATAAGGCCTGTAAGGAATGGTTTAATGCCATTGAGTGAAAATTCACCATGTTACTTTGTTGTGTCCCAAAATTTTGTCTCAAATTCAGAATTTTTTTCATACCTCTTAGTGAGGGTATGTGTAACATTGACTTGCTGCAGAACGAGTGCTTTCTATATTGAGGGAGGATAAAGGAAAAAGGACTTCCTAAAAATATATATATAACTTTACAATAATTATTTTTTTGATCAGCTATATTTTAATAATTTCTTTATTAATTCAGGTAGAAAAGATATAATAGCTAGTTCTGTATTAAATCTTCTTATATACAAATTAATCTAAAAATCATTTAACGAAATTAATCTAAAATGTTGTTACTTTTTTAAAGTCTGATGGGATGTTGTTTCATGAAGGATTGACATTTTGACATGTAATTTATCATAAAAGGGGCGAATTAGTTGAAAAATGTAGTATCTAAAACCATTATTATATTAATATCAGTAGTAATTGTTATTGGTGCATCTCTTATTATTGGCGTGAAAACCAATGCTTCTCTTAAAACAAGGTACTATGTATTTCACAAATATGGAATGTTCATAGATATTATCGATAGAGAAGGAGGAAATCGTTTAGAACTTGGATATGATAGGTTCACAGTATCGCCGAAGAACAATAAAAGGTTAACCTTTACTGTATATATAGATTATACCTCAAATAAGATTACTGATACCTATGATCAAGGATTAAAAACATATAAAGAAGAGAAAAAGCTAAATAAAGAAATCTCTTCTCAAATATATAATTTAGGTTTTAAGGATGAATTTAGTAATTACATAGACTTACAATTTGTTGCTGGGGGAGAAAATAACTATAAAAACCTTTTATATTTATCAACTGAAAAACCTATACAATTCAATCCATTTAAAGAAAAAAAACGATACTATCAATTATTGGAAGTTCTCAAGAAAAGTCATGCAAACATACATAAAGTTATTGTTACAGATGCTAATAGTAATTCGTTGCAGTTGGATAAATATATGTTACAGAACGATTTAAATAGTGATGAGTTTTTGACAAGGCTTAAAATAGCAAACTGGGAATTGGCCAGCTATTATTCAAATAAAAAGTGGTCCAAGGAGTTAGATAAAATCAAAAATGAAAGATTTTATTTTGGATCCCAATACGATAAATATGCTTACAATTGCCAGGTCATGAACCAAAAAGCGGAATGCACCACTATTTTAGTTATTGTTACCTATCAAAATGGTGGATTAAACATGAAAAATCCGTATTTGAAAGAAGATTTAAAAACAATTTTTAATTTCTTTGATCACACAATGAAACCCAAACCACGATGGGAAATCTTATTTGTTGAGCCGGATACGCAAAAATCCGTACGATTTTTTGAAAGTGACAGAAATCGATTTAAAAATATTGATGTATTTTTGATGAATTATTTTAAATAACTTAATAACTACTATTTTTTAATTGTTATAAAGGCGTTGGAATTCCACGCCTTTTTTTGCACAATCATTGGTTTGTTAATGTGCAGCATTACGGAAATGATGAAGAATGAAAAAGAGTAAGTTTATTTGAAATTTTATGGGACTATCAGGGCAGATTTGTTAAACAAGAAAGATTAGCGTAAGTTGTTTATTGAAGGAGAATACACTTAAAAGAGGAGAAGATTAATAAATGGGTAAAACAGTTACTTTTTCATTTAATAGTACTAAGTATGAAGGTACAGAGGCGACAGAGACATTCACCTTTGAAAAATTAGGTATTGATGAGGGTATGGATGATAAAGCATTGCAAAAGGTAATAGATGAAATTTTACATGCTTGGGTATGGGATAATCTTAATATTTCTTATAGTATTGTTATAAACAAGGACACAAGCAGATAGTACATATAATACTCTGTAATAAAAGAGAAACTTCTATTAAGATCTGCACGTTATAGAAAGTCTACAGAAGAGAAAAAATTTCTAATAAGTTCAACGAGTTGAAGGTTACATTATGAAGGTTTCTTTCTTTTAAAAATATTTGATATTGGACAAATAAACCTATTGATTTACCAATTATAAAATGGTAAAATTTTCTTACAATTACTGAAGGGAGTGAGATGAAGCAATGACTAATTTAATGAAGATAACCTTGGAAATTATATTTATTGCCTCTCACTCATGCGGATTAAATAAATTGAGTTTATGAACGATTGTTAAAAAGAGCATGATAGTAGAAATAATTGGCTTTGTAAAAGAACGGAATTTACAGCCACAGGGTTATTTTATATACCCTGTGGCTTTTTTTATTATCTATTTTCGTATGTAAATAAAGGATCTTTAAATATAATTTCCAGTTATTTTCGCAAAATTTATAACTGGAGGCAATTTTTAATGGAATTACATTCACAAGGTTGGAATGCTACTTTTGAGGAATGCTTTAAATCTTTTAAACAAAAAGGTCTAAAAGCAGGTAGAGTTATATCCAAAAATAAGGACATTTTTTTAATTACAGTTGAGGAGAAATCACTTACAGCTAAAATAACAGGTAAATTTAGGTTTAAGGCTCAATTCAATAAAGATTTCCCGGCAGTTGGAGATTGGGTCGTGTATGAAAGGAAAGAAAATGATAATCAAGCTCTCATTCATGCTATTTTGCCAAGAGAGAATGCTTATGTAAGGAAGCTTCCTATCTCTGGAGGGAGAAAATTTAAAAAGGGTATGATTGAAGGGGGAAAAACAGAGGAACAAGTGATTGCTTCAAACATTAATACAGCATTTATTGTTATTGGATTAGATAATAATTTTGAAATTCGTCGAGTAGAAAGATTTATGACTTTGGTTTATAACAGTGGAATAGAACCAGTAATTATACTGAACAAAGTAGATTTATGTTTTAAGGTTGAAGAATATATAAACCAAATTAAAGAAGTAGCAGATAAGGTTCCCGTTTATTCTGTAAGTGCTGGAAAAAATGTAAATATGGATGTTTTCTTTAAATACTTAACATGTGGAAAGACAGTAATTTTTCTTGGATCTTCAGGAGTTGGAAAATCAACAATAACTAACTTTTTAGTTGGTGATAGAAAACAAAAAACACAGTCAATTAGTACGTCTACAGGGAAAGGAAAACATACAACAACTAATAGTGAACTTATTTTCCTTCAAACAGGCGGCATAATTATTGATACTCCCGGGGTAAGAGAATTGCAACTTTGGGGAGATGAAGAGGTTCTTGATCAAAGTTTTGAGGAAATCAAACAATTGAGTTACGATTGTAAATTTAACAATTGTCAACACCAGGAAGAACCGGGTTGTGCTATACAAAAAGCAATAAATGATCAAAGGTTAAGTCAAAGCAGATTAAATAGTTTTAAAAAACAGTTAGCAGAATTACAAAAATTAAATACGAGGATAAGAGATTTCAAGAAAAAATCAAACAAAAAATGATGCAATATAATAAAAAGAACAATAGGAGTTGTTTGCTTATGTTGAAATTAAAATATCTTTTTAACAATGTGGATTTAGCAGAAATGTTGTTGAGAAATTGGGAATTTGATAAAGAGTCTCTTGATATGTTCAAATATTACAGAATATCTTCAAATGCTATTTATCCGTTTCAAGCCAAAGGTAAGACACAACTTTTAAGATTCGCTCCAAAAACTGAGAAATACAAAGAAAATATTTTAGCAGAACTAGATTTTATTGCTTACCTTCGTTCCAAGCAATATGGAGTTTTAGAAACGGTTGAATCAAAATCTGGGGAGGAGCTTGTCGAAATACAAACTCCATGGGGCGATTACTTTGCTAGTGTATTTAAACGTGTTGCAGGTGTGCAGATCAACAAAACTGATTTAAGTGATAAAGTTATTTTTAGTTATGGAAAATCATTAGGCAAACTTCATCAGTTATCTAGTAAGTATAAACCCTCTAGTAACAAGCGGTGGTCATATAAAGACGTGTTAAATTGGATTCATACGATTCTAGTTGATTTTCCAGATGAAAAATTGGCTATACAGGAAACTATGTTATTACAAGATTATTTTGACTCAATTCCTATGACAAATAACAATTTTGGACTGATTCATTATGATTTTGAGTATGATAATGTGTTTTATAATGAAAAGTCGAAATCTTGTAATATTATTGATTTTGACGATGCTATGTATCACTGGTATGTGATGGATATCGAGCAATCACTTGATAGTTTGCAAGATTGTATCCCGCCAGAGATGATTCAGCAGAAAAAACAATGCTTTTTGGACGGCTATCGGACAGAATTTGAGATTTCAGAGGATATGATGTTAATAATACCAGCATGTAGGCGGTTTGCTAATTTATATGGGTATGTACGTGTATTAAGATCAGTAGAAGAAAAATGGAACAATGAGCCAGAATGGTTAGTAAGTTTGAGAGAAAACTTAATAGAGGCTATGAAAAATGATTCGTTGTATTTTGGAACGGAAATATACTATTAATACATGTTAACACCTAAAAATGAGAGGAAATGAACAATTCACCCTTTTATAGTTGTGATAGCCCAAAAATGCCAGATTTCCTTATATTTTTTATAGAGAAATCTGGCTTTAAAAATGAGTGCCCTTTAAACAAATGATGCGTTAGATAAATAAGCATATTATGATATGATGGAATAAATTTACTTTATTTGTGAGGGGAGTAGATATGGAGAAAATAAGCCAAAAAGTATCGGCACTAAGCGAAATAATACCGTATTATTTCATTAGTTTATTTTTTTCATGTATTACATTATCTTTGTTTCTCATTTTATATAGTGGCGAACTGGATTGGTTACGGTTATTGCCATTCATAATATATTCAGTCTTTGCTGCAATACTGTATGTTCTTTTTGCAATGCCTTTGCAAATTATTTTAAATAAGCATAACAAGCAAATTTAGTGTATTGTTTCTTTTATTTTATATTTTACTTTCGTTCGTAGGAGTATATCTATTTTGTATGGTATTAAACACTCAACCAATAGAGTTTGTTAAAACTAAATATTATTATGTTATAAGTGTCGCAGCAGCAGTCTTTTATTGGTTTTGGGATTCTGTTTTTTTACAAAAAAGCTTTTATTAGATAATTGTTGACAGAGATTATGAAGATTAGTCATGGTAGTTTCCTTGTTCCGCTAAAGGAGCAGTTATGTACATTAAGAAGATATCATTGTGTGTAAAAAATAATGAAAGGGGAAGTAAATTGGAACATCAAATGAGATTATACAGTGAATATTTTAACTCTATTAAAAAGGGGAAAAGCAGGTAGAGGTTCGGCTGAATGATGAGAAGAGAAGGAAAATCAATGTTGGGGATACTATTGTTTTCATTAAGGTTCCTGAACAAAATGAAACGATAAAAGTTCAAGTCACTGAACTTAGAAAATACGATACATTTAAAGATATGTATACGGATATACCTTTTAAAGATTTTGATTGTGAAGGATGGTCTATGGAAGAAATGGTGAACGGAACCTATGAAATTTATACTCCAGAACAAGAAAGAGAGTGGGGAACGTTAGCGATTACAATTAAATACTAAGCTGATTTTACTTAACTAACGGATGCATGAGTTAAAGATCTAGCTGCCATTTTGGTGGCTTTTTTTTGGTTAAAAGGGGTAGGTTAGTTGAACAATAGATCCCAAAAAAAAGTCTGTGTTTTCATTGGTTGTACATATTTTAATTTCAATTGCTATTGGACTCTTCGTTTCACTCACTGATGGCTTCACTAAAATCAATGGGGTAATTATGGGTGTAATACTATTTATTTGTGGTCTTATTCCAATAGTTTATATCTATAATCTGCGAACAAAACGGATATAATTTCAATTTTTCTTCAAGAGGTAATACTTGTTCAGTAGTAATGTCTTTTCCTATGGAACCAAAGTGGCAGAGTGAAATTTAGTTCATAAGAATTAAGGTATGTCTAACAATAAAATGGTATGATTAATAAGTGATTCATAGCATTAATTAGGAGAAGAGTGAAAATAGTGAGAATAGGTTTTTTTGATTCTGGAATAGGTGGAATTACTGTCCTTCATCAAGCATTGAGGTTTTTACCGAATGAAGATTATATATTTTATGCAGATACCTTACACGTTCCATATGGTGAAAAACCAAAAGAAGAGGTAAGAGAATATATTTTTAATGCCGTTGACTTTATGGCTAATCAAGGTATCAAAGCATTAGTCATTGCTTGTAATACTGCAACTAGTATTGCAGTGGATGATCTTCGTAAAAAGTATGATTTTCCAATTTTGGGCATAGAACCAGCTGTAAAACCGGCTGTTGAAAACTGTGAGGGAAAACGAAAAAAGGTATTAGTATTGGCAACTAGTTTGACTCTCAAAGAGGAAAAGTTTCATAACCTTGTGAAAAGGATTGACCGTCATGATATTGTTGAAAGTCTACCTCTTCCTGGTCTTGTAGAATTCGCTGAGAATTTTGAATTTAAGGAAGAAAAAGTTGTACCATATTTAAAAGAAAAACTATCCTCGTTTGATTTAAAGCAATTTGGAACGGTTGTTCTTGGATGTACCCATTTCCCATATTTTGAAAATAGTATAAAGAAAATATTTCCTAAAGATGTGGATATTATTTCTGGAAGTATTGGAACTGCAAAGAACTTAAAACGAGTTCTTGAGGCAAACAATCAAATGAATGATGGTACAGGAGATATTAAGTTTTTTAAATCTGGATATGAAGTTGAGGATAAAGAAACTTTATCTGCTTATAATGAGTTGTTGGTATTGTTAGACAGGATGAGTTCTATAACAACGCTTGTTTAAATCAAATAGATTAAACTGTTTCGATATCTTATTTAGAAATAAGTTTGTGAATTTTGTACTTAAACAAACGGTTGCGTTAATCGAGATGAACTCCCCCCAAAATGTTAGATTCGTTCTACTATTTAGGATGGAGTTCAGAAAGATTAACGCTTTTTAAGCTGAATTTTTTAGACTGATGGTGTTGTGAAAAAATGCAATTAAACAGAATTTTATTATTATTGATTTTTTAAGTGCAATGCTTTATATTTAAATTACTAAATAAGGAGGGTTATAAAAATGCCAGCTTCAATAAGACTACGTTTCCGTGCTTTGAACAAGTAATTTAATATGTTCAAAGGCTCTGTTACCAAATACAGAGTAAACGGGAGTAGTCTGCCCATTTTTAATAACCTTCATCGGATTAGAATATATCTTTCATGAAGCTAGGCAGACTTAGTCTGCCTTCTTTTTATATTAATAGGAAGGTTTATTTCAGCATTCACACATTCTCTTCAATTTAAAAGGGATTCATCTTTTGGGTACCTACCGTTTACTTTTTAGACACAGACGCCACGTCTGTGTCTTTTTTTTGGTAATTAATGATCGTTATTAACAAGTGAAGGGAACGATTTTTAATGACAAAAAAATCCAATAAATATAAATATAGTAATTTCAACAATGGAGAGCCGCCTAATTTTAGCGGGCAACATCTCATACACAATAAAAAATTATTAACTGATATTGTTAAGACAGCTAAAATATCCAATAAACATCTTGTTTTAGAGCTAGGGGCAGGGAAAGGAGCATTAACAACTGTTTTGAATGAGAAAGCCAGAAAAGTATGGGCAATCGAGTTTGATTCAAGGTTTATAAAAAAATTAGAATCATTAGGGTTGCAAAATACAATAGTGATTCAAAAGGACATATTGAAAATAAAGTTACCTCGTGAGCCGTTTGTAGTTGTTTCTAATATTCCATTTGCCATTACAACTGATATTATGAAAATGCTTCTAAATGATCCCAAAAATAGTATTCAAAGCGCGGTAATTATAATGGAAAAAGGAGCCGCCAAACGATTTACATCTAAATCCGTCAAAGATTGGTATGTGATGGCATGGAGAATGTGGTTTGACATAAGAATCGAAAGGGGAATTTTTAAAGATCATTTTTCTCCACCACCAAGAGTGGATACAGCAATGGTTTCCATTGTGAGAAAGAAGGAATCGCTAATTTCTTATAAATATGCGAAAACGTTGCACTCGCTATTAGCGTACGGATTAAAATACCCAACTGTGCCTATTAATGATTTCTTAAGGAGTATTTTTACAGCACCACAAGCGAAAAAAGTTAGGGCTGCAATCAAAGTTGCACCAGAGAACACCGTGAAAAGTCTTAATGAAAAACATTGGGCAATAATATGCAATACAATGGTCCAATATGTACCTCCTCATTTTTGGCCGAAAAAATAAGGAATTTAAAATTAGTTGGCTTTTCAAATAAGGTTCTTTTCTTAAACATTGTTGCTATTTAAGTAAATTTTTAATAAATAACTCTCGGCTGAAGACTGTTACAACTTTTATTTCACTAAGAAAAGAGCTACAAACTTATCGCTTAAAAGGTGGCAGTTGGGCTATTACAAATGCAACAAACTATATGAAGACAGCCTTAATTAAAATTTAGAACTTAAATATTGTTGACTTTGATTTAAGCCAAGAAGATATGGTGAAAATCGCTACCTGAGATATGAAAGAAAGCTTATTCTTTTATCATAGGATCATGTGAAGGTGAAATGGATCGGTACTCGTAAACTTGATATTTAATATTCTTACTCACATAAGTATTTTTGTTTTATTAAAATGTTGAATCCTTGAAAAGCGTGTGTAATCTGCACACGCTTTTTACATATAAAAAAAGTAAGTGAAAAAATGTATCTAAACAAAAGGGGCTTTCTTTTAATAAGGGTTGCTTTTTTCTTATTCTAGTAAAGATGCAGTTTAATATCATATATACAGACAACTCTTTGAAAAGAACATTCGGTAACATCACCTCATACTTAAACAGGATTACGTTTTAACTTATCTGGATTTACTATATAGAATATTTATTTATCGATTGGGTTGGTGAATCCCAGTTAAAACAAAAGGCGCCCGTAATTTTTCTATTTTCAGTGACTACGATACCTAATTGATTATTTATTTTAGCTACATTAGCATTTTTTCCGGAGAAAAATTTCTTTGAAATCCCTGTAATAAGTGCCAACACTCGTTTTTTACTTTTGATAACATTGATTGCTGACCTTACCTTTCCACCTCCATCAGCAGTGAAAAGTACATCATTAGATAACAAATTGGTTAATTTTTGAATAACCCCGTTATTTAATGCCATTATAAATTGATCTATAAAATATTTCTGTAGATTGATAGTCAAGTCTTTTTCACTTTTTATTCCTATTTTAATTTGTGCTCTACTTAATATTTTACGGCTATTAACTGTAGAAGTTTTTAGAATATCGGCAATTTCACCATGTCTAAGCCCTAGGGCATTTCGTAGTACGTAGGCTATCCTTTCTCTAGGTGAAAGGTTCTCCATAAGAACCAAATATGAATAGCTTAATTGATCCGACTGAATTAGATTCTCTACGGGTTCACCATTGAATTTTTGTAGTAAAGGCTCAGGTAACCAAGGTCCGATATATGCTTCTTTCTTTTTTCTACTTGATTTCAGTTCGTTTTTGCAGCGATTAACAAACATTTTGTTTATATAAGCCCTCATATTCGTAATTTTTTTATCTTTGTTTTCAAGTTCTTTAATTTTAGGCTCTGTTAAACTTTGTTGTTGTTATTTGCCTAATCAGAACAAACGCTCTATAGTGGAGTCATCAAATATGAGTTGGTAATGATTGTGAAAGCAACTGATATCCTTAAAGCGATTCAAAAACTTAATCCAGCGGAAAAACATCGGTTACGGGAATATTTAATCGATGCTCTTACTGCCTCATCGTCCACAAGAACGGTACTGGAAGAGATCTCGGAACGTAAAAATAAGGATGGCTATCGGTGTCCTAATTGCGAGTCAGAACATATTGTGCGGTTTGGGAAATACTCCACTATCGTAGATGGGGAAGAAGTGAAGAAGCAGCGTTATCGCTGCAAGGCTTGTAGAATGACTTTCACTGACTTCACCAATACGGCATTATATCGAACCCGTCATCTCAATCGTTGGATGAAGTTTATTGAATGTATGATAGAAGGTTATTCACTTCGCAAATCAGCAGAGTTGATTGGTGACATTACTCACGTCACTTTGTTCTATTGGAGGCACAAGCTCCTAACAGCGTTAAAACAAATGGAAATCACAAATTTCCAAGGTATCGTTGAAATGGACGAGACCTATTTCCTGTACTCTGAAAAAGGACAAAGAAAGATTAAAGATAGAAAGCCACGCAAACGTGGCGGTTCCGCAAAGAAACGTGGCATAAGCAAGGAGCAGGTATGTGTATTGGTCGCAAGAGACCGCGACAAGGTGACCTTTTCAGAAACTTTAGGAATGGGACGATTGACAAAAGAGCAATTGGACAAAGCCATCGGGCATAAACTTTCCAATAGAAACGTCTTATGTACCGATGCTTGGCGTGCCTTTAAAACCTATGCCACTGAAAAGGATATATCCATTTACCAGTTTAAGTCTGACGGTAAAATTCGCACCAAGGGTCTATATCACATCCAGAACGTCAACAACTACCACCGAAGACTGAAAGGTTGGATACAACGCTTTAACGGCGTGGCGACCGAGTATCTTAACAATTACCTTGCGTGGTTTCAAGTGTTAGAAAGCATCAATCATCAGCGAAATGAAGTCACAATGAACGATATGATAATAAAAGGGAATTTAATTCCAAATATAGAAACATATGATACACTTAGATTATCTAGGTTTACTGTATAAAGGTTATTTTTTTTATTCAACTGACGGGGAATGTTAGTACAACAAGACTTACATTACCAAATTTCGCTAAAATAAACCTATTATTATATTGGGGGAGAAAAATATGAAACGAATGCCATTTGAACCACCAACAGAACACTATGACGAGCATATAGAAGCAATTGATGAACAAATTTGCAATTTAATCAAGAAACGGAAAGAGCTTTCAAAAAATAATCCTGGCTTTCCAACTAGACAACTTATAGCTGATTGGTCTATAAAATATAATTTTTATGAGGATTTTCTAAATAGTGTTTTTGGACATCTCTTAAATGAAGAGATATATAAACCAGTTATAGAGCCAAAAGGATTTCTGAAAAATATCCCAATATTAAAGTCATTTGAGAAAGATGATGTGTTTTATTCGGTAACATATGTAGGTCAATATGAAAATGCCAGTGTTGTTCATTTTAATATTGATAGAGAAGATGTTGATGATGAAATGCCCAGAAGTTTTCGAGAGCCTACCTTTTTTAACCTTTCCATAGAAGGTAATGAAGTTGATTATGAATGCCGAATTGAAGGAGGTGGCGGTTCAAGAGGGCATATATCCTATACTTTCATCGTATCACCAGCTTTACCCGACGATTTTTCCGAACTAAAATTAGTCTTTAAACAATGTAAGGTACCATTTCAAAAACCAACGGGTTTTGAATTTGTAATTTAATGGGACAAGATTCACTTAATTTACCCGTATCCCTATTGAACTATCAGTTGCGTTAGTTCAATAAGACAATAAAATCAAACAGAACCTCCAATTTTATGGAAGTTCTGTTTTTTCTATAAATATCAACATTAAACATTAACAGAGCCTAATGTTAAAAAAGTATCTTGAACAATATCTTCAGCATCTGTCATTGAACCAAGTAAACAGTACGCTATCCAAAGACAATAATCTTTATATTCTTTATATAATACTTCTATATTGAATTGACTGATTAACATGACTATCCCTTCCATCTGAAACGTTATAACCGTGGTATTGTCATTTTCTATATACATCTTATATGTTTTGAATTTTCTTCTTTCATTTTTCTACAAAATTAATGATTAGCATGAGCGATAGGTCATCTTTGGAAAAAGTAAGAATAAGGTTAAGCTCAAAAAATGTTTCACCTACATTTTTAGTCATTTATTAAAAAAAGTACGGTTAGATCCTATATTAATAGAACAAGAATAAACGTTATAAAACAAGAAGTAAAAAGTCAGGTTAGAAAATAAAAATCATATTTTATATTTATTATTATAAATATTGCCTTTTTATTATGTTCAACGTATTATCTACTTTCTATATACAATATTAATGTAACATGTCGAATCCTTTAGTCCATGAAGCATACATAGGCTCCCAGCCATATTGTTTTTTTGCTTTATTATTTGATGCACCCCGTTCCCAGGAATTATGTATGTCTTTAATATAAGGGAGGGGCGCCCCAATCAATCTAGCAAAATAGGGAAGCCATACCGTGCCTTTTACAGGTTCATCATCTACAATGTTTATAGTTCCTGATGGCCAATTTAAAGCTGATACGGCTGCTTTCGCTGCATCTTTTACATGGATAAAGGATGTGATCCCATTTGTTGCGTATAACTCCTGTTTATGCAATTGTTTAGCAATTTTACCGTTTCTCGAATACCACGTTCCAGGACCATAGAATGTACCATAGCGAAGTATAATGAACTCAGGCATTTCTTTTACTTTTTCCTCTAAAGCAATGACACCATCAATCGTTTTTTTACGTGGTAATGGGGCATTAATATCTAATGGTGTTTCTTCAGTAGCTAGTGTATTTCCAGGTTCATATGCCCATGAAATACTTTGGGCCACCATTTTTTTCACTCCAACGTGATTAGCTGCATCAACGAGGTTTCGTGTTCCCTCTTTCCTTATTTTTGAATTATCGTCTATATCGCCACTATTTAGTGCGGTGAGTTGATGCATAACAACATCAGGTTGAGTTTCAATTAATGCTGCATAAACACTATCGCGATCAAACGCATCTGCAATTACTGGTTTAACTCCTATCTCTTCCATTGCTTTAACATGCTTTTTTGATCGAATCATCCCAAATACATCATGCCCTTCTTGTAGTAAAAAGGGAATCACCATTTTTCCAATTACACCTGTGGAGCCAGCAAGCAATATCTTCATAAATAAACCCCCTGAATATAATGAATACAAGAATATGATCTCTATTATAAGACAACTAAGCTTTAGGATTTGTGACACAAATTAAAGAAAAAATATAAAAATTTTTATGCATAACATAAGAGAAGGTTGATTCTAGGTTATCTAGAGTTGAAGATCCAGATAGGATCTGCATCTCTTTTTTTATTCAGTTGAAGAGCAAGTTGATGGAATAATTATACAATTATCAGAGGTGCTTTTTGTTATGCAACTTTCGCGAGGTTGGTTTGAATAGAAAAATATATTTCTAAATTATTCCATTAATAAATTAAAATGAAACCGATGAATTAAGCTTATCAAAGGCTGCTTTCGTAATTGTTTGTTGCTTTTGTAAAAGCAACTGCCGGCTTTTACACGCAATAAAGGATTCAACGATTCTTATAGAGTCAGCAGCTCTTTTCTCAGTGTAATGAAAGGTGTAGCAGTCTTATGCTTCGTTAAAACTTTACTTAAATAGCAACAATATTTGAGAAAAGAGTCTTATCAAAAATGAATATTATATGAGCAAAGTAAAAAAAAAATAAAAATAAAATGAACGTTTTTTCTTTGAGAATCGTACTATAGGTAGTTCAACAAAAAGGAGGTTCATAATGAATGATAAACTTATAGATAGGGCAAAATCTGGCGACGAAGAAGCTTTTGTTGAACTATTTCAAACACATTATTCTTTTTTTTATAAATACATTATCAAAATGACTTTTGATCCGGTAGTAGCTGAGGATATAATGCAAGAAACTATGTTGAAAAGCTATTTGAATATTCAAAAGTATGATGGTTCTAGTAATTGGACTAGTTGGATAATTACAATTGCAACTAGGATCTATATTGATTATTTGAGAAAAAAGAAAAGAGAGAGATGGTTACTTAAAAAGACAAAAGAGAATTATTCAGATTTATTACGATGGCAATTATTGCATTCTGGCTATGAATACGATGACATAATGGATATTATTCATAAGTTAGATGCCAATCATCGGATACCCTTATTATTAAAACATTATTATGGATTCAGGTATGATGAGATAGCAGAAATGTTAGGGATAAAGGAAGGAACAGTTAAATCTAGGGTTCATAAAAGTATATTAATTGTAAGAAAGGGGTTGCAAGTGAGTGGAAAATGAAGAAGAAAAAATAATAAAACAAGCATTTGAGAGAATAGATGATTTTTACGATGTTACATCGCCAAACCACATGACACTTACAGTTTTATTGAAGGATAAAAAAGAAGAATATAAAAAAAAGCAGAGAAAAGAATTGATAACATTTATATTTGTCGCTGTTGCATCGGTAATATTAGTAGCACTCTTAATAATGAAGGTACCAATCGTTTATTTTATTATTCAGGTACTAAGTATTGGTATTGCAATAATATACACATACTTTGGAAGAAAGAATCACTTTAAAGAGGGTCATAATCTATGAATGTTAAGTTTTTAGAGTTACCATTTCATATGCAGATTGTTTTTTGGATTGTCATAATAACCATATTATTAAGCCAAAGCATATTTATTTTTCTATCTGCAAGAAAAAGAGAGAAGAATGCATGGTTTTGGGGATTTATTGGTTTATTAAATTTTCCAACAGGAATGATTCTTTATTATCTTTGTGTAGTGTATCCCGATAAAAAAAAGGAGAGAAAATAAGTGGACAAATCATTATTGTTCCAGGTGCTATTACCTATTATCATTTTACAACTTATATTAATGATTACTGCACTTTCGAGTCTAGTTAAACAGCAAAATACTAAAGGTTCTAAATGGTTATGGGCAGTTATTATAATTTTCGTAAATTTATTAGGTCCTGTAATTTACTTTGTATTTGGACGAAAGGATAGATAATATGAGTATTTATGTGAAAAACATCACAAAAAGTTTTCAAAATCGAAACGTTTTACAAGACGTTAGTTTTAAAATAGAAAAAGGAAGATGCGTTGCTTTAATTGGTCCAAATGGAGCAGGTAAAACAACTCTTTTGAACATTTTGGTGGGCTTATTAGACTCTGATCAAGGCGAGATATCCTACCAAAAAACTAAGGATTGGAAAAAAGAAATTGGTTTTCTTCCTCAAATCCCCAGCTTTTATAATTGGATGACAGCTAAAGAGTTTTTATTATTTATGGGTAAAGTATCTCAAATAGATACTTTACAATTAAAATCAAAGGTGGCAGATGTATTAGAATCTACTGGTCTAACTGATGATAGAAATAGAAAAATTCAAGGTTTTTCTGGTGGGATGAAACAAAGACTTGGTCTCGCTCAAGCTTTGTTACATGAACCTTCATTACTTTTCCTAGATGAACCAGTATCAGCACTTGATCCAGTTGGCAGACGTGATTTTATGAATATATTATCAAGTATAAAGGAAAAGACAACTATAGTGTATTCTACACATATTTTACACGATGCAGAGGAAATTAGTGATAACGTTTTGTTTTTGAAACAGGGTTCCATTATCGCACAGGGAATGTTAGAGCAATTTATTTCCCAAACATCTAAAACCTATACTTTAAAGATCTCAAATGATTTTCCATATGATTTAAGTACTTGTAGCTTTATTAAATCTGTAAAAATGCTTGATGCTAAATCTGCTAGTCTAACTTTTCAGAATGAGGGAAGTAAGGAAGAACTACTACAATGGTGTCTTATACATCATCTTGATATTATCGAATTTAAAAAAGAGAAGCTAACATTGGAAAGTGTGTTTATGGAGGAGGTAAAGAAATGAAGATAACTTCAGTATTAATAAAAAAGGAATTAGTCGGATTATGGAAAAGTAAAAAAATTATTTATATACCAGTTGTTTTTATGCTTTACATGGTTATACAGCCAATTACTAATTATTTTATGGTAGATATATTAAAAATGGGTGGTGGACTACCTGATGGGGCTATATTTTCCATGCCTGAATTAACAGGTGGGGAAATTATGGGAGCTGTTTTGTCACAACTCAATACTCTTGGTGTTTTGCTAATCATCATTACGGTAATGGGAGCTATTAATGATGAAAGGAAAAATGGTTCTCTAAGCATTTTACTTGTCCGTCCTGTTTCTTTATACTCGTTGATTGCTAGTAAACTAGTTTCAAACAGTTTTTTATTGATATTTTCATTTATTTCTGGATATTTATTATCCTTATTTTACACAACTACTTTATTTGATGTAGTTTCATGGAATTTGGTATTAAAGAGTGCACTTTTATATTGCATGTATATCCTTTTTATTGTTTCCTGTGTGGTGTGTACAAGTGCATTATTGACTAGTAATGGAGCAATATCAATAGTTAACGTTTTTATTATAGGAGGGTTATCTATTGTTAGCGGATGGTTTGTTGACACATTAAAGTATAGTCCTACTAATTTAAGTACTTATGCAGTATCAGTTGTTAGTGGTGAAAGAAATCTAGATGGCTTATGGGGGTGTGTAATAGTAACACTCATAGTAATGTTAATTTTATATTTTATATCAGCAGTGGCAGTAAAAAAAGTAGCTAACTAAAAATTATAAATAAAGGACAGTATTCAAAAGCAATTTGAAAAGTTAATAAAGTCAATTTGGTAGGTGAATTATTAGAATCAGAAACTGGAGGATTATAAATATGCTGAAAATTAGTAATTTTTCAAAGAGATACAAAAACGGGAAAAAGGTAGTAGAAAATCTATCTTTAGATGTAGAAAAGGGTGATTTATATGGTTTTATCGGGCACAATGGAGCAGGAAAAACAACAACTATTAAAGCAATTGTTGGAATTCTTGATTTTGAAGAAGGTGAAATTAGAATTGATAATCATTCTATTAAAAACGAACCTTTAATATGTAAAAAAATGCTTGCTTACATTCCTGATAATCCGGATTTATATGAACATTTATCAGGTATTCAATACATTAATTTTATTGGCGACATTTTTGGTGTCAGTCAATCTCAAAGGGATAGATTAATAGGTAAGTATGCGAATGAATTTGAAATTATGGATCGATTAGGGGATATAATTTCTACTTATTCACACGGTATGAAACAGAAGCTTGCTATCATATCAGCTCTAATACACGAACCAAAATTACTAATTTTAGATGAGCCTTTTGTCGGTTTAGATCCCAAAGCTGCACACACTTTAAAAGGAATTATGAAAGATTTTTGTAAGAGTGGAGGTTCGATTTTCTTCTCAACACATGTTCTTGAGGTAGCAGAAAAGTTATGTAATAAAATTGCTATTCTTAAAGAAGGGAAGTTATTAACTAGTGGGGAAATCTCAAAGGTTAAGGGAAGTAGTAGCTTAGAAGACGTATTTTTGGAGTTGGTCAATCATGAGTAAAATATGGTATTTACTGAAAGTACAATTACTTCAGTTCTTTGGTATTAATAAAGCTATTCATGAAAAGAATCCAAAACAAAAACGAAAATGGATAGCTATTTTAATCGGTGTGATTATAGGAATTGTATACTTGTTTGTTGTGTCATTTACATATAGCAATATATTAGCATCAGTTTTTGAGAAAGTCGATAAGATGGAACTTCTTCTAACATTGATGATGGCAGTATCTAGCTTCACAACTTTAGTACTTACTATGTATAAGGCAAATGGTATCTTATTTGGATTTAAAGATTATGATTTGTTGATGGCCCTTCCGATGAAAACTAGTTTGGTAGTAGCAAGTAGAGTGCTATTGTTGAATATATTGAACGGGGCAATATCAATAATAATAATGGTTCCTGCTTGCATTGTATACGCCATGAAGGTAGTACCGGATATTACTTTTTATATGTTATTTATTATAACCTTGTTTTTTATACCTCTAGTGCCAATTGTCGTAGCAACATGTATTGGTTCAGTTGTAATGATGATTTCGGCTAGATTCAAATATGCAAACCTTTTAAATCTTGTTATAACATTTACTCTATTGGTCCTATTGATAGGTGGATTAATGAATATTGGCACTGGTATAGGAGATATAACTAGTAATATAAGTGTAGGGTTTGTGGAGAAGGTATATGACATTTATCCACTAACAAAAATGTATTCAGAAGTAATTCGTCAAAATAATTTCCTTTATTTCATTTCATTTATTGGTATATCAATTGTTTCTTTTCTACTATATATAACAATAATTGGAGTAAAATTTAAAAGTATTAATACTAATCTTATGACAAAGAGACGAAATGGTCGCTTTCAAATGACTAAACAAACTCAGTCATCTCCATTTATAGCGTTATATAGAAAAGAATTGAAACGTTATTTCACTACTTCAATTTATGTGTTGAATACTGGAATTGGGATCGTGTTTTATACAGTACTAACTTTTGGATTGTTATTTATAGAGACAGATAAAATTACAGAAATGATTAAAATATCCCAAGTTTCAACAGATTTGAATAAGTTATTACCATTGGTTGTTTCGATTTTTATTGTCATGACATGTACTACTATGAGTTCAATCTCTTTAGAAGGTAAAAACCTTTGGATCTTACAGTCATCACCAATACCTGTACCAATCATATGTTTCAGCAAAATTGCTGTAAATCTAACCATTACAATACCAGCTATATTTGTTAACAATATATTGATTCTACTTGTATTTCAAATGAGTTTTATTGAAAGTATAATGCTTTTTGTTCTTCCAATATCTTATGCATTATATATTGCATTTATGGGGATTGTTGTAAACTTAAGATTTCCGAATTTTGACTGGATGAATGAAGTTACGGTTGTAAAGCAAAGCGTGGCATCATTAATTGCAATAATTGCTGGGTTAATTAGTGTTATTATTCCCTTTGCAATAATAATGACAGTGACTAATATAAATCAGACATTGTTTTTGGTTTGTTGCTGTTTGGTGTTGCTTATACTATGTATGTTTATGTATGGGTATATGAAAAAGAAGGGTGAATTGATTTTTAAGAATAGTTAAATGATTTACATTTCTATTGCTGATTGCTGAATAAAAATGTAAAGCAGCTATTGTTAAAGAAACAATTGGTAATATATGCTCTTTTTAATGTTTTCCTTCAAAATTTTTCTGAGAAAGTGCTGAAATCTCTCTAAGAATTGCTAGAATTCTTTATTGAGAGTAAAAAACGGCAGTTGGGCTTTTACCAAAAGCTACAAACTATACGTAAACAGCCTTTAGCTAACAGTTTAGATTATTGAAATAGGAGTAAAAAGAGGCTGGGACAAAACCCACCTCTGAGATGAAAAAGCCGGTGAAATTTTACGACAAGTAAAATTTCACCGGCTTTGATTATTTTTTTAACAAAAATAAGGACCACTTCTGATAAAATTAAGTCACCACAACAAAATTATACAGAAAGAAGGATCCTTATGTTTAAAAATTATACCATGAATCAATTAGTTTTGCCTTTAGATTTAGAAGTAAAATTACAAAAAAATGATATTGCCTTTCATATCCATCATCTAGTTGAAAGTATTCCTCATGAAGTTTTCGAACCATTTCTGCGAAATGAGGGCTGTCCTGCTTATCATCCACGCATGATGCTTAAAATTATTTTATGTGCCTACACCCAATCTGTCTTTTCAGGGCGAAAAATTGAAGCTCTATTAAAAGACAGTATCCGGATGATGTGGCTAGCTCAAGGGTATGAACCAAGCTACCGTACAATCAATCGATTCCGTGTTCATTCAGATGTGAAAGAATTAATTCGCCAATGTTTCGTCCAATTTCGTTGCCAATTAATCGAGGAAAAACTAATCGATCAAGAAGCAATTTTTATTGATGGTACAAAGATTGAAGCAAATGCGAATAAATTTACGTTTGTCTGGAAGAAATCGATTGAGAAATATCATCACAGTTTAATTGAAAGGTCAAACCAGCTATATAACGAGCTACTTGAGAACGAAATTATACCTGAAATTGAACGGGAAGGTGATGAACAATTATCATTGAAAGAGCTCGCTCAATTGGTAGGAAAAGTGGACAATGTCGTAGCTGAGTATGATAAACAAATTGAGGAATCATCAGACGTTCCAGAACGAAAAGCTTTAAGAAGTGAACGCAAATACCCGAAACAAGTGCGTAAACAGTTGATTGATTTTGTCTTACGAAAACAAAAATATCAACGAGACTTTGAAATCTTAGGCACACGTAATAGCTATTCCAAAACAGATCTGGACGCGACATTTATGCGAATGAAAGATGATTATATGCAAAACGGACAATTGAAAGCTGGTTACAATGTACAAATCGCAACAGAAGGGCAATACACGCTTGCCTATAGTTTATTTTCAAACCCAACAGATACACGTACGTTAATTCCATTTCTTGATGAAATCCAGAACCATTATTTCGTGTTACCGAAACATATTGTCGCAGATGCAGGTTATGGTAGTGAACAAAACTATAATGATATCCTTTCGAACAGAAAACGAGAAGCACTGATTACGTATAATCTGTATTTGAAGGAGCAAAAGAAAAAGTACAAACAAAACCCATTGAATCCCGACAACTGGCAGTATTGTGAAGAAACAGATACATATATATGCCCTAACCAGAAACGTCTTGAATTTCACTATCATTCTGTCCGTACTGATCGTACGGGATTCCAACGAAGGTTCAAGATCTACGAGTGTGAGGACTGTTCGGGATGTCCATTCCGTTCATCATGTACAAAAGCGAAAGAAGGCAACAATCGAAAACTAATGGTGAATGAACAATGGGAACAACAAAAAGTATATGTGAGAGCGAAGCTTTCAGAAGAGAAAACGAGCTCCATCTATCGAAAACGCAAAATCGATGTGGAACCAGTTTTTGGATTCTTGAAGGCTAATTTACGTTTCACTCGATTTTCTGTACGAGGAAAATCGAAGGTAGAAAATGAAATGGGACTCGCATTAATGGCCGTGAATTTAAGAAAATTCACGGCCAAACAACTACGGTAATAGAAGAATTAACACACAAAAATAGAAAAAGTTGAATTTGAGTTCGCTCAAATTCAACTTTTTCACTATTTGAAGCTAGTTATGTCCCAGCCTCTTTAGAATTATCCTATACGTTCGCTATTTTTAACTTTTTGCTAAGGTTCTATTAGAACAACTGCTTATTCTAGCCAAAACCCCTGAACTAAACTCAGTGATTTTCATTTCGTAGGGGGAGAGTAACAACTCCTAAACTTGTTTACCACAGTATTTCATCTAAATTAAATAATTTTTTATTTGAGCACTACATTGTTTAATTCCAATTTCTTCTCCAAATTTAACCTAAAGTTTATTTGCTGGTTTTCTTGCTTTAGGGAACTCTTCTGGTTTTTCCAACAAGCACATTTAGTTTTAGAAAATCATTAAAAGTTTCTATGAAGAGTTATAGATTCACAGAGGTTCTTCAGATTTTAATTGAATTAAATGGCAGTTCAACTAATTTGGCTAGTGAATGTCGAATAACAATTACAAAACCTAGGAGGAAATTATTGAAGTATATAGAAATTATTGATCAATTGGCGAAATAGTCAAAAAATTAATAGAGGTGAGAAAAGGTGGAACAAAAACAACAAATTAAAGGGAAATTAGGGAAAACCATTCAAGTACGATTAGTCTCCGATTTAAAAAAATCTCAGGAATACTACCGTGATGTATTAGGATGTAAAATTGATGGTTGGGGGCACGCAGAACGAGACGGAATGATTATCATTCTTCAACAGTCAAACTCCCCAGAAGATGTACGACCAAACGCTGTATCCAAAAAGCGTTTAGATTATCCTACAGATTGGGAAGGGCCTGATTTTGGATGGGACACGTATATTCATGTTAGTTGGGATGACCAGGACACTCTAGTTGAAGAAGTTCGAGGAAAAGGGGGAGAGATTGCAGTCGAGCCATTTATAGGTGCACACGGCAATTGGGAGTTTAAAAATGCCTGTATAAAAGACCCCGATGGATACAATATCGTATTAGGTTCAATGCGAGAAATTCAGCAATAATCTTAAATTCGATTACACATATCTAAAAAATAAATCATATATCTTGTTCAACTAGAGGGGGGACATGTATGTAACAACAGACGTAGTTGCAACACCTCCTTTTTTTATCGATCAAACTGGGCAGGTTAAAGCCTATTGAAACAATCTTCATTGTTTGATGACATGATTCAACCGCAAAGTATAAGGCGCCAATTCTAAAATTCTTCCATTACTGGACGAAGGAATAAAGGTGATTTTAAGCTATGTAAATGTTTTTCAACACATTTGTACGACTTATTTGCATAGATACAGTATTGATTTGTGATGATGTTGCATAGCCATCCATATAGGTATCAAACTATTTTTAAGAAATATTGTTGACATCCTTGCTACTCGGTGATACGATGTACTTGTAATTAGTAATACTGAATAGTGAAAATTTTACAAAGCTATTCAGTAAAAAAATTTGCTTCAGTACTATGTGGTACTGAATATAAGTCAGACTAAATAGAGGTGGCATCGAGCATGGAAAATTTAACTGAAATGCTGAAGGGTTCGCTGGAAGGCTGCGTCTTAGAAATCATCAGCCGCCAAGAAACCTATGGCTACGAGATTACCCGCCGCCTGAACGATCTTGGGTTTACCGAAGTCGTGGAAGGGACGGTCTACACTATCCTCGTACGATTAGAAAAGAAAAAACTTGTGAACATTGAAAAGAAGCCGTCAGATATGGGGCCGCCCCGCAAGTTTTACACGCTTAATGAGGCTGGACGCAAGGAACTTGAATTGTTTTGGGAAAAATGGGATTTTGTATCATCAAAAATTAATGTCTTGAAGTCTACCTAGCTTCATAAGATATTCCATCCGATATTTTTGGTGTGTCTTGTTTAGCTTTATAAAAAAGGAGGAAAATAACATGATGGAAATGTTCAAAAAAATGATAGGTGATAAAAAGGAATACAAGATGATGATGGCACGTGTTGAAGCCATGCCAGAGGACTATCAGTATGTATTTAAGAAAATTCAAAACTATATGTGGAAATTCACAGCGGGCAACGGGATGGATATGTTACAAATACAGTATGAATTAATTGATTTGTTCGAAGCAGGTGCAGCCGAAGGCAGACAAGTGCTGGAAATTACGGGAGATGATGTGGCGTCCTTTGCTGATGAGCTAGTGGCAAATGCAAAAACCTACTTTGCCAAGTATCGTGAAGATTTGAATGAGAGTATCTTGAAGCGCTTGGGAAAAAAATAAACTCATAAATAATACCGACTGAATAGCTGGTTATAAATGTGAATTGCCACCTTCGTTATTCAGTTATATTTTTCATTCAGTACTAAGTAATACAGAATATCAGTGAGACTAAGTAGATAGTAAAGTAATCTACGCTCAAAAGGTACTTTTTAAGAGGAGGAGATAAGTATGGGCAATGTAGCGATTTCTGTAAAAGCGTTAAAAAAATCCTTTAAAGATAAAGAAGTTTTAAAGGGGGTGGATTTTGAGGTGCGGCCTGGCGAAATTTTCGCTCTGCTTGGCTCAAATGGAGCGGGTAAGACGACGACGGTCAACATCCTCTCGACACTGTTGAAGCCTGATTGTGGTGAAGTAAGTATTTGCGGATATAACGTTCAGCGTCAACCGGATCAGGTTCGCCAGAGCATTAGCTTAACAGGGCAGTTCGCAGCTTTAGATGGCATGCTTACTGGTCGGGAAAACCTGATGATGATCGCCAAATTGCGAGGAGTTGCCAACGCCGCACAAGTTGCAGACAGTCTTCTTGAAAGATTCAGCATGACGGATACGGCCAATCGCCGGGTGGAGCAATATTCAGGTGGGATGAAGCGTCGTATTGACATTGCCATGAGCCTGATCGGAAAGCCAGCAGTCATTTTTCTCGACGAACCGACGACAGGTCTTGATCCCGAAGCACGGATTGAAGTCTGGGATACCGTCAAGGAACTTGCCAACGGAGGCACAACCATCTTGCTGACGACCCAGTATCTGGAGGAAGCGGAACAATTGGCGGATCGTATCGCAATTCTGCATGATGGAAAAATTATCACGACCGGTACCCTTACCGAACTCAAAGAAATGTTTCCGCCAGCGAAAGTAGAGTTCATTGAAAAGCAGCCGACATTGGAGGAAATTTTCCTTGCAATCATCGGCAAAAAGGAGGAAATGTAAATGAAAAGCAAAACAGGGGTATTACTAGGACGTTTAATGCGCAATATCATGCGGAGCCCGGATACAATTATCACGGTGGCGATTACACCGATTATGATGATGCTGCTGTTTGTCTACGTATTTGGTGGCGCCATAAAGTCAGGCGCGGACAACTACGTCAATTATCTATTGCCAGGAATTTTGTTGATGGCTATCGCTTCCGGCGTCGCATATACGTCCCTACGGTTGTTTACGGATGTAAAGAGTGGACTGATGGCACGTTTCATTACTATGCCAATTAAGCGCTCGTCGGTATTATGGGCTCACGTGTTAACTTCGCTTGTTTCCAATGCACTTACAGTCGTGGTGGTTATCCTCGTCGCACTCTTGATGGGCTTCCGTTCGAACGCTGATATTCTGCATTGGCTCGCGGTAGCTGGAATACTTGGGCTATTTACACTAGCTCTAACGTGGCTGGCTGTCATTCCCGGATTGAAAGCGAAGTCTATGGAAGGAGCGACAGCCTATTCGTACCCGCTAATTTTTCTACCGTTTATCAGTTCGGCCTTTGTCCCCACCGAAACTATGCCTAAAATTGTCCGTGCATTCGCTGAGAATCAGCCAGTGACTTCAATCGTGAATGCGATTCGAGCTCTCTTATAT
This sequence comes from Heyndrickxia oleronia, assembly GCF_017809215.1. Taxonomy (GTDB): domain Bacteria; phylum Bacillota; class Bacilli; order Bacillales; family Bacillaceae_C; genus Heyndrickxia; species Heyndrickxia oleronia. The sequence continues at coordinate 2,427,266 of NZ_CP065424.1, forward strand.
AAAGGGGATGTTGGCAATGATATCTGGATCGCGCTTACTTGGTGCGTTGGCATCATGGTTATCGCCTACTTTTTCGCTAGCAAGCAATTTAAACGCCAGTTAGGGTAAACTGCACTATTTTGTTGAGCTAGATCAATAATCAACTGATGAATCATTATCCCGACGTGTGGTTTGCCAGTCATGCTGTAGAAGACAGTGGGGTGTTCTCTTTCGCGGAAGGAAAATATAACCCAAATAATTGACAGTATAAGAGTAAATGACGAAGCCAAACTGCTTTAATGAATGAACTATGGATTACATATCAGTTGGGATGTGATTCATAGTTTTTTCAATTGTTAACTAGATTTTGACAAGTATTCTATAAGCAGATCATCCGTCCATTCTTTAGATGGATTATTAAACTTTTTCTCATGATAAATATAATCAGGGATGCTTTTTTTGTTTTTCGAATAGTTCTGTTAAATTATAAAAATGGGAGCCGCTTATTTAAGACGTTTCCCCATATAAAATTCAATTAAATACTTTTTCAATCTTAGGTCTGTCATAGTCTAAAATCCAGTCATTGTACCTGCTATAAACATCTCTTATTGTGGCGGATGAAGTGGCCAACAAATCACAACCTCTATCATCGTAAACGTGAAAGATGGTTTTTCTATTGATATTAATGAAGTATACCCTGTGGAAAATTCTCGGTTCCAAACCCATGTCTTGATTGCAAATTGCTTTTAGCAATGAAACATATTTAAAATCGGATGTTTTGCATTTTAGAGTAAATCTGTGAGTTTTATACGTGCCTTCTTCATCATCTTCTGGAAAAATATAAGGCAGTTCTTGATATTTTAAACTAAACAATAATGGTTTCTTAACATAGAGGCGAAAATTCTTTAACTGATGCTTTAGGTTTTTCCCTTTAACAAAATCATTGACATCTATCACTACAAAAATATCTTCTGTTGGAGAATGTACGGATTCAAATAAAGTAATCGCCCTTTTATAACACCTCAATATATAGGGGTTGTTTGGATAATCATAATCCCTTTTCCACTCTACACCAAGTTCAAAACGAATCCCAATATCCCAACTATAAAATAAAGGTGGTCTAAGCTCTAAATTGGGGTAATTTTTGTGCATAAACTCATTTAACTGCATTTTAACACCTCATAGTCACTATTTATTGGTTCAACTGACCCAAAATTTGGACTCCCGTAAACTATCATAAATCACTGTCCTTTCTAATACAAATGATGTTAGCAAAAATTCTTTAATGTGTTGTTTTGTCCTATCATTACTACGACTTTCTATAAACAAGAACCAAGCAAGGTAATTGTCTAGATATTTAGTAGCGGCACCTTTAAAACGGTCAAGCCATTTTGTCATTCGAGAATGAAAGTTGTTCCCATTTTAAATATAATAAAAGCCTTTAAAACGTACTTCCCATCTTCTGACTTGATTTCGGTAATGATCTAATCCTTTTTCTTTGACATAGGTTTTGTAGGCTCTCCAAGCGTCAGTTACAAGTACATTGTCGGAATAAAAAAAGAAGGTTTTTATTATATAAAAAGGATTTGTCTTTGGAAATAAACGATATTAATTAGTATTTAATTGAAAAATACAATTAAAATATTCTTATTATTTAGATATCTAGCAACTTACTGTAAAATTATATTAGAGGAGTGTGATACAAATGAAAGCACAGGTGATTAAAAGATTTGGAGGTCCATCTGTTTTTGAGCTTGCTGCGGTTCCTAAACCTGACCCAATTTCTGGGCATGTTGTCATTCATGTAAAGGCAACGAGTGTAAATCCAATCGATACAAAGATTCGCAGTGGAGCCGTACCTGCAGTTGCTCCAGAGTTTCCCGCTGTGTTACATAGTGATGTAGCAGGAGTTGTTGTAGATGTCGGAGAGGATGTAACAGAGTTTAAGGTTGGTGACGAAGTCTATGGTTGCGCAGGTGGTGTAAAAGGAACAAGTGGTGCCCTTGCAGAATATATGCTAGCGGATGTACAACTTCTAGCTCATAAACCAAAAAATATAACGATGGCACAAGCAGCGGCACTTCCTTTAGTAACAATTACTGCGTGGGAGTCTCTTTATAAGCGGGCAAATGTTCAAAGCGGACAAACTGTACTTATCCACGCTGCCACTGGGGGAGTAGGGCATGTGGGAATCCAACTGGCCAAGCTTGCAGGCGCAAAAGTATATACAACTGCTTCATCTGAGGAAAAGTTAATTATTGGAAAACGCTTAGGGGCAGATGTGTCCATTAATTATCGCGAACTATCTGTGGAAGAGTACGTAAAGGAACATACAGATGGAAAAGGATTTGACATTGTGTTTGATACAGTCGGCGGTGAAAACCTCGATCGGTCGTTTCAGGCTTCTGCCACATACGGAACTGTATTAGCAATCGCAGCTCGCTCGACACATGATTTGTCTCCTCTCCATGCCAAGGCACTATCTTTACATGTCACTTTTATGCTTTTAAAAATAATTGATAAGGAAAAAAGGCAGGAATATGGTGAGATATTACGAGAAACAACAAAACTTGTAGAAGAAGGAAAACTACAACCTCTAATCGATGAAAGGGTTTTTAATTTTGATCAAGTAATGGAAGCACATACCTTATTGGAATCTAATATGGCCATTGGTAAAGTCGTGTTGACAAATGAATGGTAATTAATTAGCAATGGATATATTTTGCTTGAATTGTTTCTTTCGTATATAAAAATAATCTATGATATTTTTGAAAATCACAACCTTGCCACCATATTTTCTAATAAAAATGAGGAACATAGATGCTCCCTATTTGGGAGTACATCCAAGGAAGTATAATAATTAGGAAAAGCTATAAAGGGGATAAAAGTATGCTAAAAGAACCATTTCACATTGCAGTACCAACGGCATTTTTTGAAGATGAATCTATTAATATTCAAGGAACTATAGATCATATAAGGTAATTATATAAACAAGGAGTAAAATCGGTTCTAGTCTGCGGTACAACTGGAGAACAACATAGCTTAAATAGTAATGAAAAAATCGAAATACTTGATCGGATAGTAAGAGAAAAAGAACTCATTAATAATATGGAAATTATCTTTGGTGTTTCTTCCATTAGGCAGAAAGAAGCAGAGGAATTAGCTAAAAACATTCGTGATACAAATATATCAGGTATTTTACTTGGATACCCGCCTTATATACTACCGACACAAGCAGAAGCATTAATATATACAAAAACCATTATTAATCATTGTAAAAAGCCAACTATTTTATATAATAATCCAAATCGAACCGGATTTGATTTATCACTAGAAAGTATTATTCAGTTAAGTAATATGGAATTAGTAGTTGGAATAAAAGAAGCAGGAAGAAAAGAAAGAGTTCAACTATTAAAAAAAGAAATGAAAAGAAATGACTTCTATTATTATGCTGGTGGAGAATCTGAATTGGATGAGAAAGTGATTCTTGGGTTTGATCGTCTTTCCTCGATTGCTGGAAATTTATATCCAATAGAAATCAGCGAATGGTTTAAAAAATTAGTTTCTAGGCAAGAAATTACTAAACAAGAGCGGCTAAGGATAGAAGACATTTTACTAAAGGTTTATCAAGGTTCACCCTTAATAAATATTAAAGAAAATATTAATAAAAAGGGAATACCTATCGGAATTTGCAGGAGTCCAATCGGAAATCAATAATCAAATAAGAAGCGGTATGAACAGGGTGTTTATGCACTCCTGTTTCATTACTATCTTTATTTATATTACAATTTTTGTGGTTTTTGTGTCACTAGGTTCATCTTCATGCTTATCTAATGTTTTATGTTCAACCTTTCTTTCTTCATGAATGACATTAACGGATAAGAGATCTATTGGTAATTCTACTTATGAAACATCTAATACTTTTTAACCTATAAATTATTGTACTATATAAAAATAGCAAAATCAGAGGTAAGCACCTCTGATTTTAGTTTTTATCATTCCAGTGTGAAGCAATAAATTCATCACGACCTGATTTTTTTCGATCTTCCATGTACTCTTCTTTACTTTTTTTATAAAAATCCTGATGGTAATCTTCAGCAGGATAGAATGTAGCAGCAGGAAGTATTTTTGTGACAATTGGTTTTTTAAATTTTCCACTGTCACTTAAGTTTTTCTTAGAGATTTCTGCTAATTTCTTCTGTTCTTCGGAATGATAAAATATCGCCGTCCTATAGGAATCTCCACGATCATGAAATTGACCACCGTCATCGGTCGGATCAATTTGCTGCCAGTAAATTTCAAGTAATTTTTCATACGAAAATATACTAGGGTCAAATGTAATTTGAACGACTTCATAATGTCCTGAAGTACCCGACTTTACATCTTTATATGTTGGGTTCTCAATATGACCACCAGAGTACCCCGAAATTACACGATCAATTCCATCCCATTGGTCAAAGGGCTTGACCATACACCAAAAACAACCACCTGCAAAAGTCGCTTTTTCTAATTGCTTATCCATCCTTTTTCCCCCATAGTAAAAATCAGTATAATCGGATAATATCATTTTTCTGCATAATAAAGCAATGAATTAAATTTCAGCATTCACATATTGACAATCACATAATTTTCAAGTAATTTAATAAGCATAATGGTAATAAACTTACCAATATTAACCTAGTTATTGATTCCCTTAATAAAGGAGATAATTTTATGTTTGGTGTCGTTCTTAACTAATCCGTAATTTCATACGGTCACACTTTTCATTGACGTTGCTTGTGAAAAAATTTTTCACAACATACGTTTATTTAAGTATGGTAAAAAGTGTGAATGTTAAGAACGATAATCATGGCAGATAGAAGATCATTCTACGAAAGCTATGTCTATTGGCATAGCTTTTTTATGCTCTCATGAAATTTGGGAGGATATAACTAGGTAGAAACAATAACAAAGTATTTATTTTGTTAAAACACTTCTAAGCGTAATGAACAATTGTTCATTACGTTTTTTTTTATTATAAGGAGGCTATTATTGTGAATTCCCATACGTTTAAAATCCTTGAATTTGATCACGTAAAAGAACTGATTGCTCAATTTACAATGTCTGAAGCAGGAAAGGATAATATCGTAAATTTAGCTCCATCTACAAATGTAAAACAAATTCGAGCTTGGTTAGATGAAGTAACAGAGGCAGTCAATATTTTGGAAAAAAGCGCTAGTGTTCCTATCTCTTCATTGAATGGAATGGAACTAATCATTAGTCAATTAGACAAAGGTCTGACATTAAAGCCTGCTCATTTTAAAGAGCTCGCAGAATTTTTGATTAGCTGTAAAAGACTTAAGCAATATATGAAGGATAAAGAATTTCTTGCACCACGTGTAACCTCGTATGTATATGGCATTGAAGATCTTTCTCGTTTACTTGAAGAAATTGAAAGATGTATTCGTAATGGACGAGTGGATGATTATGCAAGCAAAGAGCTTGTGAAAATTCGAAAGCAAATGTCCATTCAAGAGGATAGGCTTAAGGATAAACTAAATCAAATCATTAAATCATCCAAATACAAATCCTATCTTCAAGAATTTATTGTAAGTGAACGAAATGGTCATTATGTAATTCCAATTAAGAAAGAGTACAAAGGAAAAATAAAAGGGGTAGTGTTAGATACTTCTGCTTCGGGAGCAACTTTGTATATTGAACCTGAGGAAGCTGCATTCCTTCGAGAACAAATTTCGATACTGAAAGCAAATGAAGAAACAGAAGTGGATAGAATTTTAGCTGCCTTAACTGTTTTAGTCGATGAGCATCTGCACGAAATAAGGCTGGCAATGGAGACGATGGTTCATTATGATGTTTTATTTGCAAAAGCAAAATATAGTCGTCTCATTGAAGGACGAAGTGTTGAAGTAAATGAAACTTTTAATATCCGTCTTAAGGGTGCACGCCATCCGTTATTAGAAAAACAAGCTGTACCACTAACCATTGAACTAGGCGAACGATACAATGCTTTAATTATTACGGGACCGAACACAGGTGGGAAAACAGTAACGATTAAAACCGTTGGATTATTAACAATAATGGTTCAATCTGGTTTGCATATTCCTGTTGATGAGGGGAGTGAAATTAGTATCTTTAAAAAAGTCCTTCTAGATATCGGGGATGGTCAGAGTATCGAGCAAAATTTGAGTACTTTTAGTTCACATATAAAAAATATTATCGAGCTTCTTAAGGAGGCAAATGAGTATAGTTTAGTTTTATTAGATGAGCTTGGATCAGGTACAGATCCTGGAGAGGGAATGGGGTTAGCGACTGCGATATTAAAGCAATTCCATCAAAAGGGTGCCACGATATTAGCAACAACTCATTATAGTGAAATTAAAGATTTCGCGGATAAGACGGATGGATTTATGAATGGATCAATGGAATTTGATATCCATACACTACAACCAACCTATCGTTTAAATATTGGTACTGGCGGTGAAAGTCAAGCATTCGCTATTGCACTGCGATTAGGGATGCATCCAACGATTATATCTGATGCCTATCAAATCACATATAAGGAAGAAAAGGTATATGAAATGGAATGTGATAATTCTTTTGAAAAAAGAGAAATGGATAAACAAATTGCTTTGAATCGTTATATAAAAACAAACAAACAAAAGAAACCTACTTCAAACCAACCGGTCGTCATGTTCCAACAAGGGGATAATGTTCACATACTGGCAACAGGTGAATACGGCATTATTTATAAAGGGCCAGATTCATTTGGAAACTATCTTGTCCAAGTGAAAAATGAGAAAAAAACGTTTAATTATAAAAGGTTAAAACTATATATTGCCGCTAATGAATTGTACCCAGAAGATTATGATTTTAATATTATCTTTGAATCAAAAGAAAATCGAAAGAAAGCACATCTAATGGAGCGAAAACATGTCGATGGATTAACGATTGAAGTGAATGATAAACAGGAGGATTAAAAGATATCCATTTCTTTTTTTAGTATAGTAATATAGAATAGATAGGGTTGTCTAATAAGAGGTCATGCCTCATATTAGATAACCTTTTTCAAGTTAATATAGTAAAAAGGATACTAATTATGACAACCATAAAACAATATATTAAAGAATGGCAGGTAGCCCTTCAACATGAAATAGCATATGTGAAAAAATACGGTAGTACTAAATATCATGTTTCTAATGGTCATTTACTATCAAGTGACCAATCATATTCCTATTACTTTGAAACAGCTACATCTTTGCGAATACCTGTAGGTTCAACCATCCGACTGGAATGGGAAGAATGGAAACAGACAGGTAGAGTCCTTTCATCGGAAGGGAAAAGTATCATTATTAGTTTTGAAAAAAGCTTTGGAGATTTAGTTTCTAATGCCATATTATTTCATGATCCATGGGAACTTCTCGAACAGCTTATTCAACGTCTCGATGATGCTAAAAAAAGTAAGAAAAAAAGAAATCGCATGCTTCAAGTAATCACTCCAAGCCTACTAGCGAAACACCCAACTAATCATATTAAAAGTAATATCCATGAGCTAGTCCTGCGATCAAAGTATAATCCAGTAACTTATGTGTGGGGACCACCAGGTACTGGGAAAACATATACTCTCGCACGAGTTGCCGCTAATAAGTATTTTAAAGAGAAACGTGTTCTTGTTTTATCCCATAGTAATCAAGCCGTCGATGTATTAATGGGTGAAATTAATCATTTTGTACAAAAAATGGACAAACAAGTTGAAGGAGAAATATTACGCTACGGAATGAGTGGAGCTTCTGTGACGAATGATTTTTTAACAACGATGCAATTAGTTGAAAAACGTGAACCCGGTCTTTTTGATAAAAGACTTCGATTTTCCGAACTAAAACGAGGATTAAAGAATGATTTAAGTCAATCATTTAGCCATAGAGATACAGATCAATTATTAGAGATTGAAGAAAAGTTAGCAAGAGTACTTGAGCGAATTCGTAGAAAAGAAATTGAATTTGTTAAGGAAGCAAAGATTATAGGAACAACATTAGCGAAAGCGGCAGGTGATGCGGCAATTTTCGAACAGGAGTTTGATATTGTCATCATTGATGAAGCAAGTATGGCATATGTTCCACAAATTGCTTTTGCCTCATCATTAGCTAAACGTGTAATCGTGTGTGGTGATTTTAAACAATTACCACCTATTGCTTCAGCCGGAGATTCTAAAGTCAATGAGTGGTTAAAGGAAGACATTTTCCATAAGGCTAACGTTGTTAAAGGAATTGACACAGCTGAATTTCACCCACATCTTTTTTTATTAAAAAAACAAAGAAGGATGCATCCGGAAATTTCAGGCTTTACAAATCAACACATTTACCAATCTCTTGTTGGTGATCATGAAAAAGTAGGTGAACAAAGACGTTCCATCGCTTTAAAAAAACCATTTTCAAAGCGTGCATCGGTATTATTAGACACCAGTTTTACAGGAGAATTTTGCATTAATGAACAGGCATCTCATTCAAGAATGAATCCATTACATTTATTCCTGTCTTTCCAATTAATCCATGAGGCATATATGGATGGAATGACATCCATTGGATATGTTACTCCATTTCGGGCACAAGCCGTTTTAATGGAACATTTATTGGCTGATTTATATGAAAAGGAATGTGGGGAAGCGGATATTATTTCAGCTACTGTTCATCGTTTTCAAGGTAGTGAACGTGAGATGATTATTTTTGATACAGTCGATGGATACCCACAAAATCGCGCAAGTATGCTGTTAGCAGGTCGTGAAAGTGAAAGGCTCATTAATGTGGCTATGACAAGAGCGAAAGGTAAATTTATTAACGTGACCGATAAAAAGTTTATTCGTAAACAGATTTATCCTAATAAAACAATTAGGCAGCTTGTTGACTATCAAGAGAAACATAAGCAAAGTGTTTCCCCTTGTGAAATTGGCCAATGGATAAAACATCAGCATCCACGATTACGATGGATTCATGCTCGTAAGTTAGAACCAGTTTTTGAGGATATTCAGCATGCTTCACGATCTATTGTGATTTCATTACCAGACCACACGGTCCTTTCTAAACAGTGGGTTGAAATATTGAATAATCGATCGAATAAAATAAAACTAACGATAATCGCAACAAAGGACATCAAACCTATTAATAAATATAAAAAAATAGATCATTCCTTGCCGTTTCCATTTGTTTCTATTGATGAACAAATCATTTGGTTGGGACTTCCACTAGAAGGAATGAAAAGGCTCAAACCACCATATATTACTGCAAGACTTGATGCTCCATCATTCTCTGAATATTTTTTAAAACAATTGCCGATTCATTCTGAATGAGTTTTTCCTTGTATTTAAATAAAGAGAAGTACTGGAGTTTGCAATACAGAAAGAGGAGACCAACGCTGCTAATGCGTTGGTCTTCATATATACTACTAGCTCTACTAAGTATTTTATTTAAAAAATGACCCTTTTTTACTACTTTTCAAAAGGTCTCCAGTCCAACCTTTCATTTTTAAATAACCATAAAATCCAATTGTAGAGACAACGATAAGGAATAATGATAGTAAGTAGCCATATTTCCATTCAAGTTCCGGCATAAATTTGAAGTTCATTCCCCATAACGCCCCTAAAGCCATTAATGGAGTGAAAATAGTCGTTATTACAGTTAAAGTTTTCATTATTTCATTTCCCCGATGGGAGGAAATCACTTCTTCTAGATTAATAATAGAATCAATTTCATGCTCGTATTCGTTGATTAGCTCGATAGCTCGTTCAATTCTTTTACATGTACGTTTAAATATTTCTCCTTTATTTACATCCTCAAGAAAGGCCTCCTCAATTCCGATTTTCACTTCTTTTACAGGAATTAATAGACTTTTCCATACTAATAGCTCATGGCGACGCTTATAAATTTTATCGAGAATGCTCGTTTCGTTTTTTTTATGAAAATGCCAAGTCATTTTTTTTAGTTCATCTTCAAATCGATCAATTCCATATAACATCTCATTCATTAGTTCACCAATTATGATTAAAAATCCATCAATTGCATTGTCTGCCCGATCAATTTGTGCTAGAAGGAAGGATTTATTATTTCGTTTAAGAAATGATAAATCAAGATCTACGGTAATGAACTGATCAAGCGTTAAATAAAAATGAAAGATTTTGTAATCCTGTTCATCCTTGAAATTTTGTTTGTAAATAAGTGATCCCTTCACAATTCTTTTATTATCATCGTGTATTTCAATTCTTAATATATTTTTCCTATTTTCCTTCACTTGATTGAGCCATTCCTTATTCAAGGAGTAGCTATCTTCTTCAATAATTTGTTTTATTTGATCTATTTCATTTTTCTTAAATTGATACCATTTCCAGCTATTTGTCATATTATCATCCCTATTTTTAAAGTATTTTCCTACCCATTCCCGATTGTTGAAAAAATAAAACCTCTGATAACTATGTTTTTCTATGAAAGGAAGGAGGTAATAACAAATAAAAAAATATAAAAAGAATGACATCATTCTATTGTTTCAAGAGAAATCGAAATATCGGCTTATGCAATACGATATTACGAAGCAGCATTGTCTAAAAAGGGCATCATTATTTCTCAACTATTATTGTGGGGTGAATAAAATGAATTTACTATTTTTACTTATCTATTTTGTTGTCATCACAGCTGTCATAGAAATTCATGTCATACTATTTCGGTTAACTGGTCTGAAATTGGAAGTTTCGCGTTTCCAAGTCATCTCGATGATGACAGGTACAGGATTTACAACTGGAGAATCAGAACTTATATTAGGACATCCAGTTCGTAGAAAGCTAGCGATATTTCTTATATTATTTGGAGCATTTTCACTTGCAATAATTATCTCATCTATAAGTAATTTTCTTTCAGATGATTTAGGAATAAAGGAAACTCTATATGTTGCAACAGGGCTATTATTGGTACTAGGAGTATTAAAATTGACTTCCATCCAAAGGGGATTGTCCCAATTATTTAATAAAAATATGAAGAAAAATATTGAACTTGGTGATTTACCTATGCGAGATATATTTTTAACAGATAAAACAGATGATCTAGTAAATCTTCACATATATAAAGAATCTTATTTATTTCATAACACCATTAAGGACGTACTCAAACAATACGATCAGTTAGATATGGTTGTATTGTTTATTAAAAGAGGAGAATTGAAAATCAGAAAAAATATCTATCAGACGAAAATCCACGAAGGTGATCAAATATTACTATTCGGTAGCAAAGAGGTAATTAGAGAGAAATTTAAAAATGATCTTAATATAATGGAAGATAAAATGAAAAATCAAACTCACACACCAATTTCAGAAGATTAATTATCGTAGATTTTCATATTTACAAAATAGTGAAAGGATCCTTCGTGCTGGTTATACTTGAATACCTACAAAACTATGGGATTTTATATTGGTAGGTATAGGGATGAATGTTGAAAACAGTTAATTCTATTTACTTGAATCTAGTTTTTTGTTTATGAAGCGTAAAAATGGGTATTTTAATTATTAAACAATACTAATTAAAAATGAGGAGTGAAAAAGTTATGGGAATTATTTGGGCTTTAATTGTCGGAGGAATTATCGGATGGCTAGCAGGTTTGATCATAGGTCGAGATGTACCAGGAGGGATTATCGGCAATATCATTGCAGGATTTATTGGAGCTTGGGTAGGTTCATTAATATTAGGGGAATGGGGACCTGAAGCTGGTGGATTCTATATTATTCCAGCTTTAATTGGAGCGATTGTTCTCATATTAATTTTAACCTTCATTATGAAGAGTTTAAGAAGAAGTTAGAACAAAAACAAAGTTATCTATAATATTATTATGTAAACAATATATCGTTGATACCAATTGTTTTTTCTATAAATGAAAGGTATAAAACGAAATATACTTTACAGCAGCACCTCATGACGAAGGTGCTGTTCTTTTGTGGGTAAATAATCACCAGTACTATTTATGTTTTGGACTTAATTTCGGATCTTTTGTTATCCAAAATAGATCAATTATAATAAGGTGTATCTATCAAACTAGTAGCACCATTTGTCAAACATTATTGTTATATATTAGTTGTAATGCAAAAAAGACTTTTGTAGTACTAAAATGTATTTTTAATCCCATTGAAAACCATATTTGCTTTTTATGACTATAGATCTGTTTGTTTATTGACTCCGATTCAATTTATGTTACGATCATATTAAGTTAAGAAAAAGGAACGTATATGATTGAATCTTATTGTATCGAAGCGAAGGATGTATAAAAAGGTGATGACAGTAAAAAAAATAAAAAGTTTCCTGTTTATGCTTTTAGGTTTCATCTCTTTAGGGATTGGTATTGTTGGGACTGTACTACCAGGCTTGCCTGGCGGTCCGTTTTATTTATTTGCAACTTTTTGTTTTACGAAAAGTTCAAAACGATTTGAAAAGTGGTTCAAAGGCACGACCATTTATAAAAAATACGTTTTAGCATTTCTTCAGAAAAAAGGAATGACACGAAAAGAGAAAATCCGTATCAATTTAATTGCTGATATCTTTATTTTAATTTCTGTCATATATATCGATTTCCTTTTGCTAAAAATAGTATTAGTAGTTTTGGCTCTTTATAAACATTATTATTTTATTAAAAAAATCAAAACGATTGAATAGATTTTAAACTGCATTTATTTTTAAATTTAGTGAAGTACCTTTCAAAAAAAATTAAACAACTATATTTTTACCCCGTCCTAAATATAGAACGGGGTTATTCATATTAATTTTCTCGGTATTGGCAGCGAGTAATTAGGTATTATAAAAAATGCTGTTTTCGGATCGTTGTTGCTCATGTATAAGCAAAACCTACTGCTGGCTTTTTCGTAAAAAAATGGAATTAGCGTTCTTATGAAGGTTACAGCATTTTATTCATTGAGATGATGGGGCTATTTAGGCTTCACCTATTTTTTTCGTTAAAACATTACTAATTTGTAACAATATTTGAAAAAGAGCATTCATCGAAAAGCAGGTCAGTGGATGGTGTATTCTAGAATAGATTATAGTCTAACCTTAACCTCAGTACCGTCCTTAGCTTTGACATCCACTAGCACGATTCCCTTATATTTTTTCAATTCCTTGACGATAGGCTTTAATGTATTTTTCTCTATTAGTGGAAGGGTAAAGTCCAATTTTTTTCTTTCGAAATGCTCTTTTGTCCATCTGTTTAGATTCTGCTGAAAAATTTTTGAAGACAAAATTGAAATAACAATGTTTAAAATAGAGTATGGGATTGGGATGGTAAACCGCACGTCTTTTGCTTTTACTTTTACATGCATCATAAGCAATCACTAATCAATGATAACCGAAACGGTATCTCCGTTTGCCGATTGAATATCAACAATTTGTCCATCTAATTCGTTTTCGATTGCTTCAATAATAAGGTCTATGTCTATATCTTTCACATATTTTTCCGCTTGTGGAATACTCGCAGCAATACTATGTCCTGCCATTAATACTACCTTGACAAGTTTGATAGGTAAGTTGACAGTGACATTATCATTTTCGGTTGATACTACACGAATTTTCAATGTTTTATCTAAATATTTACTTGGTTTATCAAAAGGCTTATTACCTGTTTCTTCTTTCTCTTTTAATATTTGAATCAGTTCTGATCCCTTATCTGCATCAATCTTACCCTCTTGAACCATTGTTAACACTCTTGTAATTTCCTCTTTCATGATAAATTCCTCCCTATTCCTCTTTTAAGAGCTTAATGGCTTCTTCTGGTGTGATCTCGCCATTTTCCAACATAGTGACAACTTTTTTCTCGTCTACTACATTTTTCTTCTTCTGCACATATCCAAGGGATGAAATGATATCTGTTAGCTTACCTCGAACCGTTGGGTATGAAATCCCCAGTTCCTTTTCAACTTCTTTGATATTCCCTCTGCAAGTTAAAAATACTTCCACAAAATGAAGCTGATCCTTAGATAAGGATGCCAGCTTTGATAATTCAAACTCATTTTCAATCGTAGTATGACAATGAGAGCACTCCAACTTTGTAATTTTCAATGTTTTACTGCAGACAGGACAATTTGTGATTACTTTATAAGCCATAATAAAATCCCTTCCTATTAGTTGATTCAATTATACAACATAAAATTAAAAATAAAAATAATAATATTTAAATATTTCTTTAATAAAATTAATAATATTAATTAATTCTTTAACATTATTAATAATGTGTTTAGGGGTATTCATTCGGAAATAACATTTTTTAGAAGGATTGATGTTTTTCTCTTGTGAACATTCCCATTGTCTCATAACCATATATCGTGACTTTGCGTTTTTGTTTTGTAATCAATGATATTTGATAGTTTTAAATAACCAATTCTTATGTGTGTAGCTTAGAAAAATATTACTTGACACACTATGTGTATGAACCATATAATACACACAAGAGGTGTATGAATGCCATAATACATAAAATTTTGTCGTCTATGTATGAATCACTTAATACACACATCGCATAGGAGATGTTTCAATGAAAATTAATTTTAATAATCGTGATCCTGTCTATGTACAGGTTGTTCGGTACTTCAAGGAACAAATAGCAATAGGTATGCTAGAAAAGGGCCAAGAAATTCCTTCGCGAAGAGAGCTTGCCTCAATGCTGAAAATTAATCCGAATACTGCACAAAGAGCCTATAAGGAAATGGAGGAACAGGGGTTGATACACACTGAAAAAAATTACCCAAGTAGAATTACAAATGACGAGGTTGTTTTAAGTAAGGTAAGAACAGAGTTAATTGTTGAAGCGGTGGATTCCTTTGTTCAATCCATTCGGTCTATTAATGTCCCAGTCGACGAGTTACTTGAATTAATAAAGGAAAAATATAATTCATCAGAAAACGAAAGGAAGGAACTGGAATGATCGAGGTCCAAAATATTACGAAAAGGTATGGTCGTAAAAAAGTACTAAACGGTGTTTCATTTACTGCTAATAAAGGAGAAATAACCTGTTTAATTGGGATCAATGGAGTGGGGAAAACAACAACATTGAAAGCGATCGTAGGTCTAACTCCCATTAATAGCGGAAAAATACTTATCGATGGTGCAAAATTAACTAAATCTAGCTATGAAAAAATCACGTTTATACCAGATGCGATTACCATGCTTCCCCACATGACAATCCACCAATCAATGGTATTTATGGATGACTTTTATGAAAATTGGAACCAACAGCGTGCGGACGACTTGCTTACATTTTTTAAACTAGATAAAGGAACACGAATTTCTGAGCTTTCAAAGGGAAATGTGGCGAAAGTAAATTTATTATTAGGACTTTGTATTGATGTTGATTATGTTTTAATGGATGAACCATTCTCAGGTATTGATATTTTTAGCAGAGAGCAAATAGCAGAAGTGTTCACGAGTCACTTAGTCGAAGACAGAGGTGTAATTATAACAACCCATGAAATAAATGATATTGAACACTTAATTGATAAGGTAGTTCTCATAGATAACGGAAATGTATTAAAAGAATTTAATACAGAAGAAATTCGTTTGACAGAGGGGAAATCGGTTGTTGATGTGATGAGAGAGGTGTACAGAGGGTGAAAAAGTTTTTAAAATTGTTGAACTTTGAATTAAATCGATTTAAAAAAATCTACATCGTGTTAATTTTACTAACAGTCGTCATTCAAATAACTGGAGTAATCTATAAAACATTAAATTATATGAATGATGTGAATGACACAATGCGAGAAACTTCCATAAATGCATCAGAATATGTTAGCCAAAATGGAACGATGGACTTTAAAACAATACTGAATACTTCTTGGTTCTTCTTTTCAGTGGCACTTTGTGCTGCAGCGTTAGTAATCTATTTATTTTTCATTTGGTATCGTGAATGGTTTGGTAAAAATACGTTTATTTATCGATTATTGATGCTACCTACTTCAAGAGTAAATATTTATCTATCAAAAGCATTAACGATTTTCTTATTAGTTTTAGGATTAATCGGCATTCAACTTATACTATTACCAATTGAAAACTTCATCTTTAAGGCCATTATTCCAACTGAATTCAGAATCGATTTGAAATTAGCTGATGCGATTCGTTTATCCGATTATTTGCATATTTTGATTCCTGGTTCATTTTTAACATTTCTCATTTTCTATGGTTTAGGATTCTTAGCAGTTACAATCCTTTTTACAGGAATTCTTTTCGAAAGAAGCTTTCGCTTTAAGGGTATCATTATGGGTGGGATATACTGTATTCTTTCAGTTATTGTCTTTTTTGCACCACTACTTATTGAGACATTTTTTATGCCAAACTTCCTCTATCCAATAGAAAGATTCTTTATCGAATTAATTATGGGAATCGTTGTCCTTATTGGATCGATTAGTATGAGTGTCTATTTATTAAAAAATAAGGTAACGGTTTAAGGAGGTATTTGGAATGAAACGCTATATATATTCATCAATTGTCGCAGCTGTAGTTGTTATATGTATCGGAACGTATTACATCTATTCAAATGTATCAGCAGATTCTTTACCAACGATAAATATTCAAAAAATAAGTGGTGATGAAAAAGAAATCAAGTCAATGATCATTACTGGGGATTACGCCGGGAATATTGATTCTATGCGATTTTATTTAACCGTTAATGGAGTAGATTTTAAAAAGAATAATCCTCTTATAGCAGATGATTTTCAACAGTCTCATAAAATTAACCAATTAAGAAAAAAGTATCGGAATTTTATGCGTGGTAAATTGAATGAAGCTTCGTTTTATGAAGATAAGAATTTCTTAATTTATTCGAATATTTTCAATGAAAATTATTCTAACATCGAGGATGATATTAAAATTAAAACTTCCGTGTTAAAAAAGAAGGAAAATAAGAAATCATCGTTCACAATATCTATCCCTAATGAAAAGCAATATGGTAGTTTCTATGTTCAGGATGTTCAGTTAGTAAAAAATAATCAATTAAAGCTTATCGCAAACAATACACAAAACGTTTATTCAAATACTCCAAATAATGAAATACATGTATATACGATTGACCTTGAGAAGCAAAAGCTACTAAGTGATGATGTCCTAACATCAGATCCGGTTGGAGATACCTACAATCAATATAACAGTTATTCTTATTCTGATCGTACCATTCCAAATAAATATTTCTTATTTACAAATGATCAGTTAAAAATGGTTGATAAAAACGATGGATCGTATGAGGAAAAACTTGTTAAAAGTCAATTCATTGCCTACAATCTCGAAAAAAATAAAAAGGAAGTGATCGACCTTCCTGAGAAATTAAAAAATGCGAACATTGAAGCGTATAAAGATAAAGAGATATATTTAACCATTAGAGATAAAAAAGGTGTGAAATTATTTACGTACAATCTAGAAAATAAGAAGATTGAAAATGAGTGTACATTACAATTACCTTCAAATGGTCAAGATTGGAACGAAGGAGTAACCGTGACCTTTGCCCAAAATAAAGTTTTTCTATTAGATTCATATGTAAACGAGAAAACAGAAAGTCAATTATTTGTTAATGACATAAGTACAGGTAAGTCACTTTATCAAGGCAAAATCAATAATAAAGGAATTGATAAGGAGTACTTCATTCGTTTTGATGAAATTCAAGTTAAAAGGTAATAAAAAGTTGATTAGAAACATTTATGTTAGTAATTTCCTGTTTTTGATAATTATCTGAAACTTTTTCCCGTGTTCAAACGTCTTATATAATAGAGCATAAAATATTAAATAGAGGGGGGATCAATTTGATTGTTCGGAATAAAATTGATAAGAAATTAAAACGAATCCTATATCCTGTTTTAAAAGAATATGGGTTTGAAAGTATCAATAATAGAAGATATTATGCTGTTCATGATAACTGTACATGGGTCATAAGCATTAATCATATTGGCAATTATTATTCCGAATTATCAGGTTGGCCTGCCCAATCCTTAAATGTTACTATCGGTATTTATTTTGATTTTATTCCCCCTATCATTGAATTCAATAAATTTCCCAATCATTATGATTGTCAAGTCCAGATGGAATTGTGTTGTCTAAATGAAGGAGAAAATACTGGGTATAAACCTAATCGAGAGAAGGAAACGATCTGGTGGTTTTGGTCGAATGGAAAAAATATCGAGGATGTTATCAATAATATTAAATATTCGTTTTTGAAAACGGGCTTGCCGTGGCTAAAAAAATACTCGAATATTGAACGAGCTTTTGAAAAAATCGAAAGAGAAATCAATTCATATCATAAATTTTATAATGCACAATTTTTTGCTAAACATTTAAAACTTTGGGATAAATATGAGGAGTATCATCAATTATTTAAAGCCGAAGCCATTAAGTTTGGCGAATGATTTGTAGGAGGGAAATTATTCCCTCCTTTTTTTATGTCACAATGGTCATCAATCTAGCCATAAAGAATATGATAAAGGTGAAAAGCAGATGGAGGTGAAGTAATGGCAGTTGTCAAGGCTACTGATTCAGATATTGCACTTTTAGCAAGGTTGCTAAGAGCTGAGGCAGAGGGGGAAGGTATACAAGGTATGCTTCTCGTAGGGAATGTCGGCATTAATCGGATAAGAGCGAATTGCTCCGATTTCAAGGGGCTCCGCACTGTACCGCAAATGGTTTTTCAACCTCATGCCTTTGAAGCTACTATACATGGTTATTTTTATCAGAGGGCAAGGGAAAAAGAGAAGCGCTTGGCTCGTCGATCAATTAATGGAGAAAGTTTTTGGCCGGCAAAGTATAGTCTTTGGTATTTTAAACCACCCGGTGATTGTCCAGCAACTTGGTACAATCAGCCATTAGTTGCAAGATATAAAAATCATTGCTTTTATGAACCAACAGCTGAAACATGTCAAAATGTATATAACACATTTTAACCCTTAGCAAGTTTGTAATTGGGTGTTTCGTGAATAACTCCTTTAAATTAATTCATACTAACAAAGGTAAAATGAATTATTTAGGAGGTAGGATTCATGCAAAACCAGCAAAACTCAAACCAAATGCATCAAAATATGCATACAGGAAATATTCCACAACAAATGAATCATGGTGGTCATGAAGTATTGGATGTAGGGGAAGTATTATCAGGATCTATTGGCTTAATGGATCAATATACTTTATTAAGAGGTCATGTTCAAGACCAGGAACTATTAAACATTTTAGACCGACAATACCAATTTATGCAACAGGAATATAATACATTGGTGGATTGCTTTCAATCAGGTAAGGATCCAGCGGTTCCTACTCAAAGCTATAAAATGCAGCAAGATAATAATTTTGTCTATGGATTGCAGCCGTCACAACCGAAAAAACCTTTACAATCTGTGTCAGAATTGACTGATGAATGCATTTCTGGTTTAATGCTTGGTGGTGTAAAATCTTCTGCTTCTATGAAGACAGTGGCTGCATGTGAAACGACTAACCCTGTAGTACGAAGAGTGTTAGCAGATTCCATACCAAACTGTATTGAAATGGCCTATGAACTGTCAATTTATCAAAATAAACATCATTATTATCAGGTGCCACAATTTGCTCAACAAGATATGCAACAAATGCTCCATGCGTATGCCCCTACAGGAGGGCAAATGCCAAACACTAATAATATGACTCACTAAATAATCGTAAAAACGTCAATTCATTGGATTGACGTTTTTCTTATGAAAATTTGGATAGGATCGTTCTAAAAATGAAAACTGCTTTTTTATTTAAAGGTGTTTGTGCTAAAATAATATTGGTATATAGAAAGCCTATTTAACTTGAGAAATAAGGAGAATAAAGATGGAAAAGATATTAGTTTTTGGACATAAAAATCCTGACACAGACACAATTTGTTCGGCAATTGCTTATGCAGAATTAAAGAAGAAATTAGGTGTAGAAGCAGAGCCAGTACGATTAGGAGAAATAAATGGTGAAACAAAGTATGCGTTAGATTACTTTAAAGTAGACGCTCCTCGTTTCGTTCAGACAGTTGCAAATGAAAGTAATGGTGTAATTTTAGTTGATCATAATGAACGTCAACAAAGCGCGGATGATATTGATCAAGTAAAAGTTTTAGAGGTAATTGATCACCACCGTATTGCTAATTTTGAAACAAGTGATCCTTTATATTATCGTGCAGAGCCCGTAGGTTGTACAGCTACTATTTTAAACAAAATGTACAAGGAGAATGGGGTAGCTATCAATAAAGAAACAGCTGGTTTAATGCTTTCTGCAATTATTTCCGATTCACTATTATTTAAATCTCCAACTTGTACGGATCAAGATATTGCTGCAGCTAAAGAATTAGCGGAAATTGCTGGAGTTGATGTAGATACATTTGGTTTAGCTATGTTAAAAGCTGGTGCTGATTTAAGTGATAAATCTATTGAACAACTAATCAGTTTGGATGCGAAGGAATTCCAAATGGGTACACATAAGGTAGAAGTTGCACAAGTGAATGCAGTAGATACAAATGATGTGTTGGCTCGTAAGGAAGAATTAGAAGTAGCATTAACGAACAAAATTTCTGAAAAGAATTTAGACTTATTCCTATTTGTTGTGACAGACATATTAAATAGTGATTCGGTTGCCATTGCTTTAGGAAATGCAGCAAGTGCAGTGGAGAAGGCATTTAATGTAAGATTAGAAAACAATACAGCTATATTAAAAGGCGTTGTTTCACGCAAGAAACAAATTGTTCCTCAATTAACTGATGCTTTAAAATAAACAAAATTAAAAGGGGGGTGTCTGATATTTTAGACACCCCCTTAAAGCTACTTAGTACTCGATATTTTCTCTAATATGAGTTTTCCTAAACTCCTGTTCATTAGGATCAAAATATTGTTCATTATATTTTGCTACAAATTGATCGTTTTGAACATATCCCGCGCCCCATGTAGGATCCATAGTTAACCATTTTCCATTAACTTTCGCTTCAATCCATGCATGATTATTTTTCAATATACCTGTACCCGCCTTTCCCGAAATTACTCTTGCTTCAATATTACTTGCACGTAACAGAGCTCCCGCTAGATAAGCATAATCCTGACAGACACCGGTTTTTAAGCGTAGAGTTTTTAATGCATTATCATCCCATTCAAATTCGTTATTTTTAAATTTCTGAACATCATAGGAAATATTTTTCGAAGTGAAATCATAAATTGCTTTCGCTTTTTCTCGATCATTTTTACTGTCTTTAGTAATTTCTTTTGCAAGTTTAATAATCTTTGAGTGTTCCGATGGTATCCCTCTTGATGGTAATAGATCTCTTTGATCATTTGTATCAAGATTAGTTACTGAGAAAGAGGCAACTGAAAAATAACGAAAATAATTTGTGTTCTTTTCCCTGATTTCAGGTACATTTACTGATACCTCATATTCACCTGGTCCGAACCGTAAATAAATGGAGCCGTCAAATGTAAAATCCTTTACTGGGATGATATCAAGGGCTTCATCTTGATCTTTTTTTGTTTTTATATAAATATGTGTGGTTTCTTTGGCTAAGTTAGCATGAGGGTCGATTTTTCCTTTTATTTGATAAGAGAGTTTTGTTTCATCATTACCAAATTTAGGTATTTCTAATTGAATCCCTCTTTCGTCATATGTTCGATAAAATTCTATTGGTGTCATCTTTTTATTTGAACGATTATTGACAAAAAGTGTAGTGCCATATTGATAACGATTATCTTTCATTTTATCAGGTACGAGGACATTGATTTGATGAAGTCCTTTCCCATAGAAAAGGGGGACATCGTAAGAAAATTGACCATTTTTTACAGGAATTTCGTGTTTCCAATTTTCCATATCTTTTTTTACTTCAATCATAATAGTCGTTGTTTTTTCTAAGTTTTTTACTTTCCCTTGCAAATTTAAATGTTCGGTTGCTTCAATCAACCCTGAATCTACATTCTTTAAAACGAGACTTGCATCTTGTGCATAGGGAGTATAGGTTACATCTCTTTGTTTCTCTGGATGAACATTAATGACTTCGAAGGTAGCAAGATCATAATAATAATTATTGCGATCTGTAGCAGGGAGCATGACTCTAATAGAGTAGTTTCCTTTTCCATTATAAAAATGAATATCCTCTTTAAATGTTCCATTTTCTATAGGAATATAATAATCTTGAACTGAATTTGAATCGATGATATCAAGTGAACTTACTTTAACCCATGCATATCTTTCTTTTAATTGATCTTCTTTTTCAATAACTCCAGAGATGGTGAGTTCTTTGTTTACGGCGAATTTTTTATATTTTGGATTGGTTAATGTTGCACCGATTTTATCTTTATAATTAGTGAGCTCTAGAGGCTCTAATTTAAGCTCAATATTTTTCTCTTTTACTAATTTATCATATTTAGCTAAATCTGTGTTTTCAGTGCTTACTTTGATTGTTTCCTTCTTATCAGACATCTGGGTTTTACTTCCATTACTGCACGCAGAAGTTAAAACTAATGATAATGCAGCAATTGCTAGTAATTTTTTTACATCCATTTTATTCCTCCTATCCCCCTGATTACTGTACTTAAATACAAAATTTCCCACATCTTATTATTTATATCACACAGTTGGTGATAAAAGACATAAGCGAAAAAGCCTATTTTAAAATGGGTTGCCGGTAGATAAAGGGAAAGAGAAATGGTTTATTCAATTGAAATCATTTTTTTATAGTTCTTTATTCACTGACGTCAGACAAAGAAATAAACAAAAAAGACGCACAGGGCGTCCTTCTTGTCCATTTCTTTGTATTCACCTTACCAAAAATGTGCTTTCGCATTGCTTCTAAGAATTATGATATTTTGAGAAACTTGTGTTTGTCCATTTACTTGTGATTTCGTATGTTTTCTTCTTGTGGTACTATAGTGAAATCGTTCAGATTGTGGATCTAAAAAGTTTCTGTAACTAATCGAATATCACCTCTTTGGAAGGATCTATACTTAGAAACGTAAAATACTCAAGAAATGAGTATCAGTAATATTTTGTACTGTAAATGATAAAAAATTCATTGAAATAAACAAATCTAATAGCGGTAAATTCTTTTGATGACTCATGTAAAATGTTATAATAAATATTTAGAAATAATGATTATTAAAAATAAAAAGCAAGGAGCTTTCTATAAATGAAATTCGTATCTTGGAATGTAAATGGCATAAGAGCATGTATAAATAAAGGATTTTTATCATATTTTAATGAAGTTGATGCAGATATTTTTTGTATTCAAGAAACAAAATGTCAGGATGGACAAGTAACTCTTGAATTAGATAATTACTATCAATATTGGAATTATGCTGAGAAAAAGGGATATTCCGGAACAGCGGTTTTTACAAAACAAAAGCCATTATCAGTAAAATATGGCGTGGGTGATGAAACAGATGAATCTGAAGGTAGAATATTAACTCTAGAATTTGATCAATTTTATTTAGTGAATGTGTACACTCCAAATTCTCAGAGGGATCTTGCCAGATTACCATTTCGTTTAGAATGGGAAGAAAGAATTAAAGAACATTTAATCTCATTGGATCAGAAAAAGCCAGTTGTTTATTGTGGTGATTTAAATGTTGCCCATCAAGAAATTGATTTAAAAAACCCAAAATCGAATAAAGGGAACTCCGGTTTTACTGATGAAGAAAGAGAAAAGATGAGTACATTATTGAACACGGGATTTACTGATTCCTTTCGTTATTTTTACCCAGATAAAACAGACTCCTATACTTGGTGGTCATATATGAATAAGGTAAGAGAAAGAAATATTGGCTGGAGAATTGATTATTTTATTGTATCTAATAGATTAGTAGACTCATTGCAGGACTCACAAATCCACTCTGAAATTTTAGGAAGTGATCATTGTCCTGTTATGCTTGAAATGAAAATGTAAATAAAAATATTCGTTCATTACTATCACCTAATTTTTTAATTAGGTGATTTTTTTTAATACTTTTTCTCTGATTTGTCATGATAAGAATAAAGAGAATGTAATGACTACACAAGGAATTGATATATAACTCCACGAAAAAGGGGGAAAACGGATGCCTGAACTACCTGAAATGGAAACATATAAAAAATTGCTGTATGAAAAAATTGTAGGGAAGACGATTACGAATATTATTATCAATCGTGAAAAATCAATAAATTGTCGGCCGGATATGTTTATTAAAGATATATTACTCCAAAAAGTTATTCGTATTGATCGAAGAGGCAAGCATTTACTTTTCTATTTGGTAAATGGTCGAGTCCTCATTCTTCATCTTATGCTTGGAGGATGGATGTATTATGGTACAGAGGAGGAGAAGCCTAACCGAACGATTCAAATTCAGCTTTCTTTCGGAATAGAGAATTTATACTTTATTGGTCTTCGTTTAGGCTATTTACACCTTTATCCAATAAATGAAGTAGATGAAGCATTGCCTAATTTAGGACCAGAACCATTGGATATTAATTTTACTCTACCATTTTTTATCAACTACTTACACAAAAAGCGTGGGCGTCTAAAGACCAAATTAATTGATCAAAAATTTTTATCTGGGATTGGTAATTGTTATTCTGATGAAATTTGTTATCACGCACAGCTATTACCTACAAGAACTTTAGAAGATTTAACTGATATTGATAAGAAACAATTGTATGAATCCATTCAATTAATCTTAAGGAAAGCTATACAATATGGTGGATATATGAACCATGCATTTTATCATGATGATCGGCTTACAGGAGGTTTTGATAACAAATGTAAAGTGTATGATCGTGAAGGTGAATTATGTGAGAGATGTGGCTCAGAAATTATCAAAAAAATGATATCATCTCGAAAGACCTTTTATTGCCCTCATTGTCAATTTTAACGAAATTACTAAATTGAATGTAGATTAAAACTGAAACCTCTACCCATTAAATGACGTCTTACATGTTGATAGATTGAAAATGGGTATGAGGGAGAATGTATGAAAAAAAAGTTATTTATTTCTTGTATCTCAATATTTTTGCTTTTCAGTTTGGCTTGGGTTCTTTTCACTTATAAACAAATAAAAAATGTGGCAAAAGAAAAACCTCCAAAAAACGTTCCATATCTGATTATTTTAGGAGCAAAGGTGAATGGGAAGGTTATGTCAAAAGCTTTATATGAACGAGCAATCACAGGTTTGCATTATTTAAAGGAGAATAAGGGGACAAAAGTGATTGTTACTGGTGGGCAAGGACCTGATGAGGAAATACCTGAGGCTGAAGCTCTTCGCTCCTATTTATTAGAACATGGTATCCCGAATGAGCGAATTATTATTGAGGATAAGTCCGTAAATACGTTCGAGAATCTTCAAAATGCCAAGGAATTTTTAGAAATAAAGAAGGCAGTAATCGTTAGCAATGATTTTCATCTTTATCGATCACTTCAATTGGCAAAATCACTAGGGATCGAAGCTTATCCACTTGCAGGTAAAACCCCTAAAATTGTCAAAACAAAACTATATTTAAGGGAGTATTTAGCCATTTTAAAAATGAAAATTATTGGGAAGTGAGAATTATTAATGAATTTATCCCTTTACTGCCTCTTTCGTTTTTGGTAAGATTATGAAGAATCTAAATTTATTTTAAAGGAGAGATGAAGGTCAAATGAGTATGTCCGTTGTTTTTCAAATGGTTTTAGCTTAAGACGGGATAAGTATGCCCATTTTTAGCAAAGCCAATCGTAAAACATCGGATAATTAGACCTTTATTCTTATTTAATATTCGTGTATAACAGGTAATCGTAAACACGAATAGGGCAGGGTCTATTTCCCTGCCTTTTTTATTTGTATAAATGAGACTAATTAAGATATTTCTAATGAATTGTCCATTCAAATTAAATATTAATCGTTTATAACCTCCATGTTTTACGATTGGTTCTTACAAACAGAACTTTTGGAGGGAAAAAATATGAGTATCGTACATGTTGAAAATTTAACTCATTTCTATGGTGATCAATTAGTTTTTAAAGATATTGAATTTCGTTTATTGAACAAAGAAAAGGTTGGTTTAGTGGGCCCAAATGGAGCAGGTAAATCAACACTTCTAAAAATTTTATCAGGTCAACTGTTACCTGATTATGGAAGCATTTCTTGGCTTCCTAATAAGCAAATTGGCTATTTAGAACAGCATATCGAATTGAAAAAAGGAACAAGTATTTTAGGTTTTTTAAAAAGTGCATTTCAACATTTATATGATATGGAAGAAGAAATGTTAGGAATTACAAATAAAATGGCGATATGTAATGAGGGTGAGTTACAAGGGCTCTTGAAACGATATTCGTTAATTCAGGATATATTAGAAGCTCAGGATTTTTACCTTATTGATTCAAAAATTGAAGATGTCTCATCTGGATTAGGTATCCTAGCACTAGGTTTAGATCGGGATGTTGCACAATTAAGTGGTGGACAACGTACAAAATTATTGTTGGCAAAACTTCTATTAACCGAGCCGGATATATTATTATTGGATGAACCAACGAATTATCTTGATTACGAACATATTGTTTGGTTGAAAGACTATTTAATTAATTATAAGAAATCATTTATTCTTATATCACATGATACGCATTTTTTAAACGAGGTCGTAAATGTTATTTTTCATTTAGAGCATAAACATTTAACTAGGTATGTAGGGAATTATCGAGCATTCTTAGAAGCTTATGAATTAAGAAAACACCAAATTCATATTGCATATAGTAAGCAGCAACAGGAAATTCACAAGCTTGAAACCTATATTCAAAAAAATAAAGTCCGTTCTTCCACTTCTAAACAAGCAAAATCAAGAGAAAAGAAATTAGCAAAAATTGAACGAATTGAAAAGCCGGTGGGAAACCTACATCCAAGATATTCATTTCACGTTTCTGAACGACCCGTTAGTACGATCATTGAAACGAAAGATATTATTGTTGGGTATACCTATCCTTTACTCCCGGCCTTAAACTTTACTTTAAAAAGAGGCGACAAAGTTGCCATTATTGGACATAATGGGATTGGAAAATCTACCTTACTAAAAACAATGATGGGTGAAATTAATCCTTTAAGCGGAACCATCTCAATAGGAGATAATGTGAGGCCATCTTATTTCGAACAAGAATGGCATACGCCAGTTGAACAAACACCGATGGATTATATTTGGTCCATGCATGAACAAATGAATCAGAAAGAAATTCGCCAAGCTCTTGCACGTGCTGGTATCAATAAAGAACATATATTGCAACCACTTCATACTTTGAGTGGGGGTGAACAGACGAAAGTAAGGTTATGTCAACTGATGTTAGAAAAAAGTAACTGGCTTATTCTTGACGAGCCAACGAATCACTTAGATGTTCAAGCAAAAGAAGCATTGGCTTTAGCACTAAAGAAATATGAAGGAACATTACTGATTGTATCTCATGAACCTGAATTTTATGAAGAATGGTGCACAAACGTGCTTAATCTTGAGGATTGCAGATAAAATAAATTAAAGGATTTTAGGGCAAATACATCGAATTTTCTACTAAGTAAGGAGTGATGTATTTTGCCCGAACCTACAAAAATATTTATTAGTTCAGCTGCCCAAGATCGACTTAGACCCTTAAGGGAAAATCTCCATCGATTATTAATGGAGATGGAGCATAGACCTTTAATGTATGAAAAGGATTTTGGACCTTGGCCGCCAGAACAGCTTGTAGAGAATTGTTTAAAGTATGTGGAAATGAGTGATATTTTTCTTCTTTTCATATCTGATAAGGCTGGTAATTATAGCCAATATTATAAGGCAACAATCACTCATTGTGAGTTTCAGAAGGCTTATCAATGTAATAAATATATTATTGTTTTTGTGGAAGATTATATTTATGATCTTTTTTGGTATGAAATTCGTTTAATTATTGGCGAAATGTTAAAAAGCTATAAAGAAACTTATGGCACAAATCCTGATAATTACTTTGAAATCGCAAAAGAAGCATGGGAAAAGCATCCAAAGAAAAAAGAACATGAAAATATTGAACCGTACATTTGGGGATTTATGTATGACATTTATATCAAAGGTCATTATTTGGAGAAAATATCTTTCGGAATGGATCCAAGCCTTACAATAAAACGATATTTTAGTGATTTGTTTAGAAGAGGAAGTAAATATCTCGCATTTGAAGGAACCATCGAAGAACAACTTCAAGAAGGCCCTATTTATAAAAAACATGCTGATTTTACCTCTAAAATCATAAGTTATATTAAAAATGGTGAATTAATCAATCCAAGATTGTTTTTAGAATATCTTCAACGTTTTTTAAAAAATGGGATCATTTATAGTCAGCCCCATACCATGTTTGAAACAGAGCTTGGTGCATATGAATCCTGTTCAGGAACAACTTTATACAAAAAAAAGGGTGATTTATTAACACTTGTAAGTGTATCTGGTATGGCAAGTGATGAAAATAAAACATATCCTTTAGAAGATAGGAGTTCGTATTCTGTTCAAGCTTTTCATAGTCAGTCTGGCCAGGAGTTATTTTTTAGCGAAGAGAAACAGCAATTTTATTTATCAATTCGTACAGGAAATTATGTCATAAGTTTTCATTATCCAGTTGAGTCATATTGGTCTATTGAGAAGGTTCAAGGCTTTAAGGATGATGTGATGCGTGATATAATGGAATCAGAATCAGCATTGTATCGTGATTTCGCTATTCAATTGTTAGGAGGGATTCGATAGTGGCTGCAGAACCTAAACGGACAAAAAACGATAGTATTATTCATGTCGCCTCCGGTAAAGCGAATGGAAGTAAAAAATATATTCAAGAAAAAGCAAAACGTTTCGATGAAAATAATCGCATCTTAAAAGAAGCATTTTTGAATCATAAAAAGACGCGACACTCCATTATTTAAGCTCCAATAAAGGAGCTTTTTTCATATACAGAGGTGGGGAATGGTACTGGATGGGGAATTTTGATAAACGCAATCGATTAGAAGATGAGGTTTTTACTTATCGGATTTCAAAGAATAATACGATATTTATTGATTGGTATGGCAAACAAGTCAAGATTATAAAAGGAAAAGCAGCAGAAAAGCTCCTTACTAAAATTACACAAGCTGAAAATGAAAAAGAAATCCAACTACTATTAGCTAAGGTAACTGGAAACTTCAAAAGGGGTAATGAAAAAAGTAAAAGCTATTATGATTAGTTTGATACTTTGTTAAGACTGTTTTCGTATAGAGTGTTGCTTGTGTAAAAACCTATTTGCCGGTCTTTACAAATAATAAAGGTTTCGAGTTCACAGGTCTTTTTCTCAGTGGAAAAAAGGAATTATCATCCTTATGTATCGCTTGGAGAATTATCTAAATATCGGGAATGTTAGAAAAGAGTTAAAAATGAGATCGCAATAAATAAAAATATCTTGATATTCATTATTGTGAGTGGTATGATAATCGAAATATTTGATGTATAAATCGATGAAGAGAAAAAGTACGTAAGGATTGAACTCTTGAAGCGAGCTGGGTATGGTGAAAGCCAGTGAGGAAGCCGAACGGAAAAATCATCTCTGAGATGCAAGGCTGAAATTATTAAGTAAGTCTTGACGGGAGTCCGCCGTTACAAGGAACGCGTATGATAGTACGTTGACAAGTGCTGTTTGTAATAAGCAGAATTTGGGTGGTAACGCGGGTTAATACACTCGTCCCTATTTTTAGGGACGAGTGTTTTTTATTTTCAAAATTAATTAAGGAGGATGCAAATATGGCTAGTCAGAATCATAGTAGTTTTGAACGTGAGAAGCGTTGGCAGGAGTATTGGGATAAGGAGAATATTTTTCAACGATCAATAGATAATAGAACCGGAAAAGATCGCTATGTTTTTTATGAGGGACCACCAACTGCAAATGGACTTCCACATGTTGGCCATGCTTTAGGGAGGACAATTAAGGATATCATTGCCCGTTATCAAACGATGAATGGTAAACAAGTATTTAGAAAAGCAGGGTGGGATACACATGGTTTACCAGTTGAATTAGGAGTAGAAAAGCAACTAGGAATCTCAGGAAAAAAAGAAATTGAACATTACGGGATTGAACCATTTATCGAAAAATGTAAGGAAAGTGTATTCTTTTATGAAAAGCAATGGAGGGATTTTACAACAGATTTAGGTTATTGGGTTGATATGGATCATCCATATATGACTATGAGTAATGAATACATTGAATCTGTATGGCATATTCTCGGAACGATTCATGAAAAAGGATTGCTATATAAAGGGCATCGTGTATCGCCCTATTGCCCTAGCTGTCAGACTTCATTAAGTTCTCATGAGGTTGCACAAGGATATAAAAATGTAAAAGATTTAAGTGCGACGGTAAAGTTTAAACTTAAGGACAGGGATAACGAATATGTACTAGGATGGACGACTACACCATGGACATTGCCTACCAATGTCGCACTTGCAGTAAATGGCGATCTTGATTATGCAAAAGTAGAAATAGAGGATCAGATAGTAATTATTGCTGTTGCTAGGTTAGAACAAGTTATCAATCAGCCTTATACACTAATTGAAGTCGTCAAGGGGACGGATCTCGTTGGATTAACCTATGAAGCCCCATTTAATTTTGTTGAGGTAGAAAAAGGACATTGTATTGTTGAAGCTTCATTTGTTACTGAGGATAGTGGAACAGGAATAGTTCATATAGCACCTGCATATGGAGAAGATGATTACCGTTTAGTACAAGAAAATCAATTATCTTTTATCAATATAGTTGATGAACAAGGAAGATATAATGATATTTTTACGCCACTAGCTGGTCAAAAAGTAAAAGAGAGTGATGTGGATATCGTAAAACTATTACATCAAAAGGGGCTTTTATATCATAAAGAAAAGTATGAGCATTCTTATCCTCATTGCTGGAGGTGTGATACACCATTATTGTATTATGCGACAGAGAGCTGGTTTATCAAAACAACTGCCCTTAAAAACGCATTGATTTCAAATAATCAACAAGTCAATTGGTTCCCTGATCATATAAAAAACGGGAGATTTGGCAATTTCTTAGAAGGATTAGTGGATTGGAATATCAGCAGAAAAAGATACTGGGGAACTCCTTTAAATGTTTGGGTTTGTCATACATGTAAACATGAAATTGCTCCGAAAAGTATGGAAGATTTAAAAAAACATGCAAAGGAATCCATATCAACGATTGAGCTCCATAAACCATATGTTGACCAAATTTCCTTCGAGTGTCCTAATTGCCATGGGACAATGCAGCGAACAGAAGAGGTAATAGATGTGTGGTTTGATAGTGGTTCAATGCCATTCGCTCAATACCATTATCCGTTTGAAAATACAGATGTATTTCATTCTCAGTTTCCAGCCGATGTGGTAGTTGAGGCAATCGATCAAACGAGAGGCTGGTTTTATTCATTGCTTGCAGTATCTGTACTCTATAAAGGGGTAGCTCCATATAAAAATGTCTTAGTAACAGGTCATATTCTGGATGAACATGGACAAAAAATGTCAAAGAGTAAAGGGAATGCTTTAGATCCTAGGGATTTAATTAAAGAATTTGGTGCGGATCCACTTCGCTGGTCTTTAATAGCTGACAGCGCCCCTTGGAATCAAAAAAACTTTTCCAAACGCAATGTGCAAGAGGCAAAATCAAAAATTATTGATACACTTGCAAGCCTATTTCATTTTTATCAGTTGTATGCAAAAATCGACTCATTTGATCCCAAAATCCATCACACTGAAGAAGCTACAATCATGGATAAGTGGATATTATCAAGATTAGCCACCACCATTTCGTCTATGAAAAAGGAGATGGAAAACTATCAACTGACAAATGCAGCTAGAATGGCAGGAAACTTCATTGATGAAATGAGTAATTGGTATATCCGTCGAAACAGAGAACGTTTCTGGAGTAAAGGTATGTCACCTAACAAAATTGCGGCATTTCAAACCTTATATCAAGTGTTGAATGAACTTTCGAAACTTATAGCGCCGTTTGTACCGTTTATAGCTGAAGAGATTTTTTACACGCTTAATGGGGATAGTGTTCATTTAACTGATTACCCAACCGTCCAAAACAACAGTATAGATAAAACGCTTGAAAATGAGATGATTGCTGTAATTGAATTGGTGGAGTTAGGCAGAAGTATTAGGCATAGCAAACAATTTAAAACGAAACAACCTTTAGCGAAAATGATTGTGGTCGCTCATAATGGCAATGTAAAAACACTTTCTTCTTTTGAAAATATCATTAAAGAAGAGCTAAATGTAAAACTTGTGGAATGGGTAGATTCTTCGGATAAGTTCATTGAACATCGATTGAAATTGAATTTTAAATCCGCGGGACCGAAATTAGGGAAGTTGGTAAATGAGGTTCAGCAACAGTTAATGAACGCTTCAAAAGAAGACATAAAACATTTTCTAAACCTAGGAACATTACCTCTTTGCATGAAAAATGGTGAAACTTTGCTTTTAGAACAAGAGGATGTCATTGTAACGAAAATTACAAATATCGAAGGATTTACCGAAGCGTCAAATCGAAATTTCACCGTTCTTTTAGATACAAACTTAACAGATGATCTCAAACGTGAAGGAATAGTAAGAGACTTTATTCGAATCGTCCAAGAAATACGGAAAAAACGTGATCTACCAGTCGAAAAAAGAATTGAATTATTTATCCACGGATCAAAAACAATAACCAAATGGTTAAAAGAATTTGACTCATTATTACACAATAGCATTGTTTTACAAACAATACACTATAAAGAAACCAAAGATATGGAAAAAATTTCTCTTGGTGAAGAAGAAATATTCATTCAAATCAAGTAAAGTAAAGGGACACGGGGTCTGACCCTATGTCCCAGTTACGTAGGGACATAGGGTCTGGTCCGTTGTCCCACCCAATCCTCTACCATGCATTTTCATTTTCCGAGAATGAAGGAGATCATAGATTGGGAAAGCTTCGGAATCCAAGAGTGCAAAAATTTAATTGGAATCCGGATGGTACACCTAACTTTGGAACGCCGCTGCCAGCTTACACTCCGATGGACAAACCCTCAGGAGAAATATAGGTTAAATAGGAAACACAACTATCAATTATCAATAGGTAAAATTTTTTGCGGAAAATTAGTAAAATATTGACTAGAATTTTCAATGATATTATGATTTAGGGAAAGTGTAAATATTTTTAAAGGAGTAACATATGGCTACGATCAAGGATATCGCGGAAAAAGCGGGTGTATCAATATCAACGGTATCAAGGGTGTTGAATTATGATCCCACTCTTTCTGTAAGCGATGAAACCAAAAGGAAAATTTTCCAAACTGCGGAGGATCTATCATATCGTAAAAAAAAGATAGAACAACGCATGGCGTCTTTTCGAATTGCTATTGTAAATTGGTATACAGAAGAAGAAGAGTTGAATGATTTATATTATTTATCTATTCGGGTGGGTGTTGAGAAGCGGTGTGAAGCACTTCATATTCAAATGACAAAACTTTCCCTTGATCATTTGGATTCCGTGCAGAATCAGGAATTTCATGGCATTATCGCCATTGGAAAATTTAATAAAAAGCAAGCAGAGAAAATTCAGAACATTACTGAAAATATTGTTTTCATTGATAGTTCTCCTGATGAAGACCGCTTTGATTCAGTAGTATGTAATTTTGAAAAGGCAACCATTGATGTTCTCAATTATTTTGTGCAGCATGGGCATGAAAAAATCGGCTATATTGGGGGGCGAGAAACATATAAGGATGATACTTCAGAGATTATTGATTATAGACAAGAGACATTCATAAACTTTACTAAAAAAAGAAATCTTTATAATGAAGATTTTATATATATTGGTTCGTTTTCCGTAAATGATGGCTACAGACTAATGAAACAAGCAATATCTGAGCATCATGATGATCTTCCGTCTGCATTTTTTGTCGGTAATGATTCTATGGCTATTGGATGTTTAAGAGCATTACTTGAAGAAGGTATTTCCGTTCCTCAAAGGGTCAGTATTATCGGGGTGAACGATATTAGTGTAACGAAATACGTATTTCCGCCATTAAGTACTGTTAGAGTTTATACCGAATTGATGGGGGAAACGGCTGTGGATTTGTTAATTGAAAGAATAACTGAACGTCAAGTTGCAAAAAAGGTGAGTCTTTCTACTCAACTAGTCATTCGCGGAAGTAGTAAGTAGGTTTATTTTTAATGAAGAAGAAAGAATCAGGATATAGATATGACACCTTGATTTCCTCGTATGTTGATGAAAATCAGGGTTTTTTTATTTAATTTTGTAGTTTGCAGTAGAGTCGCAAATCGTGTGGGAGATGGAGTCCAACTTCGTCCTTGTAGAAAGGTCATCAACAGCCAAGTATATGAAAAATAACCAAGTAAAATAATAAGTAAAATTTTTAGTAAAAGTATTGAAATATTTTTACTTTTTAAATAAAATATTCTTAAGGAGAATTTAGGCACAATTTGATTAGTTTCCATATGACTGAATTTTCCCTCACTTAATACTATGGGGGCGAAAGAAAAGATGAATTTACATTTTTTATTTGATACATTTCGAGAAATTTATCCGCAAAAAGAATGTGATGATCCAAAAGCATTCTTTTCTCCAGGAAGAATTAACTTAATTGGTGAACATACGGACTATAATGGGGGACATGTTTTTCCTGCTGCTATCACTTATGGAACGTACGGACTTGCAAGAAAAAGATCGGATCGTTTAGTAAGAATGTTTTCTATGAACTTCGAAGAGAAAGGAATCATCGAATTTACACTTGATGACTTAAACTATAAATCTCATCATCATTGGGTCAATTATCCAAAAGGAATGATCCGTTTTATTCAAGAACTGGGTAAGGAACTGCCATGTGGTCTAGAGGTGCTGATTTATGGAAATATACCGAATGGGGCGGGACTTTCTTCCTCCGCATCGCTTGAAATGTTAACAGGTGTAATGGTGAATGAACTGTATGGTTTTCAACTCGAGATGCTGGAATTAGTTAAAGCTGGTAAAAGGGTCGAAAATGAATTTATTGGTGTCAAAAGTGGAATAATGGATCAATTCGCTATTGGGATGGGGAAGGACAATTGTGGAATTCTTCTTAATTGCAATACATTAAAATACGAATATGCCCCATTACCATTATCTGAATATAAAATTATTATTATGAACACGAATAAAAGACGGGTGCTGTCTGATTCTAAATATAATATAAGAAGAAGTGAATGTGAGAAGGCTTTAAAGCTTATACAGCAGGAATGTAAAGTTCAGTCTTTGGGAGAAATTACGGAAGAAGAATTTGAGGCATATAAATATTTGATTGATAACGATGTTCTACAAAAACGGGCAAGGCATGCAGTCTATGAAAATCAAAGAACATTAAAAGCTTTACAGGCGTTAAAAAATGATGATTTAAAAGGTTTTGGTCGATTGATGAATGCTTCTCATGTTTCTTTAAGGGATGATTATGAGGTTACTGGGATTGAATTAGATTCTTTAGTTGAAGCAGCTTGGAAACAGGAAGGTGTAGTTGGGGCTCGTATGACGGGGGCAGGATTTGGTGGTTGTGCTATTGCGATCGTCAAAGAAGAGATGGTGGAAAAATTTATTTTTGAAGTAGGAAAGGAATATCAAACAAAAATTGGTTATCAAGCAACATTTTATGCAGCAAGTATTGGCAACGGAACAAAAGCAATAGAATAGGATTACTGAAGTTTACGATATGGAGGGAAATGAATCATGAGTATTTTAGTTCTTGGTGGTGCAGGTTATATAGGTTCACATGCGGTTTACCAGTTAATCGATAAAAATGTAGATGTAGTGGTTGTAGATAATTTACTAACTGGCCATCAGCAGGCTATCCATCCAAAAGCAAAGTTTTATCAGGGGAATATTAAAGATAAGGTCTTTTTAGAACAAGTATTTGAAAAAGAACAAATTGAAAGTGTGATTCACTTTGCCGCTAGTTCATTAGTGTGGGAATCGATGTCTAACCCCATTAAGTATTTTGATAATAATGTTTATGGAACACAAGTTCTTTTAGAGGTAATGAGAGACTATGGTGTCAAACAAATTGTTTTTTCTTCAACCGCTGCCACTTATGGTGAGCAGAAAGTCATGCCAATTACAGAAGATGCGCTAACCAACCCAACCAATGCCTATGGTGAAACAAAACTAATAATGGAAAAGTTGATGAAGTGGTGCGATGTGGCATATGGAATTAAATTTGTTTCTTTACGTTATTTTAATGTTGCTGGTGCAAGAGCAACAGGAGAGATTGGTGAGGACCATAACCCTGAAACGCACCTTATCCCAGTAATTCTCCAAGTTGCCTTAGGACAAAGAGAGTTTATTTCTATATTTGGTAATGACTATGAAACTTATGATGGGACATGTATCCGCGATTATGTTCATGTAGAAGATTTAATTGATGCGCATATTTTAGCTTTACAATACTTGCAAAAGGGTGGCGAGAGCATTGTGCTGAACCTTGGCAGCAGTAAAGGCTATTCCGTAAAAGAAATGGTAGAAGCCGCAAGAGAGATAACGGGGCATCCGATTCCAACAAAAATAGTCGAACGAAGAGCAGGTGATCCAAGCACATTAATTGCTTCTTCTGAAAAGGCAAAACGGGTTCTTGAATGGAATCCAAAACGAACATCGATTCACGATATCATTCAGGATGCTTGGAACTGGCACCGTACTCACCCTGATGGATATAGCAAGGAGTATTAATATGAATCCATATTTGTCCATTAATGAACTCGTCTCCAAAGCGATTTCACTAAGAATGATTCACCCAGAAGATGAGATATATGCTCGAAATCAGATTATGGCGCTTCTCAGATTGACCGATTTCTCAAATAAAAATGAACAGAAAAAAATGCGAAACCTCGATGTTCCTGAGCTTCTGGATGAATTAGTATTGTTCGCTGTACAGAAAGGTATAATAGAAGATCTATTTGATGCAAAGGAAATTCTGAGTAGTCATATTATGAATGTTTTTTTGCAACGGCCATCAGAAATTAATCAAAACTTCCATCGAAAATGGGAGCAAAGTCCAGAAAAAGCTACTTCCTACTTTTATGAACTAAGCCAAAATAGTAACTATATTCAAACAAAAAGAATCGCCGAAAATAGTCATTACAAAATTACAACAGAATATGGTGAATTAGATATTACTATTAATCTTGCAAAGCCTGAGAAGGATCCTAATGAGATCGCAAAGGAAAATGAAAGAAAAATAGTATCTAATTATCCGACTTGCTTGCTTTGCATAGAAAATGAAGGATATTCTGGAAGAATTGGTCATCCGGCTCGATCTAATCATCGAATGATTCGTTTGGAACTAAATAAAGAGCAATGGTATTTACAATATTCACCATATGTTTATTATAAGGAGCATTGCATTATATTATCCCATGAACATCGAAATATGGCGATTAATCAAGCAACATTTCAAAGGCTTTTTGAATTTGTTGGGAAGTTTCCTCATTATTTCATCGGCTCTAATGCTGATCTGCCAATTGTAGGGGGGTCTATTCTTTCACATGATCATTACCAAGGTGGAAATTATGAGTTTGCCATGGCAAAAGCAAAAGATGAATTGACATTTACCCTTGATAGCTTCCCAATGATCCATGCTTCTACCATCAAATGGCCAATGTCCGTTATCCGATTGAGAAGCAGTGACGTGAACCAAATGGTTGATGCTTGCAATTATATTCTTGAAAAGTGGAAAAATTATTCGGATCCTGCTGCAGATATTGTCGCATATACTGGTGAAACAAGACATAATACGATAACACCGATTGCAAGAATGCGAAATAACGAGTTTGAAATGGACTTAGTGTTGCGAAATAATCGAACCAATAAGGAGCATCCACTTGGAATTTTTCACCCACATGCTGATGTACATCATATTAAAAAGGAAAATATCGGGCTGATTGAAGTGATGGGGCTTGCGGTTTTGCCTGCTCGTTTAAAGACGGAACTGTTAGAGGTAGAAAAATATTTGTTGGATCAACCAAATCAAATTCAACCATATCATCATATTTGGGCAGATGATATAAAGATTCGATATCAAAATAAAATAACTCCCACTACGGTAAAGGAAATAATCATTCAGGAGGTTGGATACAAATTTTTAAGAGTACTTGAGGATGCGAGTGTTTTTAAACGGACAGAAGGACAGAAGGCGTTTCAAAAATTTATTTCCTCACTTTAAAAAGTAGTTTGTTGCTTCAAAAAAGCCATACAGCTAGCTTTTCCACCTATAGGTATAGCAGTTGTGCTTGTGAAAAGAGCTTTAAAAATAGGAGGTGGTATCATTGGAAATAATGCAGGAGGATTATGGGGAAATCGATGGTCGAACAATTACAGCTTTTACGATGGTGAATGATCATGGCATGGAAATAACCTGTCTTGATTATGGTTGTATTATTACAAAAATAGTAGCATCTGATAGGAATGGGCATTTCGAAAACATCGTGCTTGGGTTTGATTCCATAGAGGAATATCAAAAATATTCCCCTTATTTTGGTGCAATCATTGGAAGATTTGCTGGACGGATCAAAAATGCAGAATTCAATCTCAATGGTAAAATTTATCAATTAGCAAAGAACAATAATGATAATCATCTTCACGGTGGTCTCCAAGGGTTTGATAAGGTTTTTTGGGAGACAAAAACAGCTTTAGAGGCGGATTCAACCAAACTGGAATTTACATATTTAAGTAAATCAGGAGAAGAAGGTTATCCTGGAAATCTGCTTATGAAGGTTACATATACGCTAAACAATAAGAATGAACTTATCATTTCTTATAAGGGAGAATCGGATGAATCTACTCTACTGAATGTCACAAATCACACCTATTTTAATTTAAGTGGTAATTTAAAGCGAGATATTTTGAACCATCAGTTAACGATTAAAAGTCGAAAATTCGTTGAATTAGATGAAAGACTTATTCCAACCGGTAAGATATTATCAGTTGAAAATACTCCATTTGATTTTCAAAATGGCAGAAAAATTAAAGATGGAATGACATCTGGACATGTGCAAAATTGGATTGCAGGAAATGGTTATGACCATCCCTTTTTATTAACAGAACAACATAATAAGGAAATTATTTTATTGGATGAAGAAAGCGGTCGGGAACTCATCATAGAAACAGATGAACCTGCGGTTGTACTTTATACAGGTAATCAACTTGAGGCTGACGAAAGCTATTCCATCAGAGGTGTTCCTTCACGAAATTATCTTGGATTATGTTTAGAAACTCAGGGATTACCAGATTCCATACATAACCCACATTTCCCATCAAATATCTTAAAAAAAGGAGAGGTATTCCAATCTGTTACGAAATATAAATTTGACATCAAAAGTTGAATTGGATTAAAGCTTGTTCCGTATAAATAACCTCATAGATAAAGTACATATGTATACCCATCAGGCATGGAATGGTATGATAAATATGGTTGTAATCAAATGTGAAAATTGCTATTTAATAGTAGTAAGGTGCGGTATCGGTAAAACACATCATCTATTAGGTACCTAGAAAATTTTAAATTAAACAAAGAGGCGAATTATGCAACAAATAACGATCGGAATATTAGCCCATGTCGATGCAGGTAAAACAACTTTTGCTGAACAACTTTTATTTCATACGAAAAGTATCCATCATAGAGGAAGAGTCGATCATCAAGATGCATTTTTAGATAATCATGCAATTGAAAAAGCGAGAGGAATTACTGTATTTGCTGATCAAGCAATTATGGAATATAAGGATTCCACCTATTATCTGATCGATACTCCAGGACACGTAGATTTTTCTCCAGAAATGGAGCGATCCATTCAAGTAATGGATTACGCCATCATTATTTTAAGCGCAGTGGAAGGTGTAGAAGGACATACGGAAACCGTTTGGCAATTATTAAGGAAGCATCAAATCCCTACATTTTTCTTTATTAATAAAACTGATCGAGTTGGTGCAGATGTTAATAAAGTAAAAAAAGAAATTCGAAATCAGCTAACAGAGCATGGTATTGACATAACGGAGACATATAACAAAGGTGCCATGAGTGAAGAGTTAATCGAGTTTATTGCAGAAAGAGATGAAACATTATTGAATCTGTATATAGATGGAGAATATGACGAGGGTCGTTGGCAGCAGGAAATGAAACGGATGATTAAAGATAACAACATCTATCCTATAGCTTCTGGTTCTGCCCTGCAGGATATTGGAATCCTTTCATTTTTGGAAAAACTGGACGAATTAACTTTTTCCGATTATAACTCCACCGATTCGTTTTCAGGAAGAGTTTATAAAATCCGTCATGATAGCACGGGTGCTCGGGTTACTTTTATTAAATCATTAAGTGGTTCCCTTCATGTACGTGATGTGCTGGAATATGGGGATCAAGAGGAGAAATTACGGGAGAAGATTACACAAATAAGGCTATATAATGGTGCAAATTATGAAATCGTTGATCAAATGAATGCAGGTGATTTATTTGCAGTAACAGGATTAACGAATGCGGCTGTAGGTGATGGACTTGGAGCGATACAAGCAAAGGCTACTTATGAAACCGTAGCGACATTAAAATCTAAGGTCATCTATGACTCCTCCTTAAATCATAAGGAAGTACTATCATATTTTCGAATGTTAAATGATGAGGATCCATCGTTAAAAGTAACCTGGGATGAAGGTTTACAGGAGATCCACCTTCATGTTATGGGGAAAATTCAGCTTGAAGTACTCGAACAAATTGTAAAGGATCGTTTTAATCTTTCGGTTAGCTTTGGCAAGCCTGAGATTTTATATAAAGAAACGATTCAGACGATCGTGAACGGATACGGTCATTTTGAACCGCTAAAACATTATGCAGAAGTACACTTATTATTGGAACCGGGACATAGGGGAAGTGGCATTATTTTTGATAACGATTGTCATCCAGATGATTTAATGGTTAGCTATCAAAATTTAGTGAAGCATTATTTATTAGAAAAGGAGCATCGCGGCATACTAACAGGAACAGCTTTAACAGATGTAAAAATTACATTACTTACAGGAAGAGCACATAATAAACATACTAGTGGTGGTGATTTTCGCGAAGCCACACTCCGTGCCCTTAGACAAGGGCTTGAAAAAGCTAAGAATATTTTATTAGAGCCGGTTTATAATTTTAAAATTAAAGTAGATATAGAACAAATGGGAAGGGTCTTATCCGATATTCAAGCGGCTTATGGACATTTTCAACCTCCAGAAATGAATGGAAACAAAGCAGTGATAATGGGGAGAGCACCGGTAGCTACTTTTATGGATTATAGTACAATCCTAGCATCCTTTACACAAGGAAAAGGCTCTATTTCATTGGTGTTCGGTGGTTATGAACATTGTCATAATGAAGCAGAGGTTATTGAAAAAATTGGATATAATAAAAATGCTGATCCTGAATATAGTTCATCCTCTATCTTCTGTTCAAAAGGTCAAGGATTTTCCGTTTCATGGGATGAAGCTGAAAAAATGATGCATGCTTTAAAATGAATTCTTGAGCTCTTAAAAATAGAGTGTATAATACAAGAAGTATGTAATTTTAGGTTAGTTTTGAAAGGAAGAAGTTGTTGATGGAAATTACTGGTCATATCGTTGAAAAATTAAACGATCCTACAGGTATTATCGTTGGGGATCGTTATGAGTTCTTTCTCAATATTGAAGTACCTGAAGATGATGAGCTGTACTCTGAAAATGGAGTTTTATTAAAGGTCATTTATGCTGTAGAAGATCAGGGATCAAGAATTGCTCTGTATCAATTTATTGAAAGAGCAACAAATGAAGTCCTTGATTTTGCATTAGAGGACGAAGAAGAAGAATTGGTTAATGAATATTGCAAGCAACATATTGAGTAAAAAAATGATAGCAGGCGATTTGCTTGCTATCATTTTTTCTTTTCTTCTTTCTGTGTTTCGTTGATAATCGAAATTAAATCATCAATATTTATTTTCCAAGGTGATAATGGTGATATTCTAACCAATTGAAAGGAAGTCTTTGTGTTTACTCTTCCGCTCTCTTTAATGTACATTTGAAGTTCCACCGGAACAGTGATGGTTAAATCATTGGCGCCATCTTCTATACTATCTTTTCTATTCCAACGAAGAGTTTCAATTTTATCTATTTTATTAATCTGCTTTTTCAAATTCTTCTTTTCAGTCAATGCCACTTTATGGATTAACCCTTTATCCCCATTTTTAATAAATACGAGCAGGGCATCCGCAACTTGAAAAGGGTTTGCTCCTGCTAAATAGTCATCAATTTTTCCTGCTGCTTTCATGATCATAAGCTGATGGGATAAATCCGATCTTTCTGTTCGATGTGTTGTACTTCCTGCAAAATGTATACAAAAATGTCCAGGGAAACCATTTTCTAATGCACCTGCACCATGAGGCATGCCGTGCATAGAAGCTGCAAGTAGTCTGTTTTCAGCTAAGATTAATATGGCTCTTCTTCGCCAGCTCCAATGACCATGATATATTTCTTTCATCACTTTTGTATCTTTTCGTGTGAGAGGCTGAACATCTGCATGATGTGACCCTGCCCGTCTTTGTACGTCAAAGCTTTTTCCCGTTTCAACATCAATAACCGTAAACACGGAATTCTTTGGAATAATTTGGTTTACATCTTTCCAATGAAGCAATTCAATTTGAAAATTAATCGGTTGATGATTCGAATGAATAGTAGAAGCTGATATAGACGGTGAGTAAATAAACATGAGGAAAAAGAAACTGAAAGTTAACGTATATTTAGCCAATTTTACCAGCTCCAAATAAGATTAAGTGTCTTGAACTTATTTTTACCATTCTTATTAAGGCAATAACTGATAATAAATGGAAATTCGAATGAGGTATTGCTTTATTTTTTAATACTTGTTTCATTGTCAATTAACTACATATACGTACACAAATAATACGAAATAGTTAATCGCCAATAATCAGTTTAAAAATCCTAAGAATATGTTTAATTTGCATAATTGGGAAATGGATTCATTCCTAATAAAAATATAACCTCATTATTATTATAGGATCTTTTCTCAAACATTGTTGCTTTTTAGAGGAAATTTTAACGATATATAGGGGTACTGGCCAACAAGAGTTTACCATCTTAAGGTCAGTTTTGAGCTGATTTAAATCATGTAGTCCATTTATTACGATAATTAAATAAGCATAACGAATGTAAAGCGCTTAATAAAATATTTACTAAAATTTTTATTATTTTCAGAGCGTGATTTGGCTACAGATTGGTAGGGTAATGAATCGATTTCAATGCAGACATAATTATTTCATCTATGCACTTTTGGCTAAAATTCTTCAATATCAAATGTTATTATTACAAGAATGTCTAAAATTTGAGGGGAATTATCAACAAATAATGGAGTGCAAACCTGAGATTAGAAAATATAAAGCATGAAAGTATTAATGGTGGGGCATTTAAAATACTGATCATTTATTGGAAAATAGACGGTTTTACACCTCATATTCGTTATTGACTTTATTTTCCGTCGTGTTTAAAATAATTATCATTGTAAATAATCAATAGTAACTTTATCAAAAAATATTTCTTGACTTTTATAAATTATCCATTTACAATTCAAAAAAAACAATTCATTACAATTTGTAAGAAATAACATTGCTTTGATAAGGACATGAATCATACTTAATTTTCTT
Source organism: Heyndrickxia oleronia (assembly GCF_017809215.1). Taxonomy (GTDB): domain Bacteria; phylum Bacillota; class Bacilli; order Bacillales; family Bacillaceae_C; genus Heyndrickxia; species Heyndrickxia oleronia. The sequence goes on from NZ_CP065424.1 coordinate 2,470,957, forward strand.
CCAGAGAACAGGGTCATTGGCTGTAAGCCCTGTAGAAAAATGTTTGATTTACCACCTTTGAGCTTTTATGGGGAAAAGCCTTGCTTAGTATCCATAAACGGGAAAACCGTTATCTTTATGAGCGTAAAGTAGATTTTGCTTTGCGAAATTAGGGTGGCACCACGACCGCACTCGTCCCTTTGTCTTTGGGATGGGTGCGTTTTTTATTTGATTTTTAAAGAGTATGTTTTTTAAAAAAATTATATATATATATATTGCGATGATAAGGACATGAATTTTTCTAATTTTTCTTTGCAGAGAACAGGGTCATTGGCTGCGAGCCCTGAAGAAAAAGGAAAATTTACCACCTTTGAGCTATTATGGGGAAAAGGATTTGCTTAGTATCCATAATCGGAAAAAAACCGTTATCTATTTGAGCGTAAAGCAGCTGCATGCTTTGCGAAATTAGGGTGGCACCACGACCGCACTCGTCCCTTGTCTTTGGGATGAGTGCGTTTTTTTATTTATACTCTTATAAAAATTAATGGTTAGAGCACAATCAGCTTATTCAATTTTAGGAGGAATTACTATGTCAATTGAAATGGAAGCAGAAAAACGAAATCATCGTAAATTAGGTCAACAATTAGAGTTATTTATGTCATCAGAAGAAGCGCCGGGTATGCCTTTCTTCTTACCAAAAGGAATGGTCATACGAAATGAACTCGAGTATTTTTGGAAACAAAAGCATCATTTAGCTGGATATCAGGAAATTAAGACACCGATCATGATGAAACAAGAGTTATGGGAGAAATCAGGTCATTGGGACCATTATCATGAAAACATGTATTTTTCGAAAGTGGACGATCAAAATTATGCTATTAAGCCAATGAATTGTCCGGGTGCTGTTCTCATTTTTAATAATAAACGTCGAAGCTATCGTGAGCTCCCGATACGATACGGAGAACTAGGATTAGTTCATCGGCATGAACTTTCTGGATCTTTAAATGGTCTGCTACGAGTACGTTCGTTTACACAGGATGATGCACATATTTTTGTACGAGAGGATCAAATTGAATCTGAAATTGATAAGGTACTAGAACTAGTGGATGAATTTTATTCAGAATTTGGATTTAGCTATAAAATTGAACTTTCCACTCGACCTGAGAAATATATGGGCTCAGAGGAAATATGGGACAAAGCAGAGGCGGCTTTGGAATCAGTACTACAGAAAAAAGAGCTTCCTTATCAAATAAACCATGGAGATGGAGCGTTTTACGGGCCAAAGATTGATTATCATATTTTAGATTCATTAGGTAGAAGCTGGCAATGCGGTACCGTACAACTTGATTTTCAAATGCCAGAAAAATTTAATTGCCAATATATCGGTGAGGATAATAAATATCATATTCCAATTATGATTCACCGAGCTATTTACGGATCGCTTGAGCGCTTTATGGCCATATTGATTGAACATTATGCTGGTGATTTCCCTTTATGGTTAGCTCCTATACAAGCGAAGATTTTGCCTATTTCTGATAAGCACCTTCCGTATGCCGAGCACATTAAACAGCAATTTCAACAAGTTGGAATACGAATTGAAATCGACGAAAGAATTGAAAAAATGGGCTTTAAAATAAGAGATGCAGAAACAGAAAAGATACCGTTCATGCTCATAATTGGTGATCAAGAAATTGAAAATGGAGCGGTATCTTTAAGGAGACGAGGAGAGGGAAACCTTGGTCAAATGAGTGTGATGGACGCTTTGGATAAAATTACAAAAGAAAAAAATACTCGAGAAAATCATTCATAGGACTTGTTTGACCAGCGATAGAAATAATCAATAACAGCAAAATAAAGGGAATAGCCAAAAACTGAATAAATATGTTTCCATGAATTCGTATGATCCAGAAAGCCAAGCGTTTCAGAGTATCTTTCAAAAACAGCCATGAGCAGGCTTAATAGCATGATTAAGCCTGCTTTCCTCCATTTAGATAAGTAACGGATAATATAGAGGTAGAGAATAATTAAACAAGGGAGTCCGACCAGTGGAAAGAAAATATTAATCGAAAATAGTTCAGGAAATGGCCTTTTAGGGAAGGTATATAAACCAACTCCTGTAAAAAATAGATCTAGATAGGTGCCAATAAGCGAAGCGAAAAGCAAGGTAGGGATCAAATTTCTAATTGAGGAATGTGATCGTTTTTTTGGCAATTCCTGCTCGTTCAAGCTTTTCAAGCGTTTTACAGTAATCATGCTTAATCTCTCCATCTACTTTTTCTTTTGAGTCTACGAGGTATTGGATAACTTGCCAATTTGTGTACCAATCTTTGATTTCTGCTTTTTCATGAATAGAATTTTTCCAAGCATAAGGTAGTCTAGGACTATAAAAACGAGGACAGCTAGATTCGATCTGACAAGACTTTAACCTTGTTTTCCATTCAACACCTGGTACTCCTTCATTCACATCATTAAATAGATGAGGCCAGTAGTCTTTTCGGGAACCAGTATGAGAATGGGTTATTGCCCAGTGCACTGTTTTCTTCAATCGTTCTGGATGGTCAAATAAGATATTGTATAATCGCTTCCCTAATAGTATTCGCTCATGCAAACTTTCAAAATGATTTAATGTTTGGCCAACTAATACTATTTGATTGTTTTCTAGATAGGGAAAGATAATATGGTTCATTGAAAGGATTTCTTGTATTTTGAATTCAAATGTTTCGAAGACTTGCTTCTTAAATGTTTGATTGTTAATGATTCTAATTTCTAAATAATTTTGTTCATTAATGATAAGAGCGATGGCTAATAGATAAGGATTTCGATCTTTCCAAAAATGATTCCAAATGGTGAACATAAATGATGAAATATGTAGGTGAGGAAGGAGATGAAATAAATTTTGGCCACGCTTCATGCTTTCCTCGTACACTAAAAATTGGGGATAAGCATCCTGGAATATAAGCCAATTCCCTCTCTCAAGAAAGGTAAAGAAGGCGATCGCTTCTTTTTTACTTACTAATTTGGACAGTAATTCACCTTTTAAATCGGTCATGTTCCAACCACCATTCCTTGATACCATATGACCTAAAAAAGCCCAATGGATTTCAGGGTGACGTTGGTAAAAATCAAGATATGCCTTTGTTCTCGTAAGATTATTTTTATTATGAATGATGGTATTCTGTATTATTTCGTGGAGTAATCTCTCCTCTTTGGGGAGAAGAGGGACTAGTGAATTTTTATGATTTTTGTTTAACTCTTTTTTTATTTTTAATAAAGCATCTGTTAATTGTATTTTTTTCTTCTGCTTGATCAAAAACACAAAGAATAATCCCCTCCTTTGGGAGTCATTTGTACTAGTACTAGTTATACTCATTTTATTTAGGATGAGTTAGTTTAATGATTATTAGAGGAAAATAACCGAATAAAAAAGCTAAAGGAACAAAAGATGAACCTTTAACTTTTTTTGACTTTGGACGGATTATTGACTTTATAGTAAACAGCAACATCAACAATAAATTCTTCATCGACATCTTTTCCTTTAGGAAGCTTCTTTTTTATAATTTTTCCGTCAAATTCAAGAGTGTCACCTTGAGTGAGTTCGTGTTTTTTTAGAGTTTTTGAGTGAGAACACCATGCATGGCCTATTTCAATCGGAGAATCCTGATGAATCACAACATTTTCTAAAACGACTACCTCATCATTTTCCTCATTAAAGTTATTCCAGGTTAAAGCAAACTGTTTAACATTTGCCGAAAAACGTACCTTTTCTTCTGGAAGATCTATTTTAGGCTTCTTTTCTTGTTTTATCTTTTTTTCTACTTGTGGAGCTGTTGTTTTTTCTGTTTTCACGGTTTGCTCCTCAAGGATTTCCTCTTGTTGTTGGTTGTTAGTTACTGATTCATTTGTATTTGAATAGGATGTGATATTTGTCTTTTTAAAGCTAGAAGCCTGCATTTCTTTTAAATATGCTGGGTGTATACAGCTTAATTGTCCATCATTGAACTCAATAATAATCGTGTTATATTCTTCTGTTTTTCCATATATTTCATAGCCCTTAATGGTAACGGATTCTTGATTTCTTCCATCTTTATATAAAAATTGTTTTTTTGCTGATAATCCCCATTCTTTTATTTTCTCTGTGTAATGGGATTCATCCGTAAATGTTATGTAATCACCTTTGGGTGGAATGATATTCATAAGTTTAGGTGTTATCAAATTAGCCTATCTCCTTTTTCTTAAGATCAACTTTTCCATTTATTATACATGAAATTAGCCGATGGTTAAATGTATAGATATAAGCCAATTGATATTGAAAATGCTTGTGGGGAGTAGCGATTACAACTGTATCAAGAGAAATATTTTTCCGAAGAATAAAGAACAGCGATTAAAAAGGCAATCCAAGAAATAAAATTATACACCAAATAAAAATGAAGTCGATATGAAATGATTGAATGAGTCTCAATTTCACTATTGACATGAAATCCATTTCATCCATTACCTTTAATTTAAATGATGGTAGGGAGGATGGATAGAAGGATGTATACCGCTTTTATATTTGATTTAGATGGGACAATTATTGATTCGGAAATGATCGGATTGACAGCCTTACAAGCAACCTTAAAAGAACAAGGAATTGATAAGGATTTAGATTCTTTACGTTTTTCATTAGGAATACCAGGGTTAAAAACGTTGGAAATATTAAATATTGCAGACATCCCAACAACTCTTGAATCATGGATGGAAAGGGAAAAACCGTTATTAAAAAATGTTCCTCTGTTTGAGGGGATAATAGAAGTTATTGATCAATTACCAAAGATGGGAATAGTTACATCTAAAACAGCTGAGGAAATGGACAATAGTTTTTATTTATTAAATATCCATCAAAAATTTGAGGTAATTGTTTGTGCAAGTGATACTAAAAGGCATAAACCATACCCGGATCCTCTAAATTTAGGGTTAAGTTTACTGCATTGTGAGCCTAATCAAGCCATCTATATAGGAGATTCCATTTATGATATGAGGTGTGCACATGCTGCTGGGGTTGATTTTGGTTTAGCATTGTGGGGAGCAAGATTAACGGATGGTTTTGATGAAGCACAATATATTTTCGAAACACCTGGTGATATATTAAAATTAATGAATGATTAAAAATTTAACCTCTCCATGTGTCAGGAGAGGTTTTTTTACTATATATATGTATAAAACTGCATCCATCTAAGGACTGATGCAAAATTAATTCGATGGTCTCTATAACAAAAGTGAAAGGACATTTATTCTTTAGATAATAGCTTTTTAAATGTGGAGTGATTCAGATGTCTCATTCAATTTATGCTTTTATTGAAGAGTGGGGGATATGGGGGATTATTTTCTCAATGTTTATTGAAGGAAGTTCTTTCCCCTTTATTGGAACGTTCTTTCTCATAACTATGGGCGTTGTAATGGAACTAACCTGGTTTGAAATGATCTTTACCTCGATTTTTGGAAGTTTCTTATATGCAGTGGGAAGTTATATCCCATATTATTTCGGTTACAAGGTAGGGAAAATTACTGAAAACAGATTAACCTCAAAAAGAAGAGAAAAGTATCAAAAAACGAAAGAATATTTTAGTAGGTATGGTGTTTGGAGTGTGGCTATATCAAGTCCACTTCCGTTAGGGAATTTTGTTCCTTTTATGGCTGGGATATCTAGAATGAATATTGGATTGTATACACTACTAACAATGATTGGAATCATCCCAACAACCTTTCTATATTTGAGTATTGGCCATTTTTATCCTGGTAACATCCAAGAGCTTATTCAACAAATTCAACATTTCCAAATCACTATTCTAATTGGAATTGTCCTTATCTTTGGTCTATATATTTGGAGCAAATTACGACATAAATATCAAAATCACACAGAGCGGATGGAAAGTGACAATTAGAAATATTGGATAAGAAGATGAATAGGAGTTGTCTGATCTTTTAAGCATCAGACACTCCTTATTATTTTATAAAAAGGTAATTTAAAGGAATTCAGAAATATTCTATAGAAAAGAAGTCTATAGTGGGGGAATGTATAGGAGTTAGTATTATTTTTGTATTTGACTTGTCAAAGTAATATGCTAGCCTTCCAGGATTCTAGAACAAAGTAAAAATTAGATTATTTGTAAAAAGGGGTGATTAGTTTTGATCGGAATTATCATCGGTGTGATTATAGTAGTTACTCTACTTTCCGTTGAGACTCAATTAAGGAATTTAAATAAAACAAGTGAATCGATTGTTCACTTGCTCAAAGAAATCAAAAAAGAAAATAAAGGTTAAGTGAAAGATAAAATAAATGGGATATATATAAGTAAGTACCTTTAGATTATGTTGTTTTAAAACTACTCATCTCGTAAATATTGAGGAAGAATGAGCTCGATGGTAGTCCCTTTTTTTACCTGACTAGTAATATGGATTTTTCCCTTGTGAATTTCAATAATTTTAAAGCAGGTAGTTAAACCAAGACCAGTTCCTTTATCCTTAGTGGAATAGAAGGGTTGTCCAATATGTTTTATAATTTCTTCCGGTATTCCAGGGCCATTATCCTTAATATAAATCGAAACAAAATCATGACAAGCTAAGCTTGGAACGATTTCAATTACTCCTTCATAATTAATGGCTTCGATTGCATTCTTGATGATATTAATAAACACTAATTTTAACTGGTTTTCTTCAGCTAAAACCCAAATAGGTGTATCTGCTTTATTAAACTTTATAACAATTCGATGCTTCTGTGCCATCGGTTTTATCAATGTTAGAACATAATCGATGATTTGAATAAGATCATATTTTTTTAAAGTGACGGTTTGAGGCTTCGATAAGGTCAATAAATCTGCAATGACCAGTTCTATTTTCGCAATTTCTTTAAGAATGATTTCGATATATTCATGGTCAATTTGTTTTTGTTCATTTAATAGTTGAATAAATCCTGAAATAGATGTTAATGGATTTCTTACTTCATGTGCGATAGCTGCAGATAACTGCGAAACAACTCTTAATTTTTCAGAGCGTTTAGCGAGGTTTTCGTTTAATTGTAGTATTTCCTGCTCTGATTGTTTCCGTTCTGTTATGTCTGTAAATGTTCCAACTGTAGAGAATAATTGGCCGAACGAATCATAGGTTACCTTACAATTCATTTCTACTAAAACATAGCCACCTTCAATTTTTCGTAAACGAAGTTCTTGTCTCATTGTCGACTTTTTTGAAGCGGTTAAGTCACTAAACATTTTATTTCCAATCCATTCATCTTCATGATAGATAAAAAAGGTTAGCTGACTGCCAATACATTCATGTACCTTATATCCCGTGAGATTAACCCATGCTTGATTTAATTTTGTAATTTGGCCACTTTTGTCTGTTTGAAACACCACTTGATCAAGGTTGTCGAATATATAGTCTGTTTCATCTAGTAATTTTTTTATATTTTCTTCACTTTTTCTTAAATTTTCATAGAGGAGCTTAGAACGGTCAAAGTATGAACCAAGCCACCAAACAATTATTGCAAGAATAAACGTATATGAACTATCCAAAAAAATATTAAAACGATAGCCATTTAACCCATAGTAAATGATATTCCAAACTGAAAATGCAATAATAAAAAATGTAGTGGCTATGATTCTACCATAGTAATTTTTTAACATAATCCATCAGCACCATTCGTCATTGTTAATTTAAGAATAACGAAAATATTTTATTTTTGGTGCGGAAATTTGTCGAAATATTAAATTATTTTTAGTATATAAAACGTTTTTCACCACAATTTTTCATTAAATGAAAATGATTAAAAAAAGAAGCAGACATTGGCTGCTTCTTAAAAAGATAAATTAACGAACGTTCATTTCACTTGGTTTCGGGCCTTTACGTTCATTACGGTTTAATTTGTTGATTTCTTCCATTTCATTTGTAGAAAGTTCAAAATCAAAAACATTAAAGTTTTCTTCAATTCTTGATGGAGTTACTGATTTTGGAATCACAATTGTATTATTTTGTAAGTGCCAGCGTAAGACAACTTGTGCTGGGGTTTTACCATGTGCTTCAGCAATTTTCATAACGGATTCATTCTTTAGAACTTCGCCACCTTGTTGCAAAGGACTCCATGCTTCAACAAATATATCATGCTTCGCACAAAATTCTTTTAATTCACTTTGAATAAGGTAAGGATGACATTCTACTTGGTTTAATACCGGTTTAATTTCACATTCTTTAAGAATGCGCTCCAAATGTTCTATGTCAAAATTACAAACTCCAATTGCTTTAACACGACCATCTTTATAGAGCTTTTCTAATGCTTTATATGTATCCACGTATTGATCATATTCTGGAGTAGGCCAGTGAATAAGATATAAATCAACGTAGTCAAGTCCAAGACGTTCTAAACTCTCATCAAATGCACGAAGAGTGTTTTCATAACCTTGATCAGTATTCCATACTTTTGTTGTAATAAACAATTCTTCACGAGGAACAGAGGATTGTTGTAGCGCTTTTCCTACGCCTTTTTCATTTTTATAAATCATCGCTGTGTCGATTGATGTATAACCAACTTCAAGTGCCTTTGCAACTGCATCCGTAGCTTGATTATCTTCTACCTGCCATACACCGAAACCTAATTGTGGCATTTTTAATCCATTGTTTAATGTTACGTAATTCATTTGGCATTCTCCTTTGAAAAAATAAAGTTTCAAATTCAGTATTTAGAATACCAATATTTATTACTACTTTCAAATAAAGAGTACTGAATTTTAAAATTTCATGTTATATTTCCTTTAATTTCTAATGATAAAGGAGAAATACCATTTATCTTGAATATTTTATATAGTGGTGTTTGTAAAAAAACAAGAGGTGAGGAGTATGTGTACGAAAACGGAGGAACTACGATCATAACCGAAAAATATGTAGTAAACATTCATAAACCCGAAAAGATCACGAATGAAATACACAGCTATTTACGGTATTGATTATTCTATGCGTATTGCTAGTTTTAAACCATATGGTGAACAGAGAAAAGAAATAAACTAGCTTAAATATATTCATTATATTTAGTTATTAATAAATAAACAGGAAGTGTTTGAATGACTAAGGTAATTTTAGAAGCCAGACAAGTTGCTAAAAAGTTAAATAGAAAACTAATTTTAGATAATGTATCGCTCCGATGTGAGCGGAATATGATTATCGCCATTCAAGGGAAAAATGGATCAGGAAAAAGTACATTGCTCAAACTCTTGGCAGGTATTTATGAACCGACTAATGGACAAATGATAAGAAGAACTAGAAAGATAGGTTATGTTCCCGAACATTTTCCGGAGAAATTAAGATTCAAAGTAAAAGAGTATTTAATGTTGATAGGTTCAATACATAATATAGATAAACAACAGTTAGATGCTAAGCTTATTAAGTATTTTCAGTTATTCAATATTGAAGCATATCTTCAAACACCATTGAAGTTATGCTCTAAAGGGACAAAACAGAAGGTAGGGATTATTCAAGCTTTGCTACATGATCCAGACATTCTTTTGTTAGACGAACCCTTAACTGGACTAGATGCTACATCACAGGATGAACTAATTCTTATATTGGAAAAATTAAAACGAGAACGGACCATCCTTTTTACAACACATGAAGAGATGATGGTAGATAGATTAGCGGATCAGATATTTTATGTAGATTCCGGAAAATTATTAACCCTCAATAGGTCACGAAGGAAACTGATGCAAATAAAAATAGAATGTGATCACAGTGAAAGATTAAAAGAGGTAGATGTAGCTTTTCATATACGGTCTGTAGGCCCAGAAACAATACTCACTGTGGATGGTGAAAAAAGCGATCAATTATTGTTAGAACTGCTGCAAAATAACTTTTCTGTTCGTGAAGTGAAGGAAGTGAATGAATGTTGAAAGGATTTATGCACTACCAGTTACTGAATTATATCCGCTCCTTAAAAATGATCCCGCCATTAACTATCTTTTGTGTTTGGATAATTGTTTTATACATATATAAAGGTGTTCCAATATTAAGTAGCTATGCAGTTACAAGTATTACTGTGTATTTAATAATGACATGGTTAACAATGACTGTATTTTCGATAGAGGAAGAAAGCGAGAAACATATATTATATGTTCATTTAGGTAATAAAAAACGCTATTTATGGGGGAAGTGGGCCACTTGTTTTGTTTTCTCTTTCATTTTGATTATTATTGCTATTATTTACCCGATAATTATGAATAATTTTAGAGGAACAATCCACACTTTACATATTGCTTTAGCAATCTATAGTCATTGGACCTTAGCATTCTTTGGTATATTCATTGGTTCTTTGTTTTCATTTTCATTAAATAAGTACTCGTGGTTATCCGCTGTTTTAGTGATTGTTATTTCATTAGCCTCTGAAGGTATTATTGAAAAAGTTTCTTTCGTAAAATGGCTTCTATGGCTGTTTCCACCAGTTACACAGGTCTTAAATGATTTAAATATGGGTGATTCAGTGCAGATAGGGGGAGAATTTTGGATACATATTGGAGTAGCTACCGTTTATTCAATAATTGGTTTTATACTAATTGAAAGAATGTTTACTAGGAGAAATGGTTAGTTACGCAATTTAACAAAGAAAGAGGCTTATAGGAATATAATCTTGATACTAATGCGAGTTTTAATATGATTTTTAGATAATTGTAATAAAAAAATTTAAAGACAGGAAAGTTAAAAAACACCAAGAAAATTTCTATCATCTCTATTGGTTATTTTACTAAGCTAATTCATTCAATAGAGATGATGAAAAGTTATTAGTAATAAATAGCAAAAAAATTATGTAATTATCCCTTCGCGTAGTAATATTCCTACAGCTTGAGCACGGTTATTTGCTCCTAATTTTTTTATAGAGGACTTCACATACTGATTAATTGTAAATTCACTAATCTTCATCGTAGCCGCCATTTCCTTTGCGCTTTCTCCCCAGGATACTCTTCGCATTACTTCTATTTCTCTTTTACTTAACTTCATTCCATTATGAATAAATGCGGTGCCTGCCATTATCTGCCCAACTAATTTTCCAAATTGCGTGAATGAATCTAGGAGTCCATCATTTAATGGCTGTTTGGGTTCAAAAAGCGTTGAGCAAATAAAACCAAATACAAAAGTGCCATAACTTATTGGCGTAACAGAGATGGCTTGTACATTAGAAGCTATTTGATATTTGCTGCTAGTCATTTTCAAGCAATCTATCCCTTTGCAAATCTTTGATCGTCGTTCTTGAATGGCAGAATAAACGATAGGGATGGATCGTATATCATCTCTCATTTCACTAATATACTCAAGTGCTTTCATGTCAATAGAGATTATTCCTTCTCCTAAAAAACCTAATGAAGAATATCTTGATAAGGTAGCATTTAACACTGGATAAAGCTCCATGTACGTTTTTAGAATAAGAAATAATTGGTCCTCATGGGATTCGGCTTGTTCAATTCTTTGTACTTGCTCATATAAAGTATTAAATGGTACCAACATTAATCCTCCTTTTTAGGGAATGAACACGTTAAAAAATAGGAATATTTTAATTATACTAAATTGTTTATGATTATAGTATTAATTTCAAATCATCATTTAGTAAGGGGGGATAAAATGACATCAATGAATCTATCAATTTCAAAAAAGATAGAGCTTGATGCTGTTGTTGTTGGAGCAGGATTTTCCGGATTATACATGTTATTAACCTTAAGAGAAGCGGGATATTCTGTCAAAGCGTTTGAAAAAGGAGAAGGCGTTGGAGGGGTCTGGTATTGGAACCGGTATCCAGGAGCACGTTGTGATACAGAAAGTTTTTCTTATAATTATACCTTTTCAGAGGAGCTATTTCAGGAGTGGACATGGACTTCACGATATCCAGAGCAACCAGAAATTTTAGCTTACTTAAATTATGTAGCTGACAAATTTTATTTGCGAAAGGATATTCAGTTTAATACAACGATTCAATCTGCTCATTATAATGAACGGACGAATCGTTGGGATATACAAACTGATAGTAATCAGCATATATCAGCTAAGTATTTTATCTCGGGTGTAGGATGTTTATCAGCATCCAATCTACCAAAGATCAAAGGATTAGATGATTTTAAAGGAAAATGGTATCATACGGGCCATTGGCCACATGAAAAGGTTCATTTTAAAGGGAAAAAGGTTGGTATTATTGGTACTGGTTCAAGCGGTGTACAATCAATACCAGAGATTGCGAAAGAGGCAGAACGATTGTTCGTGTTTCAGCGGACACCGCAATATGTGGCTCCAGCAAATAATTATCCATATACAAATGATGAAATGAATCGATTGAAAACAAATTTTCATCTGTTAAAGCAACAAATGAAAAGCACAATGTTTGGTATGCCAAATGATGCTCCGAATAAGTCAGCTTTAGATGATTCTGATGAAGAACGGCAAAAGATTTATGAAGAAGCCTGGAAAAAAGGTGGTTTTTACCTAGCAACTTCTTATAATGATCTTCTCGTCAATGAAAAATCAAATGAAACAATCGCTCAATTTTTTAGAGGAAAAATAAAAGAGATTATTAATAATCCTGATTTGGCTAATGCTTTACAGCCTAATTATTATTATGGTACGAAGCGTCCTATATTAGGAACTAATTTTTATGAAACGTTTAATCGCTCAAATGTAGAATTAGTGAATCTGAAAGAAACACCAATAAAAGAAATTTATGATCAAGGCGTTCGAACAATAAAAGAAGAGTATGATTTGGATATATTAGTTTTTGCAACGGGGTATGACGGTATGACTGGTCCTTTATTTAAAATAGACATTAGAGGGAGAGATGGACTTTCATTAAAGGATAAATGGGACGAAGGTGCATCTACTAGAACCTATTTAGGTTTAATGACCGCTGGATTTCCAAACTTCTTTATGATAACTGGTCCTGAAAGTCCTTCTGTTCTTAGTAATATGCCGCTTTGTATTGAACAGCATGTTGATTGGATTATAGATTGCATCAATTATCTTGAGGAAAATAGCTTTGATGTTATTGAAGCTAAGAGAGAAGCGGAGGATAGATGGAGTCAGCATTGTAGGGAAATAGCGGAGTCTACTTTATATACTAAAACCGATTCCTGGTATACAGGTGCAAATATAAAGGGAAAACCACGAAGATTTCTTATCTATTTACCTGGAATAGGACCTTACCGAAAAATTTGTAATGATGTAGCTAATAACGACTATGAAGGTTTTCATTTATTAAACATGTCAGAAAAACCGATCCACTAGTTAGGAGGGGGACAAGAAAATGAGCTTTGAAGGAAAATGTGGAATTGTAACAGGTGCAGGCAGTGGAATTGGCAGAGCGACAGCTGAAAAACTCGCTAAGTTAGGAGCTAAGCTTTTACTAGTCGATTATAATGCAGAAGCTTTACAGGAAACTGTGGAATTGATTAAGCCAAAAAACAGAGAGTTATATGGATTCCAAGCTAATATTGCCGACGTTTCTCAAGTAAGGGGCTATGTAGAGAAAGCGATACAGTTATTTGGTAAAATTGACTTTTTTCACAATAATGCAGGTGTATTACAAAAGCCTACTAATCTACACGAAATTGAAAATGATGAATTTGAACGAGTCATCAATGTAAACCTGAAAGGCGCCTATTATGGATTAAAATATGTTTTACAGCAAATGGTGAGACAACAATCAGGGGCTATTGTTAATACTTCTTCACATGCTGGAATTAGAGCTGAACCATATCTCGGTGTATATGCAGCTACGAAACATGCATTATCTGGTCTTACTGTGACTGCGGCATGTGAATACGGTGCGCAAGGTATTCGCGTTAATGCTGTTTGTCCGGGTGGCGTAAAAACAAATATGACTGTAGGAATGCTTGATGAAAACGATAAGTCCAGCTATGGTCCAATGCAAAGGGCTGCATCTCCTAATGAAATAGCAGATGCCGTTACGTATTTATTATCTGAAGAAGCTTCATATATTAACGGGGTCTTATTACCAGTTGATGGTGGATTATCAAGTTGAGATTGATCGTCGTAAATTGTAAACGTTTACAAATAGAGTGGAGGGAGCGTTAAAATGGAAGAAAGAGTGAATCCAGAATTGAAGGTCGTTTTAGATCAAATGCCGGAATTGATTATTAATAAAGAACAAATGCCATTTATTCAACAAAGTTTTAAAGAAATGTTAGAAATGAATAATCGTGTACCCAATCCTGCTGTTACGATAACAGATAAACTGATTCCAGGTCCATGCAGAGAACAAGAAATTAGAGTAAGAATATATCGATCAGTAGCACCTATCCAATCAAGTGCAGGATTGCTCTGGATTCATGGAGGAGGCTATGTTCTAGGGACACCAGAAATGGATGACGGATTGTGTGAACGTTTTGTTTTAGAGGCAAATTGTACCGTTGTATCGGTTGATTATCGCTTAGCACCCGAACATCCGTTTCCTGCACCATTAGATGATTGCTATGCAGCATTAACATGGTTCTCCCAACATGCTGAAGAGCTAGGTGTTAATCCTTCACAAATTGCGGTCGCTGGAGCGAGTGCTGGTGGAGGATTAACTGCAGCTACTAGTTTACTAGCTAGAGATCGAAAGGGCCCAGAAATTATTTTTCAAATGCCACTTTACCCTATGATTGATGACAGACATGTCACACCATCAAGCAAAGAGATCCATGATACTAGAGTATGGAATGAAGAATCCAATAGAAATGCATGGAATATGTATTTAGGTCACTTGCAGAATGAAGTCTCCATCTATGCTGCACCAGCAAGATGTACTGATTTTTCCAATCTACCTCCGACATACACCTGTGTGGGTGATCTTGATCCATTTAGAGATGAAACCATTGAGTATATTGCCAATTTAACAAAAGCAGGGGTACCAACGGAATTTCATTTATACCCTGGATGCTATCATGGTTTTGACGGATACGCACCATTTACCGAAATTGGAAAGAAAGCAATCGATCAGTATGTTCAAGCACTATGTGCAGCATTTAAAAGGGTAGGAGTTAAACAAGTGTAATAGTAGTTGGTAACGAAAAAATATCTCACTTAAACAAAGTGGGATATTTTTTCGTTTATAAAATTAATTTGTTATTATATTCACCAGAAGCGAACGTACATTCTGGAAATATGATAAAATATAAATACAAGTATAAAGTTCGAAGAAAGGAGGTATAAAAATGCCTAGAAAACCAGGTATGACAGATGATAAAATTATTAAGTTGTATAAAAGTGGAATGCCATTTAAAGAGCTGCAAAGTATTATCGGTCTATCAGATCGCGCAATTCGCAATGTAATGTATAAACATGGCATTGAAATGAATCGTGAACAATCGTCCGGTCAGCCTCGTAAACACAAAGTAAATGAAGATTTCTTTAAAGTGTGGACACATGAAATGGCATGGGTATTAGGACTCTTTGTGACAGATGGATGTGTGAATAAACAGCTCCACAGCATATCTTTTGCACAAAAAGATGAAACGATATTACAAATGATAGCAAATTTTATGGGTGCAGATTATGTCATTTATTCTAAAAGATCATCAGCTACTATACCATCTTTATTTATTAACTCCAAGAAAATAAAAAAAGATCTTAATAATCTAGGTATTTCTGCAAATAAATCAATGATCGTTTCTTTCCCTAAAGTTCCAAACGAATATTTACCAGCTTTTTTAAGAGGAGCAATTGATGGGGACGGTTGGGTAGATATAGAGGGGTATAGGATGAATATCACTACTGGGAGTAAATCATTTGTATATTCAGTAGCATCAATTTTTGAATCATGGAATCTAAACTTTTCAATTACACATATAAAATCACAAGCAAACAATTTGATTTATCGTATATGGGTTAAAGGAAAAAACGATTTGCTTCAGTTGGCTAATATACTATATTCAAATGAAATTGGATATTATATCAATCATAAGCGAATTAATATGATTCAACATTCAAACTGGCAATTAAGACGATTAGAGAATTTGTTGAATACAGAAAACTTTACGCTTTCAAAAATGTGTAATTGGATAATGGTTGACGGAAAATTAATCAAAAACTCAACTATTTATAATCCAAGAGTTAAATTTAGAACGAATCTAAGTCAAACAATATTAGATCAATTAAATATTTGGGCAAATGAATTGAACATTCATGTGAATTATCTGATTGAAAATGGATTACAAAACCTTTTACTTACTAATGAAGCTATTGAGTTTAACAAAAAATCTCGCCCAAAAGATCGTATTCAATTCAAAACTACTTATAACAGTCAATTATTAGAACAAGTTAAAACGAAAGCAAAAATAGAAGATGTATTTATTAATGACATTATTGAATATAGTATACAATTCATAGATATAAATGAGTTAAGAAGAAATAGTAATTAAATAGGGGGAAGACTAGACTATTTTTTTTACAAATTCTCTAGTTTACATAATATATATTATAGGAAGTTAAAATTTAAAACCTTTTGATATCTCATATCAAAAGAATACTTTATGTTTTGAGACGGAATGAAATTTTTTAATATATATCTTTATTATGCATTTATAGCAAAGTTAATTATTTTTAACATTTATATATTGTTTTTTTATCAATTAATATGGTTTGACACCAATTAATAAACTAATTTGAAATTTATAGTGTAAATTTACATCAATTTAAATTTTTACTTCTTATAATTTATGTTCTATTTTACATGTGTTCTTCTACGTGGGTATAAATGGAAATGATGATATGCAAAAAAATTCATTAATAAGTCTTTTTATATGCTATAAATCGATTAATTTGGAAAAATAAAATGGAGATATTTATAAATTTCAATTTCCATCTCCCCCATGTTTCTAATAAACTAGTTAAAAACAACCGATTTCCGCTTTAATTATTAGTGGAAATCGGTTGTTTTAAGTTATTTCTGGTGTGCTACTTATTATTTAAGGGCTTTAAACACAAGTTTTGCAGCACGAGCAATAAGTTCATCATTATAGGTAGCATCTTTCGTATCTCGACTAGAAAGAATGGCAATGATAATTGGTTCCCTATTTGGTGGCCATACAATAGCAATATCATTACGAGTACCGTAGCTACCTGCACCAGATTTATCTCCTACCTCCCAGCCTTTTGGTGCTCCTGCTCGAATCAATTTGTCTCCGGTGGTGTTACCTTTCATCCAATTTGCGAGAATGACACGCTTTTTAGCTGGGAGCAAGTCGCTTAATGTAAAAGCCTTAAGGCTAGTGGCAAGTGCTCTTGGTGTACTTGTATCACGTAAGTCACCAGGGATGGCTTCGTTCAGTTCGGTTTCGAAACGATTGGCTATGGTGACATGATCTCCAATTTGTCGCAATGATTCTTCAAATCCGCTTGGTCCACCCAATTTATGGAATAAAAGATTCCCAGCAGTGTTATCACTGTAGCGAATAGCAGCCTCACAGATTTCTTTTAATGACATTCCTGTATCAATATGTTGCTCTGTAATAGGTGAATAGGAAACAAGATCGTCCTTGCTATAGTGAATTACTTCGTCTAGTTGAGCCATTGAATATTGCTGAAGAACAGCTCCTGCTGCTAAAGCTTTATAGGTGGAGGCGTAAGCAAAACGTTCATCAGGTCGATATGTTATTGTCTTGTTAGTACCTGTATCTATCGCGTAGACACCTAACCGTGCATCGAATTTTTTCTCGAGTTGAGCAAACTTTCGATTAGTCGAATGATCAACAGTCTTATTCTGTTGCTCCTTTGCATCTACTTGTACTGCTCCACTTGATAATAGACTTATTCCTATTAAACCTGCACACATACCTATCTTTAACATTTTGAAACTTTTTAACATGGTTAATCCTCCTATACTTTAATAGATTTATAATGTTTTCTGTTCACCTCCTTTCAGTAGCGATAACTGGACATACAAAGTATTACAAATGTAGTATTTATGTTTGAAAACATCTCCCAAAAAGAAATATTCTCTTTGGGAGTTGATTTTAGAAAATATGTTTATCTTTCAAAATTCGTCTTGCAATTTCTGCTGCCTTCTTACCTGTAGCGTGACCATTCTTATTTTGAATATTAATGGCAAAATAATAAGAATGGTTGTTTTTCTTTACAAAGCCAATAAACCATCCGTTTATATTCTTCCCGTTTACTTTACCGGTACCAGTTTTTCCGTATAGTTGTCCTTGATTTTTCTTATCAATGAATAGTGCTTTTTTTACTGCATGAATATTCTCCTCTTTAAAGCCAAGCCTATTTTCTCCAAGGGCATATAGTAATTGCACTTGTTCGATTGGTGATATTTTTAATGAAGATTCGATCCAATAATTATCTAAACCTCCTGAAAGGTCTTCATTACCATAATTTATTTTGTGGAAATTAGATTGTAATTGCTTTTTTCCAACTTTTTGATCGAGATGTTGAAAATACCAGTTAACTGAATTTTGTAATGCAGTTGATAAATTTTGATTTGTATTCCATTCTTTAATAGGATAAACAGTACCGTCCCAAATTTGTTTATTTCTCCTTGGAGAAATGACATTCGATTCTAAAGCGAATAATGCTGAATAGATTTTATAGGTACTATCAGGTGAAACTCTCTGTTTACTCATTTCCCGATTATAAATACGATATTGCTTGTTAGCGGAGTCAAATAGAACAAAACTACCTTGATAGTTATCAAAATAAGAACTTAGATTTTCGTATATAGCATTTTTTTCATTAAAATGATATACATCATCCGTACTAGCAGTAGCTGAGATGAATGATGATGGCAATACTACTATAATCCCCAAACAAATATAGATTAACTTGTCTTTCCATTTCATTAATTTAGAATCACCTGTATAGTTGGCGATGTTTTGGATTCTTTGTTTAATTTGTTGTTTTGTTCCACCAATTCCAGAGGAAAACTGCCCAAAGGCATAGTTATGTTTTTTATCTGCATACTCTATAATGGTGTATCCATATTCGATATATCCACTTTCATCCAAGAGATTTAGGACAGAAGCATCACAGGCTAACTCACGATCGATTCGCATCCTTTTTAAGGCAATCCATACTAATGGGTTAAACCAATAAATAATTTGAAACGCCCACATGACATAATTTATAAATACATCTTTTCTTTTATGATGACTTAATTCATGTAAAAAAACATATTTTAATTTATTTAACGAGAATTCTTCTAATGTTTTATGGGGCAGAAATATATATGGCTGCAAAATTCCAAGTGTAATAGGAGAAGTAATAAGTGAAGATTCTTGTACAATTATATTTCTTTTTACTCCTACAACTTTTTTGCATGCATCTAATAATTCATTGGTTTTTAGATCATGTATCGTAGTAGCTCCTTTTTTCATTTTACTAATTTGATAGTTTGCATATAGTGCTACTCCTAGGAAAAAGATCATTCCAATGACCCAACATACAATAAATGTATGATTGAAGAAATCTGGAGTTTTCTTGTTTACAGATAAGGTGAAATCATGTATTAAATTATTGTTCACTGTCTCTGAAGGCTGTACGGTACTTAACTGTTTATGCTTTGGTGTTGTATTGGTGTTAAAGGATAATAAACTCTTAAAATACTCCAGTTTTTCTCCAACCCGTAAAAAATTCCATGGAAAAATTAAAGTTATCAGTGGAATAAAAAGAAAATACCAAATTTTATAATGTACTTGTTGAGACATGTGTTTTTTTAATACCTTTTTTATTAAAAGGATGATTAAAATAAGAAGGGACACCACTAGAACACTAAGTAAAAATCTGAGTATATTGGTGCCCATCATTTTTCCCCATCCTTCTTTTGTCTCTCAGATAATATCGTTTTTAATTCAGTAATATCTTCCTCTGACAGCTGATCATTTTCGATAAAATTCAATACCATAGAGTTTATTGTGCCACCGAAAAACTGTTTTAGAAATAATTTGCTTTTTTGTTCAACATACTCATTCTCTTGAACAAGAGAGGTGTAAATAAATGATCTACCTTTTTTTCTTGTTTGTAATGCTTTCTTCTTTACTAAACGCACCAGCATGGTTTGAATCGTATTCGGTTTCCAATCAATTTTTTCTGATACCTTCTCCACTATCTCAGGAGTAGAAATTGGCTCATACTTCCAAATTACTTTCATCACTTCATATTCAGCTTCTGAAATTTGTGGTAATTCCTTCATCATGACCCTCCTACTTTTACATCTGTAGTAGTTATTATAGCAGGTTCAGCCAAATGCATAAAGCGTGAATAGATATTGTAATCTTTTGTAAATGGAAATAGAGTTTCCATCATTAACAGCTAGTTATTAGTCATAACTTTATTACAATTAATTAAAGATTCTTAATGAAAATAACCATATAACTCATCAATAAAAGATTTGTTCAACTGAGTTGCAGAATTGCCTGCAGTATAATTCTCTACTAATGATAGCAAGAGAAAGTTATCATGACCTGTGTCAAAGGCAAGTAAGAAACTATTTTCCTCGCCCTTTTCTCCTTGCTTCATTTTTAATTCTGCTGTACCGGTTTTTGCAGCTAGCTGAAATTGTGGGTTAAATAGTATATGGGCTGTTCCTTTTGGATCACTTACTACCATTTCTAGTGATTTTTTCATTTCCTCTGCTGTCGAAGCAGAAATTGCCGTTTTTGTTTTGAAATCTCCTTTATTTAATACTAATCTTGGATAAACAATTTTGCCTTCGTTTTGAAAGATTGAATACATGGCTACTTGCTGGATAGGTGATATTAATAATTCCCCTTGTCCATATGCAGTATCCGCTAATAGAATATCTGATTTAAAAGTCGACTGATTAGAAATTTGCGCTGGGTTCATTGCTATAGGTAGGTCAAGTTCCTCCCCAAAGATAAAATGATTCAGGCCATTTCTAAATGTTTTTTCTCCCATTTCCAATGCTTCTTGGGCAAAATAAATATTATCAGAATAAATTAGTGCTTTTCGCATATCTACATTTTGAACATTTGAAACACGAGTGACTGAATACTTTCCCCATGTTTCATCTTTTCTCCAACTTAAACCATTTATTTTTCTGAGCTTTTCAGGGTATGTCACTTTAGCATCAAGTCCAATACTAGAGGTGATTGTTTTAAATGTAGATCCGGGTGCGTAGCCTAAAGCAAATCTTGAAAGAAATGGCTTATTTTCATCATTAGCATATTTATCATAATCTTGCTTTGAAATACCTTGAACCAACTTATTCGGATCATATGAAGGGGAACTAACTACTGCATAAAGACCCCCTTCCTTTGGATTCATGACAACGGTGGATCCAGGTTTTTCTTTCAAATGATTGTATGCCTCCATTTGGATATAAGCATCAATGGTTAATTGAATATTTTTCCCGTCTCTCTTTTCGTTCTTTTGAATGATTTGCTTCTCTTTCCCATTCTCATCCACAATAACGATTTCTCCTCCATCTTTACCCCGTAGCTCCTTATCAAATGATCTTTCTAAACCTGTTTTGCCTATCACATCCCCTTCTTTTAAACTGGAATTTTTCTCGAGATCTTCTTTTGTTACTTTACCTATATAGCCAATTAAATGTGCTGCCGCTTCCTTTAATGGATAATAACGAAGTTGCGTATTTTGATAGGAAATCCCAGATATAATTGCCGCCTGGTTCGAATCAATAATTTTGAGTGGAACAAATAAATCATCTTTCACCCAGCTTTGATTTAATTTTTGATGAATCTCTTTAATTGGTATGTCTAATTGCTGACTAATGTTTTGAAGTTTCTTTTCTTTTTCTTTCCCTTGAGATAAATCTTTAGGTACAATCCCTGCCTCTTTAAATTCTTTATTTACTGCCAAACCATTACCAAGATGGTCTTTAATTTCTCCACGTTCCGCTTTCCATTCATGATAGGCTACCTTATCCTTTCCTTCCATCTCTGGGAAAATTAATGATGGCTCCCATTTCACCAAATATTGATTGTCTGTTTTTAATAGCTTCGTATGATAATTGATATTAGTTATTTTCCCAAAAGGAGTAGTAAAGCTTAACCGGTAGGATAATTCTTGTTCATCATTACTTAATTTTTTTACCGTAATACTAGAAGCATGGATGTTTTGAATATTGATTCCATTAAATATACGATCATATTTATTAATCACATCTTCTAAAGTATAGCCTAATGAACTATATGATTCTGAATCAAGCACATCTCCTAATTTAGCATACTGTTTTTCCTCTATTATATGAATAAAATGATCTACTACTTTTTGTGATTGGCTAGTATTCGTTCTATTTATTACAATGAATAAACTAAAACCGCTAATCCCTATAATCGTGATTATTAATAATACTAAATAGGGCTTGAATCGTTTCTTTTTCCTCTTTACTCTACTATTCATTCTTTCCCCTCTTCTCTTTTTAAAAACCTACAAATGTAGTATTTTATACAAACAAGTCTTATAGATTTATAGTGTTTTTATCATTTTACTCATCCTTATTTGTTTCTGATTTTGATGTATTTATTTTGGGATTTGATATTGTAAGGTTCTCTTTTGCACGCTTTTCCTTTAATTCAAAGTATGCTTCAAACACTTCATTAGCAATTTCTAAATTTACATGTGATTGGTCTGTAGTGAGCCATGGTACAACTACAGAAACAGCAATTTCAGGATGATCATACGGCGCATATCCACCAAATGTAATATTCCAAAGCATTAGACCAGGACTATGTGATATAGGACCATTATATAAAGCCTGGGCTGTACCTGTTTTTCCTGCAATTTTATATTGCTTATTTTTTATTCCATATCCCGTTCCAAGCGGATCATTTACAACTTGTTTAAATCCCTCTTGAACACGTTTAAGCCATTCACTCTTCATTTCGATTTTATTAAGCACTTTAGGCTGAATCTCCTGTATAATAGGTCCAAGTTCATTTGCTTGATTACTAGGTTCACGAACTTCTTTAGCAATATGAGGCTGTATCCGATAGCCACCATTAGCAATTGTTGAGATATATTGTACAATTTGTAGGGGTGTATATGTATCATACTGACCAATCGCATAGTCTAATACTTTCCCCGCTTCAGGTGGGATCTGACCACTCCCATATCCTATTTGTTCTCCAGGTAAATCTATCCCTGTTTTTACGCCTAACCCAAACTGTGAGAAATTTTTTCTAAATGTTTCAATAGCAGCTACTTTATCAATGCTTAATCGTCCATTTGGAATATATGTTTGCTGTCCTCCCAATTTCATTGCTGTTAAAAACATATATACATTTGAAGATCGTTTTAGTGCGTAGAGATCATTGATCGGTCCAAATCCCGTTGTATTCCATGATTTCTTTACCTTCGTGCCCAAAAATTTTACTGGTCTATCATTTAGTATTTCTCCAGGGGTGATAGCACCTGATTGATAGCCAGTTAATACAGTAGCTCCTTTGACTACAGATCCCATCTCATACGATGTTGTAAGATTACCTAAAGCAAAATCATTCACATTTGTTTTGCCTGATGTACTATTTTGTTCAAACTGTTTTCCTGCCATAGATAAAATTTCTCCAGTATATGGATTCATCACTGAGACAAATGCACGATCTAAATAAGGCTGACCTAGTCTTGCTTTGCTTAATTTTTCTTTAATAATAGTTTCAACTTTTCGCTGTAAATCAATATCAATAGAAAGAACTAAGTCATCGCCTCTTTTTCCCTCTCTGATGACTTGTGATTCTAATACTTTTCCATTTTTGTCTGTTACATTTTTTACTTTTTCCTTTTGACCTTGTAAAACTTCCTCGTATTGATACTCAATATAGCTTTTTCCGACACGATCATTTCTGCTATACCCTCTTGCTAAATAATAATCAACTGAATCTTTTGGTAATCCCTCTTTAGATGAAGATACTTTACCAATTACTGAAGCTAATATTTCCTTCCCTTCTTTATCTTTATAATTGTTATACCGATCCCAATCAGTTGTTGTATCTACACCAGGAAGGGAATCTAGATTTTCACTTACCATCGCAAATTCTTTTGGAGAAACATTTTTTTTAATGATTTGCGGTGATAACGGGTAGCCGGTAATCATTTCTCGATAAATAGCTAATATCTCTAGTTCTTTCTTAGAAAATGAATTAATTTCCTTACTAGTAATACGATCAAGAGTTAAATGATACATTTTTGTATCGTAATCTTTATCATTTTTTAGTTTTTCGCGATCTGTATCAGTAATTTTTGCTTCTGCTTCGGTTGGGTGTTTTAAAATCCAATAATCTTTTTTATCAATCTCGGGTATTGCCTTTAAATCCTCTTTAGAATCCTTATGAATAATAGTTGCAAGTTTCTCGGCAATTTTTAAAACCTCTTCCGCTTTAATATTTTGTGGTCTCGTATATGTTATAGCATTTGAAGGCTTATTCCCGACAATTAGCATCCCATTGCGATCCATTATATTTCCGCGTGGCATAGATGTATTTATCGTTACATTTTCTTTCCTATCGATTTCTCGCTTATAATCGTCTCCATAAATAATCTGCACAATGCCCAGTCTAAAAATAAGCAGTGAGAATAACAAAAATACAATAAAAAATAAAATATTCATACGAAAGGAGACGAATGTCATTTTCTTCAATTTACACCCTCCAATTTTCTTTTTGATTTTCTTAGCCATCCGAAATTATAATGAATGATTTTACATCCTAGTCAAATACTACAAATGTAGTACTTAGTGGCAAAAAAACCTAAAAAAGCATTGTTAAACTTCTACGTTTCTAATATAAACGATATCAAATTATCATCAACCAAAACTTTTACATTTGTAGTATTTAATATATCATGAATAGAAAATTACTTAAAGAAAAAATGATTATTTATTCTTTAAGTAATTTTTTAAAGTCCTTTTTCGGGCATGGGATTACTTAGTTCTAGATAGTAAATTGTACATGAAAACTTACTTTGAATATGAAATATGTTTTTTTATTACAACATTTTTTTATTGCCTTCATTTATATGATATTAATCTTTTCTTTATTAGTATAAGCATCATCTACATTTATATCTGGATTTAGTTCCATCAATTGATTAATAAATTGATTTTTGTCTTTTGGAGAAATGATGATACTATGCCATTTATTATACTGAATTTCAATACGATCCATAGACAATGCTGGACTTGAGATGAAATTTCTTGTTTTAGTAATTGATTTTATCCCTTTTATTTCAATACTTGTATAATGAAATGGGCCGGTAACGACTTTTAATAGCCCTTTATTTGTAATTTCGTAATAAGTATTCATCCATAGCCAAATAATTAAGACACAAGCTATAGCAATAACAATAAACTCAAATAATGTATCAGAATCATTTAGCCCATGGAACAATAAGAAGATCATTGTACCAATAAGTGTTATAACAAGTGCCCACACAATTAATGACAAGATTGGCCCCTTTTTAGAATAATAACGCATTTCCTTAAACTCCCCCGTCATACAAATATTTCTTTATTATATACGAGTAATAATAGGATAAGTTTCAAAAAAAATACATAGGTGCTTATCCCCTATGTATTAACCGATTCTTCTATTAAATATTTTCTTGGTGTACCCATGAATAGCGTTTGATAAAGTTGTGAAGAAGTTGATTGAAATTCTATATGAATGGGTGCATCTAATAATAATGGGTAATAGTTAAAAAAGGGTCTGTCGCTATTGATTATCATCTTTATGAGAAATGGAAGTTCTTTTTGATAAATCATATAACGAATTTGCGCCAATTTTTTATCATTTGCTTCAGAATCAATATTAATTTTTCCTAGAAGAACGTATTCACCCATTTTTGTTGTCCATTCTGCCTGAATAACATTCTGCAAATCAAAGGAGGTTATCTGCTTACTACCCTTTAATCCAATAGAAACTAACCACTCACCTGTAGCCTCTGAATGTGATAGAGTATATCTTCTACCTTGTAATGGGGTTAATTTTGTTGCTAACGGAAGTATATTTACCGACAAATTGTCAAATCGATCAATCATATAGCATCCCCTCTTTATCTATGCTCATTATATAGTATGATACTTGCCTATAAAGGGTTACTGTTGTTTCCATTTTGCACTCTTAAGTTTCCAAGTGCCGTTTTCAAAATTCCAAATCGAAGTGACCGTTCCTAATACATCTGCATGATAGGCCCCACTAATTTGTCGATAGGCTTTTAATCCAACCTCTTTTGTCCCATTTAATTTAATAATTTTATACATCGCTACCGGATCAATCATTAATTCAGTTGGTTCATTTAATTCTCCGTTCTTTTGATACAATCCTAAACGAATATAATCTTTTTTTCGATTGCTCAAATCTACTGTTTTTGTAAACTGAGTTTCAGGTATTTGAATAGAAGCTTTAAAATTATTTTCAAAATGTCCTTGAATATTTAATGAATGTGGTAAAGGGAGGATGGATGCTGTTCCATCTTTAAGAGTAGAAAGATGATAATTATTAAGCCCGCCACTCCCACCTGTTGCACTAGATTGAAATAGGTCAACGACACCATCATGATTTAAATCGGCAAATTCAATTTTAGGTTCATATCCTGGAGCATAGTCAATTCGGTACTTCGTATTTGCTGAGGTTGTAATTTCTGCCCATATTTTTTTCATGTATGCGCTGCTAGGATCAATTTGAATCCCTTTTAGTGCAATATGGTCATTTTTTTTATCACCTGTAACATCCATATTATATTCATGAATCACCTTTTCCTTAACAGTTTCCAACTCGACAGCATAGGTTATAGCTACTGTACTTAAAGACATAAAGAAAAAGGCTAAAAGGCCAAAAACATATTCTTTTTTCATGTATACTAACCCCTTTCCTGCTTTTGAATCTAGTATTTCCAGTATGTATTTGAATATGTAAATTAATCCAACATCTCGACAAGTTGTTTCTGATTGTTCATAAGAAGATCCCATTTATATAAAAGTAACTAGACATTGTGTAATTAATGGAAAATCCCCCCAAATATTAACTTGATCTGACTGTTATAATAGATTTTTGATGTAAAATGTCATAAAATGAAATGAGAATTCAGAAAAATATGTTAGTCTATATTTAGTGGAAATAAAAAGGGGAGATATTTTTGTATTTTTTAGCATTTACTATATCACTAGTTATTGTACTAATTACGATACCTCCAATTAGAAAATTAGCATTTAAAATTGATTTTGTAGACAAGCCTTCAAAACGAAAAATTCATAAAATACCTGTACCACAATTAGCAAGTATTTCGATTTTTTTAGGATTTTTTATTACCTTTTGGATATTTAACGATCAAATAAGGGATCACTCAATCCCGATCTTTATGGGCTCTCTTTTAATAATAGGCATTGGATTAGTAGATGATTGGTTTAAAACAAAGGGAAAAGAATTTCCTGCATGGCCAAAAGCCGCAGTGCAATTATTAGCTGCTGTCTTAATTTACTATTCGGGAATTGTTTTTACAGGTTTTACAAATCCAATGAGTGGGGAATACATTATTCTTCCTACCTTTTTACAATTTGCCTTAACAGTCCTGTGGATTTTTGGTGTGACTACTGTTATCAATTTTATGGATGGATTAGACGGACTTACAGGAGGCATTACGACAATTTCAGCTATCACGCTATTTATTGTAGCTTTATTTAAAGGACAACAGGAGTCTGCTATCTTATCCATCATTTTATTAGGTACAACTTTAGGCTATTTAAAATATAATAAGCCGCCTGCGAAAATCTATATGGGTGATGCAGGTGCTACTTTTTTAGGTTATATGTTAGCGATCATTTCTTTAAATGGCGCATTTAAACAAGCCACTCTTTTTTCTATTTTAATACCGATATTAGTTCTAAGTGTACCAATCTTCGATAATTTGTATGTGATTATTAAAAGATTTTTACAAGGTAAACCAATTTACATAGCTGATCGAAGTCAAATACATTATCGATTAATTTCAAAGGGACTAAATCCTAAACAATCGACGGCATTTATCTTTTTACTAAGTACATGTTTTAGTTTATTGGCAATCATCGTATTACTGATTGATTCATTTTAACTGTAATGTAATATTTTCAACGAAGAAAAAAGAAGAAGCTCGATATACGGCTTCTTCTTTTTTCTATATTTTATTTCTTATTAAAATCTTCTTCACTATTGGATGAAAGTTCCTTCCAAATCTCAGTTACACTTCCATTTACAGTTTCATCAATAATGAATGATCCATTCGAATAACGATCATTATAACGTAAATTTTGAATTTGAACGGATTCAATTACCTCTTTTTCGGTCTGCAAAAACATAGTATCTTTTTCTTTAACTATGTCTAAACCAATGATTCTATGAGGGTTGTTTTTTAGTTCACGTAGCATAACTACGCCACGTTTAGCACGTGAGGTTTTTTCAAATTCACTTAATTTCATTTTTTTAATTGCACCACGTTGGGTGGCTATGAAAATGGATTCATTTGAATCATTACTCAAGATTTTTCCGGATACAACATAATCATTTTCTTTTAAGTTAATTCCTTTTACCCCTGCAGCTCGCGCACCAACAATATTTACTTCTTCCTCATTAAACCATAGCCCATAGCCTAAATGACTGGCAATAAAGAGATCAAATGTACCATCAGTTAAGTGTACATCGATGACCTCATCATCACCTTTTAAATTTATAGCAACTAGTGGTTTAGAATAACGTTGGGCATTATATTGATTGATTTCTGATTTTTTCGTCATGCCATTTTTCGTAATAAACAATAAGTAGCTTGGTTCCTTGAAATCCTTTACTTCCATTACCTTGATTATATGCTCATCCCGGTCAATTGGAATAATATTAGCTATATGTTGTCCAAGGTCTTTCCATCTAATATCAGGGAGCTCGTGAACAGGACAATATAAGTAATTGCCTTTATTCGTAAACAATAGGACAACGCTCGTTGTGTTGATCTCCTCTTGGAATAATACTCGATCTGTTTCTTTAATAGCTAAATCCATTCCATTTGAAGCAGCGTATGAACGCATACTCGTTCTTTTTACATATCCGTCCTTAGTTACGGTAACCATAACTTCTTCATTAGGAATCATTACTTCTAGATTTATTTTAATCTCTTCGATTTCATCCTCGATAACCGTTCTGCGATCATTGACATATTTCTTTTTAATCTCTTTTAATTCTTTTTTTATGACTCCTAGAAGTTTCTTTTCACTTTCCAATATGGAAGTGTATTCTGCAATTTTTTTATTTAGTTCTTCAGCCTCTTGTTGAAGAGCGGTAATATCCGTATTTGTTAATCGATATAGTTGTAAAGAAACGATCGCTTCCGACTGTGCCTCTGTGAATTGATATTTTTGTATTAAGTTATCCTTCGCATTTCGTTTATCCTTCGAAGCTCGGATAGTTGCAATCACTTCGTCAAGAATGGATAATGCTTTCATTAATCCTTCAACAATATGTTGACGCTCACGTGCCTTATGTAAATCGAAAGCTGTACGATTTGTAACCACTTCTTTTTGGTGCTCTATATATGCATCTAATAGATCTTTTAATCCCATAAGCTTTGGTCTACGATTATGAATTGCCACCATGTTAAAATTGTAGGAAATTTGTAAATCGGTATTTTTAAACAAGAAGTTTAAGACACCGTCTGCGTTCGCCTCTTTTTTTAATTCGATGACAATTCGAAGGCCTGTACGATCGGTTTCATCGCGTATCTCTGAAATTCCTTCTACTTTTCTATCTAACCGAAGCTCATCAATTTTTTTTACCATATTTGCCTTGTTTACTTCATATGGAATTTCAGTAATTACAATCTGTTGACGCCCTCCGCGAATTTCTTCGATTTCAGTTTTTCCGCGAACCACCATTTTTCCTTTACCTGTTTCATAGGCTTTTTTAATCCCTTCAATCCCTTGAATAATCCCTCCAGTAGGGAAATCAGGACCTTTAATGATGGACATTAATTCATCCACTGTACAATCAGGATTTTCAATTCGTTTAATGGTCCCATCAATTACCTCACCAAGATGATGAGGAGGGATGTCTGTTGCATAGCCGGCAGAAATCCCTGTTGACCCGTTCACTAGCAGATTAGGAAATCTTGCAGGGAGAACGGTTGGTTCCTTTGAAGTATCATCAAAGTTTGGAATAAAATCCACGGTGTTTTTATCAATGTCTTGTAAAAGTTCAGATGCTATCGCTGATAATCTTGCTTCTGTATAACGCATAGCAGCAGCAGGATCTCCATCAATACTACCGTTATTTCCGTGCATTTCAATTAGTACATTTCTAACCTTCCAATCTTGACTCATACGTACCATAGCCTCATAAACAGAAGAATCTCCATGAGGGTGGTAATTACCGATTACATTCCCAACAGTTTTTGCGGATTTGCGAAATCCTTTTTCTGCTGTGTTTCCTTCTACATGCATCGCATACAAGATTCGTCGTTGAACAGGCTTTAATCCATCACGAGCATCTGGAAGGGCACGGTCTTGAATAATATATTTACTGTACCTACCAAATCGATCACCTAAAACTTCTTCTAGGGGTAGGTCTTGAAATTTTTCTATTGTTGACATCAGTCTTCTTCCCCTCCATCAACTGATATATTTTCGTTATCTAATATGTTTTGGTCCTCTTCAAGACCAAAAGCAACATTGTTTTCAATCCATTTACGTCTTGGTTCAACCTTATCTCCCATCAAGGTAGTGACTCTACGTTCCGCTCTTGCCGCATCATCAATTCGAACACGTATTAAGGTTCTTGAATCTGGATTCATTGTTGTATCCCATAGTTGATCAGCGTTCATCTCTCCAAGTCCTTTATAGCGTTGGAGCATATAGCCTTTTCCTACCTTCTTGGTCACACTATTTAATTCGTCCTCGGTCCATGCGTATTCGATGATTTCTTTTTTTCCTGAACCCTTACTTACTTTATATAAAGGTGGGAGAGCAATATAGACCTTTCCCGCTTCAATAAGAGGCTTCATATAGCGATAAAAGAATGTAAGTAATAATACTTGAATATGTGCGCCATCTGTATCTGCATCGGTCATAATAATGATCTTATCATAATTGGCATCGTCTACATTGAAATCTGGACCCACTCCGGCACCGATTGTATGAATGATTGTATTAATTTCTTCATTTTTAAAAATATCTTGGAGTTTTGCTTTTTCAGTGTTAATAACTTTTCCGCGTAAAGGAAGAACAGCCTGGAATCTTCTGTCGCGTCCTTGCTTCGCAGAACCACCAGCGGAATCTCCCTCAACTAAATAAAGTTCGTTTTTCTCAGGATTGCGAGATTGCGCAGGAGTTAATTTACCAGATAATAAGCTTTCTGATTTTTTTCGCTTTTTTCCACTTCGTGCTTCTTCACGAGCCTTTCGTGCTGCTTCTCTTGCTTGAGCTGCTTTTATCGATTTTTTAATCAAGAGATTACTTGATTCTGGATTCTCCTCTAAGAAATAGGCTAGATGTTCTGAAACAACAGAATCTACAGCAGATCTAGCTTCACTTGTTCCTAATTTTCCTTTAGTTTGACCTTCAAATTGAAGAAGTTCTTCTGGAATTCGCACAGAAACGATAGCAGATAATCCTTCACGAATATCCGTACCCTCCAGGTTTTTATCCTTTTCTTTCAATAAGTTCACTTTTCGAGCATATTCATTAATGACTCGAGTCATTGCTGTTTTTGCTCCGATTTCATGAGTTCCGCCGTCTTTTGTTCGAACATTATTAACAAATGAAAGAATATTCTCAGAAAAACCATCATTAAATTGGAAGGCATATTCAACTTCAATTCCACTTGAATCTCCTTCAATAAAAACAACTGGGTGTAGAACATCTTTTCCTTCGTTTAAATATTCGACAAATGCTTCAATTCCATTTTCGTAAAAAAATACATCCTTTTGGTCGTATCTTTCATCAATGATTTCGATTTTTAATCCTTTTAATAAAAAGGCAGATTCACGTAAGCGTTCGCACAAGGTATCGTAATTATAAGTGGTCGTGCTAAATATGGTTGGATCTGGTTTAAAATGAATGAGAGTTCCAGTTTGATTTGATTTTCCGATTTTCTCCAGAGTGGTTTCTGGCTTGCCACCATTAATAAATTTTTGTTGATATACAGCACCATCCCGTTTAATTGTGACTATTAACCACTCGGATAATGCGTTAACAACTGAAGCACCTACACCATGTAGACCCCCAGATGTTTTATAACCACCTTGCCCAAATTTTCCCCCTGCATGTAGAACCGTAAAAATAACTTCGGTTGTTGGCTTGCCTAATTTATGCATTCCTGTTGGCATACCTCGGCCTTTATCCTCAACACTTATACTATTGTCTTTATGTATTTTAACGATAATATGATCTCCGTTACCTGCTAATGCCTCATCCACGGAATTATCAACGATTTCATATACTAAATGATGAAGGCCTCTAGCATCCGTAGATCCTATGTACATACCTGGACGTTTTCTTACTGCTTCTAGACCTTCTAATACTTGTATTGCGTCATCGTTGTATTCAATTAAGTTTTGCTTCTTTACCACAAAGATTCCCCTTTCAAACACACTGCTCTCTTTCTCAAATTCATTATATAGACAATGAATATACTTAAACTCAACTGTCCACCGCTTAAAAAACAAACATCTGTTCGCTATTAATTATAACATCTTCCGTACAAACGTCTATTCACTATTTTAACTATAATTTGGTTTTTTTCAAATAGCATTAAATGTTTAAGTACTAATCTGTTAATATGGCTGTTTTCATTAACCTTGTAAGTAAGGTTTTGTCTAATAACTATCGCTAAAAACCAATACATCTTTGAAAAGCAACAAACTAAACGAAAACAATCAATAAAAAACAAAAAATAAAATGTATAAGTTAAAACCAGTATATTTTTTTACATGATTAGAGTGTAAAGAAAAAGATTCAGATAAAAAAGCAAGCGCTAATACCAACGCTTGCTTCAAGTATGAGACTATTTGGTTAATGCATGCTCTACTTTAATACAGCGGTTCATTATGACTGTTTTTCCTTTATCTTTAAGGAATTGATATGCCTCTTCATTCTCAACACCAAGTTGGGACCAGAATACATCAGCATCTATTTCAACAAATTGCTGAGCAAGATCAGGCAAAAATTCAGAACGTCTAAAAATATTGACAATGTCTACATGGCCTTCAATATCCTTCAAAGAAGAGACCGCTTTTACTCCTAATACCTCGTCAACCGACGGATTTACTGGAATGATTTCATATCCTGCTTTTTGCATCGCTTCTGATATCATATAGGAAGTTCGCTCTGGATTATTGCTCAATCCTACGACTGCGACTCGCTTGGCTTTCTTTAAAATGATACCAATTTCTTCTCTACTTGGATTTTCAATCGTCATTAACGTTCACCCCATTAATTACTAACTCATATTCTTTATCGTACTGCATTACTTGCAGAACTGCAAACCAATATCATTTTGCCCTCTTTTTTTTCCAAAGTAAATATTGCTCTGTGATCACTGCAAATAGGGTTCCTAAAATCAGCCCATTATTAATAATTGAGGCAACAACGACTGGGAGTCCAGTTGTCGCTTCTGCTGGAAGAAACATGACGCCAACCCCGATTAAAAAGCCAATTCCAGCTGAAAAATAAGTGATTTGACGATCAGTCGTTTTATCGATTTCTGAAAGTGCTAAGCCAACCATTTTTGTGAAAATTACAAAGGTGACTGCATAGCCAACTGGTGCGGGTAATGCACTCATTACGTTCATAATTGGTGGAAGCAAAGAAATAATGGTTACGATTAAACTTCCAAGGATAAATGGTCGGATGGACTTTATGCCTGTTTGACTAACAAAACCAGCTGCTCCTGAAATAGGAACAGGTCCAATGCTAGAAAATAAACCACCAGCTAGCTGATTAATTCCTGAAATAAATCCTGCCTGCTTATAACGTGTATTTTTTTTAGTTTCCTTCATATTTATTACCTCTTCCATTACTCGAACAGAAGCAATCATATTAGTAATGAGTAAGATGGTAATAAAAAACGAGG
The DNA here is from genome assembly GCF_017809215.1 of Heyndrickxia oleronia. Classification (GTDB taxonomy): domain Bacteria; phylum Bacillota; class Bacilli; order Bacillales; family Bacillaceae_C; genus Heyndrickxia; species Heyndrickxia oleronia. The sequence goes on from NZ_CP065424.1 coordinate 2,505,000, forward strand.
TGACGATAATACCTGAATCTAATTTTGGAATACCAAAGGAAAAGATTTCAGGGAAGGATATCCATGAGTGACTTTTAGGTACTTCGGGTGCGATTCCAAAGATTATAAATAGTATCCAGCCAATGATCATTCCTATCATAATAGAAAATTGTTTGATCCATTGAATGCGAACTTGTCCTAAATAAAATGTTAATAGAATAATAATCGTACATAATATGGCAGTCGTTATTTGAATTTGATGTACCCCACTTGTTAAACCAAACATCCCTTTTATAAAGGAACCGCTTAATTGGAGAATAAGTAAAAATAAATAAATAAAAGTAATTGATGGTGTAAATAATTTTGCCAGTTTTTGTATTAAACCAAATGCTGAAAAAATAAAGAAAAATACCCCACTCAACAGCATTCCGCCGGATAATTCTCTAAGAGTTTCGATATTTGAGGTATATAATGTACCTACAAATCCAGCATAAATAGTAAATACTCCCCACCATAAACCTGCAGGTCCTTCATTAATCGGTAAGCGGTGACCAATGATGCCTTGGAGCAATCCGGCAATTCCTAATACAAAAATCGTACGTTCTACAAACGCGGAAGTCTCAACAGGACTTAAATGGTAAATGTCTGCTATTGCTATAGGTGCAGCAATAGAACCTGCAATCATAAAAGCCATCCATTGGATGGCGGATACTGTTGTTTTCAAATAAATAACTCCTTACTATATATTGTTTATTTAGGAGGACGAGGTATTAAACCTACCACCATCCTCCGATAATGTTTAGATATTATTTAAAAGCAGATAATGAGCTTTGAAGCGCTAGCCATGCAGAATCATCTGCAAAATAACGTGCCCATGAGGCAACACCAGCTAAGTCGTACTGCGCAGCCAATTGTGCCCTTTTTTTCAATGAAAGAGAATCTTCTAACCACATCTTATAGACAATATTTGTTTTTGCGTCTTTATATTCGATATAATTTTGCCCTGTTTCTGGGTCTTCTTGGGCTTTTAAATTTCTTTCCTTCATCCATGCATTTGCCTGATCCATTGACAACGCTTTGGAAGACACAGACACTTGCCCATCCTTCATTTCTTCCGACCATAAACGGGTGAAGAAAGGTAATCCTAGTATTAATTTTTCATTTGGAACTTCTTTAAGCAATTGTTCCAAATTGTTTTTCACCCATGGAAGACTTGCTACACTACCTGCTGTTGGGGAACTTGCCCAATGCTCATCATAAGCCATTACGATTAGATAATCGACAACAGCAGCAAGCTTGTCTCGTTCATAGAATTCAGACCAGCTTCCTTTGGCGATAAATGTTATATCCATAGATACGTATTTGCCTTCATTGTGTAAATACACGGAAAGCTCCCTGACAAATTGTGTAACTAGTGGACCGTCCTCTGGTGAAACATTTTCTATATCGATGTTTAATCCATCTAACTTATAGGTTTTTACATAAGTTAGTAATTGATTAATGATCTTTGTTCTAGTTTCATAATGTGTTAAGGCTTCCTTTGTCAATGTCGGATCGAATGAATTAGAGAATAAAGCCCAAACTTGATATCCATTTTTTCTTGCCCATTTCATGTACGAATCAGAAGCAAGATTTGCCACGTCTCCTTGATTATTTTTCAATTTAAACCATGTTGGAGAGACAATATTTACGCCTGGCATTTTAGGTAATTGATCTGGGTTTGGAGTTTTTGTATAAACGGCCTCCCATGTTAAATGAATCGGCGCATTATATTTTAAACTTGTTGTTGATTCATCCGTAGTCACAGTTGAGATTTGTACTTTTTCGTTTTTAGTAACATATTCTTTTTTAATATACCCACCAATACCCTCAAAAGTTCGTACAAAATAATATTCCCCGATTGCTTTTTCAATCCGAATGTTTTCTCCTTTTTTGGTCTCTTCTACATAAGGAGAATGCAAATCTGGTTTTGTTCGTAATCTTAAAAAGGCTTTTCGTGTATCCTTTACAGTAATCTTTCCTTTTTCATATGCCTCATTATTTTTTTCAATCCATATGACCTTATTTTCCTTTGTGATATGGAATTGAATAGGATAGATCTTAGTTAATGTCTTTAAATCGATATAAATATCGTTATTTATAGACTTAACAATTGGAAAATCGGTTTTTTTGGATACTTGATTGGCTGTAAAACCTTCTTTGTTCAAAGGCATGCGAATAACCTTTTGATTTGTTGTTAGAATAACAGCGTTGTTCTCAATAAAAAGAGACTGATCAATATTCTTTTGAACGATTTTTATTGGGACATATAGTTGGTTTCCATCTTGTACAGCTGTACCTTGTATTTTTCCGTTAACTAAAATAGAATTTTTATTACTTATATACTGTACTTTTTCAGAAGATGCAAAAGGATAAAAATAGAATAATAGACTGGCAGCTGCCAAAAGAAGCAGCACTAATATCCCATAGAATAACTTATTTTTTCTTTTCGTTTTGGTTCTAAATTCTAATGTTGCCATTTAATTTCCTCCCTTCTTCATCCTACATGAGTACTACAATCAAGAAAAGAGAAAAATCTATTTTTAATAAAATTTTTCTTTCCTTAAAGTACATGGTACAATAAAAAAGCCTTATAGTTTCATATTTAAAGGGGTAATGTTATGACGTATGCACTTATTATCATTTTAGCTTATTTATTAGGATCGATTCCATCTGGTTTAATTGTGGGCAAGCTTTTCTATGGAATTGATATTAGACAGCATGGGAGTGGGAATTTAGGCGGAACCAACTCTTTTCGAACTTTAGGAGTAAAAGCAGGAATTGCTGTTACTGCTGCGGATATATTAAAAGGAACATTAGCCACTTTATTGCCAATATTTTTCGGTGTAGATGATTCACTTCACCCACTACTCATTGGATTATTTGCTGTAATTGGACATATGTTTCCTATTTTTGCAGGTTTCCGTGGAGGTAAGGCTGTAGCAACATCTGGAGGGGTATTGCTTGCATATGTTCCTCTATTATTTATATTACTTGTTATTGTGTTTCTAATTAGTTTGAAAATCTGTAAATATGTATCTCTGTCATCCATTATAGCTGGTATTTTTGCAATAATTTATTCCGTAGTAGATTTTTTTATTACGAAGGATTGGCCATTGGTCGTGATTGTTTTTGCATTAGCAGGTTTTGTCATTTATCGCCACCGGACAAATATTTCTAGAATTAAAAATAAAACAGAGCCAAAAGTAAAATGGATTTAACCAATGACCCTATTTAGGGTTATTTTTTTTGTTTTCTTAAATTCTTTCACTTCATTTGTATGATTTATTGTAAAATAAAATGGATTCTGAATTAAAAGGCTGGTTATAACATGATAAAACGACGGAACTTATTCTTAAGCATGATCATATTGATTTTGCTTCTTTCCATTTTCATTTTATGCTTTATACAATATTATCAATGGAAGCAATCCTTTTTTAAGCAATCACATACCTCCTTAACTCATTCTGCACGTACAGTAAGTATTACTCCGAAAGATTTCCATACAAGTGCTGTGATTGGAGCAATTGGAGATATTTTAATCCATGATTGGGTATATGATGATGCTAGAACTCAAAGTGGCTATGATTTTAAGCCGATGTTTCAACCAGTTAAAGCAATGCTTCAGAAACCAGATTTATTAATTGCCAATCAGGAATCTATTCCTGGTGGAGAGAAATTAGGAATTAGTAGCTACCCTGCTTTTAATAGTCCATATGAAATTGTTGACGCGATTATGGATGCAGGTGTTGATCTTGTATCCACTGCAAATAATCATGCTCTAGATAAAGGTGAAAAAGGAATTTTAAGTTCAATTTCTTACTATGAAAATAAGCAGCTACCCTATGTAGGGACATTTAAAGATGTAAATGATCAACAGAAGATAAGAGTTCAATCAGTAAACGGGATTAAAATTGCAGTTCTTGCTTATACATACGGGACGAATGGAATTCCTGTCCCTGACGGAAAAGACTATTTAGTTAATCTCATTAATAAAGATACGATACTATTCGAATTAAAGAGAGCTCGTCAAGTGGCAGATTTAGTTATTTTAAACTTACATTGGGGTATAGAATATAATAGGCAGCCAAATGAAGATCAGAAGATGTTGGCTAAATTATTTACAGATGGTGGTGCAGACATTATTCTAGGACACCATCCACACGTCCTTCAACCGGTTGAAAAGTTTCATACTAGAGATGGCAGAGATGCATATGTCATCTATTCATTAGGGAATTTTATATCAGGACAAATGTGGGATTATAAGGATATTGGAGGAATGATTGAATTTAAAGTATCTAAAAATATTTTAAAAAATGAAAAGCAGATAAAAATTGAGGATAGGCAATTTCACCCGACATATGTTGCCAATCAAAACTTAAGACAATACCGTGTTTATCCTCTCCAAGAAGCCTATGAAAAAGGATTAATTAATCATACCTACGACGAAATAATTAATTATATGATGTCTAATTAGAATAGCGAATCAATTTAGTAGAAGAATATATAAGAAAGAGCTTATAATGAAGATGATTAATACTCTTTTTGGAGAGGAGCTAACCACATGGAAATTTACATATCAGATGAAGCAACAAAATGGTTCAAGGAAGAAATGTTTCTAGAAAATGGTGATCATATACGGTTTTTCGTAAAGTATGGTGGATCTTCACCGGTTCAAGAAGGATTTTCATTAGGAATGTCAAAAGAAGAACCAAGTGATATAGCTGTAAAAAAAGAACAAAATGGAATCCTTTTTTATATAGAGGAAAAGGATCTTTGGTATTTTGATAATCATAATTTACATGTTGATTATGATCAAGAACTAGATGAACCAATTTATATGTATAAAAAATAAGGTGCATTTTAAAAGTGTTTGCTCATTATCATTCGTATAAGATAGGCAATAGAAAAAGGGATATATTTAGTATTTAATGTCTTTGATAGCTAAAAACAAGAATACGAGAGTGAGCTTCATTTCGTTCACTCTCGTATTCTTGTTTGACAGAACTTGTTCAATTCTTCTATATGTCCCTCTTTTAATAATACTTCCGCCTGTTTATCTCCTAACAAATCAAAATGAGAATATCCATCCTTACGGTGATGAATCCATTCTTCTTTTAAACCGTATATAGTACCCCAGTTGACTAATTTTTCGATATTACAACAACCTACTTTCGTAACTGAGTTACAATTGGGGAAACGCTCATCAATCCAGAAATGAGTAATAATCGCAATTTCTCCTGAATCAATTTTATTTTTCCATTTTTTTAGTTGACTTTTTGATATTCCGAAAGCCACAAGTCTCCCCCTCTAATAATTGATAAGTTTATTTTTTTGCCTTTTCATATGCTTCATGCCAATCAGGTAATCGTTTTCGAATTGAAATTGGACGGAACGTTTCTTTCTTTACACATACATGCTTTGATTTGGCTATAACCGAGAGTTCTCCACCTTCCGTTAATACCTCATACCCATAAACAACACGTATACCATCATACTCTTCAATCCAAGTTTTAACTTTAGCAACTTCCCCATATCGAACAGGCTTTTTATAAGAAATTTCAATATCTACAACAGGAGATAAAACTCCTTCATTTTCCATATCAGCATATTTAAAACCTAAATCCTCTATAAGCTTTGTTCTACCGAGTTCTAACCATACTAAATAATTTGCATGATAGACAACACCCATTTGGTCTGTCTCTGCATAACGAACTTGAATATCTGTTTCTGAAATAATCATTCTTATGTAGTAGCACCTTTCATTAATAATATTTTTTATTTTAGCACTGATTGTTGTGAATAACAAAAATAACAGCCGGCGTCAAACCGGCTGTTATTCATTATTGATATTGATTATTTTGAGCATGGGCTTCATCTTTTACTTCACTGCGCATACTCTCGATACTTTCACGGCGGCGTTCATTTTTCGCTTCTATTTTGGCGCGTTCTTCATTACTTGAGAGACTAGCCGTTTCTTCTGCTTTTTCTATATTCTCAAGTGTGTTATCAATCATATTTTGTAATTTTTCTACATTATCACTGCGATCATCTGGTTTAGGTTTATTCCATGCCATATTAAAGTCCTCCTTACAGTAAGAGTGACCACAATTTGTGTGGACAATGATAGTATGTTGTTTTTACGATTCATTCAAGCCTGGTTTTTTTTAGCACTTTCATGTTATTCCCCTTTAGTCTGAATTACCTGGGCATGCTCTCCTGATTTATCTTGCATTTGTTTTCCTTTGTTCCCACCAAAAGAACGAGGCTGTGTACCTAAATGTGTAGGCCCATAGTATTTGCTTTTCTTTTTTGGATTACTCATAAAAAAACCCCCTTTATTTTAAGTTTCACCTAAAATAAAGGGGATATGAGTAGTAAATATAGGTTTATTCCGCCAATTTAATTGAATGTTTTTGTTCAAGCTTTGTTTCAATTCTTTCAATCGCTTCTTGATCTCTTAATAAAGCTTGTTTATTTTCCAACACTAAATCTGAAAATGATTTCTTATTTGTTTTTCTCATCTATATAATCTCCTTAGGTTGTATATTTTATAATAGTATGGTCATAAAATTAAAAATTTATAATTATTTTACCAATACTTTTGAAATAACCTAGTTATTTCTACATATTTATTTTAACATAAATTAAAATTTTCTAACAAATTTAGCTGGAACTGTCACAAAATTGTTATAATAATAGTATTTCAAAAAAATAAACACTTCACAAGAAGAAGTGTCTGTAGTTATTTGAATAATTTTTCTAATTGCTGATCATTTAATGCTCCGTAATGTTTATTAATTATAATTCCCTTCTCATCCACAATATAAGTACTTGGGATCGCTAATACTTGGTATTGTGTATCGACTACACCTTTCTCATCTAAAAGAATCGGAAATGATAAATTTAATTTTTTAACATAGCCTTTTACATCAGATTTTGTATCAATATTAATCGCTAGTATTTCTATATCATCGTGATTCTCTTGATAGAATTTCTCGAGCACAGGCATTTCTATTTTACATGGGTAACACCAAGTGGCAAAGAAATTGATTATTACACGTTTTCCCTTAAAATCAGCTAGTCGCATTTTTTTGCCTGTTAGAGTGGTTAGTTCAAAATCAGGTGCTTTAGAACCGATTTCTAATCCTTCTGCAACCTCTTCTTCCTCTTCTTCTGGTTCCTCAATTTGAGATGACATAATAGAATTATATAACTCATTTAAATCCTCATCACTTGCTTTTGATAAAGACGTTTCTGTAGATGCTTTAACTTGTTTATCTTTTTTATGTTCAAGTGCTTGTACTAGCATTGTACAAACTAACAGCATGATTATCATAAATGGAAGGATTCTTTTAAACATTTTTTCCTCCTATAGAATGATCATTTATTTACTCTATTTAAGTATATGTACTTTTAAAAAAATTAGTATAAAAAAACACACTCTGTAAAACAGAGTGTGTGAGATCAGTCGATTATGCTTGTAATTTGTCGCGAAGTACCATTTGAAGAATACCACCATGACGATAGTAATCAATTTCGACATCAGAATCGAAACGAACAAGTACTTCAAATTCTTTCTTGTTGCCTGCTTCATCTGTAGCAGTTACTTTCAAAATATCACGTGGCTTAACATTTTCATCAATGTGAACATCAATGATTTCTTTTCCAGTTAAACCAAGTGTTTCAGCGTTTTCACCTTTCTTGAATTGAAGTGGTAAAACACCCATCAATGCAAGATTAGAACGGTGAATACGTTCAAAGCTTTCTGCAATAACTGTTTTAATACCAAGAAGATTTGTACCTTTTGCTGCCCAGTCTCGAGAAGATCCCATCCCGTAATCTTTACCAGCAAGAACAACTAATCCAGTGCCGTCTTCTTTGTATTTCATGCAAGCATCATACATTGAAGTTACTTCATTAGTTGGCCAGTAAGTTGAAAAACCACCTTCTGTTCCAGGAGCAATTTGGTTACGAATTCGGATATTCGCAAATGTACCACGCATCATGACTTCATGGTTACCACGACGAGAACCATAAGAGTTAAATTCGCGAGGTTCTACCCCGTTTTCACGTAAGTATTTACCTGCAGGAGTATCTTTACCAATTGCACCAGCTGGTGAAATATGGTCAGTAGTTACAGAATCACCAAATTTAGCTACGATACGAAGGCTAGATAATGGCTTAACTTCCTCTGGATTTGGAGAAAGATTTTCAAAGAATGGCGGATTCGCAATATACGTTGATTTTTCATCCCAAGTATATAATGGATCATTACCTGTTTTGATTTCATTCCAACGTTCATTATCGTCGAATACACGCTCGTATTCTTTGCGGAATAACTCAGGTGTTACGCTTTGTTTAACCGCTTCATTTACCTCTTCAGTAGATGGCCAAATATCTTTCATGTAAACATCATTACCGTCTTTATCTTTTCCAATTGGCTCATTGATAAGATCGATGTCTACTGTACCTGCTAATGCATAAGCAACAACTAACGGTGGTGATGCTAAGTAGTTTGCTTTTACAAGCGGATGGATACGGCCCTCAAAGTTACGGTTACCAGAAAGTACTGAAGTAACAAGTAAATCGTTTTCAGCAATCGTCTTTTCGATTTCTTCTTTAAGTGGACCAGAGTTACCGATACATGTTGTACAACCATAACCTACAAGATTGAATCCTAATTGATCAAGATACCCTAGAAGTCCAGAATCTCTTAAATATCCAGTAACAACTTTTGAACCTGGAGCCAAGGATGTTTTTACATATTTAGGTACCGTTAAGCCTTTTTCAACTGCTTTTTTGGCAACTAAACCTGCACCTAACATAACATAAGGGTTAGAAGTGTTTGTACAACTTGTAATAGCTGCGATAGCAACGGCGCCTGTTTTCATTGTTGCTTCATCGCCATTATCGAATTTAACTACAGCTTCTTTCTTAATTTCTGTATCTTTTAATCCAAATCCTTGGTTACCTACAGGAGCAGTTACCGCATCTTGGAAAGCTGTTTGCATTTTAGATAGCGGAATTAAGTCCTGTGGACGTTTTGGACCTGATAAGTTTGCTTCGATATCAGATAAGTTAATTTCAACAACATCTGTGTAAACAGGTTCTTCATTTTCTGGAGTGAAGAACATATTGTTTTCCTGTAAATATTTCTCAACAAGCTTAATATGCTCCTCCGGACGACCAGTTAATCGAAGATATCCTAAGCTTTCAGCATCTACAGGGAAGAAACCACAAGTAGCGCCATATTCAGGGGCCATGTTAGCAATTGTTGCACGGTCAGCAAGTGGTAATTTAGATACACCAGGACCAAAGAATTCAACAAATTTACCAACAACACCTTTTTGGCGTAACACTTGAGTAACTTTTAGTGCTAAGTCAGTCGCAGTCGCTCCATTTGGAAGTTCCCCTACTAATTTAACACCGATAACTTCTGGAATTGGGAAGTATGAAGGTTGACCAAGCATACCTGCTTCCGCTTCAATACCACCAACACCCCATCCAAGAACACCGATACCATTGATCATTGTTGTATGAGAGTCAGTACCTACTAGAGTATCTGGGAATGCTTCAAATTCACCATCTGCAGTTTCAATTGCATGAACTACGCTAGCAAGATATTCTAAGTTAACTTGGTGAACAATACCAGTTGCTGGTGGCACCGCACGGTAATTATCAAACGCTTTCGTAGCCCAGCTTAAGAATTGATAACGTTCTGCGTTACGTTCAAATTCAAAATCCATATTCGCTTTTAAAGCGTCTGCCGTACCATATTTGTCAACTTGTACTGAGTGGTCAATTACAAGATCGACAGGAATTTCAGGATTAATTTTATCAGGATCTCCACCTAAATCAGCCATTGCTTTACGTAAAGAAGCAAGGTCTACAACGGCAGGTACACCTGTGAAATCTTGGAGAATAACACGAGATGGCTTAAAAGGCACCTCTGCATCTTTTACTTCTTCAGATCCCCATTTTGATAAATTTTCAACATGTTCTTTTGTAATTACACGGCCATCCAGTTGGCGAAGTACAGATTCTAATAATACTTTTACTGAGTATGGTAAGCGAGAGATTTTCGCTAAACCTGCTTCTTCAAGAGCTGCAAGACGATAAAAATGATAACGTTTGCCTTCTAGTTCAAAAGAAGTACGTGCGTTAAAAACGTCGTTTTTAGCCACTCAAGATTCCCCCTCTTTTTCAAAAAATGTCATATTCACTGATAGTTTCACGAAAAGCTCGAATTATGTTCAATTACTTTTCACAATTACCATCTTAATATAAGTAGTTACATAAGTAAATAACAAGAATGTTATCGTTTTTAATAAGAAAATATTATCATAAACGGGGAACCTTTAAATATTAGCTCAAGTTTTGTTTCTCGTTATATTTATTATAATTTAATGAGTTACATATTTCGTTTTTTATGAAAAAAATGCAGATTTTTGTCGATTCTTTTGTTAAGAGTAAAGCCGGCACTAAGCCTTTTACATATATATATATATATATAAATACATCCATTTAATAAAGCTTTTCTCAAACCTTGTTGAATTTAGGTAATATTTTAATAAATAAATATAATTTTAAGAAAAGACCAATCTTTACAATCCACTGAGAAAAGAAATATCTATAAAAAGTTTATCTCTGTATTTTTGTGTATAAAAAAAGCGCAGAATCTCTATTAATCAAAAGATTTTCTACGCTAATTTTCGGTTGACGTCTACTAATTTCGATGAAACGAACCCATTACTTCTGTTGTTTCGGTAATATTAACAAATGCACTTGGGTCAATATCTCTAATTAAAGATTTAACATCTGTCAATTGATACCTAGTAATAACAGTCATTAAGATTTTTCGATTTTCCCCTGAATAAGCACCTTCACCATCTATTAAAGTGATTCCGCGATATACACTCGAAAGTAATTTTTCTTTCATCTCTTTTCCTTTGTCGGTCACAATCATCACGGTGAGTTTTATATGTTTCGTATGAATTGTATCAACCACTTTACCAGTTGCATAAATGGCTACCATTGTGTTTAAAGCTGCGTCCCAACTAAAAATAAATCCTGAAATTAGAACAACAATTCCATTCATAGCAGATAAAATTGTCCCTAATGGGAAATCTTTTTTCTTATTTAGTAGCATGGCTAAAATATCGAAACCACCGGATGAACCTGATACTCGAAAAATTAATCCGATTCCTAATCCAGTTATTACTCCACCAAATAAAGAGGATAATATCGGTTCAGTTGAAATCTGTTTAATTGGTATGATGTATAGTCCTACTGAGATTACCACAACGGATAAAATAGTATAAAGAATAAACCGTTTACCTAATTTAAACACTCCAAGAATCAGTAAAGGAAGATTAAGTAAAAAATTTAATATTCCTGTATTAAATGGAGTAATCAGACCTAGCATAATTGCAATACCACTTAAACCACTACTTAAGATTTCATGAGGTATTAGAAACAAATTATATGCAACACTCACTAATAAGGAACCGATGATAATAGTTATGATTCTGTTCATTCCTTCTCCCCTTTATTTACAATCTTTCACTAGAGAATATTATATTAAAGAAAGAAACAATAAAAAAACTAAAAGTTTTTTCAAAAATATAAGATTCAATTGCCAATTCTAAATTGATAGTTATTTCTAAATTTGATTATTTCTATCGTTCTTGCACAAAATAGTATTGGAGGTGAAATAAATGGTTAAAAGAAAAGCGAACCATATCATTCCAGGAATGAATGCAGCCAGTGCACAAGGAAAAGGTACAGGATATAATGAAGAGTTTTCCAATGAACCCCTAACCGAGAAACAGAAGCAAAATAATAAAAAGCGAAAGAAAAACCAATAGCTTTTAATCGTTCACACATATATTAAAATAGAGACCGTTAAAACACAGCATTACGTCAACCTGTGTTTTAACGGTCTCTTGACCTTTTAATCATTATTTACGTCATTTACAATTTGTTCAATATCTGAACGGAACTTCTCTAGTTGCTGTCTTTGGGTTTCGCTTGCTACTTCCATGGCATTTTCTATTTGTTGATATGTTTCATTGACTTCATTTTTTAAATGTTTTAACTGCTGACCATAGTCAGCACTATCGCGAACTAATTGACTATAAACGTCGTCTAATTGCTTCATGCCCTGTTGCGCAGCTTGAAAAGCTTGTTGTTTATTTTTATGATATGGCATCCATGTCTCTCCCTTTCAAAGTTCTTTTCAAAAATAGATTGCGCTTATTTACACAAAATATACGGTATAAATCCCTTCAATAAGCACAATCTATGCGAAGGAGGGATGAAGAAATGTCTAATAAAAATGATGGAAAAGATATGAGAAAAAATGCTCCAAAACAATCTGGGCAACCTGAACCATTAAGTGGGTCTAAAAAAGTAAAAAATCGTAATCATACACGCCAAAATCATAATCAAGGCCATGATATGTAACGAATAATCACGAAGTAGCTCTTTTCTTAAACATTGTTGGTATTTAAGTAAGTATTAATTAATAACTATTTGCTAAATATCGCTAACCTGTAAATTTTACTGGGAAAAGAGCTGGAATTTCCAAAAAAAATGCTGATATCTTGTAATGCCGACAGTTAGGCATATACAAGAGCAACAAACTAAAACAACTTTCGAAATAAACTAGAAAAAAGGGAGAATTATCAACTCCCTTTTATTCTGGTTCTTGCTCTGTTATCTTTTTTATTGGTTTGGCCCGTACATAGAGCCTTAAATCTCTTCGTTCCTTCATCAATGATTTATATAACGAAATAATCATCAAGATAATAATTATTGAAAATGGAAAAGCTGCAATAATAAGGGCATTTTGTAAACCTTGCAATCCGCCACTATATAATAAAATCACTGCTACTAAAGACTGTAAAATTCCCCAGGTTAATTTCACACTATTTGGAGGAAGTAACGAACCATATGTTGTTTGCATACCAAGAACAAAGGTTGCTGAATCTGCAGATGTAATAAAAAATATAGCAATTAGAATGAGAGCTATGATTGAAAGGAAGGTTGTCATCGGGACATTTTCAAAAACTCCAAATAATACTTCCTCTGTTTTCAATGCGGTTAAATCGATTCTCCCTTGTTGTTGAACATGGATAGAAGCGGTGCCAAAAACAGCAAACCAAATAAAACTAACAATGGATGGAGCTAACAAAACACCTATTAGAAACTGGCGAATCGTTCTCCCTTTTGATACACGGGCAATAAAAATACCAACAAATGGAGACCAAGAGATCCACCAGGCCCAGTAGAAGATCGTCCACGAATTAATCCAATTACGATTTTCTGAATTTAATGGGGCAATACGAAAGCTCATTTGAATAATATTTTGCAAATATTTCCCTAACGTATCTGTAAATAAATTCAAAATTAATAAGGTGGGTCCAGCGATAAACATTAGAATTAACAATATTATTGCTAAAACTAAATTCGTATTACTTAAATATTTAATTCCTTTCCCTAATCCTGACCATGCCGAGATGATAAATAATACCGTGACTACACCAATAATAATAAGTTGAACTTTGAAATTATTAGGAATATCAAAAAGAAACGATAGTCCGCCATTAATTTGTGCTGCACCAAATCCAAGTGTCGTTGCAACCCCTATGACCGTTGCTAAAACGGCTAGAATATCAATGAGTCCTCCTAATTTGCCGCTTGCATATTTTCCAAGAATCGGTGTAAGTGTTGAACTAATCAGTCCTGGCTCACCTTTTCTAAAATTAAAATAGGCTAACGCTAATGCAATCAATGCATAGATGCCCCAAGCATGTAAGCCCCAGTGGAAAAAAGTAAAGCGCATCGATTCTTTTAATGCATCATCACTTCCAGGCTCAGACAGGGGTGGATTCGTTGCAAAATGCGACAATGGCTCTGCCGCTCCCCAAAAGACAAGACCAATTCCCATTCCAGCACTAAATAACATAGCAAACCAGGAAACAGTAGAATATTCTGGTTTATCATTCGGTTTTCCTAATGTAATTGCTCCAATCGGACTAAGTATTAGAAAAATACAAAAGATAACGATTAACGATACCAAAATTAAATAATACCAACCAAACCTGGACGTAAGAAAAGCTTGGATATTTGAGGTGATTGTTTCAAAATTGCTTGGAGCTGCAACCCCATATACGACGGCAATTAACAAAATAGCAATAGAAACCCAAAAGACACTCGATATGTTTTTCATCAAATTCTCCTTTCTAGGCTTCAATGAAACTGAGTAAAATTTTATTTTTCTTACTCTTCTTTAATTAGCTGCAAAGTTTATATTCCCCTATTTCTACGCATTAATCCCTTATGTATAAGGGAAGTTTACCAATCAAATAAATGACCATGACTCTAGTTTTTCCTGGTGCTGAAATATATGATAAAAAATAAACCCGAATCAATTTTCAATTCGAGTTTACTCATCTTTTTTGTAAAGTCTTGCATAATGCAACACTTCATTCACATAATCTTCACTATGATTATAAGAATAAATCGCTTGCTTAAGGTTTCCTTCTGCTGCTCCATTTTGGGATAAATAATTTGCCGCACTAAAGACAGCATCCTCTAAATCCCATATATCTGCTTTTCCATCACCATTTGCATCAACACCATATCCCCCATATTTATGAATGACCACAGGATCTTCTTTTTCCTTTTCAGGAATATTGCCTACTCCTTTTCCTGTGCAAGTCGGATGACTCCACCCAACAAATGTACATGGCATAAATTGCATCGGTCCTTCTGCTCCCACTGGGGAAATCATTGGATCCATTGTAGAAAATCTTGTTTCTACTCGATGGTGTGCAGCAAGTACATACCAGGGTACACCATATTTTTTTTCCGCTGCTTTATAAATTGGAAGGTATTGAGTCGGTACAAGTTGAACTTTTGGTTCTTGTTTTTTAGGTGGTTTCTCTTGTACTTGTTCTTTGTTTTGTAAGATGATATAAGCTGTAATTATTACAATTGGAATCAATAAGATAAGTAATGGTGATTGCTTTTTAAGCTTATATTTTTGATAATTTTTTTTCTTCGCCTGCTTCATTCTATTGTTTTCCCTTCAACCCTTTTCTATAAAAACAAAGGCACAACTAGTTTAATACTAGTTATGCCATATATTTAATCATTTAATAAACAAATTTATAAATTTTATGTTTATAGTAATAATACGAATAAACCTTATTCATTTCAACAAAAAATTTTGCCTATAAGATTAAGGGTAAAATATTGGGGATGCAAATAGATGTGAATATAGCAGCTACTCCCATGGCAACTCCTGAAACTGCGCCTTGGATCTCGCCTTCCTTAACAGCTTCAGCTGTACCTATTCCATGAGAAATCGTTCCAATAGCTAGTCCTCTTGAAAGTGGGTGATTAATTTTACATAAATTTAGGATTAGTGGACCAAACATTGCTCCAAACATTCCAGTAATCATGACAAATGCAGCAACTAAATACTCATTACCTCCTATGATATTTGAGACTTCACTTGCTACTGGTATGGTAATCGATTTTACACTTAATGAGATAAGAAATTCATTTGAAAAATGCATCATTTTTCCAATTATTTCAGCAGAAGCAATAGTCAACGATGTACCCAAGATAATTCCTAGTAAAGCTGGCTTTAAGTGCTGAAAAAAAATTCTTCGGTTCTTATAAAGTGGTACAGCCAGTGCCACTGTTGCTGGACCCAATAATTCCGTTATGATTTCTTTCGCTATAGAATATTGTGAATACGTAATATGAGAAAGATAAAGTACGCCAATGATTAAAACTGTACTTAAAAAGACAGGTGTAGTAAATGGAGAGGGATATTTTTTGGATATTGCTATAGTAAAAAGATAAATAAAGATAGTAATCATCAAACTATACACTGTGATAATGCTGCTCATTTGAAGACACCTCTCGTTTTTTTGCTAATAACTGACTCGTTAATCCAGTGCCGATAATTCCAATAATTGCACTCAATACTAAGATAAACAATAAACGAATACCTGATGACATAAAAATAGACCCCAGAGTCATTAGCCCAACAGATATAGGAATAAAAAAGAAAGATAAATGCCTATTTAATAGAGAAGCACCTATATCTACCCATTTTAATTGAATGATTCCGGTTAGTAAAAAAATCAATAATAAAAGCATTCCAATAATATTTCCAGGAACAGGAATGTGTAAAATATTTACAATGAAAGTACCTAATTCATTGATCACCCAAAGCAAAAAAATTTGACAGATTATTACGAACCCTTTTTTCATATTGTTTTAGACTTCCTTTCATACCGAATAAATAGTTATTCGATTTTTAGAGAAATTTTCCTCCTTTTCTAGGCTAGATACGATTTTTTCAGAACGAAAAAACCTGCAAACGAAGTGCAGGTTATCATCTATATATTTTTCCCCATCCCTTTTAAAAATCCCATTAAAAATAAGACGGCTCGATTGATATCTTGGTCCTTTAATAGCTTCATTACTTGAAAGGAACTTAATTCTTTACCAGAATCAAGTGTGGACATAGCAGATTCTATCCCTTTTCTAACCCCTTTTTTAATTGTATCTAGTTGTGACATTTCTGAAGAAGTTCTCTTTGTTAAAAAATCCGTAATGACAGGTAATAAATTTGATTCCTTTAAATACTTAATTATTTTTAATAGGTCTTCCGTTTCGTTAGTAATCTGTTCCAATTCAAGGCTTCGTTCGGAATTTCTGTTTGGTATTCCATTCTCTTTTATCATTGATTTTGTCATTTTCCACCCTGCCTTCCATAAGTCTTTGACTTTATAACATATGTACATTTTTGTAGAGAAATGAACAATCATACTAAAAGAAAAAAGAGGCGACAAAAATTGTCATCCTCTACAAGTTTATTTATTATTTTTTGGCACAAAATTAAAAATTTCTTCGCTTTCGAATGTATCAATTAGACGATTTAACCATTGATAATATTCCAACGTCTCCTTTAACTTAATGATATCGCTATTGACTAAAGCTTTTATCTCCTCGTCAACATGCCCATCAGTCAACATGTCAGAAAGCTCTTTTAATGACTTTTCAATTACATGTTTATTCATCGAGATAGCATGTCGCCACTTCACTGTGAATAAGTCAATAAAATTTTGATACCAATCTCCTTTTATTGCATATAAATCTTTTCTACTCCCTTTTTTCCATACTTTATCGACCATTTTTAAATCTAAAAGTGTTCTTACGGAAGTACTCATACTTGTTTTACTCATACCAAGTTCTTCCTTCATTTCATCCAGTGTTAACGGCTCATTATGAAAAAACATCATTCCATATAATCTGCCAATTGAAGGTGTTACTCCATATAAGTTCATGTTTTGTGCAATAGCTTCGATTACCCTTTCTCGTGCTCTGTCTAGTTGATCCTTACCTTCCAATTTATTTTCACACCCCATTTAGTGGTATTTAATTTTGAAATTTTCCAATTGAACTTTAATCTCATCATTCACTTAAATCCATCGATTGATTACAGAAAAGATTCTTAACAATAAATAATCTATCCTTTTGTAGATATAAAGTAAAGAGGGACTTCAAAACGGAATCAAGAGGAATACGGAGGAAATGTAAGAATAAAGTATATTAAGTACGTACAGTTTTTTCTTTACGAACTGTACAATCGGAATATAAAGGAATATCGAGTTTGTGGGAAGTATTACATTTTCGTTACACTTATAAAGTGCAAAGAAATGAGGGAAAAAAATGACTAGTGACGAGAAAAAAATCAAAATAGAAGTAAAAAACGTGACTAAAATTTTCGGCAAACATACGAAAAAAGCTTCACAGCTTCTATCAGAAGGAAAAACAAAGCAAGAAATCTTAAAGTCTACCGGAGCAACTGTTGGTGTAAATCAAGCTAACTTTCATGTTAATGATGGTGAAATATTTGTCATCATGGGTTTATCAGGAAGTGGAAAATCGACCTTGGTTCGGATGTTGAATCGTTTGATTGAACCAACATTAGGAGAAATATTAATTGATAACGAGAATGTAACTAAAATGAACAAAGAACAATTAAGAAATATTCGTAGAAAAAAAATCAGCATGGTATTTCAAAAATTTGCACTCCTTCCCCATCGGACCATTCTCCAAAACACTGAATATGGTTTAGAAATTCAAGGTATTGAAAAATCAAAAAGACAAGAAATTGCACTTGAATCACTAAAGCTGGTTGGATTAGAAGGATATGAGGATCAATATCCCGATCAATTAAGCGGTGGAATGCAACAGCGTGTTGGACTTGCAAGAGCTCTAACCAACGATCCAGATATTTTATTAATGGATGAGGCGTTTAGTGCTTTGGATCCATTAATTAGAAAAGATATGCAAGATGAATTATTAGAGCTTCACAATACTGTAGGGAAAACAATTGTATTTATTACTCATGATTTAGATGAAGCCCTACGTATCGGAGACCGCATCGCATTAATGAAGGATGGGAACATCGTTCAAATAGGTACTCCAGAGGAAATTTTAATGAATCCTTCCAATGAATATGTGGAACGTTTCGTTGAAGATGTAGATTTTTCCAAAGTGTTAACAGCCGGACATATTATGAAGCGTGCAGAAACAGTACAAATTGAAAAGGGACCAAGAGTCGCCTTAACACTTATGAAAAATCTAGGTATCTCTTCGATATATGTGGTCGATAAACAAAACCGGCTTTTAGGTGCTGTTACAGCTCAATTAGCAAAGGATGCCTTCGAAAAAGGACTTCCCCTGAATGAGGTAATTCAAAAAAATATTACCACTGTACAAAAGGACACATTATTAATGGATTTATTCGATATCGTATCTACCGCGGAAATACCGATTGCTGTTGTTGATGAGCGGGATCGAATGAAAGGTATTGTGATCCGTGGAGCATTAATTGGTGCTCTTGCAGGAAATGATTCTTATATTCATACAGCGCCAGTTGAAGTAACTGAAGCCTCTTTAAGGGAGGTGAATTAAATGAATGAATGGATACCAAGAATTCCATTAGCAGATTGGATTGATCGATTTGTTGATTGGCTAACATCAAATTTTGGAGGAATATTTGACGGAGTTGCTACAGGCTTAGAAGGACTCGTAAATGGAATTGTCTCTGGACTCGGCTTTATCCCCCCTATTCTTCTTTCATTAATTATTGCTGGAATTGCATGGTGGTTAACCAAAAAAAGCATTGCCTTATTTTCATTAATTGGATTTCTAATTATTGATTATTTAGGATACTGGGATGCCATGCTCAGTACATTGGCTCTTGTCTTAACATCGGTTATTATTTCCGTAGTAGTTGGTATACCAATTGGAATTTGGGCATCACAAAAGGATACGGTTCGCAAAATAGTCACCCCTATCCTCGATTTTATGCAAACAATGCCTGCATTTGTATACTTACTTCCTGCTATCTTCTTCTTTAATATTGGAGTTGTACCAGGAGTAGTTGCATCAGTGATATTCGCCATGCCACCTACTATACGTTTAACAATACTTGGGATCCAACAGGTGCCTGAGGACATTATTGAAGCGACAGAAAGCTTTGGTTCAACAACCAGTCAAAGGCTGTTAAAAGTTCAACTTCCACTTGCCACACCGACTATTATGGCTGGAATAAATCAAAGTATAATGCTCGCACTATCAATGGTTGTCATTGCATCTATGGTAGGCGCACCGGGGTTAGGAGAAGAAGTCTATCGTGCAGTTACGCAATTAAAAACAGGAGTAGGTGTTGAAGCAGGTCTTACTATTGTGATCGTAGCAATCGTTTTAGACCGTATTACACAAAATGCAGGAAAGAAAAAACAAAGGGGGAACTAATATGTGGAAAAAAATTGTTGGAATCGGAGCGGTTGCAGCGTTATCTATTGGGCTTGCAGCATGTGGAAATGATAAAGCAAGTTCAAGTAAAAATGAAACAGTTGGAGATAGTGTAAAGTATAAAATTACAGGAATTGATCCAGGAGCAGGAATCATGACGGCAACTGAGAAAGCTCTTAAGGAATATAAGCTTGATGATTGGGAATTGGTTACAGGTTCAAGTGCTGCTATGACAGCTGCTTTAAAAAAGGCATACGATAAAAAAGAACCAATTATTTTTACTGGCTGGAATCCACACTGGATGTTTGCCAAGTATGATTTAAAATATCTGGATGATCCTAAAGGTGTATATGGAGAAGCAGAAGAAATCCATACGATTGCTCGAAAAGGTTTAAAGGAAGATCACCCAAATGCATATAAAGTATTAAGTCAATTCAAGTGGTCTGAAGATGATATGGGTGAAGTAATGTTAGATATTCAAGAAGGTTCTAAACCAGAAGATGCGGCAGCCAAATGGGTAAAGGATAATCCAGATAAAGTAGCAGAATGGACAAAAGGTGTAGACAAAGTAAAAGGTGAAAAAATCAAACTTACATATGTTGCTTGGGATAGTGAAATTGCAAGTACAAATGTAATGGGAAAAGTCTTAGAGGATCTCGGATTTAAAGTAACACTCACCCAAGTTGAAGCAGGTCCAATGTGGACTGCAATTGCCGATGGAAGTGCTGACGCCTCTCTTGCAGCATGGTTACCGTTAACACATAAAACATATGCAGAGAAATTTGACGGTAAATATGAAGATATTGGCACAAGTATGACAGGAGTAAAAATCGGTTTAACAGTACCTAAATATATGGATATCGATTCTATAGAAGATTTAAAATAATAATTATTATAGCCCTCTTACGAAATAAGTAAGGGGGCTGTTTTATTGGGTATACTAATTTTTAAAGGAGGGGTTTGTGTGACTAAAAGGAAATCGCTAGTTCCAGAGGCAAGAAATGCCTTAAACGGTTTTAAAGCCAAAGTAATGGCCGATAAAGGATACCATGCAAATAATCCCGATGATATTAAATTCGAAGTAGCTAAAGAACAAGGAATTCCCTTAAAAAAAGGATACAATGGTCATTTAACAAGTGAACAAGCTGGAAAAGTTGGTGGTCCAATCGGAGGAAATATGGTGAAGGAAATGATTCGAATGGCGCAGGAACAGCTTAGTAAAAAATAATAATAAGTAAATAAAGTATTAAACCCCCACGAGATATTTTTTCTATTTCGTGGGGGTCAGACTCATTTATTTTGATACAGAATAGTATGTCAATCAATAGTTGTACACGTTAAGTGATATATTTAAAAAGCTTTTCTTTTGTGAAATATTCTCTTATTCCGGGCTGTTTTAAAAAGTAATCGATAATTTCATCTAGACCTAAACCAATTTCTAATAAGCCCTTTGTAATTGTTTTTAAATAGGATGAATGGGGTTTATTAATAGTGATGTTTTTATATAGTTGATTATTTGTAAAAGTAAACATAGGAGCTCCATCCTTATATCCTAAAAATAAAATTCTTCCATACCAGCCATCATTAATGATTGAATATTTATGATTAATCACTTTTTGAAGATCTATCAGCATCTCCTTTGTATTATTTTCTTGTGCTACAACATCACAAAATTGTTGGTCCGTTATCAAATACATTCTACCTAAAGTACTGCATCGAAAATCCTCGATATAATTGATGAACGCAACGCCCCCTTCTCCCCATTTACTTCTTTCCTTAGAAAAATAAAGTTGATAAGGGAGGACAACGCTCTTAATAGCTTTTGGAGGAGTTTTATCCCTACATCCCTTTTCTTTTTTATTAGATCCTTCAGGTTTTGTTCCATTTATATAACACATAAATCTTTCTAAATTAATATTTGACCCATAGCTTACATACCAAACATTCATTCCTTTTAACACCTCTTTGTTGTACAATAAAACCTTTTACTATTCGTATTCTATAAATTGTTGAAAATTCCTTTATTAAAAAAACTTTACTGACCTGGAACGGATCAATAAAGTTAGATAAAGGGATGATAGTTATTATAGTATTAAGTATGCGATAGGTATCGTAATAATTAGTGTTAAAATCACTCGTTCTAGCCATATGATAAGTAATTTTGGCAATGAAATTGGAATGTCTGTAGAGACAATACATGGAATTAAGGCAGAAAAGAAAATAATGGCTGAAACTGAAACAACGGCAATAACAAATTTTGTAACGAGTGCACTCCCTGTTACAAATAAAGCCGGTAGGAACATTTCTGCAATAGAAACTGCACTTGCCTTTGCAGCTAATAATGGTTCAGGTAAATGAAATAATGCAGTAATAGGATAAAAAATATAACCGATAATATCAAAGATTGGAGTAAATTCAGCCAAAACGAGACCTAATAAACCTACAGAAAGGATGGATGGCAATATCGACATCGTCATAATGAATCCGTCCTTTAAATTCATCCATATATTTTTTCCTAAACTCGGAGATTGTTGGACAGCATCCATTGCTTCCTTCCATGCATGCTTAAAACGATTTCCTTTAACGATCTCCTCTGGTTTTCCAACACCTTCATAATATTCATCGCTCATTGAACGTAATGGCCAAATTCTTACTGTTAACGCAGTAACGATAAAAGTGATGACTAATGTTACCCAGAAATATAGATTCCATTTATCCATTAATCCAAGTGTTTTTGCAACCACGATCATGAATGTCGCGGAAACAGTAGAAAATCCAGTTGCAATAATTGCAGCTTCTTTCGCCGTGTATTTTCCTTCTTTATATACACGATTAGTGATTAATAGACCAATTGAGTAACTACCAACGAAAGATGCAACAGCATCTACAGCTGACCTTCCTGGTGTTTTCCATATAGGTCTCATAACTGGCTGCATTAATACTCCAATAAATTCTAATAAACCATAACCAACGAGTAAAGCTAAAAAAACAGAGCCTATTGGAACAAGTAATCCAACAGAGATGACCAGTTTATTAAATAAAAATGGTCCCATATCAGGATCTGCTAACCATTTAGGTTCAAGATTAAAAACAAGTAAGCCTGCCACAACCAACCCTATTACTTTAAAAATAGAAAAAAAGATCGATATTCCATCTTTATTCCAGGTTTTCGTATAAAAAGGATAAATAGCACCTAGTAATATTACTAATAAAGCATAATACGGAATTAGATTAGGCACTCTGTTTTGGATGAATGTTACTATATGGTCAAGCATAATAGAAGAAGTTCCTTGAATACTGATTGGTATGAAAAACATAAAAATGCCGATTGCACTAAAAATAATAAATTTTAGAATTTCTTTAATATGCGATGGTCTAGTTTGCAATTGAGTGTGTATTACTGGATTTGTTTTCGCCATCCCTATTTCCCCCTTTGTTTAAGGTTCTTTTCTAATATTTGTTGTTATTAAAGTAAAGTTGTAACAAATAACTTTCAGCTGAAGACCGCTACACCTTTCAATTCACTGAGAAAAGTGCTACAAACTTTATTAGAATCGCTGAATCTTTTATATAAGCAACAAACTATACAAAAATAGCCTTGTTTAAAGAAAGGCGATCCATAAAGGGAAGTTCCCCTTAATAGATCGCCTAAATGATCCCCTGAAAATTCAATCAACAGTCATTTTGGTGATTGACTTTCCTTTCAACATAATTGACCATTCTCTAGAACGATTTTTCCATTTTTTATGACCATATCTGTATGATTCATCCCATAATGATATGGAAGCTGCATATAATTTGGCACATTCATCATAACTATATCTGCTTTTTTTCCAACTTCTAAGCTTCCAATATCTTTTCCTCGATTAATCGCATGTGCAGCATTAATAGTACAAGCAGTTATTGCCTCAGCAGGCGTCATTCCCATTTTCATACATGCTAAATTCATAATGAATGGTAATGAAGTAGTAGGTGAAGATCCAGGATTACAATCCGTAGAAAGTGCCACTGGTACACCTTCATCGATCATTTTTCTTCCTCTAGCTGATTCAGCCATTAAAAAGAAAGCTGTTCCGGGTAATAAAACACCAATAACTCCCTTTTCGGCCATTTGTTGAATGCCCTTATCTGATGCTTTTAAAAGATGGTCTGCTGAAATAGCTCCAACTTCAGCAGCAAGCTCAGCTCCTTCATATGGTTCAATTTCGTCTGCATGTATTTTCGGGATAAGCCCTAATTGTTTTCCAGCTAATAGAATTTTACGGCTTTGATCTGGGGTGAAAACACCCCTCTCACAAAACACATCATTAAATTCTGCAAGATTTTCATTTGCAACATTAGGAAGCATTTCCTCGGTTACAATCTTTACAAATTCATCTGGATTATCTTTATATATTGCAGGTACAGCATGGGCTCCCATGAATGTACGAATCACATCAATTACATGTTCCTCATTTAATTGCTTGGCAACTTCCAATTGTTTCTTTTCTGTCTGCCAATCTAAACCGTAGCCACTTTTCGCTTCAATAGTAGTTACCCCATGTTTTAGGAAGGAATCTAATCTTTTTTTGCTTTCGGAAAAAAGTTCTTCATGTGTCGCTTCTCGTGTTTTAGATGTTGTTGCATGAATTCCTCCCCCATTATTCATAATTTCCATATACGTAGCTCCATTGAGGCGCATATTAAATTCATTTTCTCGACTACCCGCATAAACAATGTGTGTATGTGGATCAATAAGTCCTGGCATAACGATTTTTTCTGATGCATCAACCACAATAGCCTCATGTAAACGGTGAGAAAATTTGTTTCTAATTTCTTCAGTTTTTCCAACAGCTTCTATTTTTCCATCTTCTAACCATAGTGCACCATCGAGAATAATATGAAGATCATTCATTTGATCTTTGGTCAAAGGTTTTTCTGAACCTCCTGCTACGGTAATTAGTTCATTTGCATGCTGAATTAAGATGGGTTTATTTGTCATGCTTCATCCCTCCATTGCAAATCCATTAATTATTTACCTAACATTGGAATATGGATTCCCTTTTCCTTCGCTGTTTTTATTGCAAGATCATAGCCTGCATCCACATGGCGTACAACACCCATTCCTGGATCAGATGTTAGAACACGCTCTAAACGTTTTTCTGCTTCTTTCGTGCCATCTGCAACAATTACCATGCCAGCATGTAATGAATAACCCATACCAACACCACCACCATGATGGACAGATACCCAACTTGCACCACCTACAGCATTAATCATTGCATTCAAGATTGGCCAGTCAGCAACAGCATCACTTCCATCCCTCATGCCTTCCGTTTCACGATTTGGTGAGGCAACTGAACCAGAGTCTAAATGATCACGACCAATTACGATTGGTGCCTTTAATTCTCCACTTGCTACCATGTCATTAATGATCTTTCCAAATTTTGCTCTCTCCCCATAACCGAGCCAACAAATTCGTGAAGGAAGACCTTGAAATTGAATTTTCTCTTGAGCCATCTTAATCCACTTACATAAATGCTCATTATCACTGAACTCACGAAGTATTACTTCATCTGTTTTATAGATATCCTCAGGATCACCAGACAATGCTACCCATCTAAATGGCCCCTTTCCTTCGCAAAATTGTGGTCGAATATATGCAGGTACAAAGCCAGGGAAATTAAATGCATTCTCAACCCCTTCATCTTTTGCCACTTGACGGATATTATTGCCGTAATCGAATGTAATGGCCCCTTTTTCTTGCATTAGAAGCATCGCCTTAACATGTGTAGCCATACTATCCTTTGACTTTCTTACATATTCCTCTGGATTTATATTGCGTAGTTGGTCAGCAGCCTCCAATGTATATCCTATTGGAATGTATCCATTTAGTGGATCATGCGCAGAAGTTTGGTCTGTTAAAACATCAGGAATAAATCCTTGTTCGATCATTTTTGGTAATAGTTCTGCTGCATTACCTAATAATCCGATGGATAATGATTTTCCATCTACCTTCGCTTCTTTAGCAAGGCGAATAGCCTCTTCTAATGAAGTCGTTTTTATATCTAAATAACGAGTTTCGATTCGCCGATCGATCCTTGATTCATCTACTTCGATAGCAATACAAACCCCTTCTGCCATAGTTACTGCGAGAGGTTGAGCACCACCCATGCCACCTAGTCCTGCTGTAACCGTTATGGTTTGTTTAAGTGAACCACCAAAATGTTGCCTCCCTAATTCAGCAAATGTTTCATACGTCCCTTGAACAATCCCTTGACTACCAATATATATCCAGCTTCCAGCTGTCATTTGTCCGTACATCATCAGTCCTTTTTTATCAAGTTCATGGAAAGTATCCCAATTTGCCCAAGCCGGAACAAGATTAGAATTAGCAATTAATACTCTTGGAGCATCTGAATGTGTTTTAAATACGGCAACTGGTTTTCCTGATTGAACAAGAAGAGTTTCATCGGATTCAAGCTCATGCAATGTTTTTACAATGGCATCGTAGCATTCCCAGTTCCTTGCTGCTTTTCCTATTCCTCCGTAAACAACTAAATCTTCAGGACGTTCTGCAACATCCTTATTGAGATTATTCATTAACATCCTTAGTGCTGCTTCTTGTACCCATCCCTTTGCATGTAATTCAGACCCAGTATAATTAGTAATTTCTCTCTTTGAATGCGTTTTCATTTTATGTTCCCTCCTAAATTCCTTTTCATTTCATAATCTAATTATAAAGACTAAATATTCTGCGAAGTTTTAAAAAAAGACTAGTTTTTTTATAATTATTCAATGATAATTTTGGTTTATTTATAATGGCTTGCTATTTTTTTTATAATTTTCTTATATTTTTATACTTAAATTAGAATGATTAGAGGAGTATAGTTTGGAAGCTTGATTTTCTTATATTTTATTAAAATACTTATTTTCTTTGAAATACATAATTTAACTATGAAATTATTGGGGGTGAAAATAGATTTTTCTATATTCAGAATTATCTTAATATTATATTGACAAGCTGAATCCCTTTACTTTACGATTACAATGTAGGGAAAATAACGAAAGGAGAACGTGTTTATGCCAAAAAAGGATAATAATGACCAAACATCTATTGATTTCGAAAAGATTGCTTCAAGCAATAAATTTCAACAGTTAATGACCTCTAAGAAAAAATTTATTGTTCCATTAACGATATTCTTCTTAGTATTCTACTTTACATTACCATTTTTAACTTCTTACTCAAATATTCTCAATAAAATTGCATTTGGAGACATCTCATGGGCTTGGGTTTTTGCTTTCGCTCAGTTTATTATGACTTGGGTACTTTGTATCGTTTATGTCAAAAAGGCATCATATTTTGATAAGCTGGCCGATGAAGTGATTGAAGAAAACAAGAAAAAAGGAGAAATTAGTGCATGAGTGCTACTGTAATCATCTTATTTTTATTAATTGTTGGAATTACGTTAGTGGTTACGTATTTTGCAGCAAAACGTACGAAAACAACAAGTGAATTTTATACTGCCGGCGGTGGTTTAACTGGGTGGCAGAATGGTTTAGCGATTGCAGGAGACTATTTATCAGCAGCATCTTTCCTAGGTATTGCAGGGATGATTGCTCTTAATGGATTTGATGGATTTTTCTACAGTATTGGCTTTCTTATTGCTTATTTAGTTGTGTTATTTATCGTTGCAGAACCATTGCGAAATCTTGGAAAATATACTTTAGCAGATATGATTAATTCACGATTTGATGCGAAGAAAGTCCGGGCAGTTGCAGCATTAAACACAATAACAATTGTTATCTTTTATATGATTGCTCAGTTAGTTGGTGCTGGTGCACTCATTAAATTATTATTTGGCATTGATTATTGGATTGCTGTGTTAATTGTTGGAATTATGATGACGATATATGTCCTTTTTGGTGGAATGACAGCTACAAGCTGGGTACAGATTATAAAGGCTGTATTGTTAATGGTGGGAACTATTGTCATTTCAATTATGGTATTAGCCAAATTTCATTTTAATATTTTCGAAATGTTTACTGAAATGAAAACAGCTACACCACTTGGAGAAGATTATCTAAAACCTGGAGTTAAGTATAAGGTACCGCTAGATACAATTTCATTAATGCTTGCACTTGTTCTAGGTACTGCTGGATTACCACATATTTTAATGCGATTCTTTACTGTTAAAGATGCGAAAACCGCTAGAAGTTCGGTTATTTCAGCAACTTGGGTTATTGGAATCTTTTATGTATTAACGATATTCCTAGGTTTTGGTGCCGCTTATTTTGTTGGGTTTGATAAGATAATTGAAGCAAATGCAGCAGGTAATATGGCTGCTCCTTTACTAGCTGGAGCACTTGGTGGTGATTTCCTAATGTCATTTGTATCAGCTGTAGCATTTGCAACCATTTTGGCTGTTGTTGCGGGATTAGTGTTGTCCGGTGCCTCTGCATTTGCCCATGATATATATGGTGAGATAATAAAAAAAGGAAAAATTACAGAGAAACAACAAATGCTTGCAGCACGATATGCTTCAGTAGGCGTAGCTATTTTATCAATTCTATTAGCTCTATTTACACAAAAAATGAATGTTGCTTTTTTAGTTTCACTTGCCTTTTGTGTGGCAGCAAGTGCAAATTTGCCCGTAATAATTTTTACAATCTATTGGAAAAAATTTAACACTTCTGGTGCGATTACAGGAATGCTCTCTGGATTGTTATCATCTTTAATTCTCGTAATTATTAGTCCTAATGTGTTTTCTCCTGTTGAAGGTGCTGCCATTTTTGTCGGGGAGCCTTTAATATCACTAACAAATCCAGCGATTATTTCGGTTCCATTAGGTTTTATCGGGGCGTATATTGGAACAGTGGTTTCTAAGAAGCAAGATGCTAAACGCTTTGCAGAAGTCGCTGTCAAAGCAAATACGGGTTTCAAAGAATAAAATCAATGACGAAGGGGCTTGCTGATTTTATCAGTGTGCCCCTCTTACTTTGCCTTAAAATCTAGTAAACGAACGGATATTACTTTCGTATCAATTTATTCTACAGTAACAGATAATGATTTGATACAAAGTGAAGGAGAACCAATATTGTTTAAAGGAAAATTCAAATCAGCGCCGACTGCATCAACATCATTCAATAATTCGTAAAAATTGCCGGCAATGGTCATTAAGTTAACGGGATATTGAATAGCTCCATCCTTAATATAGAAGCCATTTGCTGCAACGGAAAAATCACCTGATACTGTGTTCACACCAGAGTGTAATCCAGATAGTTCAGTAATGAATACTCCTTCTTTCATATCGTTAACTAATTCTTTGAAAGAGATAGTAGAAGGTTTAATATACAGATTTGATGGACCGACTTTTACCGAACCTTTATATGAGTCCTTCTTTGCATGGCCTGTCGTAACAACTTGATCCTTTTTTGCTGTTTTTAAATTATGCAAAAATGAACGTAAAACACCTGATTCCACTAAGTTTAATGGTTTCGAAGCTACACCTTCACTATCAAATGTTCTTGATGCTAGCCCCTTTTCCAAAAATGGATCATCAATAATAGACACTTTATCACTTGCAATTTTCATTCCTAGCTTATCTTTTAAAACGGATAGTCCTGCTTGTGTGTTTTCTGCAGAAAAATTTGGTACAAAAACAGACAAAAAATTTGCCGCTGCATCATTTTTTAATAATACAGGATAACTTTTACTTTCAATATTTTTAGATCCTAATTGCGAAAGTGCTTCATTTGCTGCTTTTTCTGCTATTTTATCTGCCTGTAATGAGTGGAAATCTTTCGTTATTTCAAATCCTACCCCGGTTTTTGTTTCATTGCCTTCCTTTGCAACAACACTGACATAAACATATAAATAATTCATTTGGTCACTTAATGATAGTCCTTTGTTATTGAAAATCTTTCGTGTAATAGTTTCAGATTGAATTCTACAATAATCTGTAGTTTTTATTCTTGGATCATATGAAAGTACTTTATTCTCTACTTCTTTGATAAATTGTATTTTTTCTGGAATGGTCGTTTCATTTAAAGAATTAGAAAAGAAGTCACCCTTTTCATAAGAATTACTGCCCTCAAAGATCTCTTCTAATCCGTCCTCTTGAAGGATTACTGCATTTTCCTTTGCATGCTGTACTAAAAATCGAATAGAATCATCATCAATTTTCTCCGAATAGGCATAGCCCATTTTTCCTTCAATTAACCCACGAAAAGATATTCCACCATCCTCTGCAATTTCATAATGGTCTATTTCCCCTTTATATACTTGGCAGCCAAATACTTCTTTCTTTTCATAATACATCTCAACATCCGTAAATCCTTCATTTAAAGCAGTTTCAAATAGTTGGAATTGAAATTCTCCTATATTCATTCATTACTTCCCCCTACTGTTATTTCACTTACACGAATCATTGGCTGTCCTACATTTACAGGTATACTTCCACTTTGCGAACCGCACATTCCTGCACCATGCCCTAAATTATTCCCAACCATATCTACCTTCTGTAATGTTTTAGGACCGTTTCCAATTAATGTAGCTCCTTTTAAAGGCTTACCTAGTTTTCCGTTTTTCACTTCATACGCTTCCATTACTGCAAAGTTATAATCACCTGTCGTAGTATTAACCTGTCCTCCGCCCATATATTTAGTATATATTCCGTTCTCAGTATTAGAGATAATTTCCTCTGGTGATGACTTTCCGGGTGCAATATACGTATTGGTCATTCGGGAGGTTGGAGCAAAGCGGAAGGATTCCCTTCTTCCTGATCCAGTTGATTCCATACCCATTCTTCTTGAATTGAATTTATCAATCAAATAGCCTTTGAGAATACCATTTTCAATAAGAACATTTTTTCTTGAAAGTTCTCCTTCATCGTCAATATTGATAGAACCCCATTCATTTTTTAGCGTACCATCATCAATATACGTAACAATTTCTGGTGCAACCTGTTGACCTAAACGATCAGCGAATACAGAATGCTTTTTTGCTACAGCTGTTGCTTCTAATCCATGTCCACAGGCTTCGTGAAAAATAACACCGCCAAATTCATTATCAATGATTACCGGAAACTTCCCACTCGGACATGGACTTGCATCTAACATGGTAACTGCAATTCGAGCAGCTTCTCTTGCATAATGTTCTAAATTTAGATTTTCAATAAATTCAAATCCTTGCAATGCACCAGGCCCATAATAGCCAGTTTCCATTTGGTTATCACGTGTGGCTATCGCTTGAATTAACATCCTACTGCGAATACGTGTATCCTCAACAAAAGTTCCTTCAGAATTAGCGATTAAAACATTTTGCTCCTCATCCGAATAGCGAACATTTACTTGCGAAATACTAGAATGATAGCTTTTGGCAATATCATATGCATTTTTCATCACTGATAATTTCCTTGTTTTTTCAACATCTTGAGGAATAATTTCAATGGGATGTTGATTATTAAAGGTTCTTGGTTCAAATGGGGATAATTGTATAATTTTATTTCCTTTAATTGCTTGTGCTGCATTTTTAGCTGTTTTTATTAATCCTTCTCGACTGAAATCTGTTGTATACGCATAAGCACTTTGTAACCCTTTAAATACTCGGACCCCGATTCCAAAATCTCTTCCAGAAAGACTAGTTTCCAATTTTCCACTATGTAGTGTCATATTGTTGGTGAAACGATCTTCAATAAATATTTCTGAAAAATCTCCTCCTGTCGATAAAGCTTCGTTAAGTACATCTTCAATTATTGATTTATTTAACATGGTAGCCTCCTAAACTTTCTTTATTATAGAAAGATTGCGAAATATTCGTATATGCCTTTCTTATATTTATCCTACTATTTTCTCTGAAAACTTTGATCGTTTTTATGATTGATTTACTTTCAGTCTTCAGATGGAGATCGATTCAATAATTTTCAATCGTTTCCAATAATCGATATTGCTTTGGTGTTTGATTGACCATTTTTTTAAATACTTTAGAGAAGTAATGCTGGTTTTGAAAGCCTGATAGGATTGCAATTTCCTTAATAGACATATCGGTCTCCACTAATAATCTTTTTGCTTCTTTTATCCGTAATTCATTTAATTTTTCACGGAATGTTTTTTTTGTTTTTTCAACAAATAAATGACTTAAGTAGGAAGCATTTCTTCCCACAAAATTCGCTAAATCCGCTAAATCCAATTCGGGTTTCCAATAATTTAACTCTAAAAAATGGATACATTGATCAATAATATTGAGATGTTGACTTTTACTAATTTCCCCAGCCGCATCCAAAATCGTCGATATGAAGATTAGAAGTTTTTGAACAATACGATAAATAACAGGTTCATACAAGATACTATCAAAAATATGTAAATATTCCTGTTCAAAAAATTGATCATTTAAATTCACGGATTTCATATGTCTTCGGATTTGAGCAAGAATACTTGTCAATCGGATCCTTAATAAACCTGGATCCGGGTAGGAGTCTGAAATATCCAAAAAATTAGTGACTAAAAAATCCGATATCCCTTCTTTATTTCCTTCATTTAAAAATCGAATCCATTGTTTTTGTTCGTTAGGTGTTAGAAATGGATCAATAAATTGCCATTGCAATTCTTTACTAAATTCTAACACCTGCTTATAACCGACAAAAAACGTGACTTCTGTCATCTTTTTTGTATGTATATATTTATCATGTAAAGTTAAATCAGGATGATCTTCACGATTAATAATAATACAAATCGATTCTTTCTCCCTTTGTTCCCAATCGAACAATAAGCGCTGACATATTTCACTCCAATTAATAGATGTGGAGGAGTGAAATACACATAATGTCATATCACTTAGCGGAAATATTAAAGGTTTTACCGGAAATGAATATTCTTTTAAAAAACTATTCAATTTTGATAAAAGATAGGATTTTTCAAGCTGAAATGCTATGAATATATAAGGTGAAGCTAATTTCGTTCCATTAATAAATATATCCTCATACTCAATCTCTGGGGAACCTAATAACTTAGCTTCGGTAGTTAAGCTTAAAT
Organism: Heyndrickxia oleronia; assembly: GCF_017809215.1. GTDB lineage: Bacteria > Bacillota > Bacilli > Bacillales > Bacillaceae_C > Heyndrickxia > Heyndrickxia oleronia. The sequence continues at coordinate 2,537,886 of NZ_CP065424.1, forward strand.
GTTTATGTATAACATCTCGTATTTGAGTTTGAACATGATGTAAAAGTTCCTGCGGAGAAAATGGTTTAATTAATAAAAAATTCGTTCCTATGTCAATTGCTTTTTTCGCCGCTTCAAATGTCGCTTCCATTGTGAGAGAGATGATAGCAGGCTCAGTTATTTTAATTACTTTTAGTAAAGAATCATCGATTCCAATATTCATTTCATATATCAGTATATGTGGTTTCTCATTTTCTAGGATCGTTAAAGTTTCAAGTGAATTTTTTCCTAGTATGACCTTTACGTTTGAAATAGACGTTTCAATGAGCCATTGAATCCCTTTTGCCTCAAATTCATCAGGATTTGCGATTAGTATTTTGATCAATTAATCAGACCCCCAATCCATGTACAATTAAAGAACTCAAAATCCCTCTTTCCCAAAACGTTACTCACTAATTAAATCGTTTCCAATTTTATTCAGTAATCTTTTTATATTGCCCTTGATAATATAAAAGCGGCTTTCCTTCGTTTATAAGAATATTCTTGACTTCTCCAAGTACAAGCATGTGGTCTCCAGCTTGCTTTAATTCATACTTACTACATGTAATTGCTGCCAAGGGGTTTTTTAAAATTGGTTGACCATCGAAACGATCAAATTGAATGGGGTGATTTGGTTGTTTTTGATTAGCAAAGATCATGGAATAATCTTGCTGATCTTCTCTTAAGAAACAAATAGAAAAATGATTTGCATCTATAATTTTTTCATACATCATAGCTTTTTCATCTATTGAAACCATAACAAGCATTGGATCTAGTGAAACAGACATAAAGGCATTCACTGTCATACCATGAATTTGTCCATCAATTTCAGCTAAAACCACAGTAATTCCTGTTGCAAAATTCCCCATAGCGTCTCGAAAAGTACGTTCATCCATACAATTTTCCTCCTTATTTAATTTAGATTAATTTTCTAATATAACTATACAATTTTATGTTAATATTTCAAAATTATTTATTATGATTGGATTGTTCAGACAAGCGACAATGAAATGAACGAAAAAAAACAACAAATGCTATAATAGGAAAAAAAGGAAAGGACAAGAATATATGTTACCCAATAGATTAACACCAGGTGATGAGATAAGAGTGTTAGCTCCTTCGACAAGTATGGCCGTTATAAAAGGAAAACAAATTGAAAATGCTGTACAGTGTTTAGAATCATTAGGATTTAACATATCATTTGGAAAATATGTAGATGAACATGATGAATTTTTCTCAACATCTATCAAACATCGCTTAAAAGATTTACATGATGCTTTTCAGGATCCAAATGTAAAAGGAATTTTAACAGCAATTGGTGGATACAATGTTAACCAACTCTTAAAAAATATTGATTATAACCTAATTAAAAATAATCCAAAAATCTTATGTGGTCATGGTGACATTACAGCACTTCAACTAGCCATTTACAAAAAAACAGGATTAATTACATACTCAGGTCCGCATTTTTCCACCTTTGGTATGAAAAAAACATCAGCATATACACTTCAATCCTTTTTAGAGGCAGTTACGAATGACGCACCTTTTGAAATAATTCCTTCAAACATATGGAGTGATGACAAATGGTATATAGAGGAAGAAGAGCGACAATATCTTCCTAACGAATACATGATAATTCAAGAGGGAACGGCTGAAGGAAAGCTAATTGGTGGGAATCTTTCTACTATCAATTTGTTACAAGGAACGGAATTTCTACCTTCTATAGAAGACAGTATCTTTTTTATTGAAGATGATGAAGAATCTCACCCTTTATCTTTTGAACGAAATTTACAGGCTTTACTACACCTGCCTCAATTTGATAAAGTTCGAGGAATAATGATCGGAAGATTTCAAAAAGGCTCGAATATGACAGAATCAGCCTTGAGAAGAATCATTGAATCCAAATATGAATTAAGAGGCATTCCTATAGTAGCTAATGTAAATTTTGGACATACAGATCCAATAACAACTATTCCGATAGGCACAAAAGCAACATTAGAGGTATTTACAGAAACCGTTGAAGTATATATTGACCAAAATGAATATTGAATTATATAAATAAAGGGATTGTCTTATTCGACAATCCCTTTCAAATTTCTTTTTTTACTTGAAATTGGCCCTTTAATTTTCTTTCACCCTCACGATTTTTTACAGTAATATTCCCTACATATCTAATCTCGCCGTCCACTTCTATTTCATCAATGATAGAACCTTCTATACACAGGCTTTCACCTGGTCTCGTCATCGCAGAAAAACGAACATTAAATTTGCGAAGATTTCTTCTCGGAAACCATTTACCTATTGCATCTCCAGCTAGTCCCATGATTAGCATTCCATGGGCAATAACCCCCCCTAATCCTGCCTTCTCACCGATTGGTACAACTGTGTGGATTGGATTAAAATCCCCTGAAGCTCCTGCATATCTTACAAGTTGTGTATGAGTGATTGTTGGTTTATGTATGGTTTCTAGATTATCCATTATTTTCATCCCTTTCTTTCAATAATATTGGAACGACTAATTAACACGACTTCACAATCTCTTTTATAGACTACTTCAATTGTTATAATATCCATTCTTCTTTTTTTAACATGTGCAGTTACTTTAGCAGAACAGGAAATCGTGTCTCCAGCATAAATCTCATCTAAATATTCGTATTCCTGTTCACCATGCAAAACCATAAGTGGATCTAGTTCGAGCTCCTGAATGATCGTTTCGAAATCTAATCCACCCCACATTTCAATCACCGTTGGAAACGTAGGGGGAATGGGTATATCCTTATATCCCATTTCTTTAGCGTAGGAAAGATCTTTATAAATTGGATTTTCATCCCCGATTGCCAGCACAAATTCCTTTATTTTTCCACGCTCTACAATAAATGAATCGATGGAAAAAGTAAGGCCAGTTTTATTCATATAATCAGTTCCTTTCCAATTTACATCTAAAATTTTTCTTTAATACAATAATTCTCAATAAATTACTAAAGTCCTTCATTATTCAACTGAAAAAATACACAAATCGCCATTTCCAAAAATAGGTTGTAAACATATGGAGAAAACAAAATGATTATTGGGCAAAATAACGAATAAAAATTGTTTACATTTTTATAATTATTGAATAAAATAATCACAAACCTAATTTTTCCCTAAGCAAACTTTTTTGTTAAAGGTTTACATTTGGGTGGGGAGGAAACAAACAATGAGTGAGAAAACTTTAACAAAAAAATATATAACCAAAAAAAGTAAAACAAGTGTATCTGCTCATGCAGTCTTAAGAGGTGAGGTTACAGGAATCAAAAAAATCCTTCCCTTTTTAGGACCTGCATTTATTGCTGCAGTGGCGTATATTGATCCAGGAAATTTTGCAACAAACATTACGGCTGGCTCCAAATATGGTTATCTTTTATTATGGGTGATTGCTATTTCCAATCTGATGGCTGTCCTTATTCAATCATTATCTGCAAAATTAGGTATTGCGACAGGAAAAAACTTACCTGAGGTAGCTAGAGATCGATTTCCAAAAGGAGTTTCAATCTTTTTATGGATTCAATCTGAGTTAGTCATTATTGCAACAGATTTAGCTGAATTTATCGGTGCAGCACTAGGATTATATTTGCTATTTGACATTCCTATGATACCTGCCGCATTGATAACTGCTGTTGGTTCATTTGCAATATTAGAATTACAGCGACGCGGATTTCGTTCATTGGAAGCAGGTATCGCAGCAATGGTTCTTATAGTGGTTCTAGCATTTGCTTTTCAAACATTTTTAGCTAAACCTGATATGGGAGCCGTTTTTGGAGGAATGCTTACACCAAAATTTGAAGGCGTTGACAGTATTTTACTCGCTGCTGGTATTTTAGGGGCAACAGTTATGCCACATGCGATCTATCTGCACTCTTCGCTTACACAGAATCGTATAGTTGGTAGAAATGATGCAGAAAAGAAACGAATCTTTAAATTTGAATTTATTGATATTGTTATTGCGATGATCATTGCTGGTGCAATCAATATGTGTATGCTAATTGTTTCTGCTGCCTTATTTTTTAAAAATGGTTTAGTTGTAGAGGACCTAGATATAGCATTTCATGAATTTAGTCACTATGTCGGACCAGTTGCGGCAATTTCTTTTGGACTTGGTTTATTAATTGCCGGTCTATCTAGCTCATCTGTTGGAACAATGGCTGGAGATGTAGTTATGCAAGGGTTTATCAATGTAAGAATAAATTTATATTTAAGAAGAGCCATTACAATGCTACCTGCTCTTGCTATTATCATTTCTGGAGTTAATCCAACCGATGCATTAGTCATGAGTCAAGTGATTCTTTCATTTGGAATTGCTTTTGCATTAGTACCACTGATCATGTTTACAAGTAATAAAACAATTATGGGTGGTCTAACCAACCATAAAATTACGACTATGATTGCATGGGTTGTTGCAGTTCTAGTAATATTACTAAACTTATTTTTACTATACGAAACCATTTTTTAAAAAACAGAGATTTGAAAAATCATATACATTAAAGTAAAAAGGAGACATAAATGTGTTTCACATTTATATGTCTCCTTTTTTGTACTTACATATAGTAAGGATAAATTATTTATTAGATGCAATATTTATGGCAGTTGCTAGTATAGTCGAACCGGTAAATATTGCTTTTTGATCAAAAGTCATATTAGGATGATGCAACCCAGGCTTCAAGTCACAACCTAATCCAAGCATTGTTGCCTTTAATTCCGGTCGTTTAATTTTATAATAATGGAAATCGTCCCCACCTGTTGTTTGGATTGGAGGTACGCATCGATTACTTCCTAAAACATGAAAGATTGCTTCTTTTAATATGTCACAAGCATCTTCATTGGTTACTGCTGCAGGGACATTCGAACTAATCTGATAAGGGATTTTGACTTCATAAAAACGTTCTAATGCATCGATCATTAAGTCAATTTTTGATTGCATTTTTTCCATCGCTTCATTCGTTTGAGCCCGCATATCTATACTGAATTCAGCATTACCAGGTATAATATTGGAGCTCTCTCCACCAGCTTGAAACTTAGTTAGTTTAACAGATGATGGTACAAGGGGATCAATGTGTATGGTTTTAAGCATTTGGTCAAGAGTGGCACCTATCTCAATAGCATTTGCACCTAGATGAGGTCTTGCACCGTGGAGATCATCTCCAATAATATTCCCATTGATAAATCGACAGGCACCATGGATAATCATTGGCGAACAATATCCATTTGGAACTTCTTGATATGGACGCAAATGAACTCCAAAAAGGTAATCTACATCATCTACAATCTGTTTTTCAACCATACTTAATGCCCCTTGCCCTTTTTCCTCTGCAGGTTGAAAAATAAATCTTATAGTACCTTTGAAAGAAGTATTTTTCAATAAGAATAATACCCCTAATACAATTGTCATATGGGCATCATGCCCGCAAGAATGATTTGCTTGAAATATTCCATCTACCTCCTGCCATAATGCATCCATGTCAGCTCGAATAGCAATAACCGGTTTTCCGCTCCCAATTTCTGCAATAAGACCAGTTTGATTTTCAAATCTAGAAACTTTACATCCTTCTTTTTCTACAATATCCGCAATTATTTTAGTTGTCTCCCTTTCTTCCCAGCTAATCTCTGGGGTTTGATGAAGCTGTTGAAAAATCTTTAGAAGTCGATCTTGTATTTCATTCGAACAAACAAACATGTCGATCCTCCTCTTAGAAGTGAAAACCTATATATTTATGTTGAATTTTTCCCTTTATATATTGTTAGCCAATCCGTATCTAAGGCTCTTCCCTATATTTTTGTTACAATCATTGATTAAAAATATAGTTTGAACATCAGCTTCCTTGATTTTACTAAGAATAGACCTGTAACATAACGTGTAAAAGTCGGCTGTAAGTATTTGTAAATACAACAAAATTCATAAGATACCAAATCAAAAGAAACTATATAATAGTTTATCCATCATTCTTCTTTTAGTGATTTGATAATTGCCCTTTTAACAATGGATTTGTTAATTGGCTGTTTTCCTATCATTTATTGCTGTTGCAAAAGTCTAACTGCCTACTTTTACAACCAATAATGGAATCCAGTGGTTCTTATGGAGATTACAGCTCTTTTCTCAGTAAACGATCTTCAGCCAATCGTTATTCGTTAAAACTTAAGTTAAGTAGCAACAATGCTTGAGAAAAGATGCTTTATAAAAAATAGAAATATTACACTTGGCAATATTTCTATTTATAAGGATATTAGATTGATTTTTTAATTAGTTCAGGCAGCCATTGATGAATGTCTTGAAAGTGGTAGCCTAAATCTCTTGCTTTTTGATTGCTCATGGTCCATGATTTAGGAATCGAATAAGGAGTTTGTTTATTATCACTCTGAGTAATTTCAACCTTAGCTTTTTTGCCAGCTGCTAGTTCAATAAAAGAGATAAATTCTCGTAAAGTAACAGATCCATTCGTACAGCAATTGATAGGGCCATCAAAATTAGTCTGGCCAATCCAAGCCAAAAAATCCCCTGCTTCGTCTTCATTCACAAAACTTATAGATGCATCTAAGTTTCTTAAATAAATCGCTTCATCATTTATGACCTTATTTATATAAAATGTCATTCTCTCAGTATAATCATTACCTCCAAGTACAATCGGAAATCTGACTGCTGTGACTGGTAGCGATGCTTTCTGGAAAAATACAGCCTCCGCTTGACGCTTTCCTTCTTGATAGGACACTTCATCCTTTTCTTTTAGATCAATTGGGTATGTATATGGGTCAAAATCCCTTTCAACTAACTCTTTATCTAGGAGATCATACACAGACAATGTAGAGGTGAAGATATATTTTTTTGTTTTATCTTGAAAAATCTCGACCGCATTTCTTGCATCTACACCTGAATAGCAAATTTGATCATACACGACATCCCATTGTCCACCTTCAAATGCAGTCTGGAAAGAATCGAGACTATTTCGATCAAATGTAATAAGCTTCACCTTATCCGAGAAAGGGATATTTGTTTTTCCTCTTGTTGCTACGGTTACCTCTACCCCTTGACGAATGAGTGAATGAACTAGTTTAACCCCAAAAAATCTTGTTCCACCAAGCACTAAAGCTGTTTTCATTGCAATCCCCCTTCAAATATCTTCTTCTATAAGTAATTCTTTATTTATGCAAAATTCCCCTTTTTGAAAACAGCATTTTCTACATAAAAAAGAAGAATCATGTTTTTCACAACATGGATTCCTCTTTATCGTCTATTTTATTTTCCGGATTCTAAACTTGTTTGAGCCATCATTGCTAAATGATGAGCATTTTTGCTTATTTCCTGGATTGTCGCACTTATTTCTTGAATAGCAGCGGACTGAGAATCCGTTAATTCGTGAATCCCAGAAAAGGATGTATTTAAGTTTTTCAAGAGATTTTGAATATTCTTCGATATTTCATCGATTTGCGTTGCATTTTCTTTTGAATTGGTAGCTAGTTTTCTTATTTCATCAGCAACTACTGAAAAACCTCTCCCTGATTCTCCTGCTCTTGCTGCTTCTATAGCTGCATTTAAACCTAACAAATTACTTTGATCTGAGACCCCTTTAACTACTGAAGAAATTTGTCCAATTTGATCAGCACCTGTACTAACCTCTTTCATATGAACAGAAATATCAGTAACCTGATTGGCTAGATTTGTTATAGATCCTGTAATTTCCTCAATAGAAGCGGCTGTTTCCTCAACAATAGCAGATAGGCTTTCTGCTACCTCATATAATTTATTTGCTTTTTCTAAACTCGTGCCAAGACCTACTCCACCAATGACTCTTCCGTTTTTATCATGCAGAGGAATTGCTTTTGCCAGAAGTGGAAAGCCAAATAACTCTTTAGGAACGATGGCTGTTTTTTCACGATTTTCTCTAATTGCATCCGTTATTATATCCCCTTCTGCAAGAGGATCACCAGGCTTTACATTAAGTGAAAAAGTATTACCGGGAATATTCAAAATTAATTTCTCTGTATTATAAATACCAATTGTTATATCATCATGCACCAGCTTATTAAGATAAGGTGCCACCGTGATAAATGCATCTAAAATAGTTGGTTCTGTTACTGTATATTCTATTGTACCATTCATCTTTCTTTACCCCTGTCCTCATTAATATGGGAAGCTTCTTTGACCGTAATTAAGAGAAATCCATTTTAAAGTCGTAAATTCGTCTAAACTCCATTGACCATTTAATCTTCCTAAACCTGATTGTTTCTCACCGCCAAATGCAACAATAGGTTCATCATTAATTGTAATATCATTTACATGAATCATACCTGAATGAATTTTTTTAGCCAATTCCACTCCTTTTTCAAGATTACTAGTATGGACAGCACCACTTAATCCGAATTTTGTATCGTTTGCAATGGCAATAGCATCATCTTCAGTTTCAAATGGCATAACACAAACAACTGGGCCAAAAAGCTCCTCTTGAGCAATGGTCATATTAGGAGTTACATCTTTTAATATAGTTGGTTCAACCATATTACCTGATATGTTTCCTTGAAGTACTACTTTAGCCCCTTCTTCAATTCCGTTATCTATCATGGCTTGTAAATTATTCGCTTGTCTCTCATTCACAACAGGTCCAATAATTGTTTGTGGATCTTTCGGATCACCAACACTTAATGAAGATACTTTCTCTTTATATTTTTTTATAAATTCGTCATAAATAGTTGCTTGAACAATGATCCGATTTGCAGACATACAGATTTGACCTTGATGTGTAAAACGACTAAAAGTAGCAGCTTGTACCGCATAATCAATATCTGCATCCTCTAAAATAATAAACGCACTATTTCCTCCTAATTCTAGAAGTGGCTTTTTAAAGTTTTTAACTGCTAATTGCCCAATATGACTCCCTACTTTTGTCGAACCAGTAAATGAAATAATTCTTGGAATTGGGTGTTCAACAAATGAATCACCAATTTCTTTAATATCAGTTACAACAACATTTAATAATCCTTTTGGTAGTCCAGCTTCCTCGAAAATTTTTGCAATTAGTGTACCACCAGTAATAGGAGTTTCTTCATGAGGTTTTAAAACTACACCATTTCCAGCTCCTAACGCTGGGGCAACTGATTTCATTGATAAAAAAAATGGGAAGTTAAACGGGCTAATAACTCCTACAACTCCAACAGGAATACGATATAATCGATTTTCCTTTCCATCCTCAGTAGAAGGTAGAATTTTGCCTTCCATTCTTAAAGGGAAAGTTGCTGCTTCCTTAATCATATTTTTTACTAATCCAATTTCGAAGGCAGCTTTTAAGCGAGTCCCACCTAATTCTTCAATAATAATATTTGTAATTTCTTCTTCATGCGCCTCAATATACTGAACTGCTTTTTCAAGAATATCTCTTTTTTTATATGGATTCACTTTATCCCAATCGTCCTTAGCTTTTAAAGCCGCTTTATATGCTAGATCAACATCAGTTACAGTTGCCATCTTTACTTCAGAAAGTATGTCACCACTGTATGGATTTACATTAATAAGGACATGATCACTTTGCCCCTCTCTCCATTGTCCATTAATATATTGATTACTTAGAGATTCGATTGTTAACATCTGAATACCTCCGACATACAATATTTGTCATTACACTATTAACATCGGAAAATTTTAGAAATTGTTTATCTTTTTTTGTTATATTAAATGAATTTTTATTCGAGTATAGTAAAATAGTTGGATAAAAGGGGATGTCTAAAAAAGAATAGGAGTCTGACCCCTATTACTAATTCTCGTTTCCAAATAGGTTAACTTTTCACGAGATATAGTATCTTAAGTTCGGCCAGACTCCTTGTTTTTCTTTAAAAGCTAGAAAAAGAATCGGAATTATATATAGGATTTTTCAATTTCTTCATTTATTTCAATTGATCTTTTCGTTGTATTTTTTACTGCTTCCTTAATTGCTTTAAGACCACCAAATGATTCTAGAGCAACTAGACCCGCTTCGGTCGGTCCATTCGGTGCTGCTACATTCTTTCGTAAGGTTTCAGGAGAACCGTTATTCCCGAGAACCATCCTTGCAGCACCTAAAATTGTTTGGGCAACTATTGAACGAACCTGTTGTTTCGGTAGACCACCTTCAATGGCTACGCTCTCCATTTGTTCCATTAAAGCGTAAAAATAAGCTGGTCCACTACCGGCGATGCCAGTAAAGATATCCATATGTTTTTCAGCAATAGTATATACTTCACCAATACTTCTAAAAATCATTTTACTCATTTCAATATGATGATTATTTGTATATTTCCCAACTGCCATAGCAGTAGCAGATTCACATACCATACTTGAAGTATTAGGCATAACCCGAATAATTGGTTGTTTCATAAGTCTTTCTTCAAAATAATCAATGTTCATACTTGTAATGATGGAAAGAATTAATTGATTTGTATGGATAGTATTCTTTAACTGGTTAATAATTTCTTCGATATTTTTTGGTTGTACTGCAAGGACGATTATATTGAATTCAGTTAAATGAACATCTTTCTCATTATATACATGTATCTGATACTTTTTCTGTAATTCTTTTAAGCGAGCAGTATTAGATCGGTTTTGAACATAAATTTGTTGTGCTGGAATCACGGAGGACTGTATGATCCCTGAAATGATTGCCTCTGACATTGGTCCAGCACCAATAAATAATATTTTTTGATTATTTAACATCTAACCTCTTCCTTTCAATCTTACAATCATAACATGAAAGTAGAAAATTTCAAGGAAGGGTAAACAAAATATTATCCCAATAGTGTATTAATTTCATTTTCTAATATAGAGGGTTTCACTGTTGGGGCATGTCTTGAAACAACCTTTCCTTCCTGATTGATAATAAATTTAGTAAAATTCCATTTGATCATTTTTGTTCCAAGGAACCCAGCAGATTCTTGTTTTAAGTATTGATATAACGGATGTGCGTTTTTACCATTGACTTCAATTTTACTAAACATCGGAAAAGTAACCCCATAATTCAGCTGACAAAACTCTTCTATCTCTCTTTCATTGCCGGGATCTTGGTGATTAAATTGATTACATGGGAATCCCAAAACTTCAAATCCCTTATCACGGTATTTTTCATATAAATCCTGTAGTTCCTTAAATTGAGGTGTAAAGCCACATTTACTAGCAGTATTTACTATCAATAGAACTTTTCCTTTATACTCACTTAATGGTTGTTTTACTCCCTTAATATTTATAACATCATATTGGTAAATACTCATTTTGCTCTCCCTCACTCTTTTATCATACAATTAAAAAATGAATTAAAAATATTCCTTAATCGTTAGTTTAATATATATGAAATAACAGTACAAAAATATTGACAGTCTTTTCTGTCAAAGTTGAAAATTTTCAAGCAAATTTTAATAAATCGATTGAGTTTAAAGGATGAAACAATCGTGTGTCACAAAGTTGTTCCTTTCCAAAAACAATCCAACCCTTTAAAATAACATTAGATATATTTGGGAGTGATCGTGTTGAATAATATTTGGATACCTATATTGAGTATAATGATTATAATCTATGTAGTAATTGGGATATTTCTTTTCCGTTTTCTAAGAAAGAACAAAAAGTCATCACAATAATACAAATGCATTTTTAGTATAATTATTATATTATTTTCTTTAAAATGGCTGATTTCGTAAAGTTAGTTGCTTGTTGTAGAAGCCTAAACGCATTCTTTTACATCTGAATTTACAGCTTCTTACTTTAGTAAAATGAGGAAACATGTTGTTTCTTTCAGCTATTTTTATTTGTTAAACTAAATCTATATATAACAATGTTTCAGATAGAGCCTAAAAAAAGCAAACACTATCCTAGAAAAGATAGTGTTTGCTTTTTACTATTAACTTTTTCATTCTAATGCAATACTCGCTTTAAACATCCATATATGTTTTTCAAAGCGTCCTAATAAATGATTAAATAGGTCTATTGTCGGTTGATCCTCTTGTTCTTCAGCTAGCTTCTTTCCTGTATCATTCATTTCCATACACATTTGTTCATAATCTTTGATTAATTGCCTATATATTTCATTCTCTTCATCGTCTGCTTGTGCTTCAAACAAGGTTGTTTCCTCTAAGTATTTGCTCATAGTGGCTAAAGGTTTTCCGCCAATCGCTAAAATACGTTCTGCTAGTACATCTAAATCCTCGGACATTTCATTATACAGCTGTTCAAATGTTTGATGTAATCGAAAAAAATGCTTCCCTTGGATGAACCAATGATAACGATGTAATTTTATGTACATAACAGCAAAATTGGATAGTTGTTGATTTAAAAAATTGATTAATTTTTGGTTAGACATGAGATAATCTTTCCTTCCTACATAATCTAATCTTATTTTGATTCATCCTTCTTTATTTATTCCTAACAATCTTTATTAACGGATATGCAATCATAAAAAAACTACATCCTTTAAAATAGATGTAGTTTTTTGTACTAATATTCAATTTCTTCATAATCCTTCGGTTGTGGCAAAGGCTTTTTAGGCATTTTAGCCTTCTGATTTCGCAGAGAATCATCTTTCGTTTTGATGTATGTCTCATTATGATTTTTACTCACTGGCTTCACCTCATCTATAGTTTAAGATGAGTGATTTTGTTTTATTCATTTACATATCAGTAAATTTGTTTTTTCCTTTACTTAAATGATTCAAATTAATTCTAACAAGGAGAAGAACAATATATCCGAGTATACCTCCAATTGTATTTAAAATGATGTCGTCTACATCAAAACCTCCTACATGAAAGACCAATTGAACCGTTTCGACTACCACAGTTGAAAAGAAGGAAAGTAGAAATACTTTAAAAAAACCATCCAATTTATTTATCAATAATGGAGCCAAAAAGCCTAGGGGCATAAAAGCAAGGATATTACCAAATAAATTAGAAAACCAAATTGTAAAATTAAAATGGTCATAGTAATGAATATACATGTGGATGGTTTTAAAAGGAATGATATTGTAGGTGCCTTGAGGATCATTCATCCGATACTGACTCAAGAACAATATATTTACCATGTAGCAAAAGTAAATAAAGAAAATAAACCAAAATACAATTTTCAAACAAATCTTCACCTGTTTTTGATAAATAAATCGAAACATCTTCTTCCCCCGTAGTAATTATGCACACTGTATCCTTTAACGTGATATATGTCCTATTATAGACTAATTTTCTCTATATTTTACTTATTTTTTTAATTACCATAAAATCACATCAAAAATATAAAATTATTTATTCCTGTTAGTTTATGTATCATCCTTAAATTCACAATCTTCTATGTTGTACATATATTATTGACAAGGAGGTGGTAAAAAATGATTCAATTATTTTTAGCTGCTATTGTTGCTGGCTTTGCTTTACTCGGATTAAGTCTTTTAGATGTAGTCACTTCAACATTTGGTACAGTAATTGAATTCATAGGAGCAGGTACTGTTATTCTTTTTGCAATCGTCCTTATTGTAAAAGCAATTATGGCTTTAGTCGGTAAATTAAATGGTTAACTAGGTTTACTTATAAATTGTATTCTTTATGGGGGTTGCCCATTTTAATTGGCCTTATTAATATTTTATTTTTATTTTTTAAAGTGGGAGCAATTGCTTCCGCTTTTTCATTGATATATATTTATCCTGCTTTTCGTGTTGATTCTTTTCTTATGAAAGACTGCCGACTTTACATCTAAAAAAGTATATGAAGTTTGCAGCTATTTTTTATGTGAGTTAAAGGCGGTTAACGGTCTACAAACAATATATATTCGTTAAACCTTTCCTAATAGCACCAATGTTGAATAAAGGAGACTAATTAAACCAGAAATATGTAACAAAACTGTTACATAGTTTAGTAATTAAATCAGATGCTATAAAAAAGGAGGTTTTTTCACTTGGTAAATCAAGACTTTGAAAAATTCCACAAACTACAGGAACAACATAAAACCACATATTTAGGAAAAAAAACAGACCAAGAACAATTAAATCCAGATCCAAGCTATAATAATCAATCAAATACAGATAAAGCAATTGGCTCCACCGGAAGACACCAGTAATTGAAAAAGGAACACATGAATTATAAACATCTCATTGTTGCATTTTATAAATTACTTGAAGCCTTCATAGATAAGGCTTCTTTCTTTTTCAATTGTTCTTAAAGCACTGAAACTGATCGGATTACTTATAAAATATTCAAAAAAAATAAACAGCTAAGTATGCTAAACATTTTGACCATGATTTAAACATGAAAATTTATGATCAACTGGAGGCACCTACTAAGTTGTATCAATATATGAATCGAATAGAAAATGTACTCCTGTTATTCATTTCTATTATGGATTTTAAGCATAAAAAAATCAGTTCTCATCAGAACCGATCTAGTAGTTTCATTATTAAAGGCCGCCTTTGCCGTATGAGTAGTAAGAAAGTTTTAAACCACCACTCCTCAAAGTGGGTGTTTGCAAGAACATTCCTGCTTGTCATCCATGCCATATAGGCAGAAGCATGTCATTCCAGTTCTAATATAAAACTCCCTTTTACAGCTTAAAGGTTAAAACTTTATTATCAATACGAACAATGCAGCTTGTAATCATTATATTACTATATTGAAGAGGAAAAATCAATAGGTAACAATGCCTAAGATTGTTTCATTCTTTTCACTAATACTAATTATATATAATAACCAAGAAAGATCCTCCTAAAAATAATCAATTCCATTTTCATATTCGTTAATTTCACCATTTGCCTTGTCCCAACCGAGTAGGTATGATGAATGTTCATCGCCATCATTTTGAATAATCACTTCTAAAAGTGTCCATCCCTTATCCAAATATTGATTGACAATTTGTCGATCGGTTACTCGTTCAAGTTTAATGATTTGATGCTCATCTTTGTTTTTTTCCAAGTGTATCCACCTCTTTTTTACTTCATATTATTTACCATTATTCAAATAATATGGCTATTTTCTCAAACAATCATGCTATTTAGGTAGTGTAAAAAAGAATAAAAATAAGTTGAAGAACGACAAGTCTCCACATTTTACTAAAGAAAATAGCTGCAAACTTCGTAAGAACGTTCTTTCCCCTTTATTAAGGTGAAAGCTGGTAGTAAGGCTTTTACAAATGCAACAAACTATGAAAAACAGTTAATGATATTGGCCTTATTAGATCCATCTACTTCTTTTATATTGCTTATCGAAGAATTTCTTTAATCCGATAGCGAGAAGTTGAAAACTTATGGTGGCATATAATAAAAAGAGTAATGGGATAAACAGGACAAACTGGTCTCTCCAGATAAAATCTCTTGCTTGTCCAACTAATCCAGCCCATTCTTTCGTAATTGAATGATAGAGAACCGGGTCAAACTCAACTTGTGTACCACCTATAAAAACATTAAACAGAGCTAATTGCCCCATTATTGTTATAGCAGTAACAATTTCAAGGACAAACAAGATAACTATATCCTCTTTAATATGTGGAATGATATGATTTTTTATTATTTTCCACTTTGACGAACCCGTGGTTATAGCAGATTCTACAAAAGAAGCCTGATATACTTGTCTTGTTTTTTCACGTATGGTACCAGCTACTGTTGGAAAACCGATCAATGATGCTACAATGACAAAAATTAAAATTAAAAGGATGGGCTTAATGTTGTAGTAAAATGATATTGGCCATAAAATAAAAAAAATGATTAAAAATGAAGGTACATATGATAATGAATTTTCTACAGCTTGCCAAGTATTGATTTTCTTTTTCGAAATTCCAGTCCATAAGCCAATACACAAACCAAGCAATAATCTTAGAATAGCAATACCCATTGCTGTAAACACTGTGTATTTCGCTCCATATAATAAAAGTGTCAGTATATCATAACCCCATTTGTCAGTACCTAATGGAAACTCTTTATATGTAAACGGATGTAAAGGTGGAAAAGCCATTTCTTTTTTTCCATATTGATAGATGGTAATGGAATCAGTTAAACGATGTGGAGCCAATGCGGGACCGAAAATAGCGATTAATAGCAAGAAAACTACCATAATGCTACTAATAAGTAGATAGAAATTCCATTTTCTTTTATCACTCATGTATAATCACCTTCTCAATTAAAATGAAAAAGATTTTAATAGAAAGATAGCAAATTGCAGCAATCGCAAACAAAATGAGAAGTGAAAAAACTACTTTTTGAAATTCGTAATCAGAAAAAATAAAAATCGTCAAACCTCTAATATTAAATAAATACTCAATAATAAACAAATTTCCAATCGTGAGGGAAATAGCCTTTTTTATATCCCCAGTAAGATAAGGAATTAAATTTTTTAATACATGGCGACTATTTATATACGGGCGACTTAATCCCTTCCCTACAGCTGTTCGGATATATTCAGCGCTTATAATTTCCTCATACTTTGAATTAGTCATTTTAAATAAATAAAAGGAAGGCATTAAACAAAGAATGATAAGTGGAAATGTCAAATTTACTGTATCAGCTAATGGTGATAATGTGATTAAACGAATGTTTGTCATTTGATAAAACTTTATAGCTAGAGTAATTGATAAAATGATGATAATAAAATCAGGAATGATAGATAAAGCATTGATCATCCATCTGAAAAAATAGGTGATTTTCCAATGGTGTAAAAAAACACCAAAGGTAATTGAAAAGATAAGTGAAACCAACATACTTAAAAATAATAATAAACTTGAGTTTTTTGTATATGATTGAATATCTTCTAGTACAGGATGTGGAACTCCATTAATATAATATGTACCTAATGTCCCTTCTTTAATTGAATGAAAAAAGCTTTGAATATTATAAATGATCGCCTCTGGATGCAATTGAACAAGATGTTTACCATTTAATTCCTTTAATCCAAACATCGATGGTACAGCAGCAATAATAAAAATGATAATTACTATTAATAAGATTTGGAAGACACTTTTTAGCAAACGAGTCACCTTCAATTCCTAAATTATAACGATATGCGTAAAATTTTATCAAATTTATCCGAATTTTTGAACTGTTATTAAAAATTTATACACTATGTCAGATACAACTCCTATCAATCAAAAATAAAAGGCAAAGCTATATACTTTGCCTTTATAAAATTTAAAATTGTGGGAGTTCATCCAAATTATTTTCTTTAATTCCATCAGGTTCACTTCTTAAAATGTCTCGTCCGTATTTATGAAACACATCGACATGAGCCAGTTTGCCTGCTTTTGCTTCCTCTAATGCAGTCACATAATCTAATTCCCTACCTTGCTTTGTTTTAATAGCTATAATATCTCCATCATCATTTTTTCTAACTGCGATAATTTCTTCTTTTCCATCGTTTTGATATCGATTTTCGTTTTCGAGTATAGAATTTTCAGTACCTTGCTGTTTATATTGCTCATAGATTTCCTCAAAATTCTTTGAACTAATTTTACACACCTCCAATCCTGTAGTATAAGCAAATATTCATTAAATATGTTTATTAGTGGTAGATACAGACTTTATTCACATCCAGAAAACCCTACTTTTGTCATGATGTACATCTGGTGTTGAATTAATTAAAATAGACATTGGGGCGAAAATTATCCTCTAACGTACAATGACTTATCCATTGTAGAAAGGGTTGTCTTTGTATATAATAAAGAAAGATAAAAAAGAACACTGGTAATATACCAATGTTCTCCTACACAGTATGACTGCCTGATGTGCAGTGGCACTTAGTACTAAGGAAATCTCTTTTTAACCTACCCTTTCCATGGCCTGGCAGGGTGGGTTATTTCTTTTTTGTAAGAGAAATAACAACTGTAATCACGGTAACGATTAATGACCCAAACATCATCATTAGCGATAAGGCCTCGTAAAATGTGATCATCAGTGACCCTCCTTTCAAGATTAAGGAGTAACCACTGCCCACCCTGCTATACTGTGTTATCGTTATTATAGCACAAGCTTTTTAACTCTTTTGAAAATTTTTACAAAATTAATTCAATATACCTACCACTTTTTTTAAATGTATGATGAATGGTCTACAGTCATCATTACTTGACATAATACTATTATACTTAACTAAAAGGAAAGCCGTTCAAACAATGATTGTCGCTTGAACGGCTTTCTTTTATTAGTTATTTTATTTTGACACTTAATCGTTCACGAATCACTTGTATAGCTTGATCCACATTCTTCACTTTTATAGTCATCTTACGATCATCCGGATATAAATTTGCAGTATGGTTGTATAATGGATCATAGTAATAAACCAAAAGTAATTCTACAGCTGAAGCAAACTCCCCTTTTATTAAATCTGACTCAATTTGCGCAGCGATTGGTGTGTGAATTCGCCTTTTAATCCTTGAAAATGCATCTAAGCATTCCTTTTGATGAATCCATGGCTCATAATCATCTAAAATGTGACGAACCCTCTCTTCAATTGGCATTTCAATAAATAATTGTAATCCATTTTCCTTTTTTTTCATTAATACATCAGGTAGCATGATTTTTCCAATTCTTTTACTTTCACCCTCGAAAAGAATAAATGGAGATTCCTGCAAAGGCAGTAGGGTTTGGATGAACTGGGAGTCAAATGATTTTTGATTATTTGCATGCAGACCAATTTGTCCAAATATGGACCCGCGATGATTGGCCATTCCTTCTAAATCCAATACTGGATAACCTTCTTTTTGTAATTGACGTAAAATCTTTGTTTTCCCTGACCCAGTATACCCATTTAGTACATAAGCTTCAGGCTTTATTTCAAGCGTATTTAATATTTCTACTACCCAATTTCTGTAAGCACGGTATCCACCACTTAAACGAAAAACTTTGATTCCCATTAGAGACAGAACTGTAGCTGATGTTTTGCTTCGCATTCCACCACGCCAACAAAATACAGCTTTCTTGCCTTCATATCCTGAGAATTCTTTTACAAAGCTAGGTAGTTTAGCTGAGACGATTTCAAGTCCTCGTTCTTTTGCAGCCTCGGGGCTGACTTGTTTATAAATAGTCCCAATCTCAGCTCTTTCTTCATCATTAAAAAAAGGTATATTTATACTCCCTGGTATAGTTGCTTCCTTATACTCAGAAGGGGATCGAACATCAACTAGTGTGACTTCATTATTCTTTTTTAATTTTAATAATTCATTTACTGTTATATCATGGAACACAATGTTTCCACCTTTCTAGGGTTTAGCTATGTGAAAAAGGAGTTGTCTATTAAGGATCAAGAACCCTTTTACTTTTTAAACAACCCCCAATACATTTCAATTAAAATTATAATACCGTAATCTTTCCAGGATGTTCTTCAGTAACTTCACCGATTATTGCTGCTTCCACTCCAGCATTTTTTAAATCAGATAGTAAATGTTCAGCTTCATCACTAGAAAGGGAGATCAATAACCCTCCAGATGTAACAGCATCACATAAAATCCATTGGTCAATTTGATCCATTGTTTCAGGGAAGGTTACATCCGCTTTGACATGATCATAATTATTTTTAGTTCCACCAGGTACGGCACCTGCTTCTGCTAATTCTCTTACACGTGGTAATGTAGGTACATCATTTTTATAAATTCGAATACCTGTATTGCTTCCTTTTGCCATTTCAGTTGTGTGTCCAAGCAGACCAAATCCGGTTACATCTGTACAAGCATGTACATCATATGCTTGCATCGTTTCCGCAGCCGTTTTATTTAATGTACTCATCACATTAGTTACACGATCAATTTCATCACCAGATAATAAATCTCTTTTTAAAGAAGTAGTCATAATTCCAACACCGATAGGTTTCGTTAAAACAAGCTTGTCCCCTGGTTTTGCTCCTGCATTTGTGCGTACTTTCTTTGGATTAATGGTTCCAGTAACAGCGAGTCCAAACTTTGGCTCCTGATCATCGATGGAATGCCCTCCCACTAATGTAACTCCCGCTTCTTTTAATTTATCTCCAGCACCACGTAAAATATCAGATAAAATTTGTTTATCTAATGTGTGAATTGGAAATGCAACAATATTTAATGCAGTTAAAGGTGTTCCTCCCATCGCATAAATATCACTAATCGCATTCGCAGCCGCAACTTGGCCAAAAGAATAAGGATCATCTACAATTGGGGTGAAAAAGTCGACAGTTTGTACGATTGCTAAGTCATCTGTTAAACGATAGACACCTGCATCATCACTAGTATCTAAGCCAACTAATAGATCTGGATTTGGCGTACTTTGCGGCAAGGTCCGAATCACTTGTGCCAAATCAGCAGGGCCAATTTTACAGCCACAGCCTCCCTTCGTCGTTAATGATGTTAGTTTTACTTGACTTGAATTTGTCATTTTGACAACAACCTTTCTTTTACGATTCATCTATTCATATTATAGAACAACATGTCAATACTTGCATAATGAAGGGATTAATAAATTTACTATGTATCCAAGGAAAATTCATTAATTTAGGTATCTCCCTTATTATTATGATATAATATTATGTCTTTAAAATTTACCATTCTACTTTTCACAGGAGGCTTCACCCTATGTCACAACTAGATCATTCAATAAAGCAGCAACAAGTGAACAGTAGAAAAACTCTATGGTTCATTGTTGCCTTTTTATTGATTACGGTTGCTGGTTTACTATATGTCAAATGGTGGCCGTATTATCATAAAGCTATTTTAGCAGCTGATACTCATTCAATTGGTTCTTCTATCTTGGGGGATTCATCCAATCACCAAATTCCCTTCTGGCAATCAGCTTTGGATTATGCTAAAGTCTACTTCCAATCGGTTTGGAAAGCAGCTGTATTAGGGATTTTACTTGGTTCTCTTCTTCAAGTATTATTGCCAACTCAATGGTTATTAAAAGTATTAGGTAAAACCTCATTTGGTAGTACGGCAGTTGCTGGACTTGCAGCTATTCCGGGTATGATGTGCACATGCTGCGCTGCACCAATTGCAGTAGGCTTACGCAAAAAGAATGTTTCAGTCGGAGCTGCACTAGCTTTTTGGATGGGTAATCCCCTTATTAATCCGGCAACTCTTGTCTTTATGACCTTTGTATTATCATGGAAATTTACCTTAATCCGATTAGTATTTGGATTAATTATCACTTTTGGGGTAAGTTATCTTGCCAATCGATTCGCAAAAGATCTACAACCGATTGATCTCGATCAAGTAGTTACAATTGAAGAGCCTAAAGGCAATTTTATGATTAGATGGTTTAAAAGTATCGGTACGATGATTGTGTATATTGTACCTGCATATGTCCTATCTGTTTTAGTTATCGGTGCTGCACGCATTTGGTTATTTCCACATATTGGTGAATCCACTGCAAATAGTTTAATGGCGATTATTCTTTTTGCAGTTGTAGGAATGCTTTTTGTTATCCCAACAGCAGCAGAAATCCCGATTATTCAAACATTTATGTCACTTGGACTTGGTGGCGGACCAGCTGCTGCACTTCTAATTACATTACCAGCTATTAGTGTGCCATCGCTGATTATGGTAGCTCGATCATTTCCGAAGAAGGTTATGTATTTTGTTATGGGGTCAGTGGTGGTAATTGGAGTAATTAGTGGATTAGTTGGGTGGATGTTGCTTTAGTTTCGCGTATTTATTTCGTATTTCGCGGATAAAAGTAAAATTTAGCGGATATATTTCATTTTTCGCGGATATCTACCTATTCCGATTAACATATGTATATATTCCTGTTAAGTAAATATAATATAGAAGGAGCATTGGCTGTGAGCCAATGCTCCTTTACACAGCGACTGCAAGAGCTGCAGTGGTCCATGACGAACCGTAACTCACCCAGGGTGGGTTATTTTCTTTTCTCAAGAGAAATAACAATAGTAATCACGGCTACGATTAATGATCCAAAAGTGATCATGAGCGATAACGCTTCGTAAACTGTGATCAATAGTAATCACCCCCTTTTTAAAGGAGTGACCACTACCACCCTGCTGCTGTGTTGATATCAGTATGGGTCTTTTTAAGAAAAATAAAACCGTTATAATATCTTTTCTGCTAATTGACTATTTATTATCGAGTACCTTCTTTTATGCCATTGCTTCTTACGACATTCCATATAGTTAAAAAAAATACTTTCACATCAAAAAACAAACTCATTTTTAACACATATTCTCCATCTAGTTTAGCTTTTTCATGAATCGAAAGTTCATCCCTGCCATTTATTTGAGCCCAACCAGTTAAACCGGGATAAATATTATTTGCACCAAATTTTTCCCGCTCTTGAATCAAGTCGATTTGATTCCATAGGGCTGGCCGAGGACCAATAATACTCATGTCACCTTTTATAATATTGATAATTTGCGGCAACTCATCAAGACTAGTCCTTCGTAAAATTTTTCCCACTCTTGTGATGAACATTTCAGGATTCTCTAACAAATGTGTAGGCATATCCTTTGGTGCATCAATTCGCATCGTTCTAAATTTTAATATAAAAAATTTTTTTCTATTCCTACCAATCCGCTTTTGTTTAAAAAGCACAGGGCCTTTTGAATCTATTTTAATCATAAGGGCAATTACAAGAAAGATTGGTAAAAGCATAATTACTAGTATGAATGCTAATATTCTATCTAGAAACCACTTAAATATTGAATATATCTTCACTTGTACCACTCTCCAGATGAACAATGAAAAAGATATTTCTTATGAAAATAAATTTAATTGTTAGTAGCTAATGCAACATCGAGATCTATTCTATCAAATACTTCTAGCTCCCCTCCTCTAGTAGCATTAAAAATCTTCACCTTATTATTATCTGCATATCGCTTTGCTTCTTGGTAAGCACTTATCATCATCTCTCCTGCGGATGCAAAAGTAGGATCCACATGACCATAATCTTTAAAATGATGTTTCATATTACTAGAATAGTGACAATCGGTTCCTAATAAATAGATTTCTCTAAACCCCATATACACAGCAATTTGAAGAAGGGCATAGGTAATTGTGTAACCATCATATACAACCGAAAAAATATCATTACTAAATTTAGTATGATATTTTTTATGTGGGATAGTATGATTTAACATGTTCAAAGGGAAGGAATAATCATTTGTAGATAATTGAATATCTAGTTTTTTTAGAATCGTATCACTAATAAATTTGCATTCTACATTTAATTGTTCGATTTCTTTTTTTAGGCACCTATATACATTTTCATCTTGTATACCATAATATGTAGGTCGCCAATCTGTTTCATCAAACGCTAGAAGAATTGAATTCATACTGAAAGTAATTTCATTTTTTAACTTTTCGAGATCGAGAATCGTTAAACTTGGACCAGTAGCAACAATAAAACATCTTTCTCCTATATGCTTATTTTTAAGTTTTTTTAACTTCTCATATGAATCGTTCTTATAAAATCGATGAACTCGTAAAAACTTTTTTAAGTTAAAATGCATCAAGGGAAAAACAAAATATTGGAATTTTCTAATTAACGAGATAAAAAGGTAGATGAATTTATTACTTTTTAATAAGTTTTTTAGAGCCAACATATTGTTTCACCTCTATTTATCTTCAGTGGCTAGGTAAGATATCCTTTTTAAAATGAATGGTTGGTTAAATGTTTTTGAGTGTCGTATCTTATATAGGGTGTATAGTATTTTTGACTTTATTGATTGATTAAAAATCATATATTTTACATTGAAATTCTCGTCCGTCCCCCATTTTTTCTTATAATCTTCATCTCCTCGTAAGAAATCAACAATCTGGTATCCCTCTTTAAATGCGTGTTCAATAAGATAGTAGGTTAATAGTTGGCCAACAGAGTATTTTTTGTATTTTATATTGATCGCATGTAAATAAAGATAAAGCTTTTTACCATCGGTCATTCCAAAATCAATGGCAATAATTTCGTTATTATACTTTAAATATGCTAAGTGCAATAAATTACTTTTAAAGAGATTTTTCGCTGTCCGAATTGCATAGTCTCTTTCCTCTTTATTTCTGTATTTACTAGGTGTATCGGTATTACTCCATCTTTCACAATGAAATGTAAAAAAAGTATTCATTATTGGTTCAATTTCTTGGTCTGATTGCACTATTGAAAAGACAAGTTTCCCTTCTTTTTTTAACCTTCTGTCTTTTTTTATTATTTCTTTCATCAAATTCTTATTTAATTTAATTTTAAAGTCATCAGAATTATCAGTGAAATTAATAAAAGGACAAATATCACTTTTTTTTCGTTTAAACAATAATTTCCCGAGGTATGATTGTTTCCTTAAAACAGTATCAAGAAAAGAGTTTTCTGGGATTTCTCCCCAGTCAATATAATCCCATGTTTTCTTTTCCTCGTGTAATCTACTAAAAACCGATTGAAGAGTTACTTCGGTAGCATACTTTTTAGAAATAACGGGGGTTAAATAATCTGATTCACCCGAACCAATTGGTTTTAATACATAGATACTCATTCCTGCCAATGTTCTTTTATAAAGATAAAAAGGAAAGATTCCTATTGTTTGATCCTTATTTTTTATTTCAATTATATAAGGAGTTATATCGATTTGCTTGATTTTATACTCCCACCAGCTTGCCAACCAACTAATATCCTGAAAAATAGTAACTTCATGATATTCGTTTATTAATGTAGACCAATTTGGTAATAAATTTGTTATAGTTTCTATCCGATTGTGTATAAAAATTTCCATTAATTCTATCAAATCCTTATCATTTTTTTGATAATATTTTTTATAACAAACATCAATTAGACTTGTGTTAGTTTTTTCTAATCAACTCATACGATCATATAGGAAATTTTCTATCAGATTATCGAAATCTGTTTCATTCTTTAAAATAAACTCTATCATTTCCCGCACAGCTCCGTTACCACCTTTAGCTGATGTTATGTGTGTGACTCTCTCTTTTATCTGTTCTGCTGCATCCTGGGGAGCGAAAGAAAGACCTGATTTCAAAATAATTGGTAGATCATTTAAGTCATCGCCTATTATACATACATTACGATAATCGATCTTTAATCTTTCTAATAATTCTTCCAATTTAGCATTTTTATCCATTACACCTTGATACAAAAAATCTATTTGTAATTCTTTCGCACGAATATCAACGGCTTCTGAAAAACGACCTGAAATAATAGCAAATTTAATTCCGTAAAATTTAGCTAAACAGATACCCATTCCATCTTTTACACTGAATGCTTTTATTTCAACTCCCCGGGAATCAATCATAATTTTTCCATCTGTTAATACACCATCAACATCTAAAACAATTAATTTCACCTGATTAGTCTTCATTTTTACAATCCTATTTTCGTTATATCCGTAATATGGATCATTGCTATTGGACGTTGCTTTTCATCAATAACTGGAAGAACATTAATTTTTTTATTTTCCATTATCTTCAATGCTTCTACAGCGAGTAGCTCTGAACTTATAGTTATTGGTGTCTGATTATATAGCTGTTCAATTGTGCAATCGAACATATCAATACCTGCAGTTAGAGCTCTTCGGAGATCTCCATCTGTTAATATTCCAATAAGAATGTCATCTCCATCTACTACGCTCACTGCACCTATTCTAGATTTAGTCATTTCGAAAAGTACTTCCTTACAATCTGAATATATTTTTGCCTTTGGATTTCTATTATTGTGCTGTATTAAATCTCCTACTGAAATTAATAACTTTTTTCCTAAAGAACCTCCTGGATGGTAAACAGCAAAATTTTCTGAGGTGAAATTTTTTGCTTTTAATAGTGTGATAGCAATCGCATCACCGATTGCCAAAATTAATGTAGTACTAGTTGTTGGTGTTAATCCTAATGGACAAGCTTCTTCAACTCTACCAATACTGATGATCCCATCCGCTTTCTTTGCTAAAGTAGAATATTCATTTCCAACTAAAGCAATTAATTTTGCACCAATTTTTTTAATAGAAGGAATTAACTGGATTACTTCTTCCGATTCACCACTATTTGAAATAGCAAGCACAACATCATTTTCTTTTACCATTCCTAAATCTCCATGAAGTCCTTCAGCTGGATGTAGATAATAACTTGGAGTCCCTGTACTAGCTAATGTTGCAGATATTTTTTTTCCAACAATTCCTGATTTCCCAATCCCAGTTACAATTACATGAGATTTGCAATTTAACAATAGCTCAATTGGATGAATAATATCTGTACTAAGGATCTCACTATATTTCAGGATTGCTTTAGCTTCTTTTTCTAATACATTCTTAACACTTTCTAAATAGTTAATTTGTGTTTTAATAACAGTTGACAAGATTAAATCAACTCCCTACATCAAGTTTAACCAACTCATCTATCTTTTTAAGTTTTTTTAATATCTCCTCCAAATGATCTAGCTTTACCATATTTGGTCCATCGGATAATGCGTTTACAGGATCGGGATGTACCTCTAAAAATAGTGCATCAATACCAACTGCCATTGCGGCTCGTGCCAAAACAGGCGCATATTCCCGATTTCCTCCTGAAGTTATTCCTAATCCTCCAGGAATTTGAACACTATGTGTTGCATCGAAAACGACTGGTACATTTAATTCTTGTAAAATAGGTAATGATCGCATATCTACGACTAGATTATGATATCCAAAATTTGTTCCCCTCTCCGTTAGTAATACTTGATCATTCCCTGATTCTTTCAGCTTGATTACAATATTTTCCATATCATTTGGTGCTAAGAATTGGCCTTTTTTTACGTTAATGATTTTTTGAGTTTTGGCTGCGGCAATTAGTAGATCAGTTTGGCGACATAAAAAAGCAGGGATTTGAATGATATCAAGAACTTCCCCTGCAATTTTTGCTTGATGTGATTCATGAATATCTGATGTGACTGGGATCATATATTTTTCTTTCAGTTTACTCAACATTTCCAGCCCTTTTTCTAAACCTGGTCCTCTTTCTGAATAAATAGATGAACGGTTTGCTTTATCAAAAGAGGCTTTAAAAATAAATGGTATGTTTAATTTGGTCGTAATTTCTATTAAAGTAGCAGCAGTTTTATCAATTAATTCTTCACTTTCAATTAAACATGGGCCAGCAATCAAAACAAAAGGACTATTACTACCGAATTTAATTTTGTCATTCAATTTAATTTCTTTAGTCAACATTATTTCCTCCAATAACCTTCTGTTTCTATTTCCTTCCTCATATTTAGACCGATTTAATAAATTCATTTTGATAGATTTTTAATGCATATTCATAATCTGCTCTTGTGTCTATATCCACAGCCTCGAATTCATTTACTTCCTGCAAAAATGGATTAAAACCAATTCTTCGTCCGTAATTAACAAAAATCTGTTTTTTGAATATAAAAAAACCACTTGTTTCAATAAAAACAGGTGATATGTCTTGTGTTCTAGGTATTTGATTCAGCTCATAATTGATTGGTTTTCCATTGTACCAAGCAAACGTTTGCTTTTTTTGAACACTAAAAGCAGAATCAAAATAGTTATTAATAACTTTTGACAATGCATTTTCTATCGTTTCGTTTAATATAAACGGTGATGTTGTATGTGCAAGAATGTAAATATCACTATCTACTAATTCAATAAAAGACTGATAAATTTCATTTCCTTTTACCTTGTCACCATCTAGGTAGGTATTTCGTTTTAAAAACTTTACCCCATGTGGTACATGTTTTTTTATTTCTTCATCACTACAGAAAACATATACGTCATCAATATCATTAACCTTTAGTAACGATTTAAAAATGTACCAACATAACGAATGATCACCCAAAGGTAGTAAATTTTTCTTGGGAAGTCTCTGGCTATTTAATTTTATCGGTACAAATGCAATGACCTTTGGTTTCAATGGCTTATCCCCTTTCTTTAATTTCCCTTTCGATGGTCAAGTCATATTTTTTCTTACAAATGATTTCAGGAGAAATTTTTGTTTTGATTAAACGAATGATATTATTTTTAGGTAACTGACAGTATGTTAGTATTTCATCTTCCATATTATATAAATTTGCTTTTCTTATTGCTTCCCCTTGTAAATAAAACCTCTCTACATCCTGTGATTTGTGACAAGCTAACATCATTTTTTTTAATCTACGTTCAGTTTTAGAAATAACTATACTTTTTTCTTTTAACTTTTTATTTGATGATGGTAAAAAATTCACATTTTCTGTTCCTATCGGCTGTTTTGGATGATACTCTGTCCATTCATATACATTTGTAAAATTTATCTCCTTACAAACTACCTTTACAATAAAACTAGAGATATCATGATCATTATGTCCACCTTCGATACAGTGAACATATATAGAACCAGGTTTTAATTGATTAATTAACATATAAATATCTGCACCAATATTTTCTACATAACGATGTGTCCCTGCATCTGGAAATCCAAGACAAATAATGTGATCTTGTGGAATGCCGATTAATGATAATGCTTTAGAGGCTTCTTTATACCTAATCATAGATTTCATTAATGTTTCACTTCTTCTAATTCTCCAACTTTGTTTATCCCAACAAGATCCATTTGTTACAAACGCTATTACAATATTTTTACCGTTTAATTGTTCACGATATAGCGTAGTGCCTAATCCTAGTATTTCATCATCTGGATGTGCCGCAATGACCAGAATATCGATATTTTCGGTTGTTTTATTTAAATTATTTATACGCCCAATCATATTATTCGGATATTTATATATTCCCCTGACATACTCTACTGCTTTAATTAGTCCATCAAGCTGACGAATGTATCTTTTAATTTTATTCAATTTGAAAAACAAGTAATCACCAACCTTTTGAATAAATATGAGAGAGTGTTTCCATGATATTCAACTCTAATATATGTAAAATTAAATGATTTTTTTTTGATCCATACTATTTATATCTTCTTCAGGGGAAATTATATTTTCGAGCATTTTTATATTTTTTTCATAAGAAAAAATAACTTTTCTTTCCTTACTTTTAGCCCGATAATAACCGATCAATTCTGGATTCATAAATAGTTTTTTAATTCCTTCATAAATATTCTTGTTATCATTTTTAACTAAAAGACCATATTTACCATTGTCTAATATTTCACGAGGACCATGGCAATCAGTGCTTAATACTGGTAATCCTAATACCATGGCTTCTGCGATTGCCAATGAAAAACTTTCAGATCGTGAAGGGGAGACGTAAATATCGCATCCTCTCATATATTTGTAGGGATTATCCTTAAAGCCTAGAAATACAACCTTATCCTTTAAAGAACTATTAGCCAAAACCATATTTTTTAACTTGTTTTGTTCAGGTCCATCCCCTAAAATTAATAAATTAAAAGTGAAGCCATTATTTGCCAATTGTGCACAAGCATCTAATAATCGATCTATCCCTTTTTCAACACTTAGCCTTGCAGCACAAACCATGTTTAGATTATTACTAAATGTAAAATCCGTAATCGGTTCATTAGACAATTGAATAATCTCTTTTTGATTAATGGGATTACTTAAAACACTGCATTTTTTGTGTAAAGAATAATATTGACAAAATTTAATTCTTGCTGTTTCTGTTAATAATAAAATTTGATCAAACTTTCTATAAGTGTTTTTTTTATATCTCTTCTTTATCATTCCAAAAATCGAATTCTCGTTTTCTTCACCAACGCCTTCATGAACCCACATTACCTTATAGCCCTTACCTGTACTAAATGGAAATGCAAAAATATATCTGGTAGTAAGAATAATATCAAACTCTTCCTTCACTAATATCTTCTTCATTATTTTATGAGGGAAAAACATAAGAATATAATATAGTAATATTTGATATCGATGGTTTAAGGGCTTGTTAAATACGTATTTTATTCGAACTTTATCGGGTATTTCCGCGATATTTTTCTTAGCCTCCTCTATTTTTTGTATTATTAAAAGAGTTACATCAAACCTTGAATAATTCAACATTTTTAATGTATCTACAATTACTTTTTCGGTTCCACCTTTTGTCATAGTATCGGCAACAATTAATAATTTTTTTTTCAAAAAATATCGCTCCTTAAATGAACCGTTAAACCATTGAAACAGCTTCCGTTATTTTTGTTTTTTTAGATACTAATGCACCGTTATGAATAGTAAATACTACATCACAGTTTTCTATTGTAGTTAAACGATGTGCAATAATAATTAACGTTTTTTCTCCTTTCAAACCATCAATTGCTTCCATAATGTCTTTTTCTGTTTCACTATCTAAAGCCGAAGTTGCCTCATCCATAAATATTATTTCCGGATCATGATAAAGTGCTCTAGCAATTCCAATCCGTTGTAGTTGTCCTCCTGAGAGTCTTATTCCTCTTTCTCCTACGGTTGTATCTAATTTATTAGGTAATCTTTCAACATAATCTTTTAATCGCGCTTGTTCTAGCGCTCTCCACACTGCTGAATCATCTATTTGTTCATTATCTAGTCCAAAGGCTACATTTCTGCGGATAGAATCATCAGATAAGAAAATAGATTGAGGAATGTAACCTATTTTTTGCTGCCATATTGATTTGATTTTATTTAGATTTTTTCCATCAACTAAAATGGTCCCTTTTTGTGGGCTATATAACCCTAGGATAATGTCAACAAGAGTGGTTTTCCCAGCGCCGGATTCCCCAATAAATGCTACGGAATGACCAATTGGTATTGTTAAAGAAATATTGATTAATGAGTATTCAGACTGATTGGGATAACGAAATGATATATCTGTTAATTCAATAGACTCGGTAAAGGCTTTATCACCACTTTGAATAACAATTTCTGACGAATTCTCGTATTTTTGCTGCTGATCATAAAAATCTTCTTTATTTGTAAATAGATCTTCATAAACAACCTGTAAAGCGGGTATACTATATCTAATCGTCGTGATCATCGCTATAATTCGATTTATTGAAGGCATTAATCGAAAAGCTGCCATTGCAAAAAGAGCCATTATTGATAGAATATGAGTTGTTGTAATATCTTGCATAATGATAATTAATAAAGTTAGTAAAACGACTAATACTAATAATGTTTCAATAAAAAGTCTAGGAGATTGATCTAACATGATTCGATAACGTGTAATGTTTGAATTAATTTGACTTTGTTTTGAATAGGCATCAACAAAGAAGTCTTCCTTTCCAGAAACTTTTACTTCCTTACTAGCACCTAGTCCTTGATTGACCCATTTAATCATCAAGCCACTGACTAATTGATGTTTTTTACCTAATTTGCTTAACTTTTTACGAAAGATTCGATTAAATAAAAAAATACCTCCACCTAATAGAATGGAAGCAACAATCGTAGCCACGAATGAATTTATCAATAATAATACAAAAATACAAAAGATAACTAGTGATTCAGTTAATAATTGAAACCCACACAATATGATTCCTTGAAATACTTTTGGTACCTCTTCATTAACATTTCGTAGTAAATTAGCAGAGTTTCTTTGTAAATGGAATGTATATGGTTTTGATAAATATTCTTTAAATAAAGTTCGGGATAGTTTAATTTGCTGATTAAGTATAATTTTGTTCTGTACATATAGAAATAAGAGCAAATATAAATTTTTTATTACAAAAATTAATATTAATAAGATTACTGAAAAGATCAAAAAAGTATTAGTGGATTGAAAATGTAATGATTTAAAAATAATTGCTAAGATCTCCTGTTCTTGTATAATTGACGGATTTGTTGCTATTCCTACAAATGGAACAATTAATCCAATTCCCAATGTTTCAAACAAAGCAGCAAATATCATCATGATAAAGATAGTGAATAATTTCTTCTTTTCTCTTTTGTTGAACAGCATTAATAGCTTATTAACTGTTGCTCCCACTCTTTTCACACCTTTAAAAGATTTTCTTTAAATAACATTTTTTAGAGTTCTTTTTAATTGAATAATCCTTTTAAAAACCTTTGAACAATTACTAAATCCCATGATTTCACATATAACCTTGGTGAATTTACTTATTATACTATTCCTATAATTCAAAATATATCGTTTATCTTGTAATTCTTGAATAATCTCTTTCTTTTCATTTAAAGTTAAAAAGTCTAAATACCATATAGAGACAAAAAACCTGACTGCGAAATTTTTCATTAAAGATATCTTTAAATCTTTATTTAGCTCTATTTGTTTTAATTTTTCATACCAAAAATTTGAAACATATATATTATCTTCTAAATTTTCACGAGTTAGTTTAGAGGTTATTTGTCCCTCGCGTTCAAGTCGATAAATATATACAACCTTTTCGAAATATTCTACTGATTTTGCGTTTAAGAAAACTTGTGGTGTCCATAAAACATCCTCATAATCTCTCCCCACTTCAAAAAATAATTGATTGTCTATTAGAAACGATCTTTTTATGATACCTGCCCAAGCAAACCATTGATAATTTTTATTGTCTTTCAATAATGTATGTAGGTATGATATCCCAGACTTGATTTTTAGTTTATCCTTAGAAACGTGAATATTATTATCTTTGAAAATATTTTTCTTTTGATAGTAGTATTTATAATTGTAGAAAATATAGTCAGGAAATTGATATTTTTTAATAAAGGTTACTAATTCGGATAGAAAATCACCTGACCAATAATCATCAGCATCCAAAAACATAATATAGTCGCCTGTTGCTTTCATAATTCCAACATTTCTTGCTTCTGATAATCCTCCATTTGTTTTATTAATCAATTTCACTAATGGACTCTTTTTTTCATATTCTTTACATATTTGAGGACTATTATCAGGAGATCCATCATTCACTAATATTACTTCTATATTCGAATAGGATTGCCCCAGAACACTATCGATACTCTGCGTAAGGTATCTCTCAACATTATATATAGGGATAACAATACTAATTTTCATTAATATTCACCTTTTTTTATATAAATTTCATATCTATTTTGAAAATGGTATTTATCCTTATTAAATATATTTGTATAAGGAACAATTAAGGCATAATTGCTTTCTAAACCTGTTCTCTCCTTTAATGAATGTAATTCTTTAAACATATACATAGTACTTAAAATAATTAGCCCCCCAATATATATGGCTTTGTTCACTTTATCTTTATAAAAATAGTAAATATTCGTTAATATGATTACATCTAGAAATTTTCCATATATTGATAAACGAGCAGCTGTTAATTCTGAAAATTTAAAGAGAAAATAGATCATTAAACTAATCACATACATGTTTATCATTTTCTTATTTAGTTCACTTTGTTTTGAAAATACATCATAATAAAAAAAAGCAATAATTAAAAAGACAATTCTTCCAATACTTTGGAAGTCAAAGATATTATTGATAGAATAACCAATATCCGTATATGGAAGAATCCTTCCAATAAATGGGGCATTATTTAAATAAGAAATAAGAGTACCAATTGGTAACACAGCGACCAAAATACTTAAAAAAGACAGATAAATTAATTGCTTTTTGCTAAAATTCATTTTAGAAATCACATACAACGGAATTAATATTAGGGATGATGTATGGATAAATGATAATATGATAACGATCATAAAAAATTTAAGGTGCTTTCTTTGATTAATGCATTCTAATAAATAATAAGCGCCAATAGCCATGGTCATTCCTTGCCGTAATCCACTATATGTCCAAACAAAATAGTAAAAACAAAAATACAAGAATAAAGAAAGTGTAGGGTTTACGCTATATTTTTTACATATTTTATAAATAAACACTAAATTAATTGTTGCAATAAAAATAAGATATGATTGATAGCTAAACCCAGAAAATTTCATAATTGAACCCAATAAGCGAAACAAGGGCTCTTGTTGATCTAGTCCATAAAGTACTTCCTTTAATGGAGATTCGTTTAGTCTATAAAATAAATATTCATAAGCAAAATAGTCAGGACCTACTCCATATCTAAAATAAGCTAACAACAATAATATCAATGTATAAATGATAAATAATACTTTCTTTTTATCTTGTAATAAAGAGAAAAATATTCCTATTAAGAATATAATGTAATACATTTATCGATCACATAACCCCTCATTCATATTTTGTTTGTTCAAACAGTTATATAGATTAAATTTTCATCTAGAAATTTCTAGTAGGTTTCGATAAGTTTCTAGATACTCTTTATACTTTTTTTCTTTATCGTATCTTTTTGATCTATTTAAACAATGAATACTTGAATAGTTTTTTATTTTTTTAATTGCAGCGGTCAATAAATCTATATTTCCTTTTTCAACAACGATTCCACTGCTTGTATCAATACTTTCAACACTACCACCAGTATTAAAAGTAATTACTGGAGTACCGCAAGCTAAAGACTCCAAATTTGTTGTTGGGAAATTATCTTCTAAAGTAGGGTTAATAAACACATCTGATGCAGTATATATTTCAGCCAATTCTTTTACATTATTAGTTTTTTCTATCCCTATTATATTGTGAGGTAAATTCCTTATCTGTTTCTTAGTTAAGCCCACCATAACAATCACTTCATTAGGTTGAAGTCGTGCTGATAAGTCAATAAAGTATTGATATCCTTTTTTCATCCCCCAAACATTTGCCACCCCTAAAATAATAAATTTATTGCATAGATCAAATTTTTCACGAAAAGCATTCTTTTGTGGCTGGAAGGTGTCCAAATCAATTCCATTATTAATGACTATTACTGGATACTCACATAAAAAAGATTGTTTCACCTTTTGTTTTAACCATTCAGATGGAGTTACGATGATTAAATTTTTTACACCAGTAAATATTTCCTTCTTCTTGTGGAAATTACTTTCTGATTGGTCTATCAATAAACTAGACGGATATTCAGTCTTTTGCGGACATTTATTACATCCCGTTTTCCACTTATCACATTGTAGATAATCAAAAGAAGCACAATGTCCAGTAAATGTCCAACAATCATGAAGAGTCCAAATAATGGTTTTATGAAATTCTTTCAAGAACCGAAATAATATTTCTATATTTAAGTAGTATCCATGTAAATTGTGAAGGTGAATGATATCAGGATTAAGTTGTTTCACTTTTTTTATAAATTTTAAGGTACTTAATTTTGATCCAAAGCCATGTTGATCAAAAATTCTTGTTTTTGCTAAATGAACATAGTTATCCAATTTTGTACCTATCTTTATCGTATTCTCACAATGTAAAGGTTTATCTCTACCATAAGCAATATAACTTTCATGACCAAGTGATTTTAGTACTTTATCCATATCAGTCGCAATTCTACCAGTGCTTCCGATACCACAAACTGAATTGATCTGTAGTACACGCATTTATGATTTCCCCCATACACCCTTTTTAATAATGTTCGTATAACCTTGAATAATCTTAACTACCTTTATAGATGTATTTTCTTCTTCATAATCGTTTGCGATTGTATAGTTAATGGGTTTATTTGAAATCATTTTACTCAACTCAACCGATTGGACAATTTCTTTATCAGTAATCCCACCTATTATGACAGTCCCTTTGTCAATCACCTCGGGACGTTCTGTTGAGGTCCGAATTAATATCCCTGGAAATCCTAGAATTGCTGATTCCTCGGAAAGAGTACCACTATCTGAAAGTACCGCAAAAGCATTGAGTTGGAGATGATTATAATCCAAAAATCCAAACGGCTGTAATTGACGTACAAGTGGATGAAATATGAAACGTCTTTTCTCAATTTTCTTCCGGCTTCTAGGATGAATCGAATAAATAACAGGCATTTGATATTTTTCAGCTATTTTATTGATTGCATTCATTAAAGAGAAAAAGTTATTTTCATCTTCAATATTTTCCTCACGATGTGCTGAAACAAGAATATACTGTTCTTTTCTTAGATTTAGTTCTTTTAGAACTGTGCTTTTTAAAATACGATTCATATTTTTCTTAATTACTTCAGTCATTGGAGAACCTATAACAAATATATGTTCCTTTCGAAAACCTTCTGATAGTAAATAACGACGACTATGTTCTGTATATGGAAGATTAATATCCGATATATGATCAACAATTTTTCTATTAATCTCTTCGGGTACATTTTGATCGAAGCATCGATTACCTGCTTCCATATGAAATATCGGTATTTTTAGTCTTTTCGCTGAAATAGCGCTTAAACAGCTATTCGTATCACCTAATATTAATAACGCATCTGGGAGGATCTGATTTAGTATTTTGTAAGATTCAGAAATGATATTTCCCATTGTTTCTCCTAAATCCTCACCAACTACCCCTAAATAATGATCTGGTTTCCTAATTCCGAGCTCTTCAAAAAATATTTCATTCAATGTATAATCCCAATTTTGTCCTGTATGAACGAGTATATGATCAAAATACTGATCACAGGCTTTTATGACTTCTGATAAACGAATTATTTCTGGTCTAGTTCCAACTATTGTCATAATTTTTAACTTTTCCATGTTTTTATACCTCAACATAATAAGTGTCTGGCTTTTCCGAGTTAAAGATTTCACATGCCCAAAAGACGGTAATAACATCTTCATTACCAATGTTTTCAATCGAGTGTGTGTAACCAACCGGTATATCTACAACCTCTAAGGAATCACCACTTACATGATATTCTAGTATTTTTGAACTATTAATCTTTCTCAATTTTATTACTGCTTCCCCTTGAATAACTAAGAATTTCTCGACTTTTGTATGATGCCAATGATTTCCTCGCGTTATCCCTGGTTTTGTCATAGAAATAAAAATTTGCCCAGTTTCTTTCGATTTAATAAACTCGGCTAACCAACCTCGGTGATCAGTATTTTTTCTTAATTTGTAAGAAAAATTATTTTCCTCCAAGTAAGATAGATAGGTACTATAAAGAAAACGATCAAACTCTTTTTCGAACGATGGAAGAAGTAGAGATTCACGTGTGGTTTTAAAGAAATAAAGCTTATCTGCTAGCTGACCAAGCTTTATTTGATAGGTCTTAGGTAAAACACAAAAGACCTCATGTCTTGACTCTTTGCCAATAAGAGCATGTAAAAATTCATCAATCACATCATCAATATATCCTAAAGTAAGCTCGGTATTTGGATCATTTACATGGATATCTAGACCGTTAGCAATATTATGGCAAAATGTAGCAATCACACTATTATAGTTAGGTTTACACCATTTCCCAAATATATTAGGTAAACGATAGATTAATACTTTTGCTCCTGTTTCTTCTTCATACGAAAACAATAATTGTTCACATGACCTTTTACTTCTTCCATATGGATTATCTTGAAGTGCTTGAATAGATGATGTAAAAAGAATAGGTGATTGATTTTGATTTTTTTTTAATGAATTTAATAAGAATCGTGTAAAATTAGTATTTTCTTCAATAAATTCCTGTTCATTTCTAGGCCGATTAACACCTGCTAAATGAAACACGAAGTCACATTCATTTGTATAGTTATCCAATAATGAACGGTCTGTATCTTTTGTTACTGTAAAAATATCCTTATAACCTTTGTTTTTCAATTCAGCAACGAGATTTTTTCCTATAAAGCCATTTGCCCCTGTAATCAGAATATTCAATAATTATCAGACCTTTCAGCCTAAATTTTTAAAGTAATACCTTCATATCTTTTAATTGATTTTGAATATAATCTAAATCTAATAGCTTTTCTTTTATTTGTTCGATCGTCAAAATTTCTGTATTATGTGAACTATATTCTAATTCAGTAGAGAGATTCTTATCACCTATATCAAAGTACTTATCATAGTTTAGATCTCTTTGATCAGCTGGAATTTTAAAATATTTCCCTAAATCCTCAGCTACTAAGTATTCTTCTTTTGTTAAAAGTGTTTCGTATAATTTTTCACCGTGACGAGTTCCAATAACTTTGACTTCATTATCTTTATGAAACAGTTCCTTTAGTGCTTGTGCTAAATCTCCTATATAACAGGCAGGAGCCTTTTGAACCATGATATCTCCGGTTTGCGCATGACTAAAAGCAAAAATGACAAGTTCCACGGCCTGGTCAAGGCTCATCAGGAATCTTGTCATTTTGGGGTTCGTTATTGTTAGTGGTTCCCCATTTTTAATTTGTTCAACAAATATTGGAATGACTGAACCTCTAGAAGCCATCACATTTCCATATCTTGTTCCACAAATCAGTGTACGAGTAGGTGCTATCGTTTTCGCCTTTGCAATAAATACCTTTTCCATCATTGCTTTTGATATTCCCATCGCATTAATTGGATAAGCAGCTTTGTCCGTTGAAAGACATATTACTTTTTGTACTCCATAGTCAATGGCTGCTGTAAGGACATTATCAGTACCAAGTATATTTGTTTTAACCGCTTCAAGAGGAAAAAATTCACATGACGGTACTTGTTTAAAGGCTGCTGCATGGAAAACATAATCAACATCATGCATGGCATTTTTTACACTTGATAGATCTCTAACATCACCTAAATAAAATTTTAGTTTGTCATTTTTATATTTTTTCCGCATATCATCTTGCTTTTTTTCATCACGTGAAAAAATTCGAATTTCTTTAATATCTGTATTTAAGACCCTTTCCATTACTGCGTTACCAAAGGACCCTGTACCTCCAGTAATAAGTAAAGTTTTATCGATAAACAAGAGATATTACCTCCTTACTCCTACTTTAAATGCTTTATTATAGTATTTGCCGTCTTTCGTACATCATAGTGTTCTTCTAAATAGTTCCTTCCATTTTTCACCCATTTCTTTTCTCAACATTTCATTATTGGCTAATTTTCTAGCAAGAGTAATAAAGGAGTCTATATCTTCACTTTCACACCAAAGACCACTTTTGGATTGATTAAGGATATCTTTTAAGTCTGTATGTTTATCTGTCGCTGCTAGAATTGGAATTGAATATTCTAAATACGAAGTTAATCTAGATGGAAAATTCGGTATAGTAAATCGTCTATCTAAAAATATCAATCCGACATCTGCAATTTTTAATAATTGATCGTATTCTATTTTAGGCAAAAATTGGACAAGCCCGACATTTTTAGGATGAGTTGTCTCTATAAAATGTTTAATTTTTTCATATTCTGTTCCTGAACCAACAATTAAAAGAAAACTATTATCCACTTTATAAAAATTTTCTATGACCTTCAATAAAAAATCTGGTCCTTGAGGCTTACCTAAATTCCCACCGTAAATAAATAAGTTAGCTCGATGTGGAATCTGATATTTGTCTTTTAGCTCATAATTTGTACTTTTTGTTGTTTTAGAATCTATAGGTTCAATTGAATTTGGAAAAATTTCCAATTTCTGTTCATCGATATTCGGATTATGATTTAAAATATACTGAACATTTCCCTTAGTCATGCAGCCAATCATATCCGAGATTTCATATAACTTTTTCTCTTTTTTCCTAAAATACTTCCATATAACTCCACCGTTTTTAATTAACCCTATATCCACAGCATTTTGTGGGAAAATATCCTTCAACATTAAATATGTTTTCGTTTGATGTTTTTTCTTAAAATAATTTACGACACGTTCAAATGTTATTGGTGGTGTTGAGTACATAATTAAATCAAAATGAATATCAGAGAAGTATTTTTTTACTGCTCGTAAATATTGACTCTCTATTGTAAGAGTTGAAATTCCTTTCTCAATAAAATCCGTTTTTGTAATATTTCCCGTTTTCACTTTTAGTAATGTAATATTGTCTATCGTTACTAGCTCAGTAGGTAGCATCTCTCTCCGTTCTCGTGGGAAAACAACATGTATATTAATACCTCTTTTAGCTAATTCACGAACTAGATCAGAATAAATTCCTCTATCATATATATTTTCCATATTAGATAATGTTAGAAATAGAACATTCATTATGCTAGCACCTGCCTAGGTTGGAATTTAAAATATTCCTAATATTTTCTTTCTAAAAGGTATAGGAGTCGCTAATTTTATATTTAAGTTCAATCTTAATAATTCAGCGTTTTCCTTGAAATAAAATGTTTTATTCATTCCATATAATTTTGTGATTTTATCATATGCCTGATGTAGTGAAAAACTTCTCGTATTTAAGTTATGAGCATCGCTTGCGATAAAATGTGCCAAATCATGTTCAATAATTTTTTCGGTAAATGATTTAATTTTATTTCCAAAGTGACCAATGATACTTCCAGAAGTTAATTGGATTAATCCTCCTTCTTGAACAATCCTATATAATAAATTAGGTTGATTTATTATTTCTACATTTCTTTCAGGATGTACAATAATAGGAATGATGTCCTGTAACGAAAGTTCATATAAAATTTCCCAGGTGTATATTGGTACCTCAAATGATGGAAGTTCCAACAAAAGATATTTCCCGTTATTTCCAAGAGTTAGTATTTCATTAAAACTAGACTTAGTTAATAATCCACGATGAATTCTTAACTCTTGACCGGGAAGTATAATAATTGGTGTATTTGTTAATTGTAATTTCTCATTCATTATAGTAATCCTATCAAGAATTTTGTGTTTAGGATTTAAGTACTTGCCATTCATATGATGGGGAGTGGCAAATAAATGAGTAATTCCTGTATTAATAGCAAATGTGACCATTTTCATAAACTCATTTTCATAATCAGGGCCATCATCCATATTAGGTAGAATATGACAATGGATATCAATCATTTCTTATCACCTCAATACATGAGAGTAAATGAGAAAGAGAAAATGAATATGCTATTTTATTTGTATTGATTGTAATACTCCATTTTTGTAGATTCTACCCCATTCACTATTACTCCGAGGAGTTGTGATTTTGCCTTTATCAATAGCTCCTTCGATTGTAAGGCGCGATCTTTACGAGTCTTACCACTAGCAACAACCATTACTACACCGTCACACTTATTTGCCAAAACTTGAGAATCAGTAACAGCAAGAACTGGAGGCGTATCAAATATGATGTAGTCAAAGCGATGCTTTAACTCTTTCATTACTTTTTCCATAGCCTCAGAGTTTAATAATTCTGAAGGGTTTGGTGGTATAGGTCCACTAGGTAATACTTCCAAATTAGGAATATGTGTTTTTGAAATGGTCTCACTCGTTGTAGTCATTCTAGTTAATATATTTGTTAAACCATTCATATTGCTTATATTAAATGAGTAATGAACCGATGCCTTTCTTAAATCTGCATCAACTAGCAATACATTTTTTCCTTGCTGTGCAAGGACTATGGCCAAATTAGCGGATGTAGTTGATTTTCCTTCTGCAGGATCTGGTGATGTTATTAAAATGGTTTTAATTTCTTTATCTACAGAGGAAAATAATATATTTGTTCTTATTAATCGGTATTGCTCAGTAATGGGAAGGTAGGGATGTGTATAAGCAACTAAATCTACTCCAGTCCTATCACTAAAATTTTTTTTACGTCTCATACATTCTCACCTCTTTTTTACCTAGATTGGAACGATTCCGTCCTTTGCGCTGTGGAATTTTTTGAATAGTGCCTAATACAGGTAATCCTAGATAATTATCAATATCTTGACTGTTTTTTAAGGTATTATCAAAATAATCCAAAAGAAATGCTATTATTATTCCTATTAGGAAACCAATTAAAAAGCCAATCATTATATTTAAAATTGGATTTGGACTTACAGGTGTAGGGTTTTGTTTTATTTCTGCGGTAGCAAGAACACTAACATTATCAACATTCATAATTCCTTTAATATCCTTTTGGAATGTATCTGAAATAGCATTTGCTATGACTACTGCCATTCCCGGGTTATTATCTTGAACAGTTATTGAGAAAACTTGGGAATTTTGTTGACTCTCAATTGTAATATTTTGATTAAGTTGTTCCACGCTATACTTTAAATTAAGCTGTTTGATTACTTTTTCTAATATCGCGGGGCTTTTTATAATTTCTCTATAAGTATCTATTAATGACACATTACTTTGCATTTGAGAATAATCTAATTGATTATCTGCATTTTTTTGATTTACTAAAATTTGAGTGGATGACTTATAGACAGGTGTCAGCACATAAAAAGAAATGCCTCCACTAATTAACATTGAAAATAAGCTCAATAAAATAATTAACTTC
The DNA here is from genome assembly GCF_017809215.1 of Heyndrickxia oleronia. Lineage (GTDB taxonomy): Bacteria > Bacillota > Bacilli > Bacillales > Bacillaceae_C > Heyndrickxia > Heyndrickxia oleronia. The sequence goes on from NZ_CP065424.1 coordinate 2,579,849, forward strand.
CAACGTTTCCTAAGTGCGTTAAAAAGTTCCCTCAAACTAATTGTTTCTTCCATACTGCCCTCCTACTATTTAAAATAGTCTTAGTTAGTAACTGAATCTTAATCAAAAGATACTAGACTATTTTTTAAATACTCATACAATATATCGCCTATTAATAAGTTCCCAGTATCATTAGGACGGACAAAATCATTTTCGATGACATCTACTATTAATAAATTTTTACTTTCTAAATACTTTTCAATTTCCAGATAAAAATCTAAATATATCCAGCCATTATTTATAGAAAATTTACTTGTATTGTTAATATAATCCTTATAATTTAATCCTAAATTATTTTGATTTTGGTCATTTAATATAGGATTTGGAGACATAATTATGATTTTTGATTTTGGTAATTTATTTTGCAATTGTGAAATGATTTCTTTGATATCACTATTTGTTTGGTCTATACTTATTGATTGTCTGTAATTATTAATAATAAAATTTTCAATAAATATGACGTCTGGATTATCTTTTACAACCACATCTATTTTTTTGCTATTTATAAAATCAGAAGTTGAGTAGCTCTTAAAACCATAGTGTTTTACTTCCAAATTATCTAATTCATCATACTCTGACTTCAATTTACTTTTTAATTGGCTCTCCCATCCTTTAAAAGTAAAATTAGTGCTGGATTCAATTACTAAGTTACTCCCAATAATCGATAGGTTTACCTTATTATTTGATAGTGCTCTATAACGCAAAAAATCGACGATTGGCGATTTTTTGTTTTTGTCAGGTATTAATTTTTTTATTTCAGCTGCTTTATGTTCTACTTCTTTTTGTTCAATTTTTGCTATTATTTTACGTCCGTTATGTTCAGCTGCAATTCCTTTACTAACCCAGTTTTTATAACTAAATGCTAATACAATAATACAAAGCCCTCCGAAGATTAGTAGTAAAAACTTATTCATTTTCCCCTCCAATAATACAAAAGAACAATAATTGATTGATAATCTTTGTTAACTAACATGTATTTACTCCTGTCATTTATGGATTATTTTGTTTTGTATTTTGGTTCTTCCATTTTATAAATTCAATTAATGTGCCATATTGATCTAAATGCTCTTTCTTTAAGCCTAATTGCTTTAATTTAGTGACAAATTCCATCCATTCTTTTTCGATAAAATAATGTGTATCCTTATCTAATTCCGATTTCAATAAGGTAATAACATCTACATTTAAAACTTTTGCAAGCTTTTGGACAACCTCGATTGATGGATTCTTATTTATATTTCGTTCGATATTACTTAAATAGGATTTTGATATGTTGGCTAATTTTGAAAGCTCCGAAAGAGTGTACCCTCTTCTTTTTCTTAATTCCGCTATATTTTTTCCATTCATCAGTTTCCCTCTTTTATCATCTTTTCCTCGATATATAGGTACTTTCACTCTGAAAAATTCCTCACCGAATTTGCAAAAAAAAGTATATATGTTGGTCCGCAATTAGGCTAAACACTAAACTGGACTTTGCTAATATCCGCTTTCATTCTATAAACTTGCCATTTCCATGAATCCATACACATCTCTTCAATTCCCCTTGTAGGTTTCCATCCCAATTCTATTTGAGCCTTAATTGGATTAGCATAACAAATTCCCACGTCCCCAGGTCTTGGTTCAATAACTTCGTAAGGAACTTTAATACCTGTGACTTTTTCGAAGGTATTAATTATTTCTAATACGCTATATCCATTCCCTGTTCCAAGGTTATATGTACCTATACCTATAGATTTCATATTTTTTTTAAGTGCATTTACATGTCCTGAAGCTAAATCCATCACATGTATATAGTCTCTTATCGCAGTACCATCCATAGTTGGATAATTACTTCCAAAAATTTGCAATGTTTTTCTTACGCCAATCGCTACATTTGTGATATTCGGCATAAGATTGTTTGCTTCTCCTAAGGGATCCTCTCCTAATTTTCCGCTATCATGTGCCCCAATGGGATTAAAATATCTTAATGATGTAATACTCCACTGCTGATCAGCTTGATATAATTCTCCTAGCATTTGTTCAATAATCTGTTTTGTCCTCCCATAAGGACTTTGAACATTTAATATTGACTCTTCCGATATTGGAACCTCCTTAGGGATCCCGTATACAGATGCAGAGGAACTAAATACTAAATTTTTAACTTGGTATTTTTGCATAATTTCACATAATGTAATGGTACTCAATAAGTTATTTCTGTAATAAATAAGGGGCATATTAACTGATTCTGCTACAGATTTAAGTCCTGCAAAATGGATAACCGAATCAATGGAATTTTCTGTAAAAACCTGTTCAAGTTGCTGTTTATCTAACATATTAATTTTATAAAACTTGATTGTTTTTTCTGTTATTTTTTGTATTCGCTCTAATGTTTCTAATTTACTATTAATTAAATTATCAACTATTACAACTTCATAGCCAGCATTCAAAAGTTCAACACAAGTATGACTGCCAATATACCCCATTCCTCCTGTTACTAATATAGCCACGAGCTCACCTCCTCTTTGAAAAGAAATTATATTTTCATTTAATCAATTGTTTTGCAATAGTCCTTGATAGAAAATCTAATAATTCCTTTTTTAAATCATCTATTTGTAATGCCATTTCAATATTTGTTTTAATAAAGCCTAATTTTTCTCCAACATCATATCGAATTCCCTCAAACTCAAAACCAAGAATCTCTTCCCGCTGATTCAACTGATCCAATGCATCTGTAAGTTGAATTTCTCCCCCTGCCCCGGGTTTAAGACTACCTAAAATATCAAAGATTGTAGGTTTAAGTATATATCTTCCCATTATTGCTAAATTGGATGGTGATTCCTCTAACCTAGGTTTCTCTATTAAACGCTTAATACGGTATAACTGATTTTCTAAATTTATACCATCGATAATGCCATATCTTGTTACTTCCTTATATTCAATTTGTTTTATTCCAAGAATAGTACGTTCATATTCTTCATATTGCTCCATTAATTGTTTCAAGCATGGTTTGTTAGACCTGACAATATCATCACCGAGTAGAACGGCAAAAGGTTCATCACCGATGAATTTCCTCGCACACCAAATGGCATGCCCTAATCCCTTTGGTTCTTTTTGGCGTATGTAATGTATGTCGACCATATTTGAGGATTTTTGTACTTCCTCTAATATTTCAAGCTTGCCTTTTTCAAAAAGGATTTGTTCCAATTCAAATGAATGATCAAAATGATCTTCTATGGCACGTTTACCCTTTCCTGTTACGATAATAATGTCTTCAATCCCTGATTCGATTGCCTCCTCCACTATATATTGAATAGTAGGTTTATCGACGATAGGCAGCATTTCTTTTGGCATTGCCTTTGTTGCTGGAAGAAATCGTGTTCCTAACCCTGCAGCTGGAATAATCGCTTTTCTTATTTTCATGTTCCATGGCTCCTCTACCCAGAATATTGAATTAACGATTGTGTAACATGTTGATGATTAGCTAAATCTATAAGTCTTCTTTTCAATGTTTCTTTATCAAGAACAGTTAGATTAGAAATAATTTCTTCAATTTCATTGATGTATATTTCTTTTGTTTTCCCAATATAAATATTCGGATAGATTTGTTCTTCATGAATTTCATCAAAATCTAGTAATTCTTCAAATAATTTTTCTCCAGGTCGAATTCCACTATACTGAATTCCAATATCGTCTACTGTAAAACCAGAAAGTCTTATCAAGTTTTTTGCTAAATCAACAATTTTTACTGGTTCACCCATATCTAAAACAAAAATTTGTCCCCAATTTGCCAGTGCTCCTGCTTGTAAAACAAGTCTTGATGCTTCGGGGATCGTCATAAAATAGCGCGTCATTTCGGGATGAGTTACTGTCACAGGTCCACCTTTTTCAATTTGCTTTTTAAATAATGGAACCACACTTCCTCGACTTCCTAGCACATTTCCAAAACGAACGGCTACAAATTTAGTCTCACAATCTCTATTCATATGTTGAATGACCATTTCTGCTAATCTTTTCGTAGCTCCCATCACATTTGTAGGATTCACTGCTTTGTCACTTGATATCATGACAAATGTCTCAACTTTTGCCCATTTAGATGCATTAGCAGCATTCATCGTTCCGACAATATTATTTTTTACTGCTTCTTCTGGATTAGCTTCCATTAACGGCACATGCTTATGTGCTGCAGCGTGGTAAACAACATTTGGGCGATATGTATCCATGACACTGTACATTTTTTTTATATCCTGTATATCTGCAATAACTGGAATGATATCAATTATTGATTGTTTATATGTTTCTTTTAATTCCATTTCAATATTGTAAATACTATTTTCACCATGACCCAGTAATATCAGTTTTTTTGGATGGAAGGTGGCAATTTGTCGGCAAATTTCCGAGCCGATTGAACCCCCTGCCCCTGTTACTAAGATTACTTTATTGGTTATGTGCTCTGATATGCCTTCGATATCTAATTCTACCGTCTCTCTGCCGAGTAGATCCTCTACTTTTACATCTCGTAATTTACTAACTGAAATATTTCCCACTAATAAATCTTCTAATCTTGGTAATATTTGTGTCTTAGCATTTGTTTTGGCACATTCTTGGAAGATGGTATTTAATTCTTGTTTTTTTAAGGAGGGAATCGCAATGATGATATGATCTATATTTAATCGACTTACAATATTTGTAATATTACTTACAGAACCGATTACCGGGATTCCTAATATATCTAAATGATGTTTATTTCGATTGTCGTCAATAAAAGCAATCGGTAGCAGTTCAGAATCATTTCTTTTTAATAATTGGCGGACTACCATCGTACCGGCAGAACCAGCACCAATAACTAATGTTCTTTTTTTATTGACATCTTTTACAAGATATCGATCCCGATAGACTCTCCAGCAAAACCTTGAACCACCTATTAAAATCATATGTAATAAACACGTAACCACTAGAAGTCGATAAAAAATTTCACCAATAATCATTCCTTGGACAATTGCTGAAATAATAATGGATGCAGTAACCGTTTTTAATATAATGACTAATTCACCTATACTCGCATATTCCCATGACTTCTTATATAAATGAAAATGAAATGAAAAAAAATAATGACTGATTAATATGGCAACACAGCTTAATACAATTGGATAATTAATAACATTAAAACTTTCATAAACTAAAAAACAGCCGATAAAAATAGCTGTCAATACAATAATAGTGTCTATAAGAAGAAATAAGGAAATTCTTTGTTGATATGTCAAAAACCTCCCCCCCTTTTTATATAATATGAATAATTAGTTTAAAAATTGGGCATTTAACCCGCCCTCACAACACACTCTTGACGACTTGCGTCTAAGGTTTTTTTACAACCCACAGCATGATCGAGTGCCTCCTTTGATAGTGGCTAGGAGACATCACCAACAACTAAACATCTTCTTATAAAAGAACATACATATTCTCAATAAAGAACGTACATGCAAAAAAAATGCGATTGTCTCTTAATATTCTAATAGAACTTAAATCATCTATTTAATCATCATTTATTCTTTATAAAGAACATATATTGTTAAGAAATCAATATTTTAGAGATGTCATACAGAAACAATTTTTTTAATTGCATATATAATTTATCCAAAGCATTTTTTGTTTTATATACAATTACAACTATTTTCCTAGTTGATTAATTCACTTCATTATAGTTCTTTATAAAGAACATGTCAATATCCTTTTTTAATTAAAATAATCTAAAAAAGACTAAACCAACACGTTATCTATTGGTTTAGTCTCATGATTTTTCAAGTTATTAAACTGACTATTTCTTACGCATTAGCAAATAGTGGATTCCCCTTCATACCAATCCATAGATCAGAATCCTCAATTTCACCTGCAATTTTGAATAACCATTGCTCTTTTCCTTTTGGAGCCATAAATTGAACCCCAAGAGGAAGGCCATTTTTAGTTAGATGTACAGGTACAGAAATAGCGGGTTGACCTGTTAAGTTTGCTAATTGTGTAAATGGAGTATAGGTTAGGCTTGGTTCAAACATATCATAAACCAGTTTTAATTGTTCATTTTTCGTTAATTCACTAATCTTCATTAGCTCACTAATTTCTTTTTCATTTTGAGTTAACTCTCCAATCTTTGGTGCAGAATTAGCCGTTGCAGGTGTTAAATACAGGTCATAGTTTTTATGAAACTCGGCCATTTGAGCAGCAGCTAAATCCCATTCAGCGATGCTTTGTGTAAATTCAGCGGCAGTAACCGATTTTCCTGCAACAGTTAATACCCATGACACAATTTCCATATCATTTGCTGTTATCGCTCTTCCTAATGATTTTTCAATTGAATCAACCATTCCTGCCATTTCTCCATTATTCATAATATAATAGTTTTCCATTAAGCGAATTCCGTCAACATTATTAGACTTCTCTTCTACTTCATAACCTTGCTCTTCTAACCATTGGACAGTTTTATATATTGCCTGCTTTGCTTCCTCATCTACTGGCGTTCCCACAGGGGATTTAGTAGTAAAGGCAATACGGAATTTCTTATTTGCTTTCTTTTTTATTTCTTCATAGTAACTTCCATCGAACAATGGTATATGGAAGGCTGCCTCCGGTTGAATGGTCTGTAAAACATCTAATAAAGCCGCGCTATCTCGAACAGAACGTGATAATACAAAATCAATTGACGCACCTTGCCACTGACGACCTACACCTGGACCAACAGGCGTTCTGCCACGAGTTGGCTTTAGCCCAAATAGACCTGTAAAGGATGCTGGAATTCTAATGGAGCCACCACCATCGCTTGCCCCTGCGATTGGAACAATACCAGATGCAACACTGGCAGCTGATCCACCACTCGATCCTCCTGCAGAGTATTTAGTGTTCCATGGATTTCTTGTAGGACCATAAATTTCAGGCTCAGTTATATTTTTTAATCCAAACTCAGGTGTATTTGTATGACCTAAGAAAAGAAATCCGGCTTTACGCAAACGGTCCACAAAATTGGAATCTCTTCTAGAAATATTATCGGTAAAAAGCTTGGAGCCTGAAGTCAGTGGTTCCCCTTTGATAGCTTGAGAAATATCTTTTAATACTATGGGAACACCAGCAAAGGGTTGCTCTTCTATATGTAATTGGTCAATTTCCTCCATTACTTTCTCTTTTCGGGTACGAACTACTGCATTTAAATGAGGATTTACAGCTTCCATTTGTTCATACGCTGCTTCAACAAGTTCTTTAGGTGAAACTTCTTTCTTCTTAATCAAGTTTGCCAAAGAAACTCCATCATGTGTTAGATACACTTCTTTATCCATTTCTACACCCCATCAATATTAAGCTTATATTTTACTAATATTCAATTATACTGTAAGACATTAAGGTCATGAAACTTACTAAGTCCTGTATAACATAAAATACCCTATTAAAAAAGATGATCATCCAATAAATGAGACAATCATCTTTGAATACTTATTTTATTTTTACTTATAATGCTTTATCACGATCAATAACCTCTACAGATGAGATAAAGGTTGGGTTGATAATTAAATTCCCAAATTTCTGTATAACATTAGTCATCAGTCCCATTTGATTTGTAACTTTTTTCATAAAATCGTCGATATGTGTATCAACCAAATATTCCTTCCCATTGGCCATTGTTACTTTTACTGGCATACAATATCCCACCCTTATCATAAGAAATATTTATCTTAGTTTATGAGATCATGTAAAAAAAATGACTCATATAAGATTATCCATAATCATGGTTAACTGAAGCTTCTACTTATTATTATTTAAGTTACCTTATATAGTATTTACATTTAATACAACAGATTAAGTACCAGTCTCTCTCCCCTCACTACATTGGCGAAAGAAGAATTTTCAAGTAACGAATTAACTGATTATTTATATATTTATTATAAAAATACAACCATATTTCAGTCAAATATTTATAATAGTTATTTTCATTTTTTTAAAGGATTTCCATTTCATTTGTTGAACTGTATTTATAAACTATAATCTTATAAATTAGGGAGGCATTTTAATGGCAAAAAAAATATTAATCCTTGCCGGTGACGCTGTAGAAGCATTAGAAATCTACTATCCTTATTTTCGGTGTTTAGAAGAAGGTTTTGAGGTAACAATTGCCGCTCCATCTAAGAAAAAGTTGCATACTGTTGTGCACGATTTTATCGGTTGGGATACTTATACAGAAAAAGCTGGATATTTAATTGAAGCGGGTAGTGCTTTCGAGGAAGTTCAACCTGAATATTATGATGGTCTTATTATTCCTGGAGGGCGTGCACCTGAATATATTCGCTTAAATGATAACATTCCAAGAATTGTAAGTCATTTCTTTATAGAGAATAAGCCGATTGCTGCTGTTTGTCACGCAAGTCTTGTGTTAACAACTGTACGTGATCATATAAAAGGAAGGGAAATGACTGCTTATATCGCATGTAAACCTGAAGTAGAGGCAGTTGGTTCTAAATATATTTCAGAACCCCTTCATGTAGATGGAAATCTTGTTTCGGGACATGCATGGCCAGATTTACCAGGTTTAATGCGTGAGTTTATTAAGCAAGTAAATAAAAGTTGATTCTTTTTATTTTAATGGTTTTCGAATCGTTTTTTGCTTTTGAAAAAAGCCTAGCGATTGGCTTTTACCCTAATAAAGATTCAGCGGTTCTGAAGGAGTTTACAGCTCTTTTCTCAGTCAAAATTAGACAGCTAGCGATTTTCAGCTAATATTAATTAATTTTGAAACTTTAGCTAAAAACTGGAGTAACGTTTGAGAAAAGAGTCTTCTTCTTTGCGATTCACTTTGGAGGAAACAATATGGAGATCAGACATTTAAACGGAACTGACGCTATTATATATCGAACCCTTCGCTTACAAGCTTTACAAATGAGTCCGGAAGCTTTTGGTTCTAGTTACGAGGAAGAAAAAGATGCCCCACTCGAACAGTATATTTCAAAATTAGAATCAGACGTTGCATTTACTTTTGGTGCATTTGATAACCAAGAATTAATTGGAACCGTCACTTTTGTTAAAGAAACAAAACGAAAGCTGAAGCATCGAGGATCCATCTTTGCACTCTTTGTTAAACCAGACAAACGAAAACTCGGGGTAGCCAACGCATTGTTAAAGGAAGTAATAAATAAAGCAAATGAGTTAAAAGTGATCGAACAAATATACTTATCGGTTGTAGCATCAAATATTGAAGCCAAAAATCTTTATTCCAAATTTGGATTTCGCACTTTTGCCCTAGAAAAACATGCACTTAAAATGGAAAATCAATACTTCGATGAAGAACATATGGTATTATTTTTATCACAACAACAGGAAAGCTAAAAAATAGCTTTCCTTATCTTATTTTTACATTATTCTATTTCCGTATTTTTAGTTTCTATTCCTAAAAATAATACTGAGGCTGCACCAATCAAAATGGAAACACAAAAAATTGTAAATATAATCGTAATAGATATATTCTGAGCAATTAAATAGGGTACCAAGAGTGGTCCTAAAATACCACCAATGCGCCCAAAAGATGTAGCCATCCCTGTACCTGTCCCTCTTATACTTGTTGGATATTGTTCTGGTGTATACGCATATAATGCTCCCCATGCACCTAAATTAAAAAATGATAGAAGGATTCCGGAGAGAATCAGCATAAATAAAGTGTCGGCATTCCCAAATAAAAAGGCACTAACTGCTGTACCGATGAGATATACCACTAATACAAACTTTCTCCCTATCTTTTCAATAAACCATGCTGCAGTAAAGTAACCTGGTAATTGAGCAAGGGTCATAATTAATACATATTCGAAACTCTTAATCATACTAAACCCTTTCATTACCATAACACTTGGCAACCACAAAAACATTCCATAATAGGAAAACACTACACAAAACCAAAGAATCCATAGCATTAATGTTTTTCGTGTAAATTTCCTTGACCAGACACTAGCTACATTTTTTAACATTGAATTTTTTTGTTTAACCTTTGTAAAACGTTTTGAGTCTGGCAAATGTAGCCGAAGATAAAGGGCATAAAAAGCTGGAATGACACTAATTAAAAGGGCTATCTTCCAACCAAATTGTGGAATAATAAAATATGAGATAACAGCCGCGAGTAACCAACCAAATGCCCAAAAGCTTTCAAGTAAAACAACAATTCTACCACGCTTCTCAGTAGGTACGCTTTCTGACACAAGCGTTGAGGCAACAGGAAGTTCTCCTCCCAATCCCATTCCAATGAGGAACCTAAGAATTAAGAAAATAGATAGTGTATTTGTAAAAGCTGATGCACCACTACCTAAAGAAAATAATAAAAGAGTAATGATAAAGACGTGTTTTCTACCAATTCGATCAGATAATAGTCCAAAAACAAATGCGCCTACAGCCATTCCAATAGAATTTATACTTCCAATCCACCCCATTTCTTGAACGGATAAGTTCCACTCTTTTTGCAACGCCGCAATAATGAAGGAAAGCATACCTACATCCATCGCATCAAACATCCAACCTAAACCCGCAATACTAAGTAATTTTTTATTAGATATACTTCTACCTTTTGACATAACAAACCTCCACATTGATATACGATAAAAATACTTATCCATACCTTTACTCTCTAATAATTTTGCACTTTACAGGGTTTTTATTATTAGCTAATTTTAAAATCTTGCCCATGAAATAAATCTCCCTTTCAATGTTGAAAATTCTTAAGCAATAATTTAAAGATACCTTTGAGTATTCCTTTTAATTTAGAGAATCCTAATAAATATTAACATGTGTCTTTACACATGTCACTACACTTTTTTTATATTTTGATATAGTAGATAATTAAAGTTTTCCCGTAGTAAATTTTTATGCTAATATTTATAGTAGAGTTTTTTCCTTCCATCGAAAGCCATATAATTAAATATCTTTAATACATATAAAGTAGTTCAAGGAATGAAGACAATGAATCAAATAATTATTATTGGAGCTGGAATTCTAGGTGCTTCAACTGCCTATCAATTAGCAAAGTCTGGAGCAGAAGTAATCGTCATTGATCGAATGGATAAAGGGCAAGCTACCGATGCAGCTGCAGGGATTGTTTGTCCATGGCTTTCTCAGAGGCGTAATAAAGCTTGGTATGCACTTGCTAAAGGCGGGGCAAAGTTTTATCCAAACTTAATTTCTGATTTAGAAAAAGATGGTGAACAAAATACTGGTTATGCACGTGTTGGAGCAATCAGTATCCATTCCGATCAAAAAAAGCTCTACGAAATGAAAAAGCGAGCATTAAAAAGAAAAGAAGATGCACCAGAAATGGGAGAAATCACAGTTTTATCGGAAGAACAGACAAAAGCCTTATTTCCTCCTCTAGCAGATGGTTTTGGAGCTGTTCATGTCAGTGGAGCTGCACGAGTAGATGGTCGAGCACTTCGTTCCTCATTACTAAGAGGGGCAGCAAAGCATGGAGCAAATATAATAAATGGACATGCAGATTTAGTAATGGATGGCAATAAAGTTAAAGGTGTTATTGTGAATGATCAAATGATACATAGCCATTCTGTGATTGTAACAACAGGTGTTTGGGCAAAACAGCTTCTTGAACCAATTGGGTTACATTTTAAAGTGTCTTCTCAAAAAGCACAAATTATTCATTTACAATTAACTAACATGGAAACAAAAGATTGGCCTGTGGTTATGCCACCTACAGACCAGTATATTCTAAGCTTTGATGATCATCGAATTGTAATCGGAGCAACCCATGAAAATAATGTTGGTTTCGATTATCGAGTAACTGCAGGAGGTATTCACGAGGTTCTAAATAAGGCACTACAGATTGCCCCGGGATTAGTAGATAGTACTATACTCGAAACGCGTGTTGGATTCCGACCATTTACACCAGACTTCCTTCCTGTATTTGGTCCTCTACCAGAGCATCAAGGAATCTTGCTCGCGAATGGACTTGGAGCATCAGGTTTAACGATGGGTCCCTTTATTGGGGCTGAATTAGCAAAGCTTGCCCTTGGATTAGAGTCAGATTTGGACCTAAGCCTTTATGATGTTGCAGGTGCAATTGAAAGTTTTTAGTTACTTGTTTAAAAATCCCCTTTTCTAGTCTTTGTTGTAGAAAGGTCGTAAATCAAAAAAAGATTTACGACTTTTCTCTTTAATACGTCAAAAAATTCAGAATAATGGTATGATAAATATATCTATTTTATTAATATAAAGGAGAGTTCTATGAATCAAAAAAAAGATCAATGGTCATCGAAAATTGGTTTTATTTTATCTTCTGCAGGAGCTGCGATCGGTTTAGGAGCCATTTGGAAGTTTCCCTACGTCACCGGTATGAGTGGTGGAGGTGCATTCTTTCTTATTTTTGTTATTTTTACCATATTAATTGGGCTTCCATTGTTAATATCAGAATTTATTATAGGACGTGGTTCCGGAAAAGAAGCAATTAGCGCCTATAAAGCCCTTGCACCAAATAGCCTTTGGGCCTGGGTAGGTAAACTAGGTGTTCTTGGTTGTTTTCTATTATTATCTTTTTATAGTGTAGTTGGTGGTTGGATTATCATTTATAGTGGATTATCCATCGTAGGAATGGTGATAAAAGAAGGTACTAATTACCCGGAGTTGTTCGGACAAATTACAAGCGACCCTTTAATTACGATTGGTGGTTTAGCACTCTTTATTCTTATTAATATTATTGTCATTTCATTCGGGATTCAAAATGGAATCGAAAAGGCAAATAAATATATGATGCCGATCCTTTTTATCTTTTTTATCATTCTTGTCATTCGTTCCATTACCTTAGATGGAGCATTGGAAGGCATTCAGTTTTTCTTATATCCTGATTTTTCAAAGATTACAGCTGAATCCATTCTATATGCATTAGGGCAGTCTTTTTTTTCATTAGCAGTTGGATTTTCTTGTATGGTAACCTACAGTTCATATTTAAAAAAGGATGTTAGTATTCCAGCATCTGCTTTTTCAGTAGTTTGGATGAATATATTTGTTTCACTGCTTGCGGGTCTAGCAATATTCCCAGTAGTTTTTGCGTTTGGATTAGAACCTGCTGGAGGTCCAGGATTATTATTTAATGTACTTCCGACTGTCTTTTCACAAATACCATTTGGGGAAGTATTCCTTTGTTTGTTTTTAATTTTATTTTTATTTGCAACTTTAACTTCATCATTTAGTTTATTAGAAATAATTGTTGCTGCCTTTACTTCTAAGGGAAACAGATCAAGAAAAAAAACTTCATTGATTTCAGGAGCTATTGTTTTCCTCGCGGGGATTCCAGCAGCACTTTCTTTTGGCCCTTTGCAAAAATTCCATATTTTAGGTAACAATATATTTGACGCGACTGATTACTTAGTCAGTAATCTAATGCTTCCAATTGGTAGCTTTCTTATAGCATTATTCATCAGTTATCGAATGGACCAATCATTAGTAAAGTCTGAATTTATGTTAAGTAACTCCTTGTCCTCTTCTTGGTATCTTTCATGGAGAATCTTAATGAAATGGGTTATTCCGATCGTTATCGTCCTTGTATTTCTTAGTTTAGTTGGGGTTTTTTAATAAAAATTGAAAAAAAGGTGATGAATCTAAAAAATAAGATTCATCACCTTTTTTCATTTATTTCGGAAACCCTATCTTTTGAATAGGGAAAAATCTAAGCTTTACTTCACCGATTATAGAATCTTTATGAATAAATCCAAATTTTCGACTATCATTACTATGTCTACGATTATCCCCCATAACAAACAAATAGTTCTTCGGCACATCTACTTGAAAATCCTCAGTCAATGTTTCTGTTAAAGAGATATTTTTTTTATTTTCTTGTAAATATGGTTCTTTGTATAATTCACCATTTATTAACAACTGATCATTTTTCATTTCCACATGGTCTCCAGGTAAACCTATAACCCTTTTAATAAAATCTTCATTTGAAATTGGAGAATGAAAAACAACCATATCTGAACGGTCAATGCGAGTTAATTTTGATACGATAAGTTTATTATTTTCTTCAAATGTTGGCATCATTGATACCCCTTGAACAGTAATTGGGGCAAAGATAAATTTCCTACAAATAAAGGCAACAACGACTGCAAATATAATGGTTTTGGTCCAAGAAAGAATTTCTTTTTTTATACTTTTTTTCATCTCCATACTCCCACCTTGTATTTTATAACCCTATTATACCATATTATGTATATTTATTTCTTTTAACCCTTAAAAATAATCTTAATATTTAATAAATGATTCTCCCTTTAATTAAAGGAAACTATTCGATCTTTGGCGAATATATAAATATAAGAAATGTGAAAACGCTTTGTTCATCGGACCCAAGTGAATAAGCCATTATCTTTTATCATAAAGCTAAAAAAAGAATACCTATAAATAGAAACTGGGGATGGACGGAGCAGAACCACTTGATATTTTCATATCTTATAAAAGGGGGATGATGAAAATGAGTAGTAAAGTTTTAGAAATTCAATGTACCAATCCTAATTGTAAAAGATGGTTCAAATCACCTTTTACTCATGGAAATTTAGACGGTTTTAATGTAAACGCTTTCAAAGGGTTAAAGGCTCAATGTCCAACCTGTGGGAAGATGGTAGCTGGAACAAAGAAAAATGTAAGGGTTCGACTGTTCGATGACCATAGCCAATTTAATAAAATTTCATAAAAATGACAGGACAGTCTCTAATTATCATTATTTAGGGACTGTCTTTTTTTATTTTGATTGAACGATATTCAAATGGGAATAGATATGTATCTATTTAAATAAAATTATAGATTTTTCAATACCTCCCTCACCTCCCCCAAAAAGCCACCATATACATACCCGTCAAAAATAAGTTCAAATTATTTTGTATGAAAAAATGATGTTCTGATGAAATTTTACTTTGACAGATAGAGTAATTTGAGTTAGTATTACTCTATCAGATAGAATAATCATTAAACTGGAAGGTGAATTATGATTAGAAGTGACATCATTCGTGGACATTTGGACTCCATCATTCTTTGTTTAATTCTAGAAAAAGATCAGTACGGATATGAAATATCTAAACAAATAAGTCTACGTACAGAAAATCGATTTCAAATAAAAGAAGCAACTCTTTACGCTGTTTTTCAACGTCTAGAAAAAAAGGATCTAATTGAATCTTATACAGGTAGCATTACCCATGGCGGAAAACGAAAATATTACCGGATTACTCCACTTGGGAAAGCTTATCTTAAAGAAATGATTAAAGAATGGAAGGAAACAAAGGAAATCGTTGATTTATTTTTGGAGGGATTACAGTGAAATCAGTAAAAGAGCATGTTGATGAATTATTCAAAAGAATTCCAGAAAGTCAAGAAAAAGAGCAAATTAAACAAGAAATAATAGAAAATCTTGAGGAAAAAGTATATGACTTAATTGCCCAAGGTAAAGAGGAAGAAGATGCCATTAATAAAACAATCATAGAATTTGGGGATATAGATGAAATTGAAAAAGAATTAGGAATAGCTCAACCTACTAAGAAGAATATGACCAAATTAGACTTAGGCTTTTCTATATGGGGTAGCGTTCTTATCATTGCCTTGTTTATATTTATTAATTTATATTATACACCAAAAACTATTTGGTTTGTTTATCCTACATTTGCTGTATTATGGTGGCCGTTAAGTATGTTCTATAGATGGTTACGTCGAAAATAAAGGAGAAATGAACATGCAGAAACAGGATATAATTTTCGCTTGGTTAGGGAGTATCCTTTGTATCTTATTCTTCTTAGTGGTTAACTACTTAACTAATCCAGATTATTTATGGTTTATCTATCCAACCTTTTTTCTTTTACTCTGGCCATTTAGTATGTACTCTATTAAACATAAAAGCCTTAAATTACACTCACTTTTTACAAGTGTAATTCTAATTTTATTTTTCATAACAATTAATTATGTGCATAGCCCGTTTCACCCATGGTTTTTATATGCCAGTTATCCGATACTTTGGTGGCCAACCCTAATGTTTATGGAAAAAGGTCGGAAAACAGTTTTTCTTGCAATAATAGGAAGCCTAATGACAATTGTCTATTATTCTTTTCTAAACGCAACCATATCACCACAGTATCCGTGGGCAATCTATCCTAGCTTTGTTGTTTTATGGTGGCCATTAGCACTATTTTACGCAAAAAAGAAGGAATATTACAAATTTTCGATCGCAGCTAGCTTACTAATCATTCTTTTTTTCATTGCTGTAAATACAGTATCTTCCCCTAATACTATTTGGGCGGTTTACCCTATTTTTATCATTCTTTGGTGGCCGTTAAGTATGTATTACTTTCAGTATCGAAGAAATTAGTTTTGCTCGTAATATATTAAATTGATGAAAAAGGTGATGGTGAAAATGACAAACAAACTAAAGAACGAACTTCGTGAGTGGAAGGAAAAGTTAGCATCTTTTGAACGACCACGTATGTCTGCAAGTGTTAGCCAATTAATCAACTCAGTTGGACTTTTTGTTATATTTTGGGTATTGTCTTATTTAAGCCTAAATATTTCGTATTGGCTTACATTGTTATGCGCTATACCTGCAGCTGGATTTTTAGTTAGAACATTTATTATATTTCACGATTGTACGCATTATTCGTTTTTCAAAAATCGAAAAGCTAATGAAATTGTTGGGATCATAACAGGCTTACTTACATTTTGTTCGTATGAACAATGGAAGCATAGCCACTCCATCCATCATGCAACGAATGGACATTTAGATAAACGTGGTGATGGAGATGTTTGGACACTAACATTACAAGAATATGCAAATGCTCCCTTTCTAAAGCGTGTGTGGTACCGAATCTATAGAAACCCGTTTGTCATGTTCATTATTGGACCTTTGTATCTTTTTTTAATCTCCTATCGTTTTAATCGAAAAAATGCAACAAAAAAAGAGAAGAGACATGTCTGGATAACAAATGTGATATTACTTACTATTGTACTAATTCTCGGCATGACATTAGGTTGGAAAGCGTTCATATTAGTTGAACTCCCGATTTTTTTCATTGCCTCATTCGCAGGTGTATGGCTGTTTTATGTCCAGCATCAATTTGAAGATGGTTATTTTGAAAGTGGAGAAAATTGGAGTTATGTCGAGGCAGCATTAAAAGGTAGCTCTTACTATAAACTTCCAAAACTATTACAATGGTTCTCAGGGAATATTGGGTTTCACCATGTTCACCATCTTAATTCCAAGGTTCCAAACTACCATTTAGAAGAAGCTCATAAAAGTGATCCCCGACTCCAAGATGTACCTACTCTTACATTATGGACAAGTCTAAAGTCACTTACTTTTAAGTTGTGGGATGAGAAATCTAAAAAGTTTATTGGAAATAGAGAAATTCAGAAATTTATTCGTAACAATATTTAATTGACTAGAAGGCAATCAAATTTTCATGGGAATCCCCTAAAATTTGATTGCCTTTATTAGTATGTTACGTGGAGAACGCTAAATGAGTAAGTGAAATAGATTACTATCCTTATTTACTTCTGTATAAGGAAATCCCTTTTTCTTCATTCGATCAATTAGTAAATGATAATCTTCCTTTCTTTTTAGCTCAATCCCGACTAGTCCAGGACCACATTCTTTATTATTCTTTTTGGTGTATTCAAAGGTAGTAATATCATCATCAGGGCCAAGAACATTATCTAAAAATTCCCTAAGCGCACCTGCCCTTTGTGGAAAGTTAACAATGAAGTAATAAAGTAATCCTTCATGGATCAATGATTTCTCTTTAATTTCCTGCATTCTCCCTATATCATTATTTCCCCCACTAATGACACAAACGACTGATTTCCCTTTTAACTGTTCTTTATAATAATCTAGAGCAGCAATTGGCAATGCTCCGGCAGGTTCAGCAACTATAGCATGTTCATTATATAATTCTAATATTGTCGTACATACTTTACCTTCCGGAACTGGAATAATGTCATCTACAAATTGACTACAAATCTCATAAGTTTTTTGACCGACACATTTTACCGCAGCACCATCAACAAATTTATCAATATTTGACAGTGGATAAACACTCCCATTTTCAATAGATGCTTTCATACTTGCTGCCCCACTAGGCTCCACTCCAACTAGCTTGGTATGGGTAGAAACACTTTTTATGTAAGTACTTATTCCAGACATTAATCCACCACCACCGATGCTTGCGAAAACAAAATCTATAGGCTCTTCTACATCGTTCAAAATTTCAACAGCTACTGTTCCTTGACCTGCTATCAATTTTTCATCATCAAAAGGGTGGATAAATACTCTGCCTTCCTTTTCTGCACATTCATACGCACTTGCAGATGAATCATCAAATGTATCACCTATTAAAACTACTTCTATATGTTCACGACCAAACATTTTTACTTGATCTATTTTTTGTTTTGGAGTGGTTTGTGGCATAAAAATTTTTCCGTTTATTCCTAGGTCTCTGCAAGCATAAGCTACACCTTGAGCATGATTTCCTGCACTCGCACAAATAACTCCTCTTTCCCTTGCCTCAGCTTCAATTGTTTTAATTTTATAGTATGCTCCTCTAAGTTTAAATGAACGAACATGCTGTAAATCTTCTCGCTTTAGATATACATTACACTGATATTTTTCAGATAATCGTTCATTTTTTTGTAATGGTGTATGCGCTACAATATCTTTTAGTTGTTGATACGCAATAAGAATGTCTTCCACATGTACTGTTTTTGCTTTCACCATCTCTTGACTCATTATTTACCCTTCTTTCCACAGAATTTTCCTATAATTTGTACATTATATCATGTCAAATTTAGATTTTAAACATTAATTTTCTAAATATTCAGATGAAAGCGTTGCCATTTAAAAATTTCTTTAAAGAATGTATAAAAATCGGAAAACAGCAAGCAAGGCTTTTACAAAAACAACTTACTATAAGAAAATAGCCACGAAAAAAAGGGAAGAACATAAATATGTCGAATAAATGTATCTAATATGCTTTTTTTATAATAGTGATTGATTATCTTTAAAAATGATTAATCCAAAAGGTGTGATAGTAATGAATTTTTTTTTACAAATGGCAGGCTTCCCTGGTTCTGGTAAATCAACACTGTCGAGAAAAATAGCTCAAACAATTCAAGCAGTCATTATTGATCATGACATTGTCAAAACCGCTTTATTAGAATCGTTAGATGATCTTCCAATTGACCCTAGGAGAGCTGGGAGTGTGTCATATCATATTGAGTGGGCTTTAATTGAATTTCATCTTTCTCAAGGTCATAGTGTCATCTTCGATAGTCCATGCTTCTATTCTGAAATGGTGGAAAAAGGAGTAGCTTTAGCAAATAAAAATGGTGCAAAATACAAATATATTGAATGTTATTTAAACGATGTTGAAGAAATTAAGCGAAGATTAAAGAGCCGTACCAGGATGGTGAGCCAAATTCAGACGGTGGATTCAGAGGAAGGTTTTTATCAAGCGATTAACCAAAGTAAAAAACCTGATACCAATCATTATCTCATCATCGATTCGAGCCAACCACTAGAAAATTACATCAATAAAGTTCTCGAGTACATTAAATATTAAAAGGGGCCATTTTTAAAAGCCCCCCCCTTAAATATTTATTCCGCATATAATTCTGAAGATAAATATCTTTCTCCTGTATCAGGTGCGATACTTAATACTCTTGCATCTTTTGATAATTTTCCCGCGATCTCAATGGCAAAAAATGCCGATGCAGCTCCCGATGCCCCTAGTAAAATCCCTTCTTCCTTACCGAGTCTTCGAGCCATTTTGATTGCATCTTCATCTTTAATTAATAAGATATCATCATAAATTTGACGATTTAAAATACTCGGAATGAAACCAGGACCTGTCCCAGGTATTTTATGTGGTCCAGGTTGTCCACCCGATAAAACAGGTGATCCTGCTGGCTCAACTACAAATATTTTCAAGTGAGGAATCTTCTTTTTTAATTCCTCCCCAACACCGGTAATGGTACCTCCTGTTCCTGCAGTCAGTACAAGCACATCGAGTTTTCCTTCAAATGCTTCAACTATTTCAACAGCTGTTGTTCCCCTATGTGCATCAGCATTTGCCGGATTATCAAATTGCATAGGAATAAAACTTCCTTCAATGTTACTTGCAAGTTCATTTGCTTTTTCGATTGCACCTGTCATCCTCCTTGAAGCAGGAGTCAAATACACCTTTGCTCCATATGCTTGTAATAATCGAACTCGTTCCATCGTTGCATTATCTGGCATTGTAATTATGCAACGATACCCTTTCGCTGCACATACCATTGCTAAACCAATACCAGTATTACCAGAAGTAGGTTCAATAATGACGGTGTGATCTGGGTGGATCCTCCCTTCTTTTTCTGCTTGCTCAATCATATTGGCTGCCGCGCGATCCTTTACACTGCCCCCAGGGTTAAAAGATTCTAATTTAATAAAAACGGATGCCCCATTTGCATGAACTACACGATTTAACCTTACAATTGGTGTATTTCCAATTAAATCGATAATTGATGAAGAATACCCCATTACCACTACCTCCACTATTATTGGATTAACCTATATGTTTGCATTATAACAAAAAATAAAAGGAACATTGAAAATACAATGTCCCTCAATTGTTTACTTGTAAAATACCTTTTCAATATTATATTTTGCCTTATATTTATTAATCATATATGTCTCATAAATCTCTCGTTCCATTGGATCTTCAACATATATTACAGCGATTTTTTGAACTTCTTCACGATGTTTTTTTATTGGAGATACATTATCCTCAAAATGTTTCGTCACTCTTTGACGTAATTTTCTTGCCTTACCAACAAACAAGAGCTCATCATTTTTATTATAGAAGAGTATTAAACCTCCTTTTTCTCGTGAAATCTTTCTGAAATCCGTAAAACCGTACTCACTACTAATTTTATGATCTTTTACATCTTGAAGTGGTTTCTGCTTCACAATCACCACATCAGAAGTTGGTATATCAATTTTTATCATTTAAGTCACTTCCTGTTTTAAATTGAATCTCCATTATAGCATATACTGATGCTAGAGTTTAACTCCATTTCCTTCTCTTTTATAAAATGGCTGTTTTAAGTAGAGTTTATTACTTTTCTAAAAGCCTAACTCCTTGATTTTACACCTAAAAAAGGTTTCAGTGTGGTTTCTATGGAGTTTTCAACTCTTTTCTCGAGTGAAATATTTATTAAAAGACCATGCTGCAAAAAGAACAACATGGTCTGGTTTATTTTTTATTTGGTTACAAGTTTCAATGGTGCAGGAATATTTTTTTCTACTTTTTTTCCTTGTAAAACAGCTCCAGCTGCTTTTACTGCTAGTTTACCGATAAGTTCTGGTTGTTGAGCAACTGTTGCATTTAATTTTCCATCTTTAATGGATTTTAGTGCATCATCATTCCCATCAAAACCTACTACAATTATATTTTTCCCTGAACTATTTATGGCTTCTAAGGCACCTAATGCCATCTCATCATTATGAGCAAAAACAGCTTGTATATCAGGATTACCTTGGATGATGTTTTCCATCACGTTTAACCCTTCTGTTCTGTCAAAATGTGCTGATTGCTTTTCTACGACTTTCAATTTCTTATCTGCTATATTATGAAAGCCTTTTCCTCTTTCACGCGTAGCCGATGCCCCAGGAACACCTTCTAATTCAACTACTTTTGCATTTTCACCTAGCTGATCAATAATATAATTGGCTGCCATTTCGCCACCTTTAATATTATCAGATGCTACTAATGACTCTACTTTCCCCTTATCTGCAGAACGATCAAGCGTAATAACAGGAATACCGATATCATTGGCAGATTGCACAGCCGTTGAAATAGCTGCAGAATCTGTTGGATTAATTAATAGTGCATCCACACCTTGCTGTAACAAGTCCTGAACATCATTTACTTGTTTTGCAGAGTCATTCTGTGCATCTATAACTATCACTTGCATTCCTTTTGCCTTCGCTTCCTTTAAAACACCATCCTTTAATGAAACAAAGAAGGGATTGTTTAAAGTAGAAACCGATAATCCTATTTTAATATTTTTTAAATTGCTTTTTTTAGATGGTTTAGCCCATTCGGGTGGTTGCATCGAGCACGCCCCTAATAGAATCATTGATAAGGCCATCATTAATACAAAGATTTTTTTCATTACATACCCCTCCTATGCTGCTTTTTTGCGGTCAAGTAAAACGGCTATAAGAATAACAATTCCTTTAACGACCATTTGATAAAATGATGAAACACCAAGTAAATTTAACCCGTTATTCAATGTACCAATAATTAATGCCCCAATTAGGGTACCGAAGATCTTCCCACGACCTCCTGAAAGACTTGTCCCACCTAATACAACTGCTGCGATAGCATCAAGTTCATATGAAGTTCCCGCTGTTGGTTGTGCAGAGTCTAGACGAGAAATGAGGATCGCACCTGCCAACGCAGATAATAGCCCTGCTAGTGAGTAAATCATAATTTTTACACGAGGAACCTTAATTCCAGAGATAAGTGCTGCTTTTTCATTCCCACCAATGGCGTAAGTTTTACGACCAAATGGGGTTTTCTGTAAAATGATATATAATATAATAAATCCAATAATCATAGTAATTGCAGGAACTGGTATTCCTAAAAAGTAGCCACGACCAAATAATTGAAATAGTCGGCTATCACTTAAGCCTGTAATCGGATTTCCATCAGTATACACGAGCGTTAAACCACGAAATACTGTCATTGTTGCTAATGTAGCAATAAATGGAGCCATTTTTCCTTTTGTAATTAATAAACCGTTAACCATTCCCATTACTCCACCAAGTAAACAACCAATTATTATAGCTAAAATTGGATCTAATCCAGAAACCATCATCCCAGCCATTAATGCGCTTGATAATGCTAATATTGATCCAACCGATAAATCAATCCCTCCGGTTAAAATTACAAATGTCATACCGTATGCTATTAAAGCATTAATAGCAACTTGTCTTAATAGATTCAAAATATTTAAAGGTTGTAAAAAGCTTGGATTTAAAATAGATACGATTACTACTAAAATAATAAATCCAAGTAATGGTCCAAGTTTTTGCATAATATTATCTAAATGATTGGCTCTATTCATTGATTTCCCATCGCTAACCGTCTTCATCCTACTGACCTCCTGTTGCTAATGTCATTATTTTTTCTTGTGTAGCTTCTGCTTTTGTTAATTCACCACTGATTTTCCCTTCATGTACGACCAAGATTCGATCACTCATACCGAGAATTTCTGGAAGTTCTGATGAAACCATGATAATCGAAACGCCTCTATCAGTTAGTTCATTCATCAATTGATAAATTTCTCTTTTCGCTCCTACATCAACTCCCCTTGTTGGCTCGTCCATGATAAGTACTTTTGGACCAATCCCTACCCATTTTGCAATAACTACTTTTTGTTGATTGCCTCCAGATAAACTGCCTACTTGAGAATTGATGGATTCAGTTTTAACTGTTAATCGTTTAACGAGCATTTCCACAAATGTTTGTTCATTTTTATCCTTAATTATGCCCTTCGGTGCAAAACTTTTTAAGCTAGGCAATACGACATTATCTCGGATAGAGAAATCTAAAACTAATCCTTCATCCTTTCGGTCTTCTGTGATAAAACCAATCCCTTGTTCGATGGCTTGATATGGGGTCTTTACATTCACTTTTTTTCCGTTCATCCATAACTCACCAGAATCGAATTTATCTAATGCAAAAATCGCTCTCATAATCTCTGTTCGACCTGCTCCCATTAATCCAGACACACCTAAAATCTCACCGGAGTGAACAGAAAAACTAACATTTTCAAATACACCTTTTCTAGAAAAGTTTTTCACTTGTAACACTGTTTTTCCTAAATTAGGAGTTCGCTCGGGATATCTTTCTGTCAATTCACGACCTACCATTTTTTTGACTACTTCATCAAAGTTAGTCTCTGGTATAGGCTTCGTATCTACTGTTTTCCCATCTCTCATGACTGTGATTCGATCACATATAGAAAATATTTCCTCCATTCGATGAGAAATATAAACGATAGACACCCCTTCTTTTTTTAAAGAAGCAATGACCTCGAACAATTTTTGAATTTCTCGTTCGGTTAGGGCAGCTGTTGGTTCATCCATAATAATAACCTTCGCATCAGTTAGCAACGCCTTTGCTATTTCAATCATTTGCTGTTGTCCAACAGAACATTGGGATGCTTCCTGATCAAGTGGAATCGTAACAGACAGTTTTTTAAACTGTTCTTTTGCCAACGCTTTCATTTCCTTCGTTTTTAAAAACCCTAATGAGGATTTAAGCTCTTTCCCAATAAATAAATTTTCTAAAACGGTCATATCTGGCCAAATATTTAGTTCTTGATGGATAAAAGTAATGCCATATTTTTCAGCTTCCTTTGGATTCGAATAATACGTTTCGTTTCCATCAATTATTATTTTCCCTTGATCCAAACGGTGGAGACCAGTAAGAATATTCATCAATGTTGATTTACCCGCACCATTCTCTCCCATAAGGGCATGTACTTCTCCATGTTGTAGTTCAAAGTTAACACCCGAAAGCACTTGGTTCGTACCAAATGCTTTGTGAATGTTCTGCATGGAAATTTGCATCATTTTTCACCTCTGTTAAATGAATGTGTTCGATTATTATAATCAGATGAATGTGTGACAAGTCCTTTACTAAAAAATAACACCTGATTGCAAAATACAATTCGCATATGGTGTAGCTTCCCCAGTGCGAATAATAGCTTTAGCATGTTGTGTTAACTCTTTGAATTTTTCGTGGGTAACCAATTCTATATTTTCGCAACTAAATTGCTTTTTCATATACTGATATGTTGTGAGATTATGAGTTTTGATTTCACTTGCTAAAGTTACTTTTTCAATTCTCATATCGTCTTTGATTACTGAAACTACTTCTTCAAAACTAGGAACACCCAGTCGTAATGCAAGATCAATTTTCAACACTCCTTGAGGTACAGGCAAGCCTGCATCAGCAATAACGATATAATCGGTATGACCAAGATCAGCTAATACTTTTGATATATGACTATTTAATATGCCTTTCAGTTTCATGCTTCCATACTTCCTTCTACTTCTGTACGAAGTGGCATCCCGCCTTGAGCACCAAATTTTGTAACAGAAAGAGAAGCTGCCCGATTGGCAAAACGAATACTGTCATCTATATTTTTTCTTTCTGAGAGTGCCACAGCAAAAGCTGCATTAAAGGTATCTCCAGCACCAGTTGTGTCCACTACCTCAACTTGATAAGAGGGAATAAGAACTTCACTTTGTCCGTTAAAATAACGAACACCATTCTTTCCTTCTGTAATAAATAATTTATTTGGATATTTCCTTAATGCCTCTTCCTTTGTTAACCCTTCAAATAACAAAGATGCCTCATGCTCATTTGGTGTAATATAGCTAGCTTTATCGATAATATTTTGACTAAGTCTTCTAGCAGGAGCAGGATTTAATAGAAGTGAAACATTTAATTCATTACATATATTTGCAACATACTCGACCGTTTCCTCTGGTATTTCCTGTTGGATTAAAACAATATCAGCATGTTTAATAACATCTAATGCCTTTTCAACATATTCGGGAGTTACATAATCATTTGCACCTTTTACTACAATAATACTGTTGTCATCTTCAGCCAAAATAATATGAGCGGTTCCACTTTTTTCACCTGTAACCGGTTCCACATACTTTGTATTAACATTATTTTTTTGTAAGTTTTCTAATATAACTTCTCCATAATTATCATCACCAATACAACCTATCATTATTACTTCAGCACCCAATCGGGATGAGGCAACTGCTTGATTTGCGCCCTTCCCGCCTGGAATTGTTTTAAATGATTCACCAATAATCGTTTCCCCTGCAATAGGTCTCTTTGGTGCAGTTACAACTAAGTCCATTGAAGAACTTCCAATGACGACAATTTTAGACATGTTCATCAACCTTTCTTGTAGTATCTCTATTAATAAATGTAACCGGTAATTGGATATTTTTCTTTTGCAACTTTTCATTTTTCATTAGCTTAATTAGAAGCTGTGCTGCTTCTTTTCCCATTTCATATGCCGGTTGTCTTATGGTCGATAGTGGAGGAAATAATAAGCTGCTATGTGGAACATCATCAAATCCAATTACTTGAACTTCTTCAGGTATTTTTTTACCAATTCGTAATGCCTCATGTATGACTGCCGTTGCAACTATATCATTACTGGCAATAACCCCATCGGTATCTGGATATTTTTCGAATAAATCCTTGGCCCATGTTTCCGCATCTTTAAATGAGAAAGATGTTGTAGACATCACATAAAAATTTATATCAGAAGTACTTAATACTTCTAAAGCTCCTTGAAATCGGTCTACTGCAGTTTGTAAATGGCCAGGACCTTTTATTAAAGTAATCCGTTTGCTACCTCTTTTAACCATTTCCATAGCTGCGAGTTTGCCTCCTTCTTTCCCATCTGCAAAAACTGAAGGATAACCACTAGAAGTACGGTCAAGAAAAACAACGGGAATTGATAAATCTTGATACACTTTTTTACTTAAAGTATTTGTCATAGAAATTAGTCCAATAACATTATTTTGCTGGAACGTTTGTATATAATCTTGTTCTTTTTCTGCATCTTCATCTGTATTTCCAAATATTAAGCGATAATCATGAAGTCTCATTTCATCTTCCACTCCTCGAGCTAATAAAGGGAAGAATGGATTTGTTATATCAGGAAGTAAAAGTCCAATTAACCTCGATTTTTTTGTATACAATGAACGGGCTACTTCATTTGGACTATAATTTAATTGTTTAATCATTTCGTTCACTGTATTTCTTGTATCTTCATGTACGTAACCGGTTTCATTTAATACTCTCGAAACTGTTGCAACTGACACGCCAGCTGCTTTCGCGACATCACGTATTGTAACCATTTGGCTCACCTCTTTGTGTAACCGTTTCCACATTCAGAATAGCACATTATTTATTTACATACAAGAACTTTTAAATCCTTTTATCAACGATTTTTTCTTTTGACTCTTTTCTCAAACTTTGTTTCTATAATAGCTTAAAAAAAAGTAACTTACTTTACGGAAACAGCATTTCTTTATACTTTGTCCTTAAAAAAGTTATTAATAGTAAAAGAAAAAGCAAATGATAAAGAAGGTCATTGTAAAAGGTACTTACAATGACCTTCTTTATCATTTATTCATTTTTTCCATTAGCTTAATTGTTGTTTTGTACAATAATTCCGTTCCTAATGAAATATCACCAAATGTCGCAAATTCTTTTGGATTATGACTTATTCCATCTTTACATCGTACAAAGATCATCCCATACTCACATATATAGGACATAGCTAGTGAATCATGAAACGGCCCACTCATTAATTCAACTGGATCAAGTCCCATTTGTTTACATTCTGTTCTCATAATTGACATGATCCGATCAGAACAATAACGAGGTTCACTATTTGTATCCTCTGTAATTTTATAAGATAGCTGATGTTCATTTGCAATACTATTTATTTTCTCTCTTAATTGTTTTTCTAACTGATTTCTTCGATTTATATCAATATCTCTTAAGTCTACTGTGAAACTAACTTTTTCAGGTATGATATTGCGAGAGTCTGGAAATACATTAATGCTACCAACTGTTCCAACTGTAGGTGAATCTGGATCTTGACTGGCAATTTCATTAAGAGCGACAATTATCTTGGCTGCCCCTACTAGTGCATCTTTTCTCATATTCATAGGTACAGAGCCGGCATGCCCCGCAAATCCCTCAAGTTCAATTGTTAACCATAAGGGACCGGATATTCCTGTAACAATCCCAACTGGTTTCTCCAATACATCTAATATTGGACCTTGCTCAATATGCATTTCTAGGAAAGCTGCAATACTATTAGCTGGATAAACTGAGTCAGCTAATTTATCAGGATCACATCCAAATTGAATTAATGCTTCTCTTCTTGAAACCCCATTTTTATCTATTCTTTCAAGCTCATCTTCCTCAAGCTTTCCAAGTATCCCTCTTACACCGAATAATCCTTTATTAAAACGGCAACCTTCTTCATCAGAAAATGCCACCACTTCGATAGGTATTGAGGGAATAATCATGTTTTCTTTCATAGTTTGGACAACTTCCAGCGCTCCTAGAACTCCAATAACCCCATCAAACCGACCGCCATAAGGTTGAGAGTCTATATGTGAACCTAACATTAATATAGGGGCGTCAGGATTTTCACCTTCATATCGACCAATGAGATTTCCAAAGTGATCAATCTTTGTTGTTAAGCCTGCTTCTTCCATCCACTTCTTCACTGTTTCCACCGCTTGTCTATCTTCATTAGATAAAGTTAGCCGACATACACCTGTTTCGCCAATTTTACCAATTTCAGCTAAAGCATTAATCCTTTTTTCCAACCGATGTTGATTAATTATTAATGTTCGAGTAGTCATCCATATTCACCTTCATTCATTTATTATAGCTGTTTTTGGATAGTATGTTGCATTTGTGTAAAAGCCCTGCTACCAACTTTTACACCTAATAAAGGTTCATTGTTCTTATTTTGTTTTCAGCTCCTTTCTCAGTGCTTGTTGTTCTTCAACCTATTATTATTGGTTAAAAGATTATCTAAATAGCAAGATTATTTAAGTAAAGAGCTATTTTTATAGATTCTAGGTAAAATGCTTTAAAACACCCGTAATATAGAGAAAATTACGAGTGTTTTAATTGGACTATAAAGATTTTATTTCCTCAGTTAATGTATCGATGATTAATTCTAAGTCTTCCAGTTTAATATTTAAAGGTGGAGCAAGTGTTAGCACATTATTAAATCCTGCAACAGTAGCACCATTTTTTCCAATTATCACTCCTCTTTGTTTACACCCCGCAATTATTTTATTAACTAGTTCAACTTCTAATGGTTCCTTGGATGATTTGTCCTTTACAAGTTCTACACCAACCAGTAGTCCTTTGCCCCGAATATCCCCAACCAACGGGTGTTCTGCTAACGATGATGTTAGGCTCTGTTTTAATTGTTCACCTAACTCGTAGGAACGACTAAATAGACTTTCTCGTTCCATAATCTCAAGATTTTTTATTGCTAGTGCACATGCAGCAGGGTTGCCACCAAAGGTATTAATATGACGGAAATAATCATATTCATTTGAGCCGCTAAACGCTTCATAGATATCCTTCTTCACAGCTGTAGCTGATAAAGGTAGATATGCACTAGTAATCCCCTTTGCCATCGTAATAATATCTGGTTTTACTCCATAATTCATATATCCAAATGCTTTTCCCGTTCTTCCAAATCCACAAATCACTTCATCTACAATAAGTAAAGCTCCATGCTTTTCACAGACCTCTTTTATTCCAGCCATGTAGCCATCTGGAGGAACGATCACACCACCACCTGTTATTATCGGTTCCATGATAACTCCGGCAATCGTTTCACTTAACTCCCAAGTCATGACCTGATCCATTTCTTTTACAGACTTCAGCTCCGCTGGCTTAGCATCAGCTCTGTCATCATCTCGATATAAATCAGGAGGACTGACATGAATAAATCCTGGTGCTAATGGTTCATATTTAAATTTTCTTTGAGCTTGCCCAGTAGCAGCTAGTGAACCCATGGAATTACCATGGTATGCTCGATATCTGGAAATAAACTTGTAGCGTCCATGATCACCTTTTTGCTGATGATATTGCCGAACAAGTTTAAAGGCAGTTTCATTCGCCTCAGAACCACTATTTGAAAAGAAAATTACGTATTCATCTTCTAGTAATTCATTTAACTTTTCTGCTAGTTTAATAGCAGGAGTATGGCTTTGGGTTAGTGGAAAATAAGCCATTTCTTTTAACTGCTCATAAGCTGCTTCTGCTAGCTCTGTTCTTCCATAACCCACATTCACACACCATAATCCGCTCATTGCATCTAAATAGCGATTCCCATGATGATCAGTAACCCACGATCCTTCAGCCTTTTGAGCAATCATTGTAGCATCAGGATTATAAGGTTTCATCGAATGCCAAAGAAAGTCTTTGTCCTTTGTTAAAAAGTCACCGGTTTCTTTTAATTTTTCCATTCAATCTACTCCCTTCTTATTAATAATCAAATCGTGATGTAATCATCTTCTTTCTCGTATAAAAATTAACTCCATCTTTTCCATTCACATGAAGATCTCCATAAAAAGAATCTTTCCATCCAGAGAATGGGAAAAAGGCCATAGTTGCAGGAACACCTACATTAATTCCCAACATTCCAGCATCTGCTTCTTCTCGAAATTGGCGAACCGCCTTAGCATCTTTTGTATAAATGGTTGCTCCATTACCAAAACGTGATTTACGGATATACTCTAAACCCTCTTCTAAGTCCTTCGCCCTTAATAATGATAGAACCGGAGCGAAAATTTCCTCTTTTGCTATTGTCATATCAGGGGTAACTTGATCAAAAATAGTAGGTCCTAAAAAAGTTCCTTCATGTTTTTCATCCATTTCTTTTCGACCATCCCTAATTAATGTTGCCCCTTCCTTTAAGCCGATTTTGATATAATCCAAAACCTTTTGACGATGTGAATCTCTAATTATTGGAGTTAGTAATACTTCATCATCTAATCCATTCCCTATAATGAGTTCATCTGCGCGTTCTTTAAGGGTCTGGACAAATTCATCTCCATCACCAACAACTACAACCGCACTGCAAGCCATACAGCGTTGGCCAGCACTACCATAAGCAGAACTAATAATATGGGATACCGCCTTTTCCATATCTGCATCAGGCATTACAATATGATGATTTTTCGCACCAGATAATGCTTGAACCCTTTTGCCCGCTGCAGCAGCCCTTTCATACACATATTTAGCTACTGGTTGGGAACCAACAAATGAAATAGCACGGACATCATCATGATCGAGTAATCCATTTACTACATCATGTGCTCCATGAACAATATTTAACACACCCTTTGGAGCTCCTGCTTCAGTAAACAATTTTACTAATTCATTTGCTAAAATAGGCGTGCGTTCAGAAGGCTTAAGGACAAACGTGTTACCACAAGCAATAGCTAATGGGAACATCCAAAGTGGTACCATCATCGGAAAATTAAAAGGTGTTATGCCAGCAACTACTCCTAGAGGATAACGAAACATTTCTGAGTCAATCTCTTCTGCAATATTCGAAAGACTTTCTCCCATCATTAAGGTAGGAGCACCAGCAGCAAATTCCACACATTCAATTCCACGTTGAACTTCTCCGTATGCCTCTTTATAGGCTTTTCCATTTTCTTGAACAACCAGTTTGGCAAGCTTTTCATGATTTTCTGATAATAAATAGTGATATTTATATAAAATTCTAGCGCGTTTTGGAACAGGAGTGTTTTTCCAAGTCTTCCAGGCTTCCTTTGCTGACTTTACTGCTTTATCAACATCTTCCTTTGAAGAAATTGGAACCTTAATTATCACCTCACCTGTAGCAGGATTGGGAACATCTAAAGTTTCATTACAATCTGCATCTATCCATTCACCATTTATAAAATTTTTAAGTACTGTAGTTTCTTTTTTTAACACTGTCATGATTTCTTAGCCTCCTTCTTTGTAAAAAGCATAATTATTTTTAAAAATATTTTCCTTCTGCTTGTATAAACTTAAGGAAAAAATAAGATGGCTAGTGTTCTTATCACTTCTTATCGTCTATTTAAAAATGGAACAATAAGCATAAAGAACAGTAGGGATAAAAAAAGAGTTATCCTATTAGAATTATCACTCAATTTGTAAGTGTTTTCATTAGACATACTGTAAAATATCTTAGTTTTTTTTTCCACATTATGAACAATGTCTTCAATGCCCTCTAACAAGAAGATTTTCATCATACATATAGTCATACTTTCAACTTCAGTGGGACAAAAAGATATTTAATTTGATATTTCATGTTAGTTTGTTATTTTTTTTCAGTGAAATAATGAAATTCTTATTCTTTAACTTTTCATTTAGGGTATTTTCTAAAACCATTGAAGTAAAGTTATAACTATCGACTGAAGGCCACTACACGTCTCATTTTACTGAGTAACCTCATATGACCAGCTATTCGGTAAAAACCAGTATTTGGGCTAGAAAACAGGCTTACTTACAAATATTACCTAAATAGCAATTTTTGAAAAAATGCCATCAAAAAACCTATTAGGATTTACTAATAGGCTTCATGTTCAGCATGTTTAAGTTTTTTTGAAGATTGTAGGAATTCATAAGATAATATCATTACTTCAATTGCTATTCTCTTTTCTGGGTTCATAAAATCTTCCCCTAATAATTTCTCCAGTTTTTGTATGCGATGATATAAAGTTTGTCTAACAATAAAAAGCCGTTTCGCGGTTTCTTGTTTGGATCCGTTACATGATAAATATGTTTTTAATGTTTGCATTAACTTTCCATTGTATTTCTTATCATAATCTATAATTGGTTCCAAATACTCAAGTACAATTTCATTCAAATCTAAGTGACGATTAATTAAAGAAATTAAACGATATATATGGAGATCATCATAAAAATAGAAATCAGAAGAATTCGATAATCTTTCTTGTATTCGGATCGTTTCTAATGCAGTTTCATAGCTTCTATTTATATTCACTAAATCTGTAACATATTTACCTATTCCAATAAAAGGCATTGGATGTTGATCTATCATTGAAGGATTAGAATTTTTCAATCTCTGAATCGCTTCCTTCATTCTTTTTTTCCAAGATGAGACATTTCTTTCATTGAGAATAATAAAGATGATGCTATTCTTTCTTTCTATAGCAAAAAGAGTAAAACCCTGTTGTTCAAATATCGATTTATAAAATAGTTTTAAATAAGTTAAATCTATATTGCTGAAGTTTTGAAAAATTTCAAGCCTGCAAATACAGACATTTGCTCCTTTTGGTTTAATGGTGGATGATTGGTAGGCTAAATATTCATGAATATCATCTTCAGTCTGATCACCTTCTAACCACCTTGATAGCCATTCTACTTCTTCTGCTCTACTCTTTTCTTCCACATAGAGATCTCTTAATATCAATTGAGCAAGAGCTGTTGCAGTACGATCAAGTATTAGCTGATCGAATTCTGTTAAAGAACGCTCGTTGGAAGTAATAATTAATTGTGCATAGTTACTTCCTAAGAGATGTATCGGAATACTTGCAATTGAATATGAATTAGCAGTTAAGTGTTGGTTATTTTCATTTTTTTCAACTAGTTGCAATAACTTTTTTCTCTCCTGATCTAATACATTTGGGATGAATTGAATATCCTTATTCTTAAATACAATAATCACTTGAACTTGTAAATAATGTTGAATATATTTGAGGATTTCATTGTAATGATCAATCGTTAGTAGTTTTTTACTTAATGTTTGGGAGTATTTTTCAAGATCTGCGATCATTTGATATTGATGGTTGATTAGAAGTGAGTGAATATCTTGAGTGATTTCTACAAATGGTACTTCTCTGTGAAAGAGGATAATAGGAAATTTGTGCTCATTCGCAACATCAATGATTTCTGGTGGAATCGAGGAAGTGTATGTACCAATTTCAATGCATAGTCCAGCTGCCGATGAGTCGATTAGTTGTTCTATTACAGAGATAAAATATTCCTTTTTTTCCTTCCAAGCTACTCCTGTTGATAAAATTAATTCATTACCATTTAGAAGGTTACGAATATTAGTAACTTCTACAACATGTACCCATTTAACTAGGCGATTCAAACCCTCTTTTCCTGCAATAACCTCAATCATCTCAAAATGTTTTCTTTGTAAAATATCCTTTACCGTAATATAAGATTTCAATTTCATATCACCTCTAAAAATTGAGTAGAATATTTGATCTTTTATTAAGGATCTAAGAAGAATATAGGGTCTGTATTTATATACTATTCGATATAATTGAATAAAATCCTTTACAGGTATTTGATTGCAAATAAAAATAGACATATCCTTTAAGTATCCAATACTTAAGGGATATGTCTATTCAACGTGTTATTTTCCCTCTTTTTGTTGGTTGATTAATATTACTGAAAAGTATTTTCTTGCATCAGCCGTTAAGATGTGTAATGTTTCATTTTCTATTTCTGAATCTAAAGTTTTTTCAAATTCTACAAAAGCACCACTCAAATTCTCAGTGATATTTTTTATTTTGAAACCTCTTTCCACTAAAAAATCAATACGATCTCTTTCTTGTAAAAACTCTTGATACTCAGACAAAATAATAACCTCTCTTTCCATAAAAAAGTATAAATTTATATTTGTGGATTCAAATCTTCAGGTACAGCAACCACTTCTTCCTCTTCTAAAATTTCCCAATCACGTCCAACCGTAATCCCTAAATATTTTTCATCACTTGGGTCTTCAATTTCTGCTTGTTTGTACTTTTTAAACCACCAGTATTTACCTAATATATAATAAATTACGGCACCTACAAGAAAGCCCACGATAAATGAATAGCTTGAGAGAAAATATGAAGCGATTCCCCCAATAATCCATGCGATCATTCCTGCCAAATTAAACCCATTCATGTATTTATACTGACCATTTCCTACATATAAATCGTTGACATTCACTCTCCTTTTTCTAATTAAATAGTAATCTGTAAACAATATACCTACTATTGACGACAATATTCCTCCGATAATGAGTAAAGCAGGCACAATAACATCAAATAAGCTCCATGGTTGAACCGCAATACCAATAATCCCCGCAATGAGAACTGCTGCCCAAAAAGGTACTTTTGGACCACCTACATTAGAAAAAATGGTCGCTGCCGGTATTACATTTGCAGATGTATTTGTTGACCATTGGGCAAATACAATCATTAATAACAAAATACCCAAGATAAATCCGCTCGCTGCCTCCTGAAGGGCAACAACTGGATCAAAATTTGAAACAGCAATATAAGATACGGCACCAATAATGATCATAAATGTATTGACAATTGGCATAACAATAATACTTCCAACGATTTGTGATTTATTACGTTTAAACCAGTTTCTTTCGTTTTTTGGTGCTTTGAAAAAACGTGATAAGGATGGCATATCAGCTGCTAAAGTTGCCCAGAATCCCATATTACTCATCACAACTACCATAAAGGCTGTAAAAGCTGCACCACCTGTTACTGGACTTTCCACCCATGACCAAATTTCCCTTCCTTGTTCTGCAGCTTGATCCGACAAAGAGGCATACATCCACGCAGAAATTAAGATAATGGTTGGTGCAGCTAAGTCGGCAAATCTTTCGATTGCTTTAATACCAAGTGCAGTGTTAATAAGTTGAAGTGCTGCAAATACAATAAAACAAATAAACCAGTTATTAAAACCAAACAAAATATTTAATATTCCATTCATTGCTGTTGCCCCGAAATATGTGTTCAAGCCGAACCAACATGCTGCAGTAATACCACGTACTAATGAAGGAATATGTGTACCGATCGTGCCAAATGGGGCCCTCATATAAACCGGAAACGATAATCCATGTTCTACACCAATATCACCAATAATGGTCATAAATATGCCGATAGCTACGGATCCTATTAGAGTTGCAACAATTACCCATCCAAGAGGTAAACTTTGAACACCAGAACCTCCAATTGCAAAAGCAGCTAATACAACAGCCATCCCTACCCAAATAACAGCGAAGCCCTTTGGTCCTATATTTCTTTCCTCTGAGCTAATAGGCAATAAATCTGGTGATTTCAAATAACTATCCTTATTATTCATCTGTTACACCTCATTTCTCAAAATGTATTCATAATATTCTGAATAATTCAAGCGTAAAAAATCCTTATCAATGGATTATTTTTTTTGGGGAGAGCACATGTAAACATTTGCCTCCCCAAAATAACTATTAAAATTGATCCTACAGATCGATATATTTTATTTTAAATAAGAGGCTGTTACATCGTTAATGATTCACTCTCATTCGTATGATTTCTTTCACCATATTTTGCTCGTTTCAAATACTGTCCAGAACCAATCTTTCCAACAAACTTTTTATCTCGAATAACAAATTCTCCTCGTGATAGTACAGAAACAGGTTCTCCTATTACTTTCATTCCTTCAAAAGCATTGTAGTCTACCGCCATATGGTGAGATTCAGCAGAAATGACCCTTTCTATTGTAGGATCAAAGATAACAACATCGGCATCCACTCCAACGGCAATCGTACCTTTCTTCGGATATAATCCGAATAGCTTCGCAATTCTCGTGGAAGTTATATCTACAAATTGATTTAAGGAAATCCTTCCCTTTTTAACCCCTTCAGAGAAGAGAATACTTAAACGATCCTCAATTATTGGTCCCCCATTAGGAATTTTTGAAAAATCATCTCTCCCTAAATCTTTTTGCCCATTAAAATCAAATGAACATTGATCCGAACCAATTGTTTGAAGTTGCCCTGTTTTTAAAGCGTTCCATAGAACTTCTTGGTTCCATTTTTCACGTAATGGTGGAGACCAAACATATTTAGCCCCTTCAAAATTTGGTCTTTCTAAATAGGATTGGTCTAAAACCAAATATTGTGGACATGTCTCACCCCAAACATCAATTCCCTTATCTCTAGCCTCTGCAATCTTTCTTGCAGCATCAGCACATGATACATGTACTACATATAGCTGAGAGTTTGCGAGTCCAGTAAATGTTGCCGCTCTACCCGTTGCTTCTCCTTCAATTTCAGGTGGACGTGTAAGCGCATGATAAATTGGTTCAGTATTGCCATTCTCTAGCGCTTTATTCGTCAAATAATCAATGACATCTCCGTTTTCTGCATGGACCATCACGAGTGCTCCGAGTTCTTTTGCTGCAATTAGTGTACGGAATAATGTCTCATCATCCGCTTGAAACACATTTTTATACGCCATAAATACTTTAAATGAAGTGATTCCTTCATTATCAATGATCGAAGGAAGTTCATTTAATACGTCTTCATTCACTTCACTAATCATAAGGTGGAATCCATAATCAATAACCGCCTTATTTTTGGATTTTGCGTGCCATGTGTCAATCGCTTTCTTTAACGGTTCCCCTTTATTTGTTAAACAAAAGTCAATGATTGTGGTAGTTCCTCCATAAGCGGCAGCAATGGTCCCTGTTTCAAAATCATCCTTAGTCACTGTTCCGCCAAAGGGCATGTCGAGATGTGTATGGGGGTCAATGCCACCCGGGAAAATATAGCATCCTTTAGCATCAATTACTTCAGATCCTTGTGTAGAAAGATTTTCTCCTATTAAACTTATTACACCATTTTCAATCTCAATATCTGCTTGAAATTGATCTGTTGCCGTCACTATTGTTCCATTTTTAATCACTTTTTTCATGTTTTAAACACCTCATTTTCTATTGCTTTTAGGGGTACTGCCGACAAAACGCAGATATTATACGCTAAGACATTTTTTGGATATAAAAACCCTGATTTTTCTACGCTAAGCAGAAGGATCAGGGTTTAATATTTTTCTTCGTATTCTTTTGGTTTCGTAGTTTCCAAATAATGTCATGTTGAACTAACGCACCCGTTTGTTTAAGTACATTGTTTCACATAATTCACAAAGAAAGCCGGTTTTCTTATCGAAAAACAGCTTTTTATTATCTATTTATTTTTTCAATTGTTATATTCAAGATAACTGCTGAGATAACATAAATTTGATTCATAAAATCCAATCCAGTTACAAAAATGGATATAGATATAATTCTTTAAGTTGTTTTCAGATAACCTTCATTTTGAATGTCTATTTTAACATTAATATTAATCTTCATGTTTTTAAAGTAATCTGACCTCCAGTTTTTTAATTCATCACGAGGGATTTGATTTCTAAAAAACTGACCCATTCCGAATACATCAGCCTCATTCTCTTGAAGTTTTGTAAATAATTTATTATACCTCTCAGAGATTAGAGTATTAATTTCCTCTTTAATTAAATTCAAACTGGGTTCTCCTTTTGTTTCCAATATCACAACTCTCATTTTTATTAGACTTTCCATATGTGCATCATTATTCACTAGTCTTCCTATATTGTCAGTTTTAGAACCCAGTAGCATGACTGTAGCATGTTCCATTACTTCCATTTTTCCATTACCACTCTCCCCTTTAAAAACATTGTACAGCAGGGTTTCGTTTGAACTGATTTGCTCGACCATTTTTCCTCTTTTTAATATGGCAGAACCGATTTGATCCATAGTCGTATCTTTTCCCGAACGAATCAAAGGTATAGCCACATCATGTGTATAAGAATGTATGCCTCGGAAGACCTCCCAAACTCTTGTAAGGGCAATGTCAGGATTCCAGCCTGCATTTTTTTCGAAATAGTTATAAGTGCTGAGCCCTTTTTTTTCGGCATTAATTTTAATGTTATTGAAAAATTCTTGAAGATCCTCATCACATATTGCAACTAAAGCTTTTGGGGAAACGTCTCTTGAACGCATTAATCCTGCAATTATATCGTTTATTCCATCCTCAGCAGTTTCTTTCTCAATAAAGATTAGCTTTACATGCAATAAATCCACATCGCTCTCCATATTTCTACTAATTGTATCCACTGCTTTTGAGACCGTTTCAGCTTTAGCAGATACAATTTTTGTTTCCATACTACCATCAATAGGCACTGGTATATTCAGGATTACCAAATATTGGTCGTCAACTTTCTTAACACCTATCGACACTGGTAGTAGACGATGATTTATATCCTTATTATCCCAACAACCGCTCAATATCAAAACCATAGTTAAAAGACTACAAATTAAATAAATGACTTTTTTATTAGATAGTTTCATTTGTATCCTTCCTCTTTAATCTTCTTCCAATATAGTAAATAGAAAGAGGTACAACAATTATAACGTATGACCTTAAAAAAGAATTCATAAAAAGGATATTTTCAACATCCTTCCTGTCTGGAATCCAAAAGCAAACGAAAAAGATTGCTACAGACAAACCGAACAATAGGTAGCTAGGTCTACTTTTAGGAATGTAATAGTTGATTATTCGAATTGCTTTCCACATTAAGAGAGAGAGATACAAAATAATAAAAGCAATAAGGCTTAAAAGAAAAAACATTGTAACTCGATCAAACATTAACCAATCAATATTTATAGAATCCACAATAAGTACAAAAGGAAGAAATGCTTTTGATGCAGTCGCTTGTCCCAAAGTAAGAATTGGAATGTATACTGAAAAGAGAAAGAAAGGAATAAGAAATATCGCAGACAAAATAACATATTTTCTTTCATAAGAGAAAAATGGTTGTACAAATCCAAGAAAGAGAAACCCATCGGCGAATGCAAAATAACTCTCGAAGTAAGCAGGCTTACTAATGAATCCTAAGTCTGTGTCAAAAGGTATGGCATATCTCCAATCAACATTCTGAAATGACATGATTAAGACAAACAATAATATTGGAAAAAATAATATAAATAATAAAAATGCAGTTCGTAAAATGGCTTCGATACCTTTAGATGAAATGTATGCAGAAACAGACAACAATAATAGTATAATTGTCCATAATGGGGTATGGGATAAAAATACCAAGGTTACGATTTCTGCGTATGCTCTGACCGTTATAATAATGGCCATGATTAGATAAAGTAAAACGGGAGCAAAAAATAAAAAAGTTACCCTTTTTTTGCTTTTCGAAAATATACTTAAAATATCCTTTTTTGGAAAAAATCTGAGACCTTTCATATAAGTCAACAAACATACAAAATGTACAATAATCCCTATTAGAATTGGGAACCAATGGCCTTGTTCTGTACTAGCAATAATATCAGCTGGAAACATAAAAAAAATTAGTCCCAGATGACAAAGCACATACATTATCATAACATGTAGACTTCTTACCACTATTGTTCCTTCCTTCCTATATTTAAATAGAGATAGGACTTGCCAAAGGTAGTTAAACTTGCCAAATAAGAACTAATAAAAACTAGACCTACTACTAATCCTAAAACTCCAAATAGTGAAGAAAGAATTACATTAATATATTTAAATGATCTGATTGAAAGCGAGCTTTGAGCCCCCACAAGGGTTGAGTTAGCAATTGTTGTTGCTGCAAGAATGATGATTAAGAGATTGCTGACTAATTTAGCTTCTACAACTGCTTGTCCTAATATAATTCCTCCAACCATTGTAATTGTGGGACCTACTGATTTTGGAAGCCTTATGCTTGCTTCTAATATCAGTTCTAGAACAACCAACATGATTATAACTTCAACAAGTGCTGGATAAGGAACCCCTTCTCGACTTTGAGCTACAGAAAGTGCAAGCTCTATCTGTAACGCTTCCGGATTTACAGCAACAAGAGCAACATACATTCCTGGACTTATTAGAGCAATTAATGCACCAATTACTCGGAGGCAACGGATAGTTATCATAATGGGAAATGGAAAATTACGATCACTTTCAACAATAAACATATCCCATAGGAGATTAGGCAGGATTAAAGCAAATGGTAATTGATCAACTAATATAACAACTCTTCCCGTTTTAAGAAATTGTGATGCATGAAAAGGAAGCTCTGTCGTATTAAATTTTGAAATTGTATCCCAAGATGAAAACCCCAGCATTTTTGACAAGCTTTGTAAGTTACTGATATCCATACTCTTATTCTTTTCAATAAGACTATTTATATTTTCAACAAGTTCTTTATCCACTACGCCATTAATAAATAGTAAAGAAATTTTTGTCTTCTGATTTTTCCCTGTTGTGAAGGAATGAACAAGAAGTTTATTTGAAGTAAGTTGTTTACGAAGGAGTCCAATATTTGTATCAATATCTTCTGTAAAGGAGTTTGAAGGTCCTTGAATTACACTTTCATTTGATGGAACTTCAATTGAACGATTTAACCCCTTAGGAACAGGTTCGTAAATAATAAACTTTTTTGTATTTTCTATATATATAATGAGTTTACCTTCAAGAATTGATGTAATAGCCTTTTTTGTATCGTCTTCAAAAAGTTCACCCATTAAAATAAATATAGTTTCTGATGTTTTCCCTTGAGAAATTAAACCCTCTGACTGTTTTTGAAAAATTGTTTTTGTTTTTGTTATATCTATTAGTGTATTTAGTCCTAGTAACAAAACTTCATTTTCTAAAAGGTAATCACGTTTTATAAAAAAGTCATCATTACCCCCTAACGCTTTTTTAATATCTAAAACCATTTGTTCCATAACATTTTTCCTTTCATTTCCTATATGTTTAATATGCACTTAATTTTATATAATTATTCAGGGGGAAAATTGATACTGGAACAATTTATATAACTTCTAAATGTTTAAGAAAATAAAAGGAAGTGAATGAACGCAAATTGGGAATACGAACTATTGTCCTTAGAAGAAAAAATTAAGATACAGAAATCTGGAAAAGTTGAAGTGTAGAAGTTTAGGATGAAGAGGAATACAATATTATTGTTTATAAACAGTTTGAAATAATTTTTATAATAAAAGTACATACCAGCTAAGTTACGGAATTTTTGAATAGCCACACAAATATCCCCATTTCAGGTGGGAACGAGGAATTTGTGTGAACAATCTTGATGATTGGGATTTGTTTTTATTAATAGCGCTATTCAACTAAACTCCCTCTATAAAAGAAGGGAAAACGCCGGATTACTCTTGTTTTCTTAGATTTTCATAGTTATTTACCTGTCGGTAAATGTCCTTATAGCTGGAGGATTCTCACTTGAAAGGATATATTTGGACTCTGAGAGAAAAAAGAGCTATAACCCATCAACCACCTTCTTACAACCATTGGTGGATGAGTAAAAATATGATTGCACTGGTGGATCTCCACATTTCTCATGGAGGTCAACCCTCCCATATCTCACAGAGTCTTCGCTCCAAAATTCCTTCGTCCAACCTTTCCATGAGGTGGATGTCAGTCATGCTGCCCGACAGGGTCCTTGCCCGTATTTTAGTTGTTTTACTGACTAATCCGTGCTTCAAATGTTTAAAACAATTAACCTACTAAATAATTTCAATCAAGAAAAGATATTAAGCTGCTACCTGTAATACGTCCATATGAGGAATGTCCGATAACATGCGTTCTTCACTAAATTCGCACTGCTTTTTACCGATGGTAAATAAAATACGTATGAGCTTATTACATATTGCAATTCAATTAGAGATTGCATCTTCTTCAAAGGATTATTTGGACGCTTTGTAAAATACTCATGTAATGCTTTAAAAGCGGTATTTTTAGCGACCAAAGGCATTGCAACTCGAAAGAGGAGAGCTCTTAATGTCTTCCTACCTCTCTTGGTAATTTAGGTTTGTCCTTTATGCTTACCAGATGTATTTTCCTTAAGACTAAGCCCAGCTAGTTTGATAATCTGCCTTGGGTGGGAATAGTAACTTAGGTCTCCTACCTCTGAAAAAAAGCCTGCAACCGTGTCTTTCCCTATTCCCTTAATAGCCAACATTTGTTCAACACCTGGAATTTGTTCAAGAAGTTTATCTATGTTAGATTCCAGTTCTTCGAACTTTTCTTTTATTAGTTCATATTTGTCTATTAACGTGCGAAGCTCTAACTTAGCCATATCAGAACCTTCCCTAATACCAATTGAAGCAACTGCAATCTTCTTTAGTTCTTTTATTTTACTGAGTCCCACTGCACGTTTAACAGCTTTTCGAAGATGTACTAGTATCTCCTGTTCGGAGAGAGCTACTAACTCATGTGGCAATAAATTTAGTTTTAATAATTGTATAGCAGATTTACCTTCCCAATCCTTAAAAGACGGTAAGAAACTCTGGAAAATAGCGGTCTATCCAATTATGGACTTGCCCTTGAACTGCTTGAAGATCAACAGATAGAAGATCACGTATTTTTCTAGCCACACGAAGTTCTGCATATCTCCCGTCTTTGACCAACTGTGCGATAACTCTTGCATCCTTTACATCATTTTTAGTTGGAGAATTATCATCTAACTCTTTACTTTTCTTTACATGCAAAGGATTTACAACTACAAACTTGATATTTTTCGCCTTAAGGAAGTGAGCTAAATTCAGCCAATAGTGACCTGTCGGCTCCATTCCTACGATCACTTTTTCCATATTGTTTTGATTCATTAACTTTTTTATCCACTCTAAGAAACAGTTAAAACTAGAATCTGTATTTTCAAAGTATAAAGGTGCTGAAAATTCTAAACCTCTAAAGTCTTGGGCTCTTGCCACATGCTTGTATTTAGCAATATCAACACCTATAATTAATGTTTGAGAAGTAATTTGAGCAATCTTTTCATTTTGGTTATAATTCATTTGAATAGCCTCCTGGTATATGTGTTTGTTGTCCTTTTTGCCGCCAAGCTTTGGACATTCATATCATACCAAGGGGCTTTTTTATGTTCAAACCTCATATTTCTTCATTACAGGAATGCTGCCCGTTAGTGTAAGTACACCTTTTCACAATCTCCTATATCCATTTCCTCTATATAAAAAAATACCAAAAACGACCGTTTTTGGTTGTAGAAAAGAGATTATCTAAAAATATTCAAAAACTACTTAAAACACATAACCAAAAATATAACCAAAATCAAATTACTAATATATCTATTTAAATACCCTTTATGGTATAGTAAATGTATTAAGTAAGGGGGGATTTGTGTTGAAATTTGGATATGCACGGGTAAGTACGCAAGATCAGTCATTGTCATTACAACTGGATGCTTTGAACCATTATGAAGTGGAACAGATTTTTGAAGAAAAAGAATCAGGTAAGAGGAAAAACCGGCCTCAATTGGACGAGCTACTTAAAGTTCTGCGTAAGGGCGACACAGTAGTTGTCTACAAATTAGATCGTATCAGTCGAAGTACCAAACATTTAATTGAACTCATGGAGCAGTTTGAAGCTAAGGGAATTCATTTCGTGTCTATTCAAGATAAAATTGACACAACAACAGCTATGGGGCGATTCTTTTTCAGAATGTTAGCCAGCATAGCCGAATTAGAACGGGACATCATTAGTGAACGAACTAAAGATGGACTGGTAGCTGCTAGAGCTAGGGGAAGAAATGGAGGTAGACCGAAGGTTGAACCTAAAAAAATCATGCTTGCCATGAAGATGTATGAAAGTAAAGACTACTCCTTATCTCAAATTAAAGAAGCCACAGGAATAGGAGCAACAACGTTATATCGTTACTTAGGAACGAAAGAAAAATCTGGCAAGGAGGTATAACATGAGAGGGAAAGAACTGTTAACCTCCGATCAGCGAAATATGTTTGTGTCTATTCCCGATGATATGAATGAGCATGACATAGAAATGCACTATACTTTTACCTCAGAAGATCTTGGATTTATTAATAAGCACCGAAGAGACCATAATCGCTTAGGGGTTGCTTTACAGCTCGCTGTCCTTCGGTATCCGGGTTGGACTTTATTTCAGATTAAAGACATTCCCAGCCCAATACTCGATTATATTGCAAAACAAATTGATGTCTCCCCTCAAGAATATACCCAGTATGCAAAACGGGTAGCAACTCGAAATGAACATCTAGAGGAACTTCGGCAACATTATGGCTACCAAAACTTATCCTTTGGGGCATATCGAATAATTGCACAATTTACTCTTAAACTCGCTCTTGAGAACGGAAATACAGACTACTTGATTCGCTCAACAATTGAAGAATTGCGAAGACAAAAAGTAATTTTGCCAGCACTGACAACAATAGAAAGGATTGTATGGGAAGCTCGTCAACGGGCAGAAGAACGAATTTTTAAATCTATCATCTCTACATTAAGTGAATCTCAAAAACAAAAGTTAGATCACTTACTTGATGTAAGTTCCACCAATTCAAAGACACCCCTTGCTTGGTTGCGAGAAGTTCCCGGTCAATCTTCTCCAGATGCCTTCTTAAAGGTTATAAAACGTCTTCAAGTCATACGAACTTTGCAACTTAATGTGGATATTAAAGAAATTCATCC
Source organism: Heyndrickxia oleronia (assembly GCF_017809215.1). GTDB lineage: Bacteria > Bacillota > Bacilli > Bacillales > Bacillaceae_C > Heyndrickxia > Heyndrickxia oleronia. The sequence continues at coordinate 2,624,846 of NZ_CP065424.1, forward strand.
AAATAGGGTCTTACAGCTAGCACGATTGGGTTCCAAATATGAACCCCGTTCATTCCGTAGATTTAAAGAGAATAAGAAATTTGCGCTTTTAGTTTTACACCTCCTACAACTTAGCCAAAACCTTACTGATCATGCCTTTGAGATACATGATCGGCAAATTAGCCTATTGTTATCAAAAGGACGTAAAGCTCAAGAAGAGATTCAGAGGTTAAATGGTAAATCAGTTAATGAAAAGGTTATTCACTTTGCAGATTTGGGAACAGCATTGATTCAAGCAAAAGAACAAGGGAAGGACCCATTTGAAGCCTTAGAAGCTATTATGCCTTGGGAGGACTTCGTAAACTCAATAGAAGAGGCGAAGCAATTATCACGCCCAATGGATTACGATTACTTAGACTTACTAAAATTTCGCTTTAACTACTTACGTAAATATACTCCAACATTGTTAGAAGCCCTAGAATTCACTTCTACAAAATCAGGAGAGCCATTGCTTCAAGCTATTGAGACCATTAAAGAGATGAACAAAAATAATAAACGAAAAATTCCAGAAGGAGCTCCTTTGGACTTTATCTCGAATCGCTGGCAAAAGCACGTTTATGATGATGATGGTAATATAAATCGCCAATATTATGAGATGTCTGTTCTTACCGAGTTAAGAAATCTTGTACGCTCAGGTAACGTTTCTATTAAAGGAAGTCGTCAGCATCAAGATTTTGATAATTATTTAGTGACAAAAGAAGCATGGGAGCAAAACAAGCACCTTAATGGACTTACCGCACCACCTTCTGTTGATGAATACTTAAAATTGAAAATAGATGCATTACATAATCGGCTTGAATGGATTAAAGCGAATATCACAGAATTAGATGGGGTTAATTTTGAAGACGGACGGCTGCATCTCCATCGTTTGGAGAAAAACGTTCCAGAAACAGCACGAGAATATAGTTTATCTCTATATCAACTGATACCTCGTGTGAAGTTGACAGATTTGCTTATGGAAGTAGCAAGTTGGACGGGATTCGAAAAGCAGTTCCTCCATGCTTCTACGCTGAATCCACCGAAAGAAGAAGAAAAGCCTGCGATCATGGCAGCGATTATGGCTATGGGAACAAACATCGGTCTTACTAAGATGGCAGAAGCGACACAAGGGGTTTCTTACCGGCAAATGTCCACAGCCTCACAATGGCGTTTATATGAAGATGCTATGAATAAAGCACAAGCCGTTATGGTGAATTTTCAACACCAGTTAAACTTGTCGTCGTACTGGGGCGATGGTACAACTTCTTCTTCAGATGGAATGCGTGTTCAAGTAGGAGTTTCATCCTTACACGCTGATGCAAATCCACATTACGGCACAGGGAAAGGAACAACCATTTATCGGTTTGTTAGTGACCAATTTTCTAGCTTCTATACGAAAGTGATTAATACAAACGCAAGAGACGCTGTTCATGTTATAGATGGTTTATTGCATCATGAAACCGACTTGCATATTGAAGAACATTATACAGATACGGCTGGTTATACGGATCAAGTATTCGGATTAACTAATTTGTTAGGATTTCGATTTGCCCCAAGACTACGAGACCTTGCAGATTCAAAACTTTATTCATTTGAAAAACCAGACCAATATCCAGAAATGGAGAAGTTGCTTCGTGGAAGAATTAACACCAAGATCATTCAGGAAAATTATGATGATGTATTAAGGTTGGCACATTCCATTCGTAAAGGAACGGTCTCTGCTTCTCTCATTATGGGGAAATTAGGTTCTTATTCTCGTCAAAATAGCCTTGCGACAACTTTAAGAGAGATGGGTCGCATAGATAAAACCTTGTTTATATTAGATTATATTTCTAGCGAAACATTGCGTCGGCGAATTCAACGTGGATTAAATAAAGGAGAAGCTATGAATGCATTGGCACGAGCTATTTTCTTTGGGAAACATGGGGAACTTAGAGAAAGAGCATTACAAGATCAATTACAGCGTGCCAGCGCCTTAAACTTAATTATTAATGCTATTAGTATTTGGAATACCGTGTATCTATCACAAGCAATTGAACATTTTAAAAATACAGGAAAGTATCAAGAGGAATTGCTCCCACACATATCACCATTAGGATGGGAACATATAAACTTTCTAGGAGAATATTCATTTATACCTGAGATTTTGAACTCAATACATTCCCTACGTCCACTTAGGATATAAAAAAACCCTAATTTTTCTGCTTAGCGTAGAAAAATTAGGGTTTTCATATCCAAAAAATGTCTTAGCGTATAATATCCGCGTTTTGTCGGCAGTACCCCTTTTATCTATTTATTTACAACATCTACATTGCATGAAGCAGCTCCAAGAGCAGCTTGACGTTCATTCCATGTCATTGGTGGTAGCGTACTTGGAATTTCAACCATGTCAATTGCCCCATCAACTGGACATACGATAGAACAAAGATTACAACCTACACAGTCATCTTCACGTACCTGTAAATATCCTTTTCCTGTTTCATCTTTTAACATATCAATACATTGATGGGATGTATCTTCACAGGCAATATGGCATTTATTGCAATTAATACATATATCGTTATTTATCCGCGCGACAATTTTATAATTTAAGTCGAGATTTCCCCAATCGGAATATTTTTCTACTGACTTCCCTATTAAGTCCATTACAGAAGATATTCCTTTGTCATCTAAGTAATGATCTAGTCCCTCAATCATATCCTCTACAATCCTAAATCCATGGTGCATTGCTGCTGTACAAACCTGAACTCCAGTTGCTCCCATTAGCATAAACTCCACTGCATCCTGCCAGCTTGAAATTCCACCTATACCAGATATCGGAATGTTGATTCTAGGATTGCGTGCGCATTCCCCAACCATATTAAGAGCAATTGGTTTAACTGCAGGACCACAATATCCTCCATGTGCACCTTTTCCAGCAACATGTGGAATCGTATTCCATGTATGAATATCCACTCCTGCCAAACTATTAATTGTATTTATCATACTGATTGCATCCGCACCACCATTTGCTGCGGATTGAGCAGTAACAGTAATATCTGTAATATTCGGAGTTAGTTTTACAATAACAGGTGTTTGAGCAGCTTCCTTCACCCAATAGGTTTGTTTTTCAACAAGCTCTGGAACTTGACCAGAAGCAGATCCCATCCCCCTTTCCGCCATGCCATGTGGGCAACCAAAATTTAGTTCCAGTCCGTCCACACCAACATCCTCAACTCTTTTTACAATTTCATGCCATTTTTCCTGCTTAGGTTCCACCATCAGTGAAGCAATAATTGCATGATTAGGAAATCTTTTTTTAGTTTCATAGATTTCTTGCAAATTAACCTCTAAAGGTCGGTCAGTTATGAGTTCGATATTATTAAACCCCGCTACCTTTTGACCATTAAAACTAACAGCTGCAAAACGTGATGAAACATTTAGAATGGGATCACCCAATGTTTTCCAAACTGCTCCTCCCCAACCTGCATCAAATGCTCGTTGAACTTGATAACCAGAGTTAGTTGGAGGAGCAGAAGCTAACCAAAATGGGTTTGGTGATTGAATTCCTGCTAAATTAATCTGTAAATCTGCCATTTCCTTACCTCCTGCCCTTTTTAAAGATATGCTATATTGTCCAAACTAAGCAGTCTCTGCGGAAGTTTTGCTTAATTGCTTGTGGATTGCATATGCTGCGTCTTTTCCTTGCTGTGCAGCTGATACAACCATAGCTTCACCTTGACCTTTTCCAAAGATGACATCTCCACATGCATAGACTTTTGCATTAGACGTTTGATAAGTTTGCTGATCAATCTTTACTACGCCACTATTATGTTCAAGTTGAAATTCTTCAATTAACTGATTGTATCTTGATTGTCCAATTGCTTTTATAACAGCATCTACTTCTAATATAAATTCGGATCCTTCAATTGGTATCGGGCGAGCACGACCATCGTCATCAGATTTACCTAATTTCATTTTGATACATTCAATCCCTATGACCTTTCCATCTTCATTCCCGATAATCCGTTTTGGTGCAGTAAGCCATCTAAATTCAACCCCATCTTGCTTGGCAAATTCATATTCAAATTCATAGGCGGTCATTTCCTCACTAGTCCTTCTATAAAGAATCTTCACATTTTCAGCTCCCAATCGAATGGAACATGTTGCACCATCGATTGCTGTATTTCCCGCTCCGATAACAACCACCTTCTTACCGAGAAACGTATTAGAAATAGGTTTTGTTTTCGTTTCTTTTACGAAGTCAATCGCATCATATACACCGTCTAAATCTTCACCGACAATCCCTAAATTAGGAACACTCGCCATCCCTATTGCAAGTAAAACAGCATCATAATTGTCCATTATTTCTTTTACTGAAATATCCTTTCCTACTCTTGTGTTTGTCTTTATTTCAACATCAAGACTTTCTACTTGCTTTACTTCCCAATAGGAAATATCTTGTGGAAGCCTAAAAGACACTATTCCATACGTGTTTAATCCACCAGCATGTTTTTCAGCCTCAAAAATCGTCACATTATAACCTAATAATCCGAGCTCTCGAGCAGCAGCAAGACCAGCTGGCCCTCCACCAACGATTGCTACTTTCCTACCATTCTTTTTTCCTGGTTTAAATAATACTTGTTGATTTTTAATTGCCCAATCTGTGGCATACCTTTGTAAATTGCCAATCATAATTGGTTTCGTTGAATGATTAAGTACACATGCCCCCTCACATAATTCCTCAGTTGGACAAACACGAGAACAGCTTGCACCAACAGGGTTAGCTGTCATAATCGTTTTAGCAGACCCTTTTAAATTTCCTGAGGCAATTTTTTTTATAAATGTCGGAATGTCAATTCCCGTTGGACATGCTTGTATACAAGGAGGATCGTAGCAATATAAACATCTATTCGACTCTTCTATTGCTTCCTGATTTGTTAACCCAGGAAATACTTCATTAAAGTTTTGCTGTAAATCTTCATAAGAAATTCTAGTCACTATGTTTTAGCCTCCTTTGGAAAAGATAAATACTATATGAAGATATATATAAAGGGCTTTACGTTTGGAAAAGTTGTAAAGCCCTTGTTGAAAAATAAATTAAGGTAATAGAGCCGTCATCTCTTGATAAGTTTCCGGTCTGCGATCCCGATAAAATTGCCAAGTATCTCGTACTTCTCTAATCATTTTTTTATTCATTTCACCGATGACAATTTCATCTTGGTCCCGACTACCCATTGCTACAAATTCCCCTCTTGGGTCAACAAGATAGGATTGACCATAAAATTCACCCATATTCCATGGACCCTCTGTACCTACTCTATTGATTGCACCTAAATAATAGCCATTTGCAACTGCGTGTGCTGGTTGCTCAAGCTTCCATAAATATTCTGATAATCCCGCAACTGTTGCAGATGGGTTTAAAACAATTTCGGCGCCATTTAAACCCAGCAATCTTGCACCTTCAGGAAAATGTCGATCATAACATATGTAGACACCAACTTTTGCAAATGCAGTATCAAACACAGGATATCCTAAATTGCCAGGCTTAAAATAAAATTTTTCCCAGAAACCATACCCCTGATCTCCAACTCCTACATGAGGAATATGTTGTTTACGATATTTTCCCAAATATGAGCCATCTGCATCTATCACTGCGGCTGTATTGTAATAAGTTGCAATCCCTTCTTTTTCATAAATTGGTAATACTATAACAACTCCTAATTCCTTTGCTAGATCTTGAAATAGTTTCGTTGTAGGTCCATTCGGAATCTCTTCTGCAGCATCATACCACTTTGTATTTTGCTCAGAACAGAAATAAGGTCCATAAAATATCTCCTGCAAACAAATGATTTGCGCACCCTTTTCTTTTGCATCTTTAACGAGTTGAATATGTTTTTCTATAGCCTTTTGTTTATGAACATCAACGGGTTCATTTCCATCTACATCATTTGAAGCTTGAATAAGTCCAATTTTCACGTTGTCTGTCATGGTCAATTCCTCCTTTATAAATAGATTGGCCAATATACATATATGAATATATTATTTACCCTATTACTTTATATTCGGAAAACGCTTTCAAAAGATGTTGTCATTTTGAGTTTTTTACCCAAAATAGAAGTTTAAGCTTAGTTTACTTTTTTCTTGCTTGGATTGCATTATACACAATGTTAAATGATGTACATGATTTGTTTTTCATAATGTAACATTTGACAAATATAAACAATGTCTACTGAAGAAATCCGTTTCAGTTATTGTAATCACCTAGTCTAGTTATCTAACTATTTTCAGAATTCCATACGGAAATGATCGCTTTTTGGTAAAATTTCATACGGATCTCTGAAAGAATATCAATTCCATTCACCACCCAATATCTTTTGTCGCTTGGTATCTCCTCTATAAAATCCTTGTATTTCCTTTTGCCACCCCTCATAAGCAAGCTTCTCAAATGCTGTTAATTTTGCCTATAGAGAATAAATACTTTGAGAACTATCATTTATATAAATGGATGGTGTATATTTTAATGTTTCATCTATATAATTTATTCAACTTCCACTTGAAATCGTTAATAATAGAAATAAGTTCTTCTTCTTTAACCTTTTCATGCAAAAGATCATAAAATCGTTAATCAATGACATTCCAATTAAAGGGTTTATTTTGAATAATTGCGACAATCTTATACTCAGCATTACTAATCTCCAACATTTCATAGAACTCCCCATATATGAAGTATAGTAAAAAAGTCGATTTCCTCAGATGAACCTCAGCCCAATTGTTAGTTTGTCTAACTATTGGGCTGAGGTTCAAAACATGAAATCGACTTTTTTAGATTACCGTCTTTAGTGATTTAATCTTAGATTTTCCTATCTTATAGTAAGTTTTTTATCTCTTGTATTTTTTGTGGATCAATTGGATAACTAAAACTAGATTGATGATGTACTCCGGAGCCAAAATGAATTTCTGTCACCTTCACTTGTTCTAAAAGGTTGCCAATATTGTTCGGCGTTAAGCCAGACCCTGCCATAATCTTAAGTGATGTACCCTCACACTTATTCACCAATTGTTGCAGCTCACTAGTTGCATCTATTGCTTTATCCTTGCCACCTGATGTTAGTATACGAGAAATCTCCGGATATTGTTGTATGACATTTAAGGCTTCTAATTGATCATTTACTTCATCAAACGCCCGATGAAATGTAATATCTAATCCATTTGAGGCATCCAACAGTTTTTTCAAAGCTTCCTTATCAATATCCCCATCCTTATTCAATACACCCCAAACAACCCCTGCAGCCCCAAGCTCCTTACAAATCTGTATATCCTTCACCATACTATTCAATTCAGTATTAGAATAACTAAAGCTGCGACTATGTGGACGTATCATCACATACACTGGAATCGACACAGCTTTACAAACCGCTTCTATGATACCATAGCTAGGAGTTAGACCACCCTCTGCGACTCCAGTTATCAGTTCAATACGATTAGCACCTGCTTGCTCCGCTATTATTGCATCCTCAACGGTATCTGCAATGACTTCAATTATCATATGTAAGCTCACCTCTAATTTATATCAGTAACTACCCACTTTATTTTACCTTAAAAGAATAAGGAGAGCATCTAATCTATTTACTTTTTTATTAAGGCACTTTTTATTAAATTATTATTAACGTAATGTTTCAGCTAAGAAATAAGCAACATTTCAATTCACTAAGAACAGAACTCTAACTTCATAAGGAATGAAATAAAGCATTTATCCAAGGGATACCTTTTCTTTCACAATTTCAACAATGAGAGGAATACTTAGATGATCTGTCTGAATGTACTCCCCAAAGTCATATGTATTAAATGCATTTATACATTTTCTTGTTTGCTGGAAGCACCAGTTTCCTTCTTCTTCCCCACGTCTTCTTAATCTTTCATAAATCGTTTCTTCCTCTGCAATCAGACAAAAATGATAGGGATCCTGATTTAACTTTTTAAAACCATCTATTATATAATGAAGATATTCCTGTTTACGAATTGTCATAGGGATAATTAGATTCATTTTGTATGTTTGAATCAACCGATTGGCCAAAACAACTGTTAACTCTTTCCAAAGCTGTAAATCCTGAAAGTCACCAGTATTTGCTTCCTTTTGTTTAATTTCGTTTGGAATGATGTTCCTAAGCATAAAGCCAACTTCTTCTGGATCGAAAATCATGCTATTATCCATTTGTTTCACTAACTCATTTGCAACAGAAGTCTTTCCAACTCCAAACGCACCATTAATCATAATAATCATTTATGTAACTCCTTTAATTCTATCAGAAATGTATGTATTCATATCCGTTTCCCAGATACAATGTGCCAATGTAGATGCTTTGATTCTTGATAATTTCCTAAATTAGTAATCACCCTACACGCACCATACTCCTGTTCTATTTTCCAAGCAACTTTTCGTACAGTCTCTATTAACTCATACAATATCTTCTGATCACACTCATCTATTCTTGTTAATGAAGGAATATGTTTTTTCGGAATTGCCACAATATGAACTTGATACGAAGGTTTTGTATGATAGTAGGCTAAAGTATTATCGGTTTCCACTATTTTTTCTACTTCCGTTTTTCCACTTAACACTTCATCACAATAGAAATCTATCGTCATAGATATTCCTCCTGTTTTTTTTATTTCAAAAAGGAATGAATAATATGTTCGAATTCATCCTTCTCTTCTAAAAATGGATAATGATTACTTTGTTCAAAAATATGTAATTGAGAATCCGGAATAAGTTGATGCATTTCGATAGAATATTTAACAGGGCATTGAACATCGTGTTTCCCACATAAAATAAGTGTTTTTGATGTGATTTCCGGTAGTTTTCTTGTGATATCATAAATTAATGCCTCTCTGCTAAAGAAATTTAGTCTTTTCGCAGATGTTCCTTTATTGATTGAACAGTTGAAATAATCTTCATATCTTTCAGGTTTATATAAGGATATTTGTGTTCTCTCTTTTATTAATTTCTGTCTATCTGAAAATGAAAGGCCATCCCTCTTCAATTCCTTCATCAATTCTTGCATTCTATTAAAATGAGGATGACGTTCATTATATATACATTCTGGTGTAGAAGAATAATAATCTCTAGCTGCCGATCCTACAATAATTAATGAATCTAAGGATGAAGAATAATGAATACCATATAAAGCACCTATCATTCCACCAGTAGAATGTCCTGCATATGTCCATGATGAATATCCGAGTTCTTGTCTTATTTCTTCAAGATCTAATACCGTTTCAATCATACTTAACTGATAGGGTTCCTCTGCTCTGTCAGAATTTCCACACTCTCTAAGATTAACAAGAATTACTTTGTTATTATTTATAAAGGTTTGGGCGAAATAATCCCCCGATTCATTAAATACTGAATAATGATGGGTAACACAAATTGGATTACCCTGACCCGCAATAAAAATTTCAAAATTTCCTCGTTTAGTTTTAATGATTTCTCTTTTCCAATGATTCATCTATTTCTCCTTTACACTAGTATTCTGGTAGTTATTTATGTATCCATTTCTTTATTATTAATATCGGAATATAGCTAAGGCAATCAGGAAATACTTTGAAGTTTTCTAAAGTTTGCTCATTTTTTGTTAATTGCCTTAACTATTATAAAATGTGGCTTTTTCATTAATTTTTCATATTTCTCAGGAGACTCAGTTTTGAAAGCTTGTGTTGGTTGGGGTTCAATCACTTTTTCAATGATAAAATGTGCAGTGGTCACATTTATCATTTCGTTCAAGGGACGTCGGTAAAACGGTACTTCTATTATTTTTCCTTCCTTATTCCAGCGATCAATCAATAATTCCTTTGCAAAGTAATCTTCATTTTGTGAGATTTGTATATCCATGAATGGATGATGTACCGAATATAAAAGCACTCCATTAGATTTTAAGATTCGCTGAAACTCTCCAAAAGTTTTTTCCCAATCTTTAATATAATGAAGAGTTAGTGAACTAATAATCATATCAAAGGAATTATCATCGAATGGAAGATCTTTTTCTAAATCTACACATATGACCTCTGCTTTTTGTTTCACACGTCTTTTTGTCGCAGCAACCATGTCTGGACTTAAATCTGTTGCAACGACACTTGCTTCACGATTGATTAATTGCTCGGTATACCAGCCTGCTGCACAGCCAGCATCAAGTACTCTCATGCTTCTTATATTATTGGGGATGTTCCTCAGCATAGAAGGTCTTTCATACTCACGATTATGAAGACTAACTTTATCGACACTATTTTCATAAGCATGAGCAAGCTGATTAAAGGTTCTTTTTATTTGTTCTTTCATTTTTCACCTCGTAAATATGTAAATGAATGGTTCACCTTACAATTTCTCTATTACTTTATGTTATTCCTTCAAATTTATGGATATCATCATCGACATGAGGCTTTTTTTTTAATGATTTTAAACTAAATACTATAAGTTTATCAGTAAAATGAAGATATCTGAAAATTATATGGAGGTTACAATGGAAGCTTTTTACTTTTCATTGGCAATTCTCTGCTTTGGAATTTCCATCATGATTTTTATTGAGTTACTGTTAAATAGTGGATTAAAGGAGGCATTAGATATTTCAAAGAAGTCAGTTAAACTAATGGTTGGGATATTTATTATGTATGTTCTAAGTTTTTCCTCCTATATTCTCTACCAAGTGTTATAGAAAAAGAGCAGTCTGCTAAAATAGATCAGACTGCTCCCAAGTGTTTAAATTCTTTACCTTATTTTTGTTGTATGAGTAAACCCTCAGTGAATTTTTGTGCTCAAACTTGAATGTTGACACACATTTTCTTCAACATTCCCGGTTTATGTGTTTCAATCTCTGTTCTTGAGATACATTTTCAACGATATTCCCGGTTTGTGTGTTTCAATCTTTATTCTTGAAACACATTTTCAACGACATTCGCGGTTTATCTGTTTCCAACCCTATTCTTGAGACACATTTTCTTCAATATTCACGATTTATCTGTTTCCAACCACCATCCCTAAGACGCATTTTACCCAATTTTCTTGATTAACCTGTCATTTTTTTATTTTCCTCAAATAAGACTGCTTTTGAAGGGATAAAAATAGTAAGTAATAGTATCACTGCTAATACAGTTCCAATAATGGAGAAAATTAAACAAACTAATTGAAGTGTATACCATTCAGCAAATAAGCCTAATAGTAGGGTTAATCCAATTTGTACAACACCTTGAAACATATCGGCTATACTACTAAATCTCCCCATAATTTCTATTGGTACATTATTTTGGAAAAAAGTAGCATACCCTGCATTAGCGAACGCCATAAAAAAGCCCAAAAATATAAAGGCTAATGTAGCAGTCAGAAAATTATATGATGAATAAAACCCGACATAACCTACCGAGGTAAGAAGCATCCCCACACCTAAATAGAGTTTGAGTTGTAATTTTTTGGCTAATATAGCCGCAACTGCTGCACCTGTTAATGAACCAATTCCGGTTATACTGACAATTATTCCATAATCTCGATCAGATAATTTTATATTTTGTTTAATAAAAGTTACCTCTTGTGAGTCTAATGAAAAACCTATGAGTAAGGCAAGCTGGAATAACAGATATATAATAATAAAATTCCTCGCTTTCAGTGCAAAATTTTTAACAATTATCCAATCTTTCATGATCATTTTCCAATGGATTTGTAGCTGTGAGTTATTCGATTTCTCATCTACATTCGGGAGAAGATAGATAAAAAAGGCACAAACTAAAAAAGTAACTGCATTTATAATGATGCAAAGTTCCGTTCCAACATGCATGATAAGAATTCCGGCAATTGCTGGACCAAGTAGAAATGCACCTGAATTCGTCATACTCATGATTGAATTAAATCTCTTTCGATTGTCTCTAGGTATTAGCTTTGTTATATATACAGATGAACTTGGACCAAAAAATGAACCGACAATATTAATCATTAATAGAATTGTATAAATGATCCATAAGGAACCGATAAAAGGAATACAAAAGACGAGAACTCCTCTTATTAAATCAATTGCAATCATTAAATATCTTTTATTTACGCGATCAATTACACTGCCAGCCCAAGTATTTGTTAGTAGTACAGCAATTGGTCGAATGATATACAGACCCGCTACTGCAGCTGCAGAACCAGTAAGTTCTAAAATAGAAAGGTTTAAAGCAATTAAATAGATCCAATTTCCTAAATAAGATATACCGATTCCAGAGAGTAACAGAATCGGTTTTTTCCAAATGTTCATTTTTTCCCCTTTTCCATGTGACATTCTAACCAACTAATCCTTTACTCTTAAAAAATATCCATCTTTATTTTTCGTATTTTCACCCTTGATTTTTCCTACTCCATCAATTAATAAACAATCTTTCATGGATATAGGTTCTTGATTCAAAATTATTTGAAGCTGATGTATATTTCGCCAATTATGATTAAAGTAGGTTATAACAGGATATTGAAAAAGATATTCCTCATTATTGATGATTAATTTTATAAAATTTCGATGCAAAACTTTTTTACCACTTAATACGATATTCATTGGATCAAAAGCATTTACTTTCATGGACCCTTCAATCAATAGATGGTAACCAGGTTTATGAATGAATTGACCAAATTCCTGTTCTCTTTGATCGTTCACAAATTCAATCATCTCATCCGTTTCTTTACTAATCTCTACCTTGATATAATGATTGTTCTCTAATTGAATCATCCTACTAAAAAATTCATATAAAGAGAGGTTAGATTGAAAATAGCTTTTATACCATCCAGGTGATAGTTTGTCTAGTAGTAAGCAGATGAACATCCCTGAACTATAACAACCTCTTCTAATATTTAAGCAGGATTCTGTTTGATCAATCAGCATTTTTCCATACTTTTGTAAATGATCAGAATCCGATTGCCGTGATTTATCACAATAAGCCTTCCATTCAACATACCATGCTGGACCTTCAATCGTTTCAACTAATGTCTCGTAGTGAAAATATTCCCCTATTAGCTCTTTTCTTTTTTCTCTAATAGAGAAAAATTGAATGATCTCTTCCGCTTGATTTGAAAGAACCGCTCGATAAAGTGAAATCCTTTCTCGATTTCTTAATTCAATATTTTCCCTCGTTAACGGATATGTAATCCCGAGTATTTCATCAGGAAACCGCTTTTCACCTTGTAAGTGCTGATAGCCATGGAATAATTCATGTATAAGAAGCGAAAATAATTCTGCAAAATCACTGATTATATCAAAATTAACAATCGCAGTAGGATAATCCTCAAATAATATTAAAGTATCGCCAACAAAGCGATCATCCCAAGATAACACGACAAATGTAGGAAACTTTGACATGTAGTTCGGATGATTAAATAAAAATACTTTTTCCTCATTATAAATAGCGTAGGCTACTGGTTTAAAGCCCTCCCAATAGCGATTTGTAATAGTCGTATTAATTTCATCCATTAATTGATATAAATCGATTTTCATGCCTACAGGCTCCTTCCATAGAATAAATCCTCCTATTCAATCAAATATTCACTTATCAAAAATTGATTGTCTTTTAACCTTGTAATCTTACTGTTATGAAGGGATTCATATTCCTGTAACCGATCTTCAATAGACTTACCCTCTGAATTTAAAAATAAATCTTCACGATCATAATGAGGAAAAATTATTTTATTAGTTAATCCTAATGGTTTAAAATCCTGCAATTTTATACTATTCTTTTCTGGTGTAAAATAATGAACAATTTCAATATTAGGACCCAGTACAACTGCTCCGGCACTCACTCCAATAATCATGTTTCCACGGCGTGCAAAATCCTCAAAATAATGTCCGTACGACTTTTCTTTTTCTGGTATAATAAATAAAAAGGATTTCCTCCGTTAATATAAATAATATGACATTGTTCCAGTAGTTGCAGATTATCATATTCAATATCAATAAAACCAACCTGCGTGAATCCCATTTGCAGAAAATCTTTTTTCGCTTTTTAAGGCAAATCTATTATTCTCCTTTTGAATTGATGCTGTTGTTATAATTCCCACTTTATAATATTCGACGTCCTCTTCCATTTGCTCTAAAAAACTGTTTTCTAATACCCTCAGTAAAGAAGCCATTAGAAGTTAAAACCATTTCTGTCACGTGTACCATCCTTTTTAATTTTTTCAATTAACCTTGGTAATTGACTTAAATCTTCCAATACAAATTCTGCATCTCCATGCTTAAACTGATCTGATTTTTTCCAAATGGCTACCATGCCCACAGTTTGTGCTGCCTTTATATCATTGACAGGATGATCTCCTACAAAAATGCTCTCTCTCGCAACTACATTTAACCGCATCATTGCTTTTTGGAAAATGGTTGGATATGGTTTTTTGCAACCTTCCCATTCTGAAATCAAAATTGTATCAAAATATGATTTAATTCCTAATGCCTCAATATTATTCATTTGAAACTGACCAAATCCATTCGTTATTATGCCTAATCTAAATGCCTTTTTTTGTAACTCTTCGAGCATTGTATATAGATGCGGAAATGGAATACAACTATCTTTAAAATTATCTACATAATCATTAAAAAGATGTTTCCAAGAAATCTTTGTAATTTGAAATTCCTTTATTAACTGCTGATACACTAAATCTTTCCAAACATACCCATGGGCATCTAACTCAATAAACCTTGTAGTATATTTATCTTGTGGTATGTGATCGAAGTATTGAATGAATCGATTGTATTGAGAATGAATAAATTTTTCCACAGAGGCATCACGATCTAATAATGTTCCATCAAAGTCAAATAACACTGCTTTAATCAACCTTCTTCAACTCACTTAGCCATTTGTTCACTTTCTTTTCCATCATTTTTTGTAAATCTTTGGCCTTATCACTATCATTAATCGTTGTTTTCGCATATTCAGATGGAAACATTTTCTTAATAGAAGTGACAAAACTTTCTCCACTTTTAGGCTCCTTATAATCTATTACTTTATATTTTTCCCCATCTTTTTGTAAGCGGATGAATACTGGACGTGATCCACCTGATTGAGGTTTTGCCATCGTTTCATGATTGTATCCCTCATAAAGTGAATACATATAAACATCGACCATACCCTTCTTTTCTGTTTTTCCATATATCTTATGGACTTCAAATTGTTTTTCAGTTTCTACATAGGCATTTTTATTGTGGTCGATAATATATTTTGAAATTTCTTTATCCATATTTTCAGCATCCTTCTTTTTCTCTTGTGAAGAACTACATCCATTAAGTAGTAGTAATATCATAAATAGAACGCAGCAATATTTGGATACTGTCTTCATTGATATACCTCCTTGTAATGAATAGGGTTCTTTATACAGAAGAAAATTAAGAATCCACTTAATTAGAATACAGATAAATCTTTTATTCCTTTACTCTTTTCAACATTAATCCTTCTAAATCCTTCATCTTCTCTTTGACAATTTCGATCATAAAGATAATTTTTGGAAAATCATAAAAGAAAAAAGGATTCAATAATACAAATAAGCGATTCTCTACAAAGAATCGCTTTAACCTCAAAATAAAATAATATACTTTTTTCATTCCATTGTTATACCTTCAAATTCTTCCATCGTGTGACTGATTTTAGATTGCGTATCAATCACTTTATTTTGTAACTTTTCTGTTAAATGGCTTACTCTAACAACCTCTCTTGTTATTGTCTCTATATTCGCATTTACTTTTTTTATTGCTTCGTCCACATGATTAGATAAATTTCGTACCTCATCCGCTACTACTTTGAAACCCAATCCATATTGTCCAGCCCGTGCAGCCTCAATTGCTGCATTTAATGCAAGCATATTGGTTTGTGAAGAGATGTGTTGAATCGTTTTTGAAATATCACTTATTCTATTTGTTTGTTCGTTTAATGATTGTAGTGCTTCGATATTTTCTTTCGAATGAACTACTACAATATTTCCTAATTCTACTGATAAACGATTTAATTGAGAGATGATATGTAATGTTTTATTTTCTCTATCAGTAATATCTGTAGCAATCTTTAAAACAGCATTAACTCTCCCATCTTGATCTAAAATAGGAATATAAGTAGCTTCGAGCCACAATAATTGGCCATTTTTGTGAACTCTTTGTATCTTCTCCTGAAACTTTTTACCCATTCTTAAATCGGACCATAGTTTCGCATATTCCGCGCTATTTCTAAATTCTTCTGTACATAATTGACTATGTAACATATTTTTCATTTCTGACACTTTGTAGCCTAATGCTTGAGCAAAATTATTATTAACCCAAATCACTTCACCTTTTGGGCTAAATTCAATCATCGCTAAATTTAATTCTAAAGCAGATAAAACTGCCTTTTCATTCATTTCCAGAGTACTTATAGTTTGACCTACTGTATCAGTCATGTTAGAGAACATCCTTTTATTTTTTATTTTTATTATAAAATATTTATTAAATAATGAGTTGCCATTTTTATGATTTTTTGTAAGGTAAACCCATTACCAAATACCTATGTGAAATTTAAAAATAAAAAAAAGAATATCTAAAAATTCCATTTAGAATATTCTAGTAAAATTGAATTCTTCTTTCAGAATCCATATTACGCAATTGAATAAAGAAAAAAGCTACCTGTCAACGTAACCAGGTAGCATCTTTACTTATAATTTATATTGTACTGTTTTCTCATTGAATACTGAAGTTTTAAAATACAATACACCATTCTTTTCTTCTATAAATTTCAAGTCATCGCCCCTATATGGTGTATCATTTTCTTCAAAGTACTCTAATCTTTCAGGATCATTCTTAAAGATTTCTTTATATAATTCTACTTTTTCTTTTGTATTAGGTTTAACAAGCATTAGTACACCTTTAAGATTTGGTCGAATTAATAGATAATCTTGACCCATTCCCTCGATAAAATAATTCTCATCTTCCCCACCTAAAGCAACCAAGTCATACTCAGTAATTAACTTCGTCGTTTGATCATCATACACATAGAGTTTCTTCCCATCTGTCATAACTACTTTATTTTGAACCGTTGAAATATTCTCCATCCATCGATTGTAATAGAAAACTTTTGTTTTCTTGATGATCTTATTATCTTTTAGATAAATAGAATATCGATCAGTACTTAATCCTGGCTCACCGTGATTATTATCGAGATTGAGAAGAACATTTCCTTTTGGTGTTTGTTTGGCTTCAAGAGAAACACGATAATCTCGTTGAGTTTTTATCGGAACCTTTAAATCTGTTTGGCCAATTTTTTTTGGAAGATTGCTTCCTACTACAAAGTATAAGTCTCCATTTATTTTATTCACCCAATACTCCGAATTTTTGTACTTTGCTTTGACCAAAATATATTTACTGGTAACTGAGATTGTTTTTGATTTTTGTTCCCATTGAACTTGATCCCCCATCATTTCGGAAATGAATCGCAATGGGACATAAATTTTATTATTGATCATTTTCATGGACGGATTCATTTTCATCGATTTTCCGTTTTTTATTGCTAAATTACTAGAACTGTTTAAGACTAATTTATTGTTAATTCCAATAATAGTAGCAGCTCGCTTGGAAACATCCCAATCAACTTTATATCCTAAAAGTTCCGATACATTTCTCAGAGGAATATATACATACCCTTTTTCAATAAATGGTTCGGATCCCAATTGTTCATTCCACCCATTCACTTGTAAAGTGATCGATTGCTTCGCATCACTTTTTATACTAAAACCAACCATAAACAATAGAATAAGTGAACATAGAATAGAAGATTTTATTAATTTTGACATACTCTTTCCTCCAAATTTAGTTTTATTCACTATATATGACGAATTAAAAACAAAAAAGTTTCAATTAATTTCCATTAAAATCATTTATTTGACAGAATTCATGACGACAGGGTATGACTATTAAGGATTTAGACCCATTAATTGACAAGCCCCTCTAATCATTTATATCTATTATAATTTCATCCATCACTAGTTCTTTTCTTTTGCCACTACTTTTTGATGGGATAATCGTTTTCTTGTCACCATTTTCTGAGATCTCTACACCACCATAAGTATCAGCCGTGAAGTTTCTGAATGTAATATGTGGGGTAATAATTAGTTGTTTCGCATTTTCATTAAGTTTCCCAAATGTTTTACTCATAGTTAATTTATTTTCTTCCTCTTTGCCTCCATTAACTTGGCCACCATACCTATTACCGAGATTATCTTTTATTTCTATGTCTATATCGACCGCATCAAATTGATTTCTAATTGCTTTTAACACTTCTCGATCATAATAAACAGAAAAAGACATTGGTGAAAGGGTTATCTTGGTTATTGTAGCTATAACACCTTCTTTTTTCACACTTTGATTAACTATAAGTAAGTTGCTTTTTGGTGAATCAAGGGTAAAATTAAATTTCCATTGTCCTTTTATTTCTTGATTCGTTTCTAGATTTCGTATTTTATCTATCCTCCAATCAATCGTTACAGTTTGATCTGCTACATCAGAAATATTACTTGCAGTCAATATTCCTACATATTTATTCCTATCAATTCTAGAAACCGTGCCTGTACCAGCTACTCCTTGAGCTTTTTTAATAGTTGGAAAACTAATTTGGGGATTGTCCCCTAAATCTTTAGCGCTTTCAATCGTATAGGTTAAAGTGACAATTTTTCCATCAAATATCGCATCATTCACTGTAAATTTAATACCATTGTCTTCCTGGACTAGATTTAAAGCATTAGAATATTCCTTATAGTGTTCATATTTACCACCTTTTTGATTTGGTGGTTGATTACTAATTTCATTGTTATTATCGAAAAAACGAAAAATATCTCCAATAATTGGAATGTTTCCTGCATATGAAGGAACAGTTAATCCAACCATTGTAACTGAAATTCCAGATACTATGGCAGCGATTGCAGCTTTTTTCCACCATCTCTTCTTTTTTTCCTTTTGTTGAATAGCTATTTGTAATGCTTTTTTTACTTTAAAACATTCATCTTTATTGACTTCTACTTCTATAAATTCTTTTTCATCTATCTCCACTTCAGTTAGCAATTCGTAAATATCCTTCATATAAGACTTCCTCCTAGTGTAAGGCTTGTCGCTTTTTTAGATAATTTCTTTTTGCTTCGGTAGATTCGGTTTTCAATAGCCGATCTTGTTATACCGAGCTTTGCTGAAATTTCATCAGTCTTAAAACCTAAAAAGTATTTCATGATTAAAATTTCGCGATCGATTGGCTCTAAGAGATTAATCAAGGCTATGAGTTCGTTCCTATTTTCTAAAAAAATTAATTCATCTTCCACTGATTTCTCATTATTTACTTCTATTTCTCCTGAAATTAGCTCTTTTTTCTTTGTTGCTTTCCTGTAATAATCAATCGATTTAAATCTTGAAATCACACAAATCCATTTTTTAAAATCCTTGGAGTTTCCATGAAACTTTTTAGAATGATTCCATATGGATAGAAAAATATCATTTATACATTCATCGATAAGACCATTGTTCTTTAAAGGAGAGAGAATTTTTTGTGTAATGCCTTTTACTAAAGGTAAATATTGTTCAACAATGTACTCCAATGCATCCTCTTCATGCCGTTTTAAGCGCTTAATAAAATTCTTTTCTGTTGATTTCATTCATTTGATCTCCTTCTATTTTTGTAAAAGTCTTTTACACTTTATATAACGATTGATCCTATTTTTTTCTCTCATTATTTTTGTGCGAGTATGAATATTTTTAAAATGATGCAAAGTGGATGAATGATTAGAATTTTTATAAGAAAAAAAGGAAGAAAAATGGGTTTATCCACTCTTCTTCCTCTTTAATTAATGTGAAGGCTTTCTACATGAAAACAATAAAAATAACGGGATTCTCATTCTTCTCTCATATTCTTCTATACGTTTGAAATTTTCCTTCACCGGGGTTGCTTCTTTTAAACCTTCAATAACAAAACCAGATTTTTGTAGTGTAACAAAATATTCCTCAATCGTACGATGAAATTTTATTACCTGCTCACCAATCCAAGGTTCTACCCTTTTACCAGAATAAAAGTAATGATCAACAAGCCAATTTGTCCTCTTTCCATTGGTAGTCATACTTTCAACAGATGAAGTAAGTATTGGATGTTGAACACTGAAAATAAAACGACCATCAACTTTTAATGTTTCATAAACCTTTTCAAATAACTTGTGAATATCTTCTATATAATGAATGGCTAATTGTGACGTCACGATATCAAAAGAGTTTCGTGGATATGTATAATCTAACATACTCGTAAGAAATACTTCTCCTACTGTTCCATAAAGATTTTGTAAAGCCTTTTGATACATATTTTTTGATCCATCAATTCCTGTATATGATCGACAATTGCTCTTTATAAATTCTATACCAAGCGATGCATCCCCACAGCCTAAATCCAAAATCACCTGATCGTTCACATCTCCTATTAACTCCAATAATGCTGGCTTTTCAATAATTATATTAGGGCTCTCTTCACGATGCCTTCTCTTCATATACTGTTCGAAAAATAGATTATTATCATAGGCGGAAGAATCTTTATATGCCAATTAATTTCACTCCTTACGTATAAAACCAAATATTTATCTATTTCTATTCGCTAAAATTTACCTGTAACCTCTTTTTTGATAAGAATTTTTCAACAAAATAAATAGATCAAAAAAATTATATTTAAATAGTATAAACTGCTGGTATTATAAATTATTTTTCATTCAATTGTTTTTATACTTCTATATGAGTCATATTTCCTATTTTCATCTGAAACCATTCCTACTTTTTATTCATATGTGCTATATTCTAAAAGTTAAATTTGTTTGCAGCAAAAACGGTACACCAACCGAGGGTGTCCTTCTAGTAAAACAACTGTGTTATTCATCAAGAAACGACATCATTTACAAATAGGAGAATTAAACAATGAACAAAAAAAATGATGCCTTAAATCGATGGAAAAAGAAAATTAATCATGAGCATAAATTTCTGGACATAGGAATATGGGACTATAATTTTACTAAAGATGAATTCTATTGGTCAGAAAAAATATACAAAATTTTCGGTTTGAAAAAAAAACAAGTACTTACATTTAATCAAGTAATTGACTTCATTCATCCAAATAACCGCGATAATTATTTAATCACCCATAACGAAGCGCTAAATAAAGGAAAAGGATACTCTATTAACTATCGTATTCTTCGTAAAGATGGGAAAGAAAGAATAGTATCTACTACTACCGATGTCCTATTAGATCAAAATAATCAAGTGGTTCGAATGATAGGAACAACGATTGATATTACTAATCAGAGTTACTTTAATCAACAAGTCTTACAACGGGCAAAAGAAATTTCAGATCTCTTCTTAAAAGTCGGTATATGGTCAATGGATACAAACTCAAATAATATATTATTTTGTTCTAATTGTATCGAATCCATCACTGGTTATGCTTCTTTAGATTTTCAAGAAAAGCGAATTGTGTGGAAGTCTATCGTCTATCAGGAAGATATAATTAACTATTTTTCAAGTATGAAAAAACTAAAATTAGGTGAAAAAGTTAAGCACTCATATCGGATTGTTCACAAAAATGGTGAAGTAAAATGGGTCATGGAGGAAAGTATTCCTAGTTTTGATTTGAAAGGAAACCTAATACGTATTGATCGGATTGTTACTGATATAACTGAACAAAAAAAATCAGAAGACAAGATGGCATATTTAGCTCATCATGATTTTTTGACGAATCTTCCCAATCGGAGATTTTTTGATAAGGAGCTCAATCTTTTAATTAAATCTTCTGCTCGTTCTAGTTCGCATGAAAGATTCGCTGTCATGTGTTTGGATATGGATGGTTTTAAACGTGTAAATGATACATTTGGTCATGTAACTGGAGATAAACTATTAATTGAAATCTCTTCCAGGCTAAAGCAATGTGTATCCCATCATAACTTAGTTGCCAGAATGGGAGGAGATGAGTTTTCTGTCATCCTTCGAAATATAAGTAACATTGACTATCCTATTTCAATTGCGAAAAAAATAATTTCATGTTTAGAGGAGCCCTTTTTCATTGAGGGCTACGAATTATATATCACAACTAGTATTGGTATTGCGATTTCTAATAATAAATGCAATGAAATGAATCACATATTTAAAAAAGCAGATAATGCCTTGTACCGTGCTAAGGAAGCTGGAAAAAATAATTATCAAATCTATACTTATACAATGGAAAAGGAATTTTTCAAACTCTATACTCTCGAAAGAGATTTAAGAAAGGCACTTAAGAAAAACGAATTCTTCATACATTTTCAGCCGAAAGTAAATTCGAAAACAGGTCAAATCCATAGTGGAGAAGCCTTAATTCGTTGGAGACACCACAAAAATGGAATTGTTTCCCCAAAGGAATTCATTCCACTGGCAGAAGAAAACGGAATAATCTTTCAATTGACGGATTGGACCTTTCGAACCGTATGTGAACAAATCAACAAATGGAAGCAAAAAAATATTCCGCTAGTTCCAATATCTATTAACATTTCTCCTAAACAATTCTTAAAGCATGATTGGGCGGAGACATTCGTTCAAATAATGGAGGATACCGGTGTAGACCCCTTTTTGATAGAATTGGAAATTACTGAAAGTGTGTGCTAATTCGAAATGAAGAATCATTTGCCTCTTCAATAAAAATACTTAAGAATTTAGGGGTACGTATTTCACTAGACGATTTCGGTATTGGATATTCATCTTTAATTTATTTGAAAAAGTTTCAAATCGATACGATCAAAATTGACCAGTATTTTATTAATAACTTTTTAGCTGGCGAAGCTCCGCTTACAAAATACATAATTAATCTTGCACACGATTTAAAAATGAATGTTGTTGCAGAAGGAGTAGAAACGGAGGAACAGCTTCAATATCTTCGACAGTATGGTTGTGATCAGCTACAAGGATATTTATTTAGTCAACCTGTTTCAGCTGAACAATTTATTAAATTGTTAGAAAAAGTATATTTGTACTAATAAATAAAATAATGAATTTTGAAGATAAAATTACAGGAAGAGTCTGTGTACTCCTTCCTGCTTTATTAACTATTTATAACCCTAAAAACTTTTCAATTTGAATGCGGTAAGGAGCTATTTCTTTTATTTGAGAAAAGTTAGCTAAAACTCCTTTTATTAAAAAGATTTGTGGATCCTTCTTCTTAAACTCTGCATATAAAAAATCAATCGAACTTAATAATTCCTTCGTTTCCCTTATACTTAAGGATAATGATTGGACAATTAGGGTCATTTCTTTTAAAATCTTTTCTAAGCTATCATTATTTCGTGTATTTTCGAAACTATCATGAATTTCATGCATAAATTGTTCAGTTAGAATTGGGGAAACTTGTTGGTCGATCATTGCATGTAGAAGATCATAAACTCTTTCCGTAATATGTATAGCTAACTGATCATTATTAATTATTTTTTCATCATAAGCTTTAACCCTTAAATAGCCTCTTAATATGGAAAGAAATAAAATATATCCTTCAGGAATATATGGACGTACCTTTTCTCCAAATTCCTCTAGTAATAACAATTTCAACCAATTAAATGAATGTTCATGTAAATGGATAAATATTTGTTTAACTTTTTTTGAGAATATTTGTTCTTGATGGATCATGGAAAAGAACTCATTATATTGATAACGTTCATTTAATAATACTCTCAATAATTTTGAAAACTTTTCCTTAGGGGTTAAATCTTCCTCAAACGCTTCCCCCATTTTAGTTACAACATGTTCAATATAATAACGAATAATAGAATATAATAAATCATCCTTTGAGGAAAAATAGGTATAAATCGTCCCTTTTGAGACATTGCTTGCATCTGCAATTTCTTGCATTGATGCAGCATGAAACCCCTTTTCAGAAAATAATACGGTTGCTGTTTGGATAATTTTTGTTTTTTTATCTTTATATTTATCTCTCATATCATTTCACCCTTTAATTTATTCTAACAGAAAATAATCATTTCTCATATTTACATATTTTCCACGGAGCTCATGAATACCTAAAATTGACCCATTGGTTATTGACTGCTTAGTCGAAATTGATTCTTTGTAGTGGTATCCGACAAAAAATGCAAATTGAAGCCAGTTATTAATTCCATTTTCAAGAAATTTTCTTCTTGATAATAAGGTCATATTCGGTTATATTATATTTTGCCATGACCAGTCAGTCAATTTTATAATTAAGGGAGAGAAGTGTAATATGGTTGTCAAACAAAATCGTAATTCTGGTATACAAACAACCAACCAGATTACAGGTAAAAGAAAGTGGTGGGCACTTGCAACAGTTATGATGACAATGTTTTTCTCATCCATGAATCAAACTGTTGTTTCAACTGCAATACCTACCATTATTGGAGACTTAAATGGATTTGAATTGTATGCATGGATATTTAGTGCATTTATGATTACTTCAGCAGTAACGGTACCTATCTATGGTAAATTATCCGATGTATACGGTAGAAAACCTTTCTATATCTTCGGTCTTATCATGTTTGCTGTTGGTTCTGCAGTGTCAGGATTAGCACAAAATATGCTTATGTTAATTATTGCACGTGCCATTCAGGGAATTGGTGCTGGTGCGATGATGAGTATGCCACGTGCAACAATTGGCGATATCTTTAATCCAAAAGAACGTGGACGTTGGATGGGAGTTATCGGTGCAGTCTTTGGACTCTCTAGTATTCTAGGACCAACAATAGGAGGATGGATTACAGATGAATGGGGTTGGCGTTGGGTATTTTATGTCAACTTACCTTTTGCAGTCCTTGCCTTAATTGGGGTTCTTTTTGCTTTACCAAAAGTACGAACAAGTGAGCAAGCAAGCATCGATTGGATTGGTTCGTTCTTACTTGTACTTGGTCTTCTTCCAATTCTCCTTGGATTTACATGGGCGGGTAGTAAATACGATTGGAGTAGCCCAGTTGAAATATCTCTATTTGGTGCAGGTATTATTATACTCATTCTATTTTACATTTATGAACGAAAAGCGGCCAACCCGGTTATCGATACGAAGCTCTTTAAAAACCAAATATTTAGCACATCTTTAATTCTTGGAATATTCGTTGCGATGGGGATGTTTGGTGCAACAATGTTTTTACCTCTATTCGTTCAAGGTGTAGTTGGTCTTGATGCACAAAGCAGTGGTCTTGTTATGTCACCTATGATGATCAGTTTTATTGTAGGTTCAGTTGTCTCTGGTCAAATTATGTCTCGGACTGGTAAATATAAAAAGCTGTCCCATATTAGCGCAATATTAATGGCGGTAGGTTTATTTTTATTTACACAAATGGATGTTAATACAACATATCCAACCGTTATTATCAATATGATTGTGCTTGGATTAGGGATTGGCTCCTTAATGCCATTATTGAACATTGCCGTTCAAAATGCATTTCCGTATAAGATGATGGGAACTGTTAACGCAACACAGCAATTCGTCTCATCCCTTGGTGGAGTAATTGCTTCCCCGATATTTGGATCAATTTTAAATAATGGTTTTGCAGATAAACTAGAAACTTCATTACCTAAGCAATTGATGCAGATGAAAGAGAAAATGGGTGATGTAAATCCTCAAGCACTATTAACAAAGGAAGCTCAAGAGGCACTTGCTACGAATTTCAAAAAATTAGGTGATGCTGGTATCGAGCTATATAATAGCTTCTTACATGCGGTTAAAGTTTCACTTACTACTGGTGTACATCACCTGTTCATCGTCGCTGTCGTATTTGGATGCCTTACCTTTATTGGTACGTTCTTCCTACCGGAAATCGGGTTAAAGGATGATGATTATTTTGCAGAGGCGAATAAGGATACTGCCTCTACCGAAAAAGCTAATTAATACAAAAATTGTACTTCATGGTAAGTAGTTCAGATAACGTTGAGAAAATCTAAAATCGCAGACAAAATAACCTACGATTTCATAACATAAATACTTAAGTAAATTTACAATTCAAACAGCTAATAAAAAGCTTGGGGAAAATCCCAAGCTTTTATTCTTTTATGTATAGTTCTGTTCAACTAAGCTGCCTCGTTAGTTCAATATAATCTCCATTTTTCTACTCTTCGTTTTCATCCCAATTGACTTATAAAATTCAATGGCAGATGTATTTTCCTCGGATACTCCCAATTCAATACAATCAACCTTGAGACTTTTTCCAAAATCAAAAACGTATTTAATCAGTTTTTTTCCAATACCTTTCTTTCTCTGTGTTTCAACAACGCATAAACTCTTTATATATAATACTTTCCTCGCTTTAACAAAAGTATTTTCAGTTACTTCTTCTTCCTTTGCCACTACAACGCCAACTATATCATTGCCTGTAGTAGCGACAAAAATATGCTGTTTGCCATCAAGTAGTTGGCTTTCAAAAAAACCTTGTTCGATTGGAGTGGAATTCTCTTTGTACAAATCTGGTCTTATAAAAACGTGGAATTCTTGAACCTGCCTAAATAAAGGTAACAATGATTCGTAGTCGCTTTGTTTAGCGTTTCTTATGAATAAATCCATATTTTTTTCTCCCCCTCCCTAGATATTTGTTTTTAATTGGAATTTACCAATTCTCACTCTTGCCCAAAATGCTTTAGTCATTCATTCTGCTCTGAAGTTGAAGAACTGAATGTTCAAAATTTCTAACTCTATTTTACTAAATATTGTTATAAATCTCTAAATTTATTCGAAAAGACCCAAATTGACATATCAAATAACAAGTAAAATATCACCCTCATTTACTCAATGACAATATTTATTGTCAAGATGCTAGTAAGGTTGCTATTTACAATGCTATTTTTGGCCAGTTTTCTTATAAAACGTTGATATATTAGCGAAAATAATCAATTATTGACTATGCTAAAAAGGTTACTAATCCATATATTATTTACATTGATTCACCACAAAAACAGAACTACTTACCTTCTTGTTCATCTTTTTTTCTAAAAATCTTCTCTATCTCTCAATGAATGGAAATTTTCTTTTTTTCTTGTAAAAAAGCATGTACTTCTTGAACACTTAGCCCCATACATTTTGCTCTTTTTATCATTTCAACCCATTCATTATCCAACTGATCGTTTTGCCGCTTCTTTTTTTCTTTATCATCCATTTGTTCCATCGTCCTTCATGCCTCCAATAACATCATATTTGTAAAAATTAAGGGGCTATACAGACTACTCTCTAATCATTCTAAAAATAGACAATTATGTATAATATTATGATTCCAGATGAAGAGAAGAATTATCTGACAATATACGATTAATTTAACTTTAGCAAAAACAATAGGGAAATAAACCTATCTAAAGTTATATATTTTAAAAATTTATACGTTCAATTAGTAACAAGTACATAATTTCCTCAAATAGATTCTACAAGCATGAAGGATAGTCTTTCTTATATTTTTTCTTGAACGAAAGAGCTAAGAGCCGCATCTCTCCATAAAAAAAGTAAATTCCTATTTTTTACATAGGAATTTACTCGGATTCAAATCTCATAAATTATATTCCCTTAGCCCCATACTTCTTTTGCCACATCAACTATAAACTTTAATTTTTTCCATTGCTGTTCTTCGGTTAGTTTATTTCCATGATGAGTGGAGGCGAAACCGCATTGTGGACTTAAGCATAATTGTTCGAGTGGAACATATTTTGCTGCTTCATTAATACGAGCTATAATTGCTTCCTTGCCCTCTATCTCTCCATTTTTAGAAGTGACTACACCAAGTACAACTCTCGCACCTTCTCTAGGAATGTATTCCAATGGCTGAAAATCTCCTGAGCGTTCATCATCATATTCTAAGAAAAATCCATTAACTTTTTCCTTAACAAATAATGTAGGAGCAATTAGCGCATAACTTCCTTCAAATAACCAAGTAGATTGATAGTTTCCTCTGCATAAATGGGTAGTTACAACCAAATCCTCTGGTTTCCCTTCCAATACACCATTAATAACACGTAAAGCTAAATCAATATACTGCTCCCTTGAATATCCACCTTCTTCAAAGACTTTATTTGGTGCTGAAAGTCCTGCTATATAAACATCATCTAACTGTAAATACCTTACCCCGGCATCATAAAATAATTGAATCGCTCTTCTATAGGCTTGAATGACATCTTTCGCAAATTCCTCAATATCAGGGTATATAGCTTCATCACGTATTCCAACATGGAAAAGCTGATTTGGACTCGGAATCGTTTGTTTGGCCACTGCCCTTCCTGCTACGATATCATTAAATTCGAGGAAATCTTTAATAAATGGATGATCAGTAGGGAATGTTATTTTTCCAGTATTCCGAATTTGATATTTTTCCGTCTCTACACCTTGAAATTGATATCCTCTTTCAGGTACATATCCTTCTATTCCATTAAAATGTTCTAGGAAATCTAAGTGCCACCACGTACGTCGGAATTCCCCATCTGTAACTAACTCTAAACCAATTTCTATTTGTTTATCTATTATTCTTTTAATTTCGTTTGTTTCTACTTGGCGTAATTGTTCATAAGAAATTTTTCCTTCCTTATATTCATTACGAGCTCTGTGTAAATTGTCTGGTCTTAATAAGCTACCTACATGATCAGCACGGAATGGAGCTTTAGTGAGTGTAATCGAATTTGTCATCATATTTTCCTTCTTTCATATTTTAATCATTTGATACATTCATATCAATCAGCGCTTATGGTAAAATGGCAAATGATCGTACAGGAAAACCTGAGGCTTTTTCAGGTTTAGGTACAACATTAATAATAACTGCACCTTTTGCAGGTACTTGATCCAAATTCGTTAGTAGTTCTATCTGGTATGTATCTTGGTCAAGTACAAAGTATTCTGCTAAAAGCGCACCATTATTCTTGAAGTCGATACTTGAATCAGTATCAAATGTTTCATGTCCTATTGCCTTTATATTTCTTTTCTTAAATAAAAACTCCAATGCATCGAGTGACCAACCAGGGGCGTGGTTATTACCTTCAGAATCTTGGTTATTAAATTCTGCTATATTTGGCCATCTCTTACTCCAATCTGTACGCAAGGCAACGAATGTACCTTCCTCTATAATTCCATATTCCTCTTCAAAAGCTAGTATATCTTTTACTGACAAGGTAAAATCATGGTTTAATGCTGATTCCTTTGACTTGTCAATAACGATTAACGGTAAAATTAGCTCCTTTAAATCTAACTCATCTAAATATCTTGCATTGCGAACAAAGTGAATCGGTGCGTCTATATGGGTGCCATACTGACCTGGAAATTTAAAATTCTGTGCAAAAAATCCATCATCATGAGTAAATAGTGTTTGAAAGTCTGCGGAATCAAATGCTGAAAAATGTGGAGAGTCTGGACCAAAAGTATGGGTCAAATCAACCCATCGCTTTTCCTTTAAAAATTGGATTACTTTAAAAAGTTCACTTGACATAATCTTCACTCCTTTTTTCAAATGTAAAAAGCCCCTTCTTATAAACAAGAAGAGGCATTGTAGACATCACATATTCTCTTCTTATCTTCAAGCGTATTGCTTCTGGAATTAGCACAGTACATCTGTCTGTTGCTGAGGCTTCAAAGGGCCAGTCCCTCCACCTCTCTGGATAAGAAAATTACCAATATTTAATTAAATATTACTCTACAATTTTGCAAAGAGAATGTCAATAAAAAAAATAAAAATTTATTGCGCAAAATCAATATACTAGTTTTTAGATAAAATATCCAAGCTATGATAGGATATAGATGAATTTTACGATTTAACAATTAGAATAGAGGATTAAAATGAAGAAAATATTATTGGTGTATGCTAGTATGACAGGCAATACGGAAATCATTTCAGATCTCATTGCGGAAGCCATTAGAGAAGAAGGCTATTCTATTACCGTAAAGGAATCTCTTCGTGCAGATCCAAAGGAATTATTAAAATATGATGGATTTATTTTAGGTTCCTATACATACGAAGGTGGAGTCATTGCCGATGAATTTATGATATTTTATGAAGAAATGGAGCAATTGGACTTATCAGGGAAATTTGGAGCCGTCTTCGGTTCCGGTGATTCTTTTTATGAAGATACTTTCTGCGTAGCAGTTGATTTAATTACGGAAAAATTGATTGAACTTGGCGCTAATATTGTACTTGATGGATTGAAAATTGATTTAATGCCAGAGGGAGATGAGGAAGAACGATGCAAACAATTCGGCAGAGATTTTATTAAGCGGATAAACTCTTAATATAGTAGAAAATCCGATGTTTCATTGTTTTAATTTGCTAGTTTTGGATTTATAATGGTAAAATATCCTTACTATTTGGATCGGAGGCTGACAATTTTGGGGAAAATTAATCTTGCTGAAGCGGTAAAATTAAAAAGTATTATGACAAAAATGATTCATGACCTGGAGGATGAGATTCGTAGAGTAGCATTTACAACAATCGAAAAAGGAGAAGTTCCTGAAAAACCAATAAGAAATGTTCAGCAGGTTGATGATGAATTAGATGTGGTAAGGAAAGATGCAAGATTACTGGATCGTTTAATGTATAGAGCAAATATTGATCATACAATTACCTTTAAAAATGAAGAGCTAACCATTGTTGAAGCGATAGAATTAGCAACGCAACTTCGTGCCAAAGCTCGGTTATATAAAGAATTGGGAACTGCAGTTAAAGAAGAATTTCAATATGGAATGTCTGAGCATACAAGCATTTATCAAATAGCCCTCTTCGAACCTGAGGATTATCGCAAAAAAGCAATTCAAATAGAAAAGAGATGCTCATAAACTCTCAAATATTATTAATGCAAAAAATTATTCCATCATTCTCGATTTTGATGATGAAAACTACTTCTAACCTGGAAAAGATGAGAGTTCTTTTCCAGGCATAGGGTGGAGAAAAAACACATTTTAATTGTGAGAGACAACCGATTATATGTTCCCATTTAAATTGTGACCAATCAATTCCATTACCAACTAATGCAATGGCAATCGAAATCTTTTAGATAAATTAGTTTCTCCCTCTATGATAAAACGGGCCCTTCTGCTACGTCTGTACAGATAGGGCTTGTTTTTGTTTGTTGGATTCTCCGATTTATTTTGTATATACTTAATAAGAGAAAATCTTTTATAAGGAACATTGGTTGCAGCCAATGTTCCTTATCACAGCACTGCTAAAGTGCAGTGGCCCTTAATTTAGATAACCTATCCCCTTTTAAACTCAAGGTCATTAGCGGGATGGGTTATTTCCGTTTAACGAGGGAAATGACAACCGCAATAACGGCTACAATTAATGTTCCAAACATTATCATTAATGAAACTGCCTCGTATACGGTGACCAATAGTAACCACCCCCTTTCAATAAGGGATAGCCACCCTACACGCTGTGTATAATTAATTATAGCACATACGTTCGCATCTCTATAACACTATTAAAAAATCCTACCATTCTACTACCTTTACTTTTTCTTATTGCTACTATTAAATCAATTTTATTTATGAATCTTTTATCTTACCCTCACATATAGTTTATAAACAAGACAAGACTTCTAAGTTAATAGAATAGGAACTTGCTTTTACTAAGGGGGAAATGATATGCCAAAAACATTATTCGAGATTGATTTAAGTAAACCTATGCAAGATCAAGCACATCCGGGACATAATCGTTGGCATCCTGATATTCCAGCAGCATTTGCTGTCGATCCTGGTACATCTTTTCGGATGGAATGTAAGGATTGGACCGATGGTCAAATTAGTAATGATGATAATCCAAATGATATACGCGATGTCATCTTATCACGTGTACATGTACTTAGTGGACCGGTATATGTTAATGGGGTTGAACCTGGAGATTTATTGGTCGTTGATATTTTGGATATTGGCGCGTTAGCTGATTCTGAATGGGGATATAACGGTATATTTGCAAAAGAAAATGGTGGAAGTTTTTTAACTGAACACTACCCAAATGCAGCAAAATCAATTTGGGATTTCCATGGTATATACACAACATCCAGGCATATTCCTGGCGTTAAATTTGCTGGGATTATCCATCCAGGTCTTATTGGTGTTGCACCATCTTTAGAACTTCTCCAAAAATGGAATAAACGTGAACAAGAATTAAAGATGACCGATCCTAATCGAGTCCCGGAATTAGCTGCTAGTCCAGATCCACAAAATGCTGTTCTTGGAACACTTAAAGGGGCTGAATTTGACCGAGTGGCTCGTGAGGGCGCAAGAACTGTTCCTCCACGTGAGAATGGTGGAAATTGTGACATTAAAAATTTGTCAAAGGGCTCACGAATATATTTTCCAGTATTTGTTGAAGGTGCGAAGCTATCAGTTGGTGATATTCACTTTTCCCAAGGCGATGGTGAGATTACATTTTGTGGTGGAATTGAAATGGCAGGCTGGATTGATCTTCGTGTAGATGTTATTAAGGGTGGTATGGGGAAATATAATATTAAGGAAAATCCAGTATTTAAACCTGGTCCTGTTGAGCCTCATTACTCTGATTATCTCGTTTTCGAAGGAATATCTGTTGATGAAACTGACGGTAAACAGCATTATTTAAACGCACATATCGCCTATAGACGAGCTTGTTTAAATGCCATTGAATTTTTAAAAACATTAGGTTATACAGGTGAACAAGCTTATATGATATTAGGAACTGCACCGGTTGAAGGGCGACTTAACGGGATTGTGGATATTCCAAATGCATGCTGTACAGTTGCTATTCCAACACAAATTTTTGATAAAGATATATCACCGAAGTAAGTTAATTTTGATAAGGAGCGGACATATACTTGCCAAATTATACTTTTCACTGTAAAAATTGTGGTCAGTTTACTCTTTCTTTTAAATCAACGAGCGGAAATAAAACACAAGCTGTTTGTCCGATCTGTCAGTTGGACGCCAAACGAGTCTATTTTCCACCCAATTTATTTTCATATAGTAAAGAACTTAGATCTAGAATTGAAAAGGGGATGGAACCTAGGAGAGTTAAAAAAGAAGAATTAGGGTCAAAGCAAATTAAAAAAAGTGCAAATATACAACGGCCATGGCAGGTCTAATTCGAGTAATGCATAAAGGATAGAAAACACTCTCTATCCTTTTATATGTTTTTGTCTGATTTTTAACCAATAATTGTTTTCTTATAGTGAGTTACTTGAATCCCTACTGGTGGCTTATATAACTATTTATAGATTCATCGAGCTTATTATGAAGTTTACAAGATTAATTTGGGTAGGTTACCTTGAGAAAATTTACAGATTGGTCAATTAATGATTTTAAGATAGTAACATCAATATCAGAAAGCTTGTTCACGTAAACACAAGCTTTTCCTGTTGTGTGCTTTCCTAATTGATTTAGTAATTCTTCCCGTTTCGGTTCTCCAGTTGCTAAGTACAAGCTAATTTTCGCTTTTCTTGGGGAAAAGCCTACGAATGGAGCATCTCCTTCATGGCCGGATTTATATTTATAATGATATGAACCAAATCCAATTATACTTGTGCCCCACATTTTAGCAGGATAGCCTGTAGTTTCTGTAAAAATATCTAATAATTGATAAGCGTCTTCGCGTTTTTTTGGATTTTCGATATTTTCAATAAATTCCATCACACTATGATCATTTTCTTTTGTTTTTAGCTTGTACATAATTTTGAATCATCTCCTTAATTTACTAATTATGGTAAATGAATTTACCAGTATATTCCGAAATTATCAACAATCCAAGAAAACATTTTACTAAAAGGATAATGATCTAAAGGCATTAGAACACCTCCACCTTTCGATAACTTTTCATAAAGTTGTACGATTTCAATTTCAGTATCGCACATAATGTAAATGGAAAAGGACGGAGTAAATGTGAAATCATGTTTTACTATCAATACACTTAAATTCTTGTCCTTTCAATGAAAAAGTAGCATGCATCACACTACCTTCTTCACTTGCTTCATTTTTTCCGTAACGTGTAATTGTAGTAATTTTTTAATCTGCTATTAAAGAAGTATAAAAATTCATGGCTTCCTCAGCATTTCCTTAAAACATTAAAAAAGGTGTAACCTTTGACTTCGTTCATCTTCTCCGTTAGACTAATATACTCTTGTATAATCCAATTTTAACAGGATAAATAATTATAGGGATATTATCTATCAAATTTGTTTTGGTTAAATGGTATAATGATCCTAAAAAGGGGGATTTTCTAATTGGATGCACTATTACGCTTTTACAAAATCATCATTGGATTAGTAGAATTATTTTTCGGCATTCCTTTTATTGGAGGGCTAATCATCATAGCTCATGCTTGGGCTCCTTTAGGAACGTTGATTTCTTTCATGTAATCGGACTTGTTTTGGCATTTGCAACAGATAAATCAAAGGCTGGATCTATTTTTGGTATTATCGGGAATATAATCGCCTTCATTCCAGTTGTTGGAATGTTTATGCATATTTTAATTGGATTAGTGAATATCTATCAAGGGTTACGAAATAAATAATTTTATGGGACTGTTCAAAAGGCGGTCCCTATTTGTGTTCCAAATAGCTTTTTATATCTCATGTTTTATTTTCCAATATATTTTTCTAAAAAGTCAGCAACTCTTGTATAGGCAATAATATTGTTTTTTAATTTGACAAAAAAATGACCCTCATCCTCAAATCGAATATATTGAATTGGATGATTTCGTTCTTTTAATTCGGTAACGATTTGTTCTGTTTCTTCGATTGGAACTCGCGGATCATTAGCACCATGCAATACCATTAAAGGCGCATTGATTTTATCAGTATGATGAATCGGATCAATTTGATCAAAAAACTCCCCATGTTCTTCAATATTACCATATTCTGCTTCTCTTAATTTCCTTCTCCACACACTTGTATTTTCTAAAAAGGTTCTGAAACTAGATATCCCAACAATATCAATGGCAGCTGCCCAAATTTCGGGATAATGCGTTATCGCTGCTAATACCATAAAGCCACCGTAGCTTCTACCCATAATAGCTATTTTTAGGGGATCTGCACTCCCCTCCGTTTTTAACCATTCTACTAAGTAGGTTAGATCCTGTACTGAATCCATCCTTTTTTCGACATCATCTAAATGCGAATAAGTCTTTCCATAACCTGTACTTCCACGAACATTTGGTGTACAAACAGCATACCCCCTATTTAAGAAATATTGCAAAAACGGATTATATACTGCCCTAATTTGGCTTTCTGGGCCCCCATGGACAAATATAACAACAGGTTGTTTTTCTTTGGAATGCTTAGGCTTATAGTAAAATGCAGGTATTTCAAGACGATCAAAGGAGTGAAAATGGATCAATTCTGGTTCAACGAGTTCTGGTTCAATGATTGGTGAACGAGAAACATAGGTCAATCGTTTAATTCTATTCAATTGGATATCTAACTCCCATATATCTGAGGGAAGTGTGGGCCCATTAAATACATATGCTAGCTTTCTATCATCTGGTGAAAAGGTAAGTCTTGTAATTACCCCGATAGGTGTCTCCCATGTGTTTACTCTTTCTTCTTGAACATCGTACAGAATTCCTTTAGAGACACCGCCTTCATTTACCGTATAGGCAAGCTTTTTTTTATCAGAGCTTATCTCTAATCCTTCCAAATCCCACTTTCTTGTGTCAATCCATGAAAGTACTTTCGTTGTGATATTTATACTAGCTAGGCCAGTGAATTCCCTCTCCATATTCGTTAATACATACAATTCATCTCCATCAAAGTTAAATTGTGGAGAATCAAATATGGCTTCGCCTTCATGATAGGTAAGCCAAGTCACTGCACCTGACGCTATATTAAGTAATCCTAAATCATTATCTAAATTGGTGTTTATTTTTTCAATTAATAAGCTGTTTCCTTTGGGATGCCATTTTACGGGTTTAAATAATCCATCACCTTTAAACACTCTTTCACTTTCATACGTTTCAAGATTTTGAACATATATGTCAAAAAAAGCTGGATGTCGACGATTACTTGACCAAGCTAGATATTTTCCATCTGGTGAAACTCCACCAAAGTGATGAATATGTTCAGGTGAGTTGGTTAAAGGCATTAATTCACCATTTTCCTCTAAAATAAAAAGTTGCTGCTTCTCATTGACTCCAACATCCATTCCAACTATTCTCCTGTTGGTCCCAGGAATATATTTTACAAAAATAACTCTTTCATCAGTAAATGAAGCCTGTGTCGGCCATCCTTTACTCATAGTTAGGTCCCACACTTGAGGCAAACCACTATAATTCGTAATAAAAGTTAATTGGTTCCCTTCTGGATGATAAACAGGGTGATCGGCTGTTCGAACGTGTAAAAATTGTTTTACCCCAATGGATTTCATAGATGATTCCCCTTTTTTATATCCGAATGAAGAAGAGGATGGATATAGCCTTGTAATCCTACAAGTCCCAAAACAGTTAAGAGTATTTTTTGGATTCCGAAGTAGGCATCTTTTGAATCAAAATATTCATTCAATGTATGAACACCACCAAAGTCTCCTCCACCACCTAAAGTAACAGCAGGAATTCCAAGACTAATAGCAATATTAGAATCGGTACTACTTGGTGCATCTAATTCTGGTGTAAATCCTAGAGCAAAAGTTGCTGCACATGCTGCTTGAACCAAGACTGAATCAGTACTTTGGGAGCCTGCTGGCCTCTCTCCAACTAATTTTACTTCTACCTGCACCGCTTTATTTCCCCAATGTTTATTTTCAAGTTCTGCAGCTTGATACAAGATTGATAACACATTTTCCACTACTTGTAATAATTCATGTTCTGACGTAGATCGTAAATCAATCATCATTTCCGCTGTTTGAGCAATAGTATTAACCGATGTACCACCTTTTATCGTGCCAACATTAAAGGTCGTCTTAGGCATAATTGGGGTTTTTAAGTCTGCTATTAATGCTATCGCACGACCCAGAGCATGGACTGCACTCGGTAAACCAAAATCACCGAAACTATGGCCACCTGGTCCACGATAGGTTACTTGATAACGACGGCTACCGGTTGCAAGGTAGGTTATTTTCTCAGGGCTCCCAGGTTCAATAGAAATAAATCCATCAATACGATCATAATGTGTGAAAAGATATTTGACTCCCCTCAAATCACCCAGCCCTTCTTCACCAACGGTAGCAACAAATATTAAATTCGCTACCGTATCTATTTCAGCATCGTTTAAAGCAGCGATGAGTGTAAGTAATGCCGCTAACCCTCTACCATCATCTGCAATGCCAGGGGCATAAACCTTACCATCTATAATTTTTGCCTTTACATCTGTTCCTTCTGGGAAAACTGTGTCGAGATGAGCGGAAACGACAAGATTTGGTCCATCCTCCTTCCCAATACGTTCACCAATTACATTCCCCACATGATCTACTTGAACATTCGATAAGCCTAATTCTATAAATCTATTTTTAAAATAATTAGCGCGTTCTTCTTCCTTAAAAGTAGGTGCTGGAATTTGTGTTAATTCAATTTGCTCCATTGTTGTCTGTTCATTATTCAATTTGATAAAGTTTAAAGCTGATTTAACGGACCCATATCTCATTAATTCTTCAAAGTGGTCTTTTATATTTGCTGAAACATGAAAGTCATTGCTTCTATCATTCACTTTATAATCCCCCTTAATATTTTCGATACTAAGAATAATTATATGTGAATGGAACAAATATTTAAACTATTTCGCATGTTGAAATAATTTGGTTTACATAATTATTTTATAGACTATCCGATTTATTTTTTGATATAATTTGGTTTCGCGTTTTGAAATAGTAAATTAGTG
Organism: Heyndrickxia oleronia; assembly: GCF_017809215.1. Lineage (GTDB taxonomy): Bacteria > Bacillota > Bacilli > Bacillales > Bacillaceae_C > Heyndrickxia > Heyndrickxia oleronia. Next base: position 2,662,645 of record NZ_CP065424.1, read on the forward strand.
AAAATAATAATTTCACAGTTTCTAATGAATCTATTAATAAAAAAAGTTACTCACTATTTATCAAACACATTTTTAGTGGGACCAAAAGTCAAATTGATTTCTATACGGAGAGAAACTATGAAACAAATGAACAAAATCATGCGAACTTTCCTATTAAAAATACAAAAAATGAATCTTCAGTACAAAAAGGACATTTTAGCTAGTAGTTCCTGTTAACTGAATGATTTTAGTCAAATATAAATAAAAAAGGAGATGTCTAATTTTAAATGTGGCAAAAGCCATTTTAGACATCCCCAGAAGTTATAACCAGTTCCTAATTCAACTTTAGATATTAAGATTAATATAAATCCTTCCTTCTATCCTGAAAAACTGGGATACTTTGACGAATGAGATCTACTTCCTCAATTTCTAAATTCGTATAAAAGACTCCTTCCTTCGTTTCATTGCCCATCAGAAGTTTACCCCAAGGTGAAATAACCATTGAATGGCCATTGAATTCATTATTTGGATCAATACCTACACGATTGACAGCTACAACAAAACACTGATTTTCTATCGCTCTTGCTCTCAGAAGCAATTGCCAATGGTCAATGCGTTTCTTAGGCCATTGCGCTACGACGAAGATAATCTTTGTTCCTTTAATACAATGTGTTCTTATCCATTCAGGAAAACGTATATCATAACAGATAACCCCTCCACAACAAATATTATCCATCTCAAATATATTTAGAGACTGCCCTTTTTCCAAATATAAATGCTCATCCATCAATTGAAATAAATGTACTTTATCATAATCAGAGACAATCTCTCCCTTTCGATTCACTCCATACATTGTATTATAGAATTGGTTCCCTTTTTTTGTCGCCACTGAACCTCCAATAATATTCACTTGGTAATTTTTGGCCAGTTTAATTAATAGTTGTTTTGTTTTTTCTCCATTTCTATCTGCTAATTGATCCATTTGGTCAAGTGCATATCCTATATTCCACATTTCGGGAAAAACAATCACATCTGCTTTGGAATGTGCTGCTTCTTCGGTAAACTTTATGACTTTATCTCGATTTTTCTCTGGTTCACCAAAAGCAATATCCATTTGTATACATGCAATTTTCATTTCCTCATCCCCCTAGACATATTTGTTTAAAGATTATAAAATTTCAATTAAAACTGCAATTAAAAATAGTACTTTTTCAATAAAATTTAAGATGTTCCAAAACAAAGGTGGAGAGTCTATGGATTATTCAAATCGATTAAAAAAATTACCTAATCAGTTTTTCGCTTCACTTGTCAGTAAAGTTAATCAAGCAATAGCCGAAGGTCGAGACATCATTAATTTAGGACAAGGGAATCCTGATCAACCTACACCTAATCATATTGTTAAAGCATTGCAAAGGGCAGTTGAAGATCCACAAACACATAAATATTCACCCTTTCGAGGACTATTCGAATTAAAAAAAGCAGCATCTAACTTTTACAAAAAACAATTTAATGTTGATATAGATCCTGAAACAGAAGTATCAATACTTTTTGGTGCAAAAGCAGGTCTTGTTGAATTACCGTTCTGTTTACTAAATGATGGTGATCTTATGCTCTTACCCGATCCAGGATATCCTGATTACTTATCTGGTGCTGTATTAGCGAATGTCAATTACCAAACCTTTCCTCTAAAAAAAGAGAATAAATTTTTACCAGATTACAACGCTATTCCAGTCGAGCAAAAACAAGCTGCTAAGTTGATGTATTTAAACTACCCTAATAATCCAACTGGTGCTACGGCAAATCATGATTTTTTTGAAGAAACAGTAGATTTTGCATTTAAAAATCAAATTACTATTGTACACGACTTCGCCTATGGTGCGATCGGTTTTGATGGAAAAAGACCCATTAGCTTTCTTGAAATAAAAGGTGCTAAGAAGGTTGGAATAGAAATGTATACACTTTCGAAAACATATAATATGGCTGGTTGGAGAGTTGGTTTTGCTGTCGGTAACCCAATAGTAATTGAAGCGCTAAACCTACTTCATGACCATATGTATGTAAGCCTTTTTCCAGCTATACAACAATCTGCCATTACAGCACTAACGAATGATCAAAAATGTGTTGAAAAACTTGTCAACCTATATGAACAAAGGAGAAATTCTTTCATTCATGCTTGTTTAGAAATTGGGTGGAAGGTTGATTCACCAGCGGGCTCCTTTTTCGCTTGGCTTCCAGTTCCAGAGGGATATACGAGTGAAGAGTTCGCAGACTATCTCTTAGATAAAGCAAATGTCGCTGTTGCCCCAGGTATTGGCTTTGGAAAAAATGGAGAAGGATTTGTTCGAGTGGGTTTGTTGGAGGATACAGATCGGCTCGTAGAAGCAGTAAAACGTATTGGAAAATTAGGGATCTTTTTATAAGGCCCTTTTCTCAAGGAATTTACAAAACAACAACAGAAAACTCATTTTATAACTGAAGAATCATGTGAAAAAATCCCTTTCATTAAAACTAAAATTGAAAGGGATATCTTGATTATTCTACCAATATATTATTCATTAAATTTATTAATTTTTTTCATTGAAAGCTAAGAAAGTTATTAAACTCATCATAGATCGGCTATTTTTTCAGCAATTGAGAGAATTTATTCATTTATGCTAACTGACTTGTTGTTCCTTATATTATTGCTCATTTGATAAGGATCATATAAAACTTTGCCATCAATCATAGTAAGTTCTACGTTAATATCCTTTATTTTCGAAGCTTGAACCTTCATTAGGGACTCACTTAAAACAACAAAATCAGCGAGTTTTCCTACTTCTATGCTACCCTTGATATTTTCTTCAAAGCTTGCATAGGCACCATTCCATGTGTATGCTCTTATAGCTTGTAAAACACTTATAGATTGTTTTTTTCCTACTGCTGTTCCAAGATGAGACTCTCTATTAACCGCAGCATGAATACCTAATAATGGATCGACCATTGTAACGGGCGCGTCAGATCCAAAAGCGGCAATGATTCCTTTTTCAATATAATCACGAGCAGGGTACATCACTTCTACTCGATCTCCGTAATATTCCAGATACTTCTCCCCATTTACATACATAAAAACAGGATTAGGAATAATAACAACGTCCAACTCCTGCATCCTTTCCTGTAAATCAAGTGGTGCTATTCCCGCATGTTCTATCCGATGACGATGGTTCTTACGTGGATGTTCAGATAAAGCCTTCTCGAAACAATTTAAAAGCATTTCTATTGCCCTATCCCCTTGAGCATGGGCAGTAATTTGGTAACCATTCTGATGTGCTTCACCTAAAATTCGATTCAACTCTTCTTGACTGTAATATATCACCCCGTAGTCATCTGCCTTATGGTTATAAGGTTCACGAGTAGCAATTGTTGGTCCAGTACTACTCCCATCTGTAAAAACCTTTGCTGGTCCAATTTTGAATCGTTCATTACCAAGTCCCGTTATTGGACCCGCTTCAACCATTTTTTTTACAAAATGATGTGAGTTTGTTAAGGAACCGATGATCGCATATACACGAACTTTTATTTCATTCGCATTGATTGCTTGCTGCATAATACGAATCGTTTCCGAACCTTCTCCATATGCTCCAGCATCATGAATACTAGTAATTCCTTTTTTTATAAATTCGTCAGACGCAAGCTTCATCCCTTTTCTCAATTCTTCCTTAGAATAACTCGCATATTCAAATAAATTCATATGTGCATTTTCTATCAATTTTCCAGTGAGGGAACCATCCATGTTTCTTTCAATGATACCACCTTCAGGATCTTTCGTACCTTGCGTTATTCCAGCTTTTTCTAAAGCCAAACTATTCACAATGGAGGTGTGGTTACACGTTCGAATCACAACAATCGGATGATCAGTTGAGATTTCATCAAGCTCTTCCTTTGTTGGACATCTATTTTCTTTTACTAAAGATTCACTAAACCCCCATGCACGTACCCAATTTCCTTTCGGTGTTTCTTCCGCTTTTATTCTCAAATCCTGAAATATATCTTTCAATGAGTGAATATGAGGTTCAATGCAGCTAACACCTAAAAGATTTGTCCCATATATGGTCAAATGCAAATGAGCATCTATAAATCCAGGAAGAAGTGATTTTCCATTTAAATCAATACATTTTGTATCCTTTGTGACATAAGGGCGAATATCAGCTTTAGTTCCAACAGCGATGATTCGATTCTTTTTCACTGCTACACATTCCACAATTCTATTTTCGGCATCAACTGTAATAACCTCTCCATTGAAAAAAATAATATCCGCCTTCATATACTTCTCCCTCCATTTCCAATTTGTATTGAATAAATTCGTAATAAATATTTATTGGTTTATTTTTATGCAGCATCCACATAATTTTTAGCTGCTTCTAGTTGTGGTTTTGTTGCATAACATACAATCACCATAACCACAATATTTGCAATCAACCCTAATATTCCTGCATGTATCTCAAATGGAGTGGTTGTTGCTACTAGTTGAAAATAGTAATTTACTATTGTTCCAACAATTAGACCTGAAATAACTCCTGAAGCAGTCGCTCTCCTCCAATACAAAGCACTATATACAGCTGGTGCAAATTGAACAATCGAACCATATGCACCAAGTAGTAATGCAACTAAACCTTGCCCGCCAAATACAGTAATATAATAGGATAAAGCACCGATGACAAAAACGCCTAATCTCATAATAAGCAAGGTATTTTTATCGGAAATATGTTTCCATATATTTTTTATCACACCATCAGTAACCTCTAAGGATGCACTATGAGTGATAGCATCAGCAGTTGACATTGCAGCAGCAAGTGCACCAGCACCAACGAGTCCGTAAACCCAGCCAGGTAAATTCATAATGGTTGTAATTAAATATGGTAAAATTTGATCTGGGTTCGCTATTTTCTCTGAATCAACAACACCTTCAGCGGCAAATCCGACTAATAATAATGGAACGAGAAAGAGGGCAAAAATAGGATAGGCAAGTACCGTCTTCTTAATAGTTCGAGAATTGGAAGCATATGATTTCGTAAATAAATGGGGCCACATAAGAAAGCCGATGACAGAAACTAAGATGGTCGTTGAATAAGCGACAGTCCCCATATTTGAACCGTCTTTTCCTATTTGTAAAAAAGCTGGCGATTCTTTAGCAATTTTAGCGAACATTTCAGTAGTTCCGCCATGTAATTGATGGACAATTGAAAGACCAACAACCCATGAAACAATAATCATTAATAAACCTTGAAATACATCAGACCATGCAGCTGCTCTTAATCCTCCTGTTGCGACATAAATGACAACAATTCCATAAGATATTAGCGCACCTAGCCAGAATGGAATTCGTCCCTCAGTCATTACATCAAATATCAAAGCCATCCCCGACATTTGAGTTGCTAAATATTGAACAGAAGCAAATAAGGCAATCACGCCTATAAGAATAGCAAGTAATGGACTGTTGTACCTTCCTTTTAAAAAAGCTGAAATGGTATAATATCGATTCTTTTTTCCGATTTTCCCGACTTTTGGGCCAATAATATACCAAGGCAAAATGGCAAATGCGGTATAAGCAATAATATATAAAGATGGAGCTCCTTTTGAATATGCCCATCCCGGCGCTCCTAAAAAAGAAAATGCACTAAATACTGCACCGCCCATTAAGAACCACATAACAAACAAACTAAGTTTACCGCCTGCAACAGCAAATTCATCGAGAGAGCTACCGTCTCTACCTCTACCAGCCATAACTCCTACAATAAGTGCAATTACTAAATAACCAACCATCATAATAAGTGCGATCTGCCATCCGGGCATTATTCATCCCCCTCTTCATGCTTTTCTGGATCTAGAATAAATAGAACAATTAAGGCAAGAAATGTAATAACTATCCATAAAATGACCCAAAAGAAAGAAAAAGGTAGACCAAAAATTATTGGTGTTGCACGATTCCCAATCTCAAATAGAGGAAAAAGTAAAAGAAAAAAAGGAATCAATGTAGTGATCCCAAAAATCGTATGAAATCTTCGTTTACTCATCGTCCATCTCCTTTTTCGTAAATTTTTATTGATAGCAAGGAGTTTTATGACTATGGTACTCATAAAAAAACGTGATACTTTTCACCTCTCCTCCTTTTCCTCCATTTTGACTATCACTATGAGTATATGAAAAGGGGTTGTATATTAAATGTTACATAATGACTAAATAAATTTATTTACTGTTACACTTTATGTCTAGTCGCCCAGGTTCATTTTACTTGGACTACCTATTCTTTATAAAACAATTTCTCAAACATTACTGCTATTTAAACAAATTTTTGATGAGTAAATATCCGCTGAGGAATGCTATTTTCTTTATTTCAACTAAAAAAAAACCATCAATCCTTTGTTGGGTGTAAAAGCAGTAGTCAGGCTTTTACAAGCAAAAAAATAAAAGCGCCTATGTAAGGCACCTTATTAGTAGTTTAGTATTTTTTCCCTTTTATTTAACTACAAAGTATTCATTCAGAAGAGTTCTTCTTAAAATACTTTTAATTGATAGGGTTAATCACTTTACTTGTTACGTTTGATTAATATTTACCACTTTTTTTATTATATAGTTTTATATTCAGTTAATGTTTATGGACGAAAAATTAAATCATTTATATTATAAATAATCTGGAAAAACTTAGCGCTCAGTAATGCGTACCTTATTGCTTATACATTTGAATTAATTTGGTTATAATTCTAGTAGAAATGGAGTGAATAAATTTGTTCCGATTACTTTTGTATTTAGGAATCATCTTTTTGTTGATATTTTCCTGGCCATCATTAAAAAAAGAGTTGGCAACCTCTGATTTTCATAAAACGGTGGAGTCTATAGAAACCAATTTAAAAAATATGAAAGAAAATATTAATTTAGAAGAAAGAATTAAACCTGTATCCGATAAGGTCAAGCAAATAATCAGTGATATCGGTTTTGATATTAAGGAAAAGCAAAAAATAGAGCAAAAAGAGTTGGATAAGGTAAAACTAACAACACCATCTAACCAAATGTTTTCAATTAATAATATTGAATTAGGTGATGCAAAAAAAGATATTGAAGGAAAGCTTGGTTCAGCAAAGCGGGCTTCGCAAAATGAATATGGTGAAGATTGGTATGCTTATCATAAAGATTATCATCAATTTTTTATGGTAATGTATGATCAACAGAATAGGGTTAATGGATTATATACAAATCAAAATTTAATTTCCTCAACCAATGGGATTAAAATAGGAACATCAAAAGAAATCGTTCGAAACAGGCTTGGAAAACCACTAACCAGCATTCAAAAAGGATGGATCATTTATAAATTTCAAAAGCAGAGTGATTATGACGTTTTTTTAATTAATGATGTGTATATAACTATTTTTTACGATAAATATGAAAATAATACAGTTACAGCTTTACAATTGATTAGTAAAGACTTGGAAGATAAAAAGAAAGACTATTATACAATAGCGAACCAATCATTAGAAAAAGGCTTTGAATATCAATTATTTGATTTAACCAACTCTGCGAGAGTCAACCACCAATTACCAATTCTGACTTGGGATCAGCATGTCAAAGGCACTGCTCTTGACCATAGTAGAGACATGGCTAAAAATAATTATTTTGATCACACAAATCTTAAAGGCCAATCACCATTTGACCGGATGTCTCAAGATCATATTTCCTTCATTTTAGCTGGGGAAAATATTGCATATGGGCAAATGAGTAGTATTTTCGCACATGAAGGATTAATGAATTCAATGGGCCATCGTAAAAACATTCTTCAGAAGGATTATGAATATATGGGCGTCGGCGTTGCTTTCAATAATGAATCACAACCTTACTATACACAGAATTTTTATGCAAAATAAGAATTAGGATTATAGAATAGGATAAATTATATACGAGCAATTATACTTGCTCAATATCTCGTCGGGAGTGATGTATCATGGCAAGAAACAAACTTTTGGTTCCTGGTGCGGACAAAGTTCTGGATCAAATGAAAGAAGAAATTGCCAATGAGTTTGGAGTTCAACTTGGTGCTGATACGACCGCACGTGCTAATGGTTCAGTTGGAGGCGAAATGACAAAACGTTTAATTGCTTACGCTGAACAATCATTAAGAAATCAACAAGGTGAGTAGCCTGTGATTTCAAAAAAAAGGGTACCATAATTAATTATGGTACCCGCTTTTCATAAGGCTGTTTTCGTATAGTTTGTTGCTTTTGTAAAAGCCCAACTACCGGCTTTTACTCCCAATAAAGGATTCTAGCGGTTATTATGGGAAATGCAGCTCTTTTCTCAGTAAAATGAAACGTGTAGCGGTCCTCAGTTGATATTTATTAGTTATAACTATACTTAAATAGCAACAATGTTTGAGAAAAGAGCCTTTAATAAAGATAAATAATACTTTTAGAATTGCTTCCTAATCGAATAATTGAGAAATTTCCTTCAAGGCATTTTGAGCATCTCTTTCAGGATTTAAACAATTAATCATTTCTTCATTAATAGGCAATCCTGAATAAATTTGCTTTACTATTTCTTTTTGAATCGTTTGTTCATAATAACATTCAGCCCATTCAATATATTCATCTGCCGTCGTATAAATGGCACCTAATAAAAATTCTGATCCGTCATCCTCTCCGTTAGGAATATGTACATCTCCCATTTCCCAAGATGATGCCCCTGTTTCTCGCCAAATACAAAATGTAACTTCTTCTTTTTCTAGTGGCTCATCTTCAAGATATTTCAATAGAGAATGTGGTGTTTGATCATATATTCCAGGGTATACTTCAAATTCTTCCCTAGCATGCGGGCTTAGAAAAGATTCATGATCGAATCCTTTCATTATTATTCCCGCTTCAGTAAAAATAATAAATAAAACATCCCCTGCACCATTATCAATTGTGGCAAGAGAAATATTCTTATCCCATTGATTATCAAACATGTGATAACGTAGCCAATCTTCTTCACAAAAAATAATGTCTAGGGCAGCCTGTATTTTCAATAGATGTTTTAATTCAGCTGGTTCAGGTATTTGCTTCATTATAATCCCTTCCTTATCAACCTAAGAATTGATGCCATATGTCACTTTCCTCATCTGTCATTTCACCAATAATCGTCGAAAAATCAATTTTTCTATGAAAAAGATCTTTTAATATATTAAATTGACTAAAGGATCCTGTAATTCTTTCTAGTGATTCAGACATTGCAACCACTGATAAATTTTGAATGGATGAATGATTTAATTCTAATGCTTTCAAACTAGTTATTTTTCCTAGGAATGTTCCATCTTCTATTGTAGTATCTTTTAGCTTAATTTCTCTTAATGTTTGAGAGGATTTCAAACCATCTAAACCGGTTAAATGACTATTGATAAGTTCTAAAGATTGTAATTGAGTTAATTTACTTAATAAATTCAAATCGTCTTCGGAAAAATCGTTCATTTCAAAGATTTTCAAGTGTTTTAGAGTATGTATTGTTGAAACTGCCTCAAGTTGTTTTACATTATAGATAGAGATGGAAAGAGTTTCTAGTGATTTACATTGGGATAAAGCAGTATAGTCTTCAATTTCTGTTTCATGCATATCCAATTCCTTAAGTGATGGAAGCTTAGCTAATTGTGTACAATCTTTTACTTTTGATCGATTAATATTCAAAAATTGCAGATGTTCTAAATTTGATAGAACGTGTAAATCAGAGATAGGTGTGTGGGCAAGATATAGCTTTTTCAGCGACAACATATTTTTTAAAGGTTCTAGAGTAGTTATATGATTTCCGCTTAAAATTAACTCCCTCACCTCCGTACACTTTGTTAAAGGATCAATATTTGTAAGATTTTCGCTCATCAAATAAAGTTTTTTTATCTTTACGAAATCGATTGGATTATTCACTCTTGCTTTAATTATTTCTAACCATTGATTATCTAATTGTTCAAGCCAATTTTTTATAACTATATCTGAGTTACCTGATTTTATAGGTTTTAATACAGGAAGTTCCAATGATCGGATAACATCTAAAAAATGGATATTTTGATTGGCTCCATAACTCCAATATGTGTAATCTTCTTCATGATGAATGGTATATTTCCTATTCTTTAAAGTGTGGTTTATAAATTCTAGTAAATCACTAAGTTGTTCAGCAATCACATATTTTATTTCCTCATCACGACCAAAATTAATAACTTGTCCACAGGTTCCTTTTACATCTGGATCAATATCTATTCCGATATGGTTGCCCCCGTAATCTTTACTAATGGGTATCCAATTTCTATTAATATATCTTTCTTTAATATAATTAGTGGGAATTGAATAAGAATCTCCTTCTAATGCATATTCCTCCTCTAGATCTGCCCAGATTTTCCACTCTTGTAACATATCTTCTAAAGTAAGAAATGGTAAACCGAAAAACAAACCGGGTCCGTTTTCATTTTCCCCGTTATGTAAAAGATAAAGTGCACGTAATTGTTCTGGGAAAATAAGATTCATTTGCTTTTCCACACTTTGAATTTCTAACTCAGTCGCAGGTGGATTCAAAAATGATGGAAAAACGTGTTTCAGTTTTTCTCTAATTTCACATATAATCGACTGCATTATGGTTACTCCTTCCAAAAATTTAAACTAATTTATATTATTTAATTAAATGTCATATGATATAAATTATTGCTTACTTCTACAATGAGCTCCTTCAATTCTAATACGTCCATCCATTCTTTAGGAATGACATTAAAGCCATAATGAGCTCCCAAAATATTTCCACAAATTGAACCTGTGGAATCACTATCACCATCATGGTTAACAGAGAAAGCTAATGATTTTTTGAAATCTGCTTCTATAAGACTACAGTATAGTGAAATGGCTAATGCTTCCTCTGCTATCCATCCTTCACCAATAATAGATATTGCTTTTTCAGGTTCAAGTTCTTTTGCTGACAGCTCCAGTGCAAGATCCAGAGCAGCTAAACATTCTTCATGATTAGTATGCTTTTTTAAAATGGATAAAGCTGTCATGGTACTATCTAAAATCGTCTTACCATTAACAAGTTCTGCGATTATTGTTGCAAATGCACCAGCTGACAGGTAGCCAGTCGGATGCCCATGAGTAATTGCAGCAATATCAGAACCTATTTTAAACGCATATTCAGGTTCTTTATGTAAAAATAAGCCTACAGGAGCCACTCTCATAACACCACCACAACCTTTACTTTGATTAATCGGTTGTTCGATGGATCCCATTCTTCCACTACCGAGTGCAGATAGACAAGTATTTCCTGGTGCCCGATTGGAAAACAACTCCCTATAATCAAGAAGACTACTATTCTCTTCATGTAATTGCTTTTTTAGCCAAACTTGATCTGTCTCAGTAGGTAATGTTCCTGTTTGTGTGTAATACCAACGTAAATAGGATTGATAGGTTCCACTCCCAGCATAGGAACCTATTCCTCTCATTCTCATTCGATTATATGCCCAAATGAGACCATCTGCAGTAAAAAGTGTCATTTGTGTATCATCGGAAATAAGTGCTTTACCTTTTTGACTGTTCTTTTCCAATTCTGTTATTCCACTTTCACCGAAAATCGATTTGATTTCTTCAAGTTTTTTAAATTCGACTTCATAGCCCAATGCATCACCGATCGCCCCACCAACTAGAGTTGCAATAAATATTTCTCTTGTTGTTTTCAATAAACCACCTTCTTGTAACTTATCATTAAAAGAACATTGATATATTTTATTATCAATGTTCATTATATATTATTTCTCGATAATTCTATTTATAAATTGTAGTGTGTTTTCAATAATGATCTGCTGGTCATTATCTAGTGTAGCAACATGATAACTATTCTTTAACTCTATTAATTCCTTTTCCTTAGAAGAAATATGCTCAAATATCAATTGGGAGTTATCAGGAGGTACAACATGATCCTCCTTTGATACAAAAATTAAAGTGGGACAAGTAACCTTACTTAAATCTTCCTTGACCACTTTCATTAATTGTACAATTTGTTGAATTGATTTAGTCGGCGTTTTTTCATAGGCTAATTCTTTCACATTTGGCTTTTTAATATCTGAGCCAATCGCATCCAAAAAACGGACCTCAGATTGTGCAGCAACATCAGCCATCATTGGTATATCAATAGCTGCATTAATAGGAATAATCCCTTTAATATCAGGGTATGTCTCAGCCATATAAAGGGTTAAAGTTCCACCCATGGATAGTCCTGTTACAAAAATAATATCACAACGTTCCTTTAACCAATGGTAGCCCTCCTCAATAGATTTGACCCAATCCCTATAGGTAGAAGCTTCCATATCTAAATAATGAGTACCATGACCTAACAATCTAGGGACGCAAACAGTATATCCTTTTTCTGCATATGCCTCACCAAGCGGTTTCATGCTTTGCGTAGTCCCTGTAAATCCATGAGAAACAAGAATTCCGATACGATTTCCTTCAAAAAATAAAGGACTTGCATCTGGTAATATCATATAATTTTTCGACATAAACTATCCCTCCATAGCAGAATAATACTAATACAGTTATTCGCTACAGTTCATTGAAACCCTTCTTTAATTTTGACCTTAAAAAAGGGACAAGAACCTTGCCCCAATAAAGCGACCCTTTTCGATTTTCTTCTTATATGAAATTGTATTAAGCTTTGTAAATTCATCAATATCCCATGGATATCCAAAACCCCCAAGAACACTTAGCTTATTGTCCACAAATAATATATTCGGAACTTTATTAACTGTTTGATCAATGACATGTGTCATCCCACTATCATTTTTCAATCAAAAAATAAAGCCTATCCTTAAAGAATCACCCAAAATTCATTTTATGGAGATACAATAAAAATTAATGATATATTTATTTCGAAACAACTTTCTTCTCGATTACGGGTGGCTGTTTCTCTTGGTCTTCATAAAAAAGGGCAAAGTTTGGGTTAACTGAGCCAACCCCTAAATATCTTGCCTTATAGTCTTTTAGTAGTTCAAAGAATTTTTTGCTTAAAAGTAGAATAATAATCACATTGATAAAAGTTGGTATCGCTGAAGTAATATCTGCAAAATACCACACTGATTGACCAGGAATTCCATAGCTAACTGCATAAATAACCATAGCAGTACCTGGAATCGGATAGATGATATTATATAATTTTAAGAAACGATTCTTCCATTTTAAATGTTTCGGATTTTTAAATAGATGACGTAACAACACTTCATAATATACATACCACCCAGAAGTAGTGGTTAGACCAAAGAGAAAAATAGAAATAGTAACAATAATTCTACCGAATCCACCTACCCCATCCTCGAAGGCTGATAAGGTCAATTCGGCACCAGATAAGCCAGAAGACCATTTACCGGTAATTATAATAACCAAAGCAGTTATCGTACAAACAATTAACGTATCAACAAAAACTTCAAATGATCCCCAAAGTCCTTGTTTAATTGGATGATCAGTTTTAGCGGTTGCATGCACCATTGGGGATGTACCCCACCCCGCTTCATTACTATATACAGAGCGAGCGATTCCTAATCGGATAACTTGAACAACAGCTGCACCAGCAAATCCACCAACTGCTGCTGTACCATTAAAAGCACTTGAAAAGATTAATCCCAAAGCACTACCTATTTCTGTAAACCTACTAAAAATAATATATAAACCAGCTAAAAGATAAAAAAGACACATAAATGGAACTAATTTCGTTGCAATTTTACCAATATGTCTGATTCCGCCATATACCATGTAATAAACAAGAAGGAGATAAATAATCGATACCGGAATCATGCCGATTTTAAAAGTGGAACTAACGGCTTCGGAGATTGTATAGTTTTGTAGAGTAATAAAGAAGGTTGAAAAAATGCCTAATCCAAATAGAAACGCGGGAATCATCCAATATTTAAAATTTCTTTCTTCTCCTAGCCCTTTTTCCATATAGTAGGTCGGTCCTCCATATGGGTCACCATTTTCATCTGTATTTCGATAATAAACGGATAGGGTTACTTCAACTGTTTTAATTAGCATCCCAATTAATGCACTGCACCACATCCAAAACACCGCACCTGGTCCACCGACCGCGATTGCGGTCGCTACACCTCCAATATTTCCTACACCTACTGATCCCCCAATTGCTGTACTGACTGCTTCAAAAGGAGAGAGGATGCCTTTTGCATTGTTTTTATCTTTTTTCCTAAGAATAAGTCCAAAAGTTTGTTTCATAATATGAGGAAAATAACGAAATTGAAATAATTTACTCCTTAAAGTAAAATAAAATCCTGCAAATAATATCGTAAAAATAAGTGGCAGTCCCCATAAAAAGGTCGACACGCTTTCTAGTATTGTTTCCATTTCCACTCCTCCATTTTTAAGTTGAAATTACTGTTTAAATAATTTATATAAAGAGGCTACTAATAAGTAGCCCCAGCCTTTTCATATGTTACCTTTCCACCAATTACCGTTTGCACAACCTCTGTTGATAAAATTTCATCTGGATTCTTAAATTCAAATATGTTCTTTGATAAAACTGTCATATCTGCAAACTTCCCACGAGTAATCGTACCTTTACTATTTTCTTCATTCGTTGCGTATGAACCACCAATAGTAAATAATTTAATAGCTTCATCAATAGATAGTTTTTCTGTTGGATTCCAACCACTATGTGTTTCACCAGGTGCCCTCCGTGTGACAGCTGCATGAATACCTAATAGAGGATCAATTGGTTCTACTGGTGCGTCTGATCCACCTGCACAGATGACACCTGATGATAATAATGTTTTCCATGCATAAGAAAGTTGCATTCTGGATTCACCCAATCTATCCTGAACCCATGGGAAATCTCCCACAACAAATCTCGGTTGAATATCAACAATTCTACTAGGTTTTTTCAAACGTGGAATTAATTCTTTACGTAGAACTTGAGCATGAATGATACGATCGCGATAGGCAACTGCTGGGAATTGGTCTAGTATATCTAGTACATTTTCAAGTGCTTGATCACCTATCGTATGAACAGCAATAGGCATTGCAAGCATCCTTGCTTCCTGGATAATTGAATACAAGGTTTCTTGATCAAACATTGCATCTCCAACTGTAGAAGGATCATCATGATATGGACTCGATAATAATGCCGTTCTTCTTCCTAAGGCGCCATCAGCGAATATTTTTATTGCTCCAATTTGTAAATGATCATTTCCAAAGCCCGCGTACATTCCTGTTTCACGAAGCTCCTTCATATACATATAATCAATCAATAAATTACATCTCAATCCTAATTGTTCTTCATTAATTAATTCATCATAAATTTGATAAGTTTGAAAGAATCCATTAAGGAAAGCAGGATCATTTGTATGGACACTAGTAAGTCCTTTTTCCATGGCAAACTTGATTGCCTGATGAACAGCTTTTTTTAATTCCGAATAAGATTTTTCAGGGATATATTTATTTATTAGTTCAGACGCAGATTCCAGTAATAATCCCGTTGGCTTTCCAGTCCTCTCATCTAATACTATGGTTCCCCCTTCTGGAACAGTCGTATTAGGATGAACATGGCATATCTCTAATGCTTTACTATTAACTAAAAATGCATGTCCACAAATTCTAGGTATGTATATCGGACAATGTGGGGCTACCAAATCTAATTCTTCAATTGAGGGAATAGAAGAATCGATAAATAAATTTTCATCCCAGCCCCTCCCCAATAGCCATTCCCCTGGTTGAAGTGAATTCGCTCGTTCCTTTATTTTTTCTAGCAACTCCTTTTTGGATTGAACCCCAGTAACATCTAAATTCAAAAAGCTCATCGCTACACCTGCTATATGGACATGACTTTCAATCAATCCAGGTATGACAGTTCTTTCTTGTAAATCGATCACCTTCACATCGTGTCTTCCCCATTGCAGCAACATATCAGATGTTGTACCCATATCAATAATTCTTCCATTTGTTACTACTACAGATTGAACCAACGGAAACATTTGATCCATCGTATAAATCTGACCATTAGTAAAAATAGTAATCGTCATTCAAGCATCTCCTTTACTCCCTCATTTATTTAAATAATGCTTCAAATAAATCAAATCACCTTGAACATTCTATAAATTCTTTTATAATTTATTCGCGTCATAAGAAATATTTCCCTTTAATTAATTTAATTATTTTAAATATTTATATTTTTGAAAAACATAAAGTTACTCAGCCCCTAAAATCTACTATAGATGTATCGTTCACAATCTGGGTTTGTTTCGTTATAATAGAAAAGTATGTTAGAAGTCGTTCATATTGAAATAAATAATAATTGATTAATCAATGCTTCGGCATATCAAATACAGTTAATCACTTTATTTTTGTGAGGAGGAACATTTATTGACTATTACTACAGGAGAATCACTGGTTACAGAAATCCGTCAATTAGATGCCAAAGGATCTGGACAAGCTGTCGTTTGGCGTGAAAATGAACTAGGGAATCCCAAAAAATTAAAGCTTACAATCCCTCAAACACTACCGGGAGAAAAAGTAAGAGTAACAGTTGATCAACCAGAAAGAAGAAGAAGAAAGGCGATCCCTGAAGAAATTTTAGAGGCTCATCCGGAAAGAGTGGCACCACCATGTATCCATTTTGAGCGTTGTGGAGGCTGCGTATGGCAGCATTGGCAATATTCAGGACAGCTACAGCAGAAAACAAATCATGTAAAACAGGTACTCGAAGCTCAAGGTTTTAATCCAGATCTTGTTCAAGATACAATTGGAATGAAGAATCCTTGGCATTATCGCAATAAGATGGAATTCACCTTTGCTCCAGACGGGTCGCTTGGACTTCACGAGCAAGGAAATTTCCGTAAAATTATCTCATTAGAAACATGTTTAATCGCTGGCGAAGAAATGGTAGAAGCGGCAATGGAAGTAGCAAAATGGTCCAAAGAGTATCAATTAACTGGATACAATAAAGATACTCATGAAGGCCTACTTCGCCACTTAATGGTTCGTCAATCATTTGCCACTGGCGAAATGATGCTTGCATTATTTGCAACTGAGGGTCCAAATGAGCATCTTGACAAAGCAGCAAAAAATTTAGTAGAACGAATTGAAAAGAAATTCCCTCAGGTCAAAAGCTTGTTATGGCTTGAAAATACAGATTGGGCAGACCGAACTCAATCAGAACAAACCCATGTACTTGCAGGCCGTGATTTCATTTATGATGAAATGGCAGGATATCGGTACAGACTTTGGTTCGATACATTTTTTCAAACCAATCCAACACAAGCGCAGAAATTAGTTGAGCTTGCTATAGAAATGGGGAAACCGAAGGAATCCGAAAAAATGATTGATCTTTTCTGTGGCGTTGGTACATTTTCACTGCCTTTTGCAAGTAGAGTAAATAAACTTGCAGGTATTGAAATCGTTGAAACCTCAATTGAATCAGCAAAAAGAAATGCACAAGATAATGGGATATCCAACACATACTTTTTGGCTAAAGATGCGAGAAAGGGTATTGACCAAGTCTTAGAAAGTTTTGGCCATCCTGAGTTACTTATGTTAGATCCCCCTCGTTCAGGTGCTGGTGGCAAGGTTATGAGAAGAATTGGTCGTTCCAAGCCAGAAAGAATTGTCTACGTATCCTGTAACCCAGATACCTTTGCAACAGACATCAAAGAGCTGGAACCTTTTGGATACACACTTAAACAAGTACAACCAGTGGATTTATTCCCCCATACAGTACATGTTGAATGTGTTGCATTACTTGTAAGAAATGAAGAATAATTGATTGTAGATAAAGTCAAAGCCCCATAACCAAGTATTTCTTGGATATGGGGCTTTGACTTATGAATTACTTGAACCAAACTGTTTTTTCTTCAGCAGAAATTCTCTTTGCTTGAATATTAAAATCCTTTTTAGAATAACCAATATAAATAAGTCCGATGATTTTGTCGCTTTCTTCTAAATTTAAATAAGTATTTAATTCAGGCTCATATGCAATATCTCCAGTTCGAACGATTGTGGATATTCCCTTCTCTTCTGCAAGAAGAAGTAAATTTTGCATTGCACACCCCGCAGCTACCACTTCTTCTATTTCAGGTACTTTTCCAGAAGGACTTGCTGCTAAGATTATAATCGCTGGTGCTCTTAAAGGCCCTTTTTTAGCTTTTTCAATCTTTTTTCGTGCCTCTTCTTCATCTAATCCCTTTGTTTTTCCTTCCATAATTCGTGCCATTTCATTTCCTAACTTTACGCGACCTTCCCCTTTGACGACACGAAATTTCCATGGTTCTGTTTTCTTGTGGTTTGGTGCCCATGTTGCTGCTTCTAATAATTCAAGAATGACGCTATCGGGTACATCTGTTTGCTCAACTGCACCTATCGAACGTCGATTTTTAATTAAATCTAAAATTTCCATAGTTAGTCGACTCCTTATTATGTACTCTCTTTATAAATTATATTTTCATTATAATCGAAAGACGTTGGATTTTTCCAATATTCTCCCTTATACGATTTTGTAAACAATTTTCTTTTTACATCATGATATAATTACTATATTGATAAGTTTTATAGAAAGGATAATAAAATGAAAAAACTTAAAATCATCCTCCCAATTGTGATTATCTTTCTGGTTGGTGTATACTTCTTTATTGGAAATTATTTTTATAATTTTGCTTTAAATGCAAATCAGAAAAAAGATTTTTTAGATGGTAATCCACATTTGGCAGCATCAAAAACAGTAGACAACGAATTGATCGAAAAAAATAAAATTGAAGATGCAACTTTCACTCATAACCATACTGCTAATACTATAAAAATATCCTCTGCTGATCAATTAAAATTATCTGCTCGATTGTATGAGAATAAACAAACTTCTCATCATTGGGCAATTGTGGTCCATGGCTACAGCGGCAATAATACCCAGATGATTCGATATATTCGCCATTTTTACGAAAATGGGTACAATGTTTTAGCGCCTGATCTACGGGGTCATGGCGAAAGTGAAGGTAAATATATTGGAATGGGTTGGGATGATCGGAAAGATATGCTCCTTTGGATCAATCAAATTATTGAAAAGGACCCAAATGCAGAAATTGCTTTATTTGGTGTTTCAATGGGAGGAGCAACAGTTATGATGACATCAGGTGAAAAATTACCAAAAAACGTCAAAGTAATTGTTGAAGATTGTGGATATTCTTCAGTCATTGAAGAGTTTACCTATCAACTTGATGATTTATTTCATCTACCTAAATTCCCATTCATTAATGCAGCTAATACCATTACAAAAATTCGTGCAGGTTATGATTTAAATGATGCAGATGCTGTAAAGCAGGTAGCTAAAAGCAAAACCCCGATCTTATTCATTCACGGTGACAATGATAGCTTTGTCCCTTATAAAATGTTAAATAAAGTTTATCATGCGGCAAAGGTTGAAAAAGATAAACTAATCATTCGTGGTGCTGGACATGGAGAGGCAGAAAAAGTGAATCCTGAATTATATTGGAGTACTCTATGGAAATTTGTTGATCAATATATTTAATTAAAGTTTATTTTCAAAAAAATCCGAGGCTATTTTGAAGCTAAGTACTTTTACTTAACTTAAAAATAGCCTCTCGTATTTATTCTGTGAAATCTTGAAGATTTTCTTCTTCACTTTCCAACATTCCATATAAACCGTTCATAGCTTGTTCCTCTACATTCGCTTCTACTCCACTGTTATTATTAACTTGAGATTCGATTATATTCTCTTCATTATTATTTAAATTTTGTCTTTTCATTCATTTCACCTCTATTATAGATTGTCTAAATGATGGTGAAATATACACAAGCATATAATTATTATTAGACTAAAAACGTTAAATCTTTATGAGTATTTTTGCTTTTATTCATTCTTTTCCATAAGAAAATAGTATACACGAACAAGATAACGATAATAAGAATTGGATAAAGAGGTGATGCTTCTACATTTCCCATAAAATTCAAAAAATTATTAAAGCCATGAAAAAATATGGTTAGTAGAATGGATTGATTATTTATTATTAAAAGAGAAAGAACCAACCCTACTAAAAATGCGTAATCCCAAATAGAAAACTAGAGAGGATGACAGCATTCTTCATCCCTTTATATAACAACATTTTTAGCATAAATCCACGAAAAAAAGTTTCCTCAATGAAGGCAACGATCAATACTTGCATAATGAACATTAGAAATACATTCGATAATGACGAAAGATTTAATCCTTTATTTCCAATTACAATAAGGATTAAGACAATCAATAAAGGAAAAAAGAAAAATAAACTTTTCTTCGTTAATTTTTTGCTAAAAAAGTAAGTATCCCATTTCCTCTTCCAAGTAAGATAGAAAAATATACCTAGAGCAAGAGGTACTAGACCAATAAATTGTAACACTGGATTGGCGGGCTCAGTAATCGTTGAATATGCACCATTTCCTGTGTAAAATACCATCAATAAAAACCTCTAGTCCAATAATTTTCAAAACAATATTTTTGGTCATTCTATTCCCACTTTCCTATAAATGTTTAAAAGTCATTATATACTATTAATTCATATATTAAAATTTAATATTCTGAATTTAAAATAAAAAAACCATCATCCGCATTTAAGGATGATGGTTTTTTTTAATTCCCGCTAACAATTTCTTTTAGAATTTCATATGATCTTATTTGTTTTACCGGATCAAAAATATATGATACTGCCATTATTTCATCAACATGGTAATTAGTTTGGAAAGAAGTAAGTTGTTCTTTAACCGTTTCTTTACCTCCCATGAATGTCATACTTGACATGGACTCAATCATTTCCTTCTCCATTGGATTCCAAAGTTCATCCATATTTTGAACAGGAGGCTGCAAATGATCTCTTGTGCCCCTAACGACATTTAAGAAAAATTGCTGCATTGAGGTGGATAAAGATGCTGCTTCCTCATCTGTTTCAGCAGCAATCACATTTAGACAAACCATCATATATGGTCGTTCTAAATACTTGGAAGGCTGAAATTTCCTTCGATATATTTCAATCGCTTCTTTCATATGTTTTGGAGCAAAATGGGATGCAAATACATATGGTAACCCCATGCTCGCTGCTAAATGAGCTGAATCCGTAGAAGAACCTAATATATATATTGGAATATTTGTATCTACACCTGGAAATGCCCTTACATAACTTTGTTGCTCTTCAGGACCAAAATAAGTAAGTAGTGCTTTCACATCGTCAGGAAATGTATAAACTGAATCACTTTTAGATCTTCTTAAGGCACTCGCAGTCAGCATATCAGTACCAGGTGCTCGACCAAGACCAAGGTCTAAACGATTGGGATAGATTGTTTCCATCGTGCCAAATTGTTCAGCTACTACTAATGGTGAATGGTTTGGCAGCATTACTCCTCCTGAACCTACACGAATAGTTTCGGTATTTTCCAATGTATGCTTAATGAGTATCGAAGTTGCTGAGCTAACGAGCGATGAAGAATTATGGTGTTCTGCAATCCAATAACGTTGATAATCCAGTTTTTCTACCGCTTGGGCAAGTTCTACCATAGAATTGATTGCGTCTTTTGTGGTTTGCCCTTTACGTATTGGTACCAGGTTTAAAACTGATACAGGTATATGAATATTTGTCATATCATCTTGTTTCCTTTCATTAATTGAATACTAATATACTATCAATTCACTTTTAGAAAACAAACTCATATGCTCATCGATAATTTTAATTTTTTGTTAGTTAAAATTTTATTGGATAGGTTTATAGCTTTTTTGAACGCATTCCTTTTAATATAGTAACTTTATTCGATTTCATCATGTCTTTGTATGATTTACTATCAACAGCGTAAACGGCAACTTTCCCCTGTTCATCATAATGTATACCCCAACCATATTTTTTAACTAAAGGAGAAGCTCTAAAACATGCCTTGGGCTTACTAAAAAATTCTTCTCTTAATGTATCTAGAGAATTGGATTCAATATTATTTTTTATTAAATATGTTTTAAATAGTATGTCCTGTTCAGTAAATTTATATGGGTTCGTACTGATTAAATCATATTCTATAGAAGCTATTGTAGGGCGACCTTTCTTTGGAAGTGGCTTGATAGCCGTTGTCACTTTAGAATCTTCAGATACTGCATTGAAGGTATTTTTATAACTCATAGCTTTATCACCTTTCATTTACTATTTAATATTAATTATTCTAACCATTCTTAAAATTTAATTCCTATTTTTTCAAAAAGCTAGCTAAAGTATTAATAAATAAGTATAGTTAAACTTTTTGAGAACCGTCAAAGACTTTATTGGTGATAACGTCTTTACTAAAGCTACGTATAGTTGTTCACTATGAGAACTTTAATTATATACTCCGTTCACCATTTTATTAAGAAAAGTACTAAAATATTTTGATGCTTCAAGCATTCTTGGTCCGTACCAAAACATTTCTCCCTCAACAATAATCGGAACTACATTAGGAATAAACTTCATAAATTCTTGTTTATATTTATCACTGTAGGGAAAGGGTTCTGTTGCCAAAAAGACAAAATCTAAATCTGCGTCTTGAAAATCCTTTATAGTAACAATTGGATATCTATCACTTTTTGTTGCAAATGGATTTATAAACCCTAATTTTTCTAATACCGAATGAATATATGTATCATTACCAACGACCATATATGGTTTTCTCCAAATAACATAAGCTACCCTTTTTCCACACACACTTGGGATTTCTTGAAATTGATATTTTATCCTTTCAATTAATGTTCTCGCCAATTCTTCCCGGTTGGTTACTTCACCTATATCTCTAATCATTCGATAAGCATCTTTTA
Organism: Heyndrickxia oleronia; assembly: GCF_017809215.1. Lineage (GTDB taxonomy): Bacteria > Bacillota > Bacilli > Bacillales > Bacillaceae_C > Heyndrickxia > Heyndrickxia oleronia. The sequence continues at coordinate 2,685,445 of NZ_CP065424.1, forward strand.
TCGATTGAATCTCTGCAACAAAAACAGGAAATTCACGTTCCAATTCTTCAACAATTTCCTTCGTATTTTCTTCCTTTTCCGCAATAATTAGATCGGGTTTTAATTCGCGAATGACTTGCAAATTAATTTGTTTCGTACCACCTACGACTGAGGCATTTGAAACCTTATCTTTTGGAAAGATGCAGTATTTTGTTCTTCCCACCACCTCGTTTTCAAGCTGTAAAGAATAAAGGGTATCAGTTATTCCAGGACATATTGAAATGATCCTTTTTGGTGGAAACTGATATTCAACGATTCTACTAAGATGATCTTCTATCATTTTTCTCATGCAAACAATCCTTTCATGCTAAGTGATGAAGGAAATTCACGAATCCACCTTCATCACTTTATAATATCTTTTTACTTTTTTGATCTATTAGCCAGTTTTTTTACATCTATTTCTCTTAATTGACACCATTCAAACACTTCATTTTTAACAATAATCGGACATTCTTGTAAATCACTGATTTTTCTCGCGCCAAGCATAGTCATAATTACTTGTATCCCTTCCAACCAATCCATTATTTGCTTTATTGTTGCTTCGACTCCCTCTGCTAATAATTTACGGAGAATAGGACCAGCTATGCCTACTGCTCTTGCCCCTAATGAGCAACTTTTTACAATATCTAAAGGATTTCGCACACCGCCAGATGCAAACACAGTCAGCTTATTTAACCAGTTCTGCGCTTCAAGTAAGGAAATTACAGTGGATTGACCCCACCCATTTAAATATTCATAATTAATTTGTGAGTTTCGTTGATTTTCCACCCATATAAAATTCGTTCCACCACGACCACTAATATCAATGTATTGAATTCCTAGTTTATGTAAGAACGAGATGGTTTCCATGCTCATTCCAAAGCCAACCTCTTTTATTATGATTGGAATCTCTATTATTTTTATAAGCTGTTCAATTTTTTTGCTCCAATCTAAAAAATTGCGTTCCCCTTCATACATCACAAGTTCTTGTGGAACATTCAAATGGACTTGTAATGCATTTGCTTCAACCATGTCAATTGCTTTTCGAGCAAAATCAATAGGAACATCTGCACCAATATTAGCAAAAATTATACCATTGGGATGTTTTTGTCGAACAATTTTATAAGTATCTGCCAACTGCTCATTCCTCAATCCAGCATGCTGAGATCCTACAGCCATCGCTAAACCTGTTGTTTTTGCGATTTCTGCAAGCAACGCATTGATTTCTCCAGTTTTTTTACTTCCTCCAGTCATTGCATTAATATAAATTGGCCTACCCAATTGTATATTTGCAAAACTCGTCGTAATATCAATTTCTTCATAATTTACTTCCGGTAAGGAATGATGAACAAAATGAAGATCATCGAAATGAGAGAAAACTTCTATAGAATTTTGTTTGCTTACTAAATGAACATGTTCATTTTTTCTCATTTCACGTTGATTTTCTGAATTCATCTATACTCCTCCATTTAGCAGGTAAATTAACATATGTGATTAGTATATGGAGAATGATGATATTTACTCTTTTCCATAGTATATCCACTGTTTAAAATACAAGAATATAAAAAGCATTTTTCATATTGACATTTCCTGCGATTGTTCCATATGAAAATTTCTTTCTTTTATGAGCAATCCTCCAATTAATCCAATAATAGAAAAAACAATTGGAATAATAAACCCAAAATGATACCCCATATCCATGGAATGAGCGTGAAAATAATCTAGAACCTTACCGAATAAACTCGGCAATAAAACTGCACTTAGAAAACCACCGGTATTCGCAAAACCAGATACTACACCCACTTCTTTCATTGAAAATGATTTCCGAACAACGGCAAAAGTTAATGCACTCGCACCATTGCCATATCCAATAATAAAAAATATGAGAACTAATAAATAATAAGGCGGTCTTCCATTACAAAGAAAAAAGGAGATCCAACTACAAAGAGTGACCACGTGAACGACAAGATATGGACGTCTAATGGAATGAAGGCGATTAGAGATCCATCCAGTTAAAGGGGCACCAATAATCGCACCGATCAAACCAATCATAATTAATTGACTCGCTTCCGAACGTGTCATATCATATACATTCATACCATAAGGTACAGCCCAAGATCCAATAAACCCAACATATGTGCCAACTACACCGAAATGGCAGAAGAACGTTGCCCATGCTTGACGATCTGAAAACAACCGACGTAAAATGACTAGTGTTTTTTCATTTTTATGAATCGATTGATCTACTGAAGAACGTCTAGTATTTATCTGATTCTTCATTTGTTTAGGTTTTTTAACCAAAACATAATAAAGAATCAACGCGCAAATACAGAGTAAGCACCCTGTTATAAGAAAAGGAACTCTCCAACCTAATAAATCGATCAACGCTGAAAATGGAACTGTTGCCATGAGAAAGCCAAGACTACCAGTCATTCCTGCAAAACCAAGTAATTGTACAAATTCATTCGCCTTAAACCATTGACTTAATATGAGGACAAGATTGACCCAAATCGCTGCATCCCCTATTCCTACTAATAATCTCGCCAAAAACAAAAAAGCCTCATTAGGAGCAAGACTATAGATGAGGGTACCTATCCCATTAAGCAACGTACCCATAATAAGAAAATAATTTGGTCCAAATCGATCAGATAATAATCCAATTGGAATTTGTAATCCAGCATAAGACAAAAATTGTAGGCTTGCTAGTAAACCAATGACTACTGCAGATACATGAAACTCCGTCATTAACTGCTCTGATATTAAACCTGGCGCAGTTCTTTGACTTACGATTAGAAAATAGGAAAACAAAACTACACTTAATACAATCCAACGGTAACTGTTTTGCTTTTTCACCAATTTCTCCGTCTCCCAGCTGTATTTTTTCTTAAGTATACTCCTATTTTTAAAATATTGAAGAGGAAAAAGTAGCTGTTGGTAAAAGAGACAGAACTTTGATCATAGAAGATTTATTAATAATTTTTTATTTATCATAAGATCCTTATTGTAAAATTAATCTTCCAAAACTAAATGATTAGAAAAAGGGAGATTGCAAAAAAATATCCCTTCTTCTTGAAATTTTAGGTAACATTCATTGAGTCTTTCCCGTTTTTGTCTTCTGAATTTTCACATGTTTAGGTTGTATAGGAAAGTCACCTTTTGCTAAGTCAGGACCAGTTAGGTCATTCCTTTGATTTAAAACATTTTTTGTAAATTCAATTGGCTTCTCGTTTTCCATTTCTTTCACCTCCATTGATTAGCATGGCGTTTCAAAAAACTAATTATGCCCCCATTTTTTTACAGTTACTATATTTAAGACAGGTTGTTAATAATTGTCGATTAACCATAGCATTTTTTTTAATAATAGTTTGATAGTTTGGTAGAAGAACTTGCTCTGGTGACATTTTCACTTCACCACATATATCCACACCAATGACTTGTTTAGCTTGTAAAATGGATGATAAATAATGAGTTAATGAATGAATACTCATCATTCCTTGGTCCCAATTTGTTGTAACCTCATTTGTATTTAGAACATCTTTATCGATGCTTACATATACAATCTCGGTATGAATTGAAGAAATTATTGATTTTAATGAATATTGTTGGTTTTTATTAAAAGGATAGATAATTGTTCGTGGGACATTCAGGTGGTGTAATTTTATATTTGTCGGTCCTATTATCACTACATTTTTTAAAAGGGGGTTATTTGCTAAAGCAAAAGAAACCCATGATCCACATGAAAGTATAGTTTCACCTTTTTGTTTTATTTCCAGATCAGGATGATTATCAAATAAAACAAGTGTAAACGGTTGACAGATTTCACTTAACAATAAATAGGTAACATAATGATAATTCCCATTTCCAATAAGTGTTATTCCTTTTTGCTTTCTTTTTTCTAGATAGCTTTTTAATAATTTCAAAGAATCTTCTTGGCAAAAGAGATTCACATGAAGTAAATGTTGAATATTAATATTTTCATGGGGAAATTGTTGAAGTTCCTTCTGAGAAATATACGTTTCGTCAAAGTTCATGATGGTTATTCCGTTATTTAATAACCCCATAATCTTTCATCTCCTAAATAATATTTTAAGAGATTGGATAAAACATGATCTTTTTCTCTCCAGAAAGTGAGCAAAATACAGTAAATAATAATTGATTGACATGCACTATCCAATCTCATTAAATACAAGCATGTTTGCTACGTAGTTTTAAAGTGGGTAAAAAGTAACTAGGTAATTCCTTGCTAATTTAAAAAACAACAAAGAATTACTCTAATTATAATACAATTTCTTAAACTATTTAAATGTTTTGACTTAATATAATAACCTCGCTTTATTTTCAAATATTAATTAGACGAATACTACGTATAGAAAAGATTTAGCTACACATAAAAAAGGGATTGATCTCAACAAAATATCATCTAAAATTGTAGTAATTTTCTCTACTTCAGTTAGAGTCCTAAGTCAAGGATCAACCCATATATTTATTTTTTTGGCTTTGTTTTAGTGCTTATTCAAATAGTTATTTCATGATAATTAATAAGGTGTCATCACATAAACTTGGTTAACCACGCAATGTATTCTGCACCTGGAATGAATAATAATTGTGCAAGTATGGTTCCTAACAAACGCGATGTCATCATCATTAGTGAAACCCCCTTCAAACTATTATAACTACCTCTCTGGTTAACCACATCATCAGCAAGTATAGATATTTTGGGGTCTATAAAAATGGTAAGTAAAATCGTTGCGATCCCATTTATTAGTCCTGATGCCATCGTAGCTGTTGCGGATCTTTCAGGAGCTATAATCGATGCATATAATGCTGACAATACTCCTATCGTGTATATGGCAGTAATAAGCATATTAATGAAGAATAATTTAATAGGAATATCTTTTTTCTTAATATCTTTTATGTATGAGAGTCTTGGCAAATGAATATGTTTAATCCCACGCATAAAATACTCCTTTGAAAATCCTTTCTTTAATAATGCTGGAATAGACCCTCTTTCTTCAGATAAGTGAACAATAGCCCTTGAAAACAATGCAATAAAGGTAGGAAGTAATAGTATGCCCATAATTGTCCCTAAAGTTGACGCCCCAATAATCACTCTAAATTGAGATTCAACAAATTGGAACGCATTTTCTTTAGGTGCATTATCCACAAGACGTCCTGTAAAAGGTTGTTGCATCATATTTGCCATTCTCGAAACAATAACCATTACATTAAATAATGATAAAGCAGAGGCTAATAATCGAACCCTTGCTCCAGAAAGTCGAACGGCATATGCTAAAGTTTCAATCGAATGGATGATAAAAATAAATAATGATATTAAAATTAATCTTTCTGATAATATTCCCAATTTATGTACCCACTTTATTTTCTTTTTATATTAGCATATTTTCATATAATGAAGAAAAACTTTTTCCATTAGAAAATGATAGAGAGGATCGCGTTTAAAGCAACCCTCTCTATCATACTTATTTATTTTTTTGTCAATTTCTTATTCCATTAACCTTTTGTATCAAACAGATTCAGTAGCTAATTTTACGTATTCGTTCTCATTGCTAGTCGTTTTCTTACTTTTTAAGCAAAGCATAACTATAAATGATAGACAATATAGTGCCGCAAGATAAGTCATAGCAACAGACATACTTGCATGTTGTAAGATGTAGCCAACGACTATTGGTGATACCCCACCTACCGCTCTTCCAAAATTAAAGATCGTGTTTGTTGCTGTACTTCTAATTGTTACATCGTAATAACGACTGATCAATGCTCCGTAGCCGGCAAACATTCCATTTGAGAAAAAGCCTACAACTGCACCACCTACCAAAATAGCGACGCTTCCTGTTGCAAAAGAATAAAAGAAAACGGCAGCGGCTGAAACAAGAAGAAAAACACCATATGAAAGTTTCAGTCCAAAACGGTCAATAATTTGTCCGAAGGTTAACATTCCTGCTATCATTCCGACAGCTGTGCTAATTGTCCAAAGGGCAGAACTAGAAACTGATAAGCCTTGTGACTTTTGCAGCATAGAAGGCAACCATATCATTAATCCATTATAGCCCGCAATTTGTACAGTGGCCATTATTGCCAATGCAATGGTTGTAAAAGCAGTACGTGGGTTATGAAATAATTGCATTAACTTCCCTTTTTCCTTTTTCATTTCATTTTTCTTTTGTGCTGCTAACCATTCCGGTGATTCCTTTAAATTTCTTCTAACCATAAATGCGAAAATAACTGGTACTACACCAACAAAAAACAAACCTCTCCAGCCAAACATCGGAAGAAGAACTGCACTTAATATGGCTGCAAGAATAACACCAAATTGTGCCCCGATACTAACATATGAAGAAGCTCGTCCTTGTTTATTCTTTGGCCACGCTTCTGCAACTAATGCCATACCGATCCCGTACTCGCCACCAGCGCCGATACCGGCAATAAATCTAAATACATACACTTGCTCAATATTTGTCGCAAATCCGGTTAATGCCGTCCCAATAGCAAATAGAAAAATTGTATACGTAAATATCCGCACTCTTCCAAACTTATCTGCTAAAATTCCGAAGAGCATACCTCCAACTAACATGCCGATATTTGTTATAGTTGAGATAAAACCACCTGTTGCTAAACTGATATGAAAATCTGCAACGATTAAAGACATGGCAAAGGATATAAACATAATATCCATACCTTCAAGTGTTAATCCAGCGACGGACGCTACTACTGTTTTATTACGATAATTCATTTTTCTTTTCTCCTTTCAAGCCTCACAGGACTCTAGTTAAAAGAGTTGTAATTTTTTATCCAAAATAAATGCCCTTCCGTCCAATAGGACAAAAGGGCATTTAAAATACTATACAATCATAATATTTACATTTCCACCCTTTTTAGCCTCTCTGGACCAGATTAAAGGAAATATATTTGTACTAATCCTACCATGTGAAAAATGAGTTTGCAATGAATTTTTTAACGTTTCTAACGAAATATTTTTTTATTACATTACAACCCTATAGCTAATACGAAATAGAAGTATTTACTTTTCAAATGTTAAACTTTTTAATTGGGTTATGTAATAATGTATCCATCATTAGATATATTACTATAATTCGATTTCAAAAATTACCCTCATTTTTTTACATCAATTAATGTAAAACGTTCACATACCAATTTTAAATCCTCAGAAAATTCCTGGCCAATTTCCTTTAATGCTTCAGTAAAGAATTTTTCATGTGTATCCTTCCAATATTGATAGGTTCGATCTCCTTCTCCTTCTGCTATAGCAAACTCCTCTGGAACTTCATTCATTGGCATAATTTGAACATCAACTGTTTTAATAATAGCTAAAGGTTCATCATGACTATTTAAAATGATACTATAATCATCCACGCATGGTATGCGCTCATTTTCTAATTCATAAAAAATCAAACCAGAACAAGTAGCTGTTTTAATTCCTTCAATTACTAATTGTGCTAAATAGTTTGGATTATCTCCAAATTGCCATGCACTTACATGTTTCGGTATTTCTTCTCCTTTTAATTTCCAGAAATCATTCCAATAGTTTTGTGCAGCTTGATTCATAAATTTTCGCTCCCCAATTTCCAAATAAATTAAAGATATTTATTTTTTATTTTTATTTCAATCATTCATATGACTCTTCATCGGTTCATTTCTGAACCCAAATTCCACTATTTTTCTGTTGATAATACAATCAGATAGAAATAGAACATGAATCCCTATTTATTCAGGCTTCACGCTTTATATAAAATCCTACAAACTTAACGAATTGAGCCTTTAATTAATATATCAATGTATTTAAAATTTTAAAATCTGGATAAAATAAAAATACTAATTTAATAGTGAAAAGGCCACAAGAATATATCTGTGACCTAGAAATGAACATCATTATTATACTTTTAATTTTAACGTACATTGGTATTAACTAAATACTAACGCAACAATGGGACCGATAATCGATCCTAATACTGCACATAAAGTCATAGAAACAGAACTCATCGAGAATGATACTTCACCGTATTCATTTGACTTTGCAGTTCCAAGAGCGTGAGAAGTACATCCTAAACCTATGCCTTTGCCAATTGAACTATGAATTTTCGTCCATTTAAATATGACTGGTCCCAATAGAACACCTGTAAAACCTGCAATCATTACGCTCACTACTGCCATTGCTGACGATCCACCAATACCAGAGGCAACTTGTACCGCTACAGGAGTTGTAAGTGATTTAGGAATAATCGAAAGTATCAAGGTTTGGTCAATACCTATTAATTCTCCTAATAATGGTCCTGTGAACATACCTGATAATAATCCTACGATGACCCCTGTAATAATAGGAAACCAATATTTTTTTAATATATGTCTTTGGTTATATAACGGAAATGCTAAGGCGACTATTGCTGGACCCAACAGGGAATTTATCCATTTTCCACCAGTCATGTACTTCGTATAAGGAATATGAGCCAATTCTAGAATCACTATAATTATAATTGTTGATGTTAGAACCGGAATAAAAATTGGGTATGAAAACCGTCGATAAAGCTTGTTCATCACAAAATAGACCAACACGGTAAAAAGAATTATAATGATTGTGTATAGTGCGTGTTGCATTTATTCTTTTCCTTTCTTTTTCTGCTATGTTTTTCAAAATACTGACCAATTACTCCAGACATAATTAGCGTTATGATTGAACTTAAGACAATGACGACTAATAAAAATAATCCATCCAATGACAATAAAGATGGATAGTTCATAATTCCAATCATAGCTGGAATAAATAGTAAAGGTAAAATGGCTAAAAGTGTTCCTGCACCACGACTTATAAAGGAAACAGGAATAATTCTAAAGAATAAACAAATTAATAATAAAATTAGACCAATAATACTTCCTGGTATACTTAAATGAAAAAGATCTTGTACTACACTTCCAATATAGGAAAATGCAAATAATAGTACAATTTGCATCACAATTTTTATTAATTTCATCATTTTGTTGCTAAACATATTATTAAGCAACTTCAGCCTCCTTCTTTTGAAGTTAATAATATCTATTTTCTAAGCAAAAATATAGTTGTATTATACAACTATACTATGTTTTGTCAATATGAATTGAAATACTTTAAATTTACTGATATAAACAAATTATAAATAATGGCTCTTTTCGCAAATATTATTGCAATTTAAGGAATGTTATAGTGAATAACTACTGTCTGAAGACCGCTACACAATCCATAAGAATCGTTTAATCTTTTATTTTGTGTAAAAGCCGACAGTTGGGTCCTTACAAAAGCAACAAACGATACGAAAACAGACTAAATAACAAAGGAAGAAAATCATAAATGTCCAATCATTTAAAAATAAATGAAATTAAACAGATCGAATATGAATTAACTACACTCATTCGCAGAGCCGTTTATTTGGAACAAAATAAAAAAATAGGAAATATCGATCGTGCTCTTTACTTACTATTGAGAAAACTTGATGAGGATGGTCCAGCTAATAGTAAAAGTATTGCTAAAACGTTTCATTTAGATATTTCAACTGTAAGTCGTCAAACAACTACTTTGGAATCATTAGGGTTTATTCAAAGGTTTTCAGACCCAAATGATAAACGTGTCAGTTTATTCCAGATTACTGATGAAGGAAGACAAGCTTTACGAGAAGACATTGAAAAGCGTTTAGACAAGTATACAAACATGCTTGATACGTGGAGCATTCTTGAATGTGAGACATTTAAAGAATTACTAACAAGGATGAATCAAGCATTAATTGATGAAAATTGATTGTTTTTAATAATATGTATCATAGTTAATCACATATGGAGGTTTTTAGCATAAAAGTCGATATACTTTTATTTGATTTAAGAGATGCTAACTCATATAGAAATGACTTCTCCTTTTCAACACTTCAAAATAGGGACCGACAACTCTTTTATTTCCAGTCCCTTCTATCTTCCTTTAAGAATAAATAACTAGATTTGAGTTTACATAATTATTTTATAGTAACTTAATATAACACTTCAAGTAATTAGGAGCCGTTGGACATAACCTAAAATATTCCAATCGATGACCTTCAGGGATATGTCCAAACTTTACAAAATTCATAAATGTATCATACAAAAATGTATGAATACATTCGTAAACTTTTCACGGCATCGATGCTTAACTGACATAGAAATGTAATATTCCAATGATAAAGCTTAGAAATTTACCGAAAAACATTATAAAATTATAGGTTGTGTTGTATTAATCGGATATAGTTTTCCATCTAAGGAAAATGAAATTTTACCGGTTTCTTCGGAAACAACGAGTACAAGTGCATCACTTTGCTCAGAGAGTCCTATTGCTGCTCGGTGACGTGTTCCATATTTTCCTTCATGTATTAATTTTGAAGTTAATGGAAGTACATTTGCAGCAGAATCAACTACATTTCCTCTGATCAATACTGCACCATCATGGAGGGGGTTCCCTGGATAAAAGATTGACTCTAATAGCTTTGGTGATACCATTGCCCGTATTGGAATACCTTTTTGAATAATATTGTCAAGTGGGTCAAGACGTTCTACTATAATCAATGCTCCATGCTTATCCTTGGAAAGATGCTGAACAGTTGTGGTTAAATCCTCATAAGTGTCAGTAAACGAAGATAAATAACAATTTAAATAAAATGAAGCTGCCATTGATTCAATTGCGATAAGTTGATCTTTTATGCTCTCCAGGTTACCCAAAAGACAATAGTTTTCGTTTCCAAGTAAATCTAAATTAGATTGGAGTTGATGGATCAGGTGTTTCATGTCTGTTTCTATTTGGCGTTTCATTGGGGAAAAATCACAATTATTACTGTCCATATTTGATGTCCTCCATCTATTTTTTTCCTATTTAACATTCTTATATCTGTCTGTTAGATCATAGTGTTTCCAAAATTACCATTATCATTCGAAGACATCTATATATGGAACATCATCGAAAAGCTATGAAAGGTGCTAAAGATGCACTCAGAAGGATACTACACTTTTGTATAAAAAAGCACTTTGTTGTTTAAAACAGTGCAATAAAAATGAATCATTTGTTAAACGTCACAGAAGCGTTCTTGTTAGATCTACTTAATTCCTAGGTCGTTTTAATCAATTTCTAAAAGAAAGCCCTTTTTCTTTTAAGGCAGCTCTAAGTTTAGGTATAGATGCGGGTCCCATACCATGAAATTGTAAAATATCTTTTTCACTATATGTTGAAAGCTTTTGTAAAGTAGTTATCCCATTAGTTTCCAAAGCCCTTCTTGCCGGTGCAGATAAACTTGTAAGAAATCCATTGATCGTTCCGCGTTCTTTCTCACAAATAGGACAGGTTGGACAATCGCTACTTTTATAATATTGATGTCCATTTTTGCAGGTACGTAGGGTCTTTTTAGAAATAGTCATTTATCAATGCTCCTCTCTCATTTTCATTAATGATCAATATATGTGAAAAATGTATTTGGATAATATTATTTTTAGTTATGAATATTAAATTTAAGTTATCTTCATCTAAAATGAAGTAGTAGCTCCAGACAATTTGTATTTCCAAATTTAAATGCCTTACTAGCTACTACAGTATTATATCGAAAAATTCAATCATTATAAACATAAATGATAAGGTCGATTTTATGGAGAAAAACTCATCTAATTTCACTTATTGGCAAAGCCTAAGATAAATTATATACTTACAATATATTTCAATTTGTAAACATAGTAATAGGCTGTAATTAAATGTCAAATGATAGGAAAATGCAAAAAGTAGAAATGATCATTAAAGAAATGCTTGAAATACAACAAAAGTCCAAAACTTTGTAAACCTCTTTTCTAAAGATGAGCCACTTTCTCAAAACCAACTTATCTTACTTCTTCAGTTAAAAATTAATGGTGGAATGAAAGCTACGGAAATTGCTGGTTTTTTCTCTGTAACACCAGGTGCAGTTACCTCTACCTCTATGTGTGATAAACTGGAGAAACTCGATTTAATACAACGAGTAAGAGAGAGTGAAGATCGCAGAGTAGTAAAAATGAACTTAACGGAAAATGGAGAAAAATAGTACATGATCTCTTTTTGAAGTTTTCACAAGAAAAACTTGCAGATATTGTTGAAGTATTAACAAATGTAAATAAACTAATGAGCAAGATTTTTTAGGGATTTCAAATAGTTGAAATCCCTTTTTTATTGGCTAATGTTGAAACTTCTCTTTCCCATTCATCTTTAAAACATAGGCTATGTTAAATTTGAATGTTGATTTTTAGGTAAATTTAAGGGAAACCTAGATTTATAGAGGTTTCCCAATCTTTATCAAATAGAAATACCTAAAAATTATTCCTTCCTTTTTTCTATATGCTTAAATTCCTCTAACCCATTGTTTGCTCGCCCCTTTTGATAGATATTATCCTTACCTTCTACCCAATAATAATAAGTAGCTTCTGGTTCATTTTCAAAAACAACACCAATATAGTAAGGGTTTAAATGTTTAATGCCATCCTTACGGTGAGGAACTGTGGAAATAGTCCATTCTTCATCTGGATAATGCTCTTCTAAGTATGGTCTTAGTAATTTCACTTTTTTGTCAATTTGTGCATCTATCCAAAAAGGACGAGCAACAAAAAATATACAATAAGCTACAAATATAACTAATGCTACTAACCAACCATTTTTTCGCCATCTACCTTTTAAATAAATTGCAATAATTAAGATTGATACAATTACTGCCCCAACAATCAATAACTCTATTATTTCTTGTGGATGCATTATACCTATCCTCCTCTACATAACCATCCAGAATTAAACATTGAACTTTGAAAGACGAAACAGTTATATGTGTCCGTCATTTCAAATACAAATGATGTGAGTAAGAACTCTTTAATGTTGTGTTTTGTGCTTTCATTGCTACGGTTATCTACAAACAAGAACCACGCAAGGTAGTGACGAGATATTTGGTAACCACACCTTTAATACAATCTATCCATTGTTTCATTCGAGAATGGGGACCATTAACATTCTGGATGTGATACAAACCCTTAATAACGTGTTTGCCATCGTTTGATTTAATTCCGTAATGTTCCATTCCTTTTTCTTTTGCATAGGTTTTATAGGCTCTCCAAGTATCTGTTACAAGTACGTTTTCTTTTGAAAGTTTAGAACCAATTATATTATCAACCTGTTGTTTCACAACACGCCCCATACAAGCAACTTTAGATATGCGGTCTCTTGCAACAAGAACTTGTTCGTGACTTATTCCTCTACGCTTAGATTTACAGGCACGCTTACGAGGTTTTCGTTCTGAAATGCCACGTTGACCTTTTTGATAGTATAGGAAATAGTTCTCGTCAACTTCAACGATACCATCATATTTTTCAAAATCCATTTGTTTTAATGCACTTAACAGTTTGTGTCTCCAATAAAAAAGTGTAACCTAAGTAATCCCTACGATTTCAGCAGATTTTCGGAGGGAATAGCCTTTGAACATACAATCAGCAAACGTAATCCATTCGTCACCTTTTCGTGTACGGTATAGAACCGTATTAGTTGTATCAGTAAAGGTCTTACTACAACACTTACAACGATAGCGTTGGCGACCATTCTATTTTCCAAACCTTACAATATATTCAGATACACAATGAGGGCATTCAACCCCCTATTTGAAGTGTGAGTTTAACGCATTTCATTAATTAGACGACCACCGACAGAGGAAGGAAATAAACATGAAATTTATACGAATTCATTAATAACATCTGTTCTATCTTATATGCAGGTTTACTTTTAAGTGCAATATTATCAATTCTAGGTGCCATTTTAAGAACCTTTGATTTGAACAAATCAAAATGAGTATATGGAACGGAATTGATTTACTTGTCGTTTTAAGTATACCTGCCTCTTTTTCATTTACTCGAAATATTTTAAGCGTTCAATTCAATTTTGTACGTCCAAACTAAGATTTTAAAATTTAGATTAGGATATATTTCATTGAAGATAAAAAGAGTCATTTTCCAATTAAGAAGAAAGACTTTTATTTAAAACTTATTCAAATAAAAAAGAAATCAATGTTATTAAGATAGAGAATCCTAATATGGTACCTACAACAAATGTATGAAATTTACGTCTCATTACTATAATGGCAATATACTCACGAATCATTGCATTTGGCCAGTAATAAAATGCCGTTTTAGAACCGATACCTTGACTATTTAGACCAGCTTTTTTTGCATATAAGCTAGCTCGGAACAGATGAAAATTGTTCGTCGTAAAGATACTATTATATTCATTTCCTTTTAAAGAATCCATGAGGTGTTTTGAAAAAAGCATATTCTGAAAAGTATTCACAGAATGAACTTCTGTCAGAGTATCTTCTATAGGAATTCCATTGTTTACGGCATAAATTTGCATCGCTTCTGCTTCGGGGAGGTTTTCATCAGGTCCTTGTCCACCTGAAAAAACTAATTTTGGTGGTAGAGTTACCGCCTTTTGTTTCCAATAAAATTCAATCGCTTTATTTATTCTACTTGCTAATAGTGGTGGAACCCTATCATTAATTAAACCACTGCCTAAAACAATAATAAAATCTTGATTGTATTTTGGCCTATTAAACTGGTATAACATATAAGCGGTCAAAAAATTAGTTAAATGTAAAAAGAAATAAATGACAATTAATGAAGCTCCTGCATATAGAGGTTGCAAACTAGTCGATAATAAACGCTCAGGATTTATGATTTGGTTTATAAATAATATTAATAGAAAGATACCTAAAAATAATGTTAACGCATTTGAAAATCGTCTCCCCTCTTTTTTCATTAATACCCTTGCATTTAAAAATAATGCAACACTTAGAGCAAAAAAACCAAATGTTGCTATAAATAGTAAAATAGCAAATGGGAATAATGCAAAGATCATAAGGAGTTTATTACCAGTACTGTATCCTAAAATACAACAAAAAATAAGTAATGAACAAAAAAACAGGTTAAACCAAAAACCATTTATCACTCTTCTTGGATCTGATAAATAAGAACTTATAAATGTAACAAACAATAAAAGGGTAATAATTCCAATTGTTAATAGCATTGTAGACCTCAAATTTCCAAAAATAGTTTTTCGATTCATTATACATGAAAGTTATATTAGTTTTCACCTTTTTTTTCATTTTATGGAATTTAAAAGGCTAGATTTTAATCAGAAATCATAAGTTGAAACAAAAAGGAGATACTATTTTATTATTCCTAAGAAAGGAGCAATTTACTATGACTAAAAAATATAATCAAGGTAGTCACAATCAAAATTCCCCCCATTTACATGGACAAACTCCAACTAGTGGAGATAATAGCAAAGGAAATAAAAGAAATAAGGATCAGAGCACGAAAACAGAATAAATTAAAATCAAACAAACCGATTTTTTTAACCGGTTTGTTTGATTTTTTACTTGGCTTTCCATACCTCTTATAGCTTAAATTAATTACAATTGAGTAAAAAACCTCGAATAAACATAGTTGACAAATCGGATTAATATGCTTTAATCTGTAATTACATAAATACTTATCAAGAGAGGTGGAGGGACTGGCCCTATGAAACCTCAGCAGCAGATTCTTTTTTGAATCCTGTGCTAAATCCTGCAAGCAAATTGCTTGAAAGATAAGTTGAGGTTTATACAGTTGATCATTCCTCTTCTTATCCAATTAAAAGAAACTAACATAAGAGAGGAAATGAAAATGGAAAGATTGTTAAATGAAACAATAGAAAGTCGTCGAAACGATTTAATTAATAAGTTAATTGAAAATGGACAATACAAAAAAGATGGAAAGCATCTTTTTGAATTATCTTTATTAGATTTGGAATATGAGTATTATAAAATTACATCTAAAAATCATCCACATAGTGGAATAGACTCTATTCGATGGATTAATTTTAAATAAATAATTAATAGCCTCTTTAATTTTAAAAGGGGCTTTTTTATTTAGGCCTTATTTTCAAACCTTCTTACTATTCAACTCATATCTTAACTGAAAAAGTAAGTTGAAGTTTGGCAAACCTCATAAGAACACTGAACTCTTTATTTGGTGTAAAAGCCAGAGATAATACAAAAACAACAAACGACACAAAAACAGGGCATAGTTTTCATATTAGGGATTACTCATGCTTAAAATTTTCCATTTTCAATTCTAATTCAAAATTTCGTTTTATTACACTTCCTTTGTTTATTTCACTATATATCAATATCCATACTCATCTACTAATTCTATTGGCCTATATACATGTACTTTCCATTTATTATACAATTCAGTTGGAATAATTAGGATGAAAAGGATGTCATCATAAAATATGGAAAGGTGAAACGATGCAGAAAAAAGAATTTTTTGACTCTAGGGCAAGAATGATTGGCTTTTCAATTTTAACCATAACATTGACACTTGTATTTGGTGGTATCACCCTTGCTATGCTTTTCGGGTCAATTACTTTGGAATTTCCAATGTTCATTCTCTCTCTCATATTAACTATAGTTCTTATACCTGTGTCCATCGTACTACTAAAAAAGGCGACAACAAACGAACCTTCCGTTGTCATTAGTACAGAAGGCATTATGATTAATGGATACATTCCTAAAATTGGATTTATCCCATGGGAAGATATCGATGGATGTATTCCATATCAAATCAATAAACAGGCAATGTTAGGTTTTATATTATTTGATGAAGATAAATACGTGAATAAATTCACTGGTATGAACAAAAAGCTTTTAGAAGCAAATAAAAGCATGGGTTACCCTGCCATAAATGTTTCCATTAATAACTTGAAGGATAAAGAAGGTTTTTTTGAAGCACTTGCTGAACAAAATATAGGTTTTTATCTTGAAGATGAACGACAAGCGTAAATACAAACAGCACCAGTATGGTTTAGTGGTGCTGTTTTTCTTGAACCTCATATTCTATAAGATTGTCGTGCACAAACAACAGACTATCAATTTTTATATAAATAAACTCATCAATTAGAAGTAGCTACACTCTTCGTAGCTACTTTTCCCAGATCTATTGGGGTAAAAAGTGTTTATAAAACGATATTTTAATTTATAAATTTATCTCTTCTTTTTTAACTTAAATGGAAGCAATAATAATATAAACAAAATCAAGGCGGCCGCTTCTAAAGATAGAATATAATATGGATAGGGGCCAAAATAATCTAATAAGGAACCATTTATTGGTTTATATGATAGAAACATATAATTTCCACGAGTGATTTTATTTAAAAAATAGGCAATTCCTGCACATCCATTCAAAAAGAAAAACGATCTCACCAAACCTTTAGTGGTAGGAATATACTGATGTACTATAACATAATAAATACAAGTCCAAATGATCAGAATATGGGTAATAAAAAATTGAAAGAAGCGAAAATGCGGATATCCTAAGAATAATTCAGGGGTAATGATTGCCATTAATGCTCCCGAGATCCCCATAAAATAAACGATTTGAAAAACAACCTGAGATTTTGTTAATAACATGATTAAACATAAAATTAGGCTTATCGAACAAAGCTGAAGTGGCAATGCAAAAGATACATCCCATACTCCCCCACTATAAAGCCATATATGATAAAGAAATTCTAAGAGGAAAAGTATTGTAAAAAAGGATATTCGCACGATTTGATTATGTTTCTTCAAAATAGTGCGTCCTAAAATTATGAATAAAACACCAATAAACATTACAATTATCATCAAAGTATGTGAAAATGAGAATATTTCAAATGGAAAAGCCTCATATTTATGCTTAAAAAAACCCTCCATATTATCCCCCCTTCTCTCATATAAGATACTCTAAGTCTCCGAGATTCATGTTATTTAAAGAAAGGTACTGTATATAGCATAAGAAAAACCCTCCTACCTAAGTATGGAGGGTTTACTACTTTAAGATGCCTGTTTAAAATTAATACTTTTTCCTTCTTTCCGTCGTTGTCTATATTCAGCAGTAGCTGTAAAGAGTACGTCGGTGGAAGAATTTAAAGCAGTTTCACAAGAATCTTGTAAAACACCTACGATAAATCCTACCCCAACTACTGTCATAGCTACATCATTTGGAATTCCAAATAAACTACATGCTAATGGAATCAATAATAAGGAACCTCCAGCAACTCCTGAAGCTCCACAGGCACATACAGCAGCTAAAACACTAAGAATGATCGCTGTAGGAATATCAACGTGAATACCCAATGTATGAACAGCGGCAAGTGTTAACACAGAAATAGTCACAGCTGCACCAGCCATATTAATTGTTGCACCTAATGGAATAGAAACCGAATACGTATCCTTATCCAAACCTAACTTTTCACATAATCTCATATTAACAGGAATATTGGCTGCTGAACTGCGTGTAAAAAACGCAGTAATACCACTTTCTTTTAAGCACTTAAAAACTAATGGATATGGATTTTGACGAATACCAATGTACACGATAATCGGATTAATAACTACAGCAACAAATAACATACAGCCAAGTAATACAGCAAGTAGCTTTCCATAGCTTAATAATGACTCAAGCCCATTTGTCGTAATTGATTCAATGACTAGTCCCATAATACCTAATGGAGCAAATTTAATGACCCATGTAACCATTTTTGCTACTGCATCAGATACGTTTGCTATCATTGTTTTAGTCGTGTCAGGTGCATTTTTAAGTGCTACACCAAGAAGGATTGCCCAAGCTAAGATTCCGATGTAGTTTGCATTATAAATAGCTTTAACCGGATTATCTACTATATTAAGTAATAATGTTTTTAGGACCTCTATGACTCCACCGGGAGCAGCTAAATCCTCTCCGCTATCAGCTAAAGTTAGGCTTACTGGGAAGATGAAACTTACAATTACAGCCACTAATCCAGCTAAAAATGTTCCTAATAGATAGAGTACAAGAATGGATTTCATATTTGTTTTATGACCACTTTTATGTTGGGCGATGGCAGACATAACCAAGAATAATACTAAAATAGGTGCTATTGCTTTTAATGCGCCTACAAATAATGAACCTAATATAACAAATGGTTTGGCGACAGTTGGAATGGCAACTGCTAGAATAACCCCGATAATCAAACCGATTAATATTTGTTTGACTAAACTGATTTGACTCCATTTTTTCCATATACTTTTCATATACGTTTCCCCCTAGTTGTTAAACCGTTAGAATAGTGGAATTATTCTAACTTCAAGTCGTGTTCTATTAGATGCATTTCTAATTAATAGTATTATAATGAATATTTAGATATATTACAATAGGTTTAATATTTTGTGGTGTCTGTACATTCACCCTACTATTTAATTTGAAAATCATAATAAAACAGTGATAGTTCTACTATTATTATGAAAAAAATCAACTATTTTAAATTATTTGATATAATTTAATCGAATACTTTAAACATAATAAGATTTGGAGTGGTTTCTTGTTAATTTATTTTACACATAATTGGGCAGTATAGGGGACGAATGCCATTGTCAGTGATTGAGGTAGAACACCTACTAGTGGAAGGTGGAGATGTCTGTCTTACAGTGGTTGATACAAATTCATAAAATCAATCGAGGTCCGGATTTTGAGATGAAAAACGCTCAAATGAAGTAGGAACTAGAATTAATCGCATGGTAAAGCCGAGCGGTGAACAGGTCCCTTCTCCTCAAAAGCCTGAAGCTCCATATAGGGGAAAAACAAAACGGAACCCTGCCTCCATAGATGAAAAAATCATCTAGGAGGTATTGTCCTTGAGTAGAAAAACTGAAAATACAGGATTTCAATGTAAGAAATGCAGGATGGTAATTAAACCATTAACAAATGGAAGTTATCGTAATCATTGCCCATATTGTTTATATTCTTTGCATCTAGATCAGCAGCCAGGTGATCGGGAAAGTAGTTGTCGAGGTTTAATGGCTCCAGTAGGTCTAGATTATTCTAATAAAAAAGGATATCAAATTATCCATAAGTGTATAAAATGTGGCAAGGTTGGTAAAAACAAAGTGGCTATTAATACAGAACAAGAGGACCAACTAATTCACTTTTTGAAAGCAATACAATAGAATTTATGTTCAAAAGTATTCAAGAGCACAAGAAACAATCTTGTTAGAAGTTTCTTGTGCTTTCTTTAATTATCTTACTTTTGTTTTTATATAATCATCATATCCCCTTTTTCGTAGTTTACAAGCGGGACATTCTCCACACCCTTCTGCAATTATTCCATTATAGCAAGTTAATGTTTTTGTACGGACAAAATCTAATGCACCAAGTTCATCCGCTAACTTCCATGTTTCTGCTTTGTTTATCCACATTAGAGGTGTATGGATAATAAACTGGTTATCCATGGCTAGATTTAAGGTCACATTTAAAGATTTGATAAATATATCCTTACAATCAGGATAACCACTGAAATCTGTTTCACAGACACCTGTTATAATGTGTTTTGCACCTACCTGACTGGCTACAACACCAGCGAAGGATAAAAATAATAAATTTCGACCCGGTACAAATGTAGATGGAAGCTCCCCCTCTTCCCCATCTGTTACATCAATGTCAACTCTTGTTAAAGCATTCGGAGCTAGTTGATTTAATAGTTGCATATCTAAAATATGGTGTACAATTCCTAACTCCTGCGTGATATTTATTGCACAATCTATTTCCGCTTTATGTCGTTGATTATAATCGAAAGTCACTGCAATTACTTCTTCAAAACGTTTCAACGCCCAAAATAGACATGTTGTACTATCTTGGCCACCACTAAACACAACAATTGCTTTCTCCTTTTTCAATTTAACTACTCCCTTTATAAAATTGATTTCGCAATAATATACTGGTTTAGTTGCCTCTTTAGATACAGCGATGTTTTGTTTACCCTTTTAGAGAAAAAAACAGTACTAATTAACGTACTGTTCATTAGTTTTTTTAAGAGGGTAGCTAGAACCTCTACCGCCTCCGCGGATTTTACTAAACTTGTATGAATTGATTAACTTAATTCTAGCATTTTTCATACTAAAGCAAAAGAGACTATAACCCTTCCATTGGTAAACTATGTTAATATAAATTTATAGTAGAGTTGAGTACTTTAGGAGGGATTCCCTTGAAAATAATTGACACGATACCTTTTTTTATGAATAATTATCACCCTTCAATTCGTTTCTTAAGAAGCTACTACAATGAATATCCTGACATTTTCCAAGAATATTTAGCCTATCATTGTAAGGATACCGATGAACGACATTCTCAATCAATAAAAAAATACCCTCAGTTTTTTTCAAGAATTAACCAAGTTCACCAAAACATAAAACCTATTATCAAAGAAATCGATGAAAAGTATTCCAATATGTATCAACTTACTTTTCCAGTTGAAGTAAACTTAATAGTTGGGGGGTTTGGATCAAATGCATATACACACAGACAAATTATTCCTAACATATCCTTTGCATTAGAAAGATTATCCCCTTCACCAGATCATTTAAGAACAATTGTTGCACACGAATTTGGTCATGTTGCACATAATATCCTTTCAGACATGTCAGGAATGGAATGGTCAAAGTTAAATTGGAATAATCCACTTATATGGCTTCACCAAGAAGGAGCAGCTATTCATTTTTCCCGTAAAACCGCAAAAAACTTGGATCCTTCCATGTATTTCTCATTTAACGATGAGGGGAATAATTGGTTAACATATGCAAAAGCACATAAACATGAAATTAAAATGGCTTTTGCACATGACTATGCTATCCATTCACCCGAACAAATATTTCGAGAATGGTTTTCTATTAATGGTGGGCGTACCTTTGGTTATAACAGACTGGGGTATTTTATTTCGGATATGTTTTTTCAACATCAAATCAATCAGTTAGGAGAGAAAAATGCAATAATAGCTTGGACTCACACTGACATTGAAGGTCAAACAGAAAAGTGGCTTTTAGAAAATGTTATGTAAGCAATTCAGCTTTAAAAAATAGTAATGGGACAGCTTTATAAACTGTCCCAGAACTAGTAAAAAATGAGATTTTCCAATTAAATTGTTAAAAACCTTCAAAACTTATACCATATTCTGCACCTGCAACGGCCATTCTTCTTGATTTAGAAGCATTTCCCAAAATAAAAATTCAAAACGAGAGGTCGTTTGAAAATGATTTTCTAAAATTGTTAATTCTCTTTCGGGTTTTTCAAAGGTTAATTCATCCATGAGTTGAATTAACCACTTTGCTAGGGCTCCAAATTCATCAGATGAATAAGCCTTAATCCAATTTTTATAAGGATTTGTTTCCAATTCATTATGGTAATTACTATATAATTTCTTTCCAATCTCCCAATAGTCCCATGCACAAGGAAGAAGGCATGAAACCAATTCTGCTAAAGTACCGTTATGGGCCACATTTAACATATAATTGGTATACGCTAAATTAATTGGAGTTGGTTCTGATTGTTCCAACTCTTCCTCACTTATCCCAAATGATTTAGCATATGAACGGTGAACATCCATTTCAAAATGAAGAGTTTCATGCAGTAAGACAGAAAATTGTTTCATAACCTCAATACTAGTAGCCTTTTGTGCTCCTATAGCAAAAAGCTTGGAATACTCAATTAAATAAACATAATCCTGTTTCAGATAGTAAGAAAATAATTCTCTTTCGAGTGTCCCTCGACCTATTCCCTGCACAAATGAATGGTGAAAGTTTTTGCTCCAAATAGGTTCAACATTTCTATAAAGTCTGTCTGTAAAACGTTCAGTTTGAATGCTTTCCATTTTGCCCCCTCTTTTCATATGATTATTTGAAACTATTCCGTAACATTCGAGCAGCTAATTTTGGATCATCCGCTTTCATAATCGCCGAAACTACGGAAATACCTGATACTCCTACATTTGATAACTGATGAACATTTTCTAATGATATCCCTCCAATCGCAACTGTAGGAATATGAACAGCTTGAACAATCTTTCTTAAAGTAGCAAATGACATAGTGATCGCATCAGGTTTTGTAGTTGTCGGAAAAACAGTACCAACACCGATATAATCAGCCCCTTCCTTTTGTGCAACCAATGCTTGTTCCTCGGTTTGAACAGAAACACCGACAAACATTGAGTTGGGTATAATTTTTTTCACTTCTACTAAGGGGAGATCTTTTTGTCCAATATGAATTCCTTCTGCATTGACTGCCAATGCGATGTCCACACGATCGTTAATGATTAATGGAACATTAAATTTTGCTAGAAGTTGTTTAAGTTTTATTGCCTTTTCAAAAAAGATTTTTCCTTCTGAGTGTTTTTCTCGAAGTTGCACAGCAGTGACTCCACCTAACACCGCTTTTTCAACAATAGGAAGCAATTCCTCTTCGGGCGTTTGTTCATCTGTAACAAGATACAGTTGATAATCAATATTCATGTATTCTCACCTCAAGATTAAATGTTTCAGCATTCATCAGATCAATTTCGTCTATAAGTTTTGCTTTAAATGTTCCTAGACCTTCATTCAGTTTCAGATGTTGTTTTGCCCTTTGACCCGCTATTGACATGACAGACATTCCAACCATCGTAGCATTTAAAGGGTCTTCACTTACTGCAGCAAAACTTGCAATGATGGAACCTGACATACAGCCAGTACCTGTTATTTTTGTTAATATTTCATCACCATTTTGCAGGATGAATGTTCGTTTTCCATCTGAAATGACATCTTCCTTGCCACTTATCCCAATTGAACACTTATATTTTACCGCTGCACGATTCGCTATTTCTATCGGAGAAACTGAAACTTCACCTGCATCTACTCCTTTCGTTTGACTACTTCCACCAATTAACGCATGAAGCTCACTTACATTCCCACGTATGATATCCATTTTGACCTGATCTAATAGAATCTGTGATTTACTTGTTCGAAAAGAAGTTGCACCTACACCAACAGGATCAAATATTACAGGTATCCCTTTACGATTTGCAGCACCGCCAGCACGAATCATAGATTCAAAAACCTGTTCATGAATGGTTCCAAAGTTTATCACTAGTGCATCTGCTAACTGGATCATCTCTTCCATCTCATTCGTTTCTGTTGCCATTACAGGTGATCCCCCAATTGCAAGTGTCACATTGGCACAATCATTGATGGTTACTGTATTCGTAATATGATGAATAAGTGGCTTCGACTCTTTTACTCTATTAAATAATTCTTTGATATTATTCACTATAACTCCCCCTTATTTTCCTCTCTTTCTACTAAACCAGCTTTCTCATAAATATCAAAAAAATGATGGGTAGGACCATGACCAGATCCAATATTAATGCTATATTGAATTGCTTTTGTAATATAGGATTTACCTGCTTTAACAGCCTCCTGCAAAGAGTATCCTTTTGCTATATACGCTGTAATTGCGGAGGATAAAGTACAGCCGGTCCCATGAACATTCTTCGTATGAATTCGTTTCCCTTTTAACCATGTGAATTGCATGCCATCGAAAAATAAATCATTGGGATCTCCTTCAAGATGTCCTCCTTTTAGGAGGACAGATTTTGCCCCAAGCTCTTTTAAATTTCTACATGCTTGATACATATCCTCAATATTTTCAATCTTAGTATTAGTTAAACATTCCGCTTCTGGAATATTAGGAGTTACAAGTGTTACCACTGGAAGCAATTTTTCCTTTAAGGATTGTATGGCATCCGTCAATAAAAGATGATGTCCTCCCTTTGAAACCATTACAGGGTCTAGAATTATCTGTTTTGGTTTATACTTGTTGAGTTCTTCAGCCACATTTTTTACAATTTCCGCTGATCCAAGCATGCCAATTTTCACAGCATCCACCGGTAAATCCTCAAATATTGCTGCAATTTGATCACGAATGATCGAAATATCCAGCATCTGAACCGATCGTACCTCAACAGTATTTTGCGCTGTAACAGCTGTAATAACAGACATTCCATACACACCTAATGCAGAGAATGCTTTCAAATCGGCTTGTACTCCTGCTCCTCCACCTGAATCAGAGCCTGCGATTGTAAGAGCTGTTTTCATAGATGATTCCCCCTATTATTTTGTTTTTGAATAATATTTTGATAAAAACAATGCCAATAATTGCACCGCCTAAGGAACTGATTATGAAAGACGGTACAAACCCGAATAAGGCAACTTTATTCCCTAAAAGCAGAGTTGCAATCGGATAGGCAGCGAGCGCACCAAGAATCCCTGTTCCAGTTACCTCTCCAATAAATGCCCATATAAGCTTTTTGGTTTTAAAAAATAGAAAGCTTGCTAAAAAAGCACCAATCATACTCCCTGGGAAAGCAAAAATAGAACCAGTTCCATTCATATTTCGAAGTAATGAAACGATGAATGACTGTGCTACGGAATAAACCGGGCCAAGCAATACAGCAGTCAAAACATTAGCCATATGTTGTACAGGAAAAATTTTCGCAAACCCTACTGGAATAAACACGATATTACTTGTTAGTGTAGTAATCGCAATAATTATTGAAGTCAATGTTAGTTTTCTAGTTTTAGACATTGAATCACCCCCCTTTCCCTTAAGAACTTTCGAAATTTGTTTAATTTCGATAAGAGCTGGCAAATCAAGAACGTTGTAATTTTGAAAACGAAGATAAATTCTTTTTTCTCCACAACAGAAAAACCACTTTCCTAAAAAGAAAGCGGTTATATCCCATAAAAAGACAACCTAAAAAATAGGTTTGGACCGCTTCCCTACGCCGGCATCACCCGGATCAGGTTTAAAGGGTATCAATCTTCTTTGATCTCTCTCAGCCAAACTCGGCTCCCCTAGCAGAATCTATATTTTATTGTTATAAGGCATAAAAAAACCGCCCTAGATATAAGGACGGACTGATTTTCACGGTTCATCGCACCGAAAAATACAGCCACTTCCTTACGCCAGCATCAACTGGATCAAGTTCAAAGGGTCCAGAACCTCTGTCTCAGTCTTCTTAAAAGACTCCCCTAGTGATCAATTTCATTTAATTAAACCCATCTTAGCATATTCTGGATAAAAATCAATCATTTTCATTAGAAAGTTAAAATAATAGACTATACATCCATGACTAATGTATCAATCTTTTTACGTATTTTCATTTTCTCTGTTTTACTCTTCATTCAAACCTTCTATCTCATTCATTGTCATGAATATTAGCTTTTTCAACAGTAATGAAATAATTTTTTCCTTCCATAATTTTTTAATTCTATTATAGAGTGCACAGCAGTCCTTCTGTATCCTCAATCACTTTGTTTACATTTAGAACGAATGCCTTACCCCATTAGAGGTATGTGTAAATGAGTATAAAAAATGCCTCTTATTCTTTTTTTAGTTGTAACCAAACTCCTTTCCACCCCTATTGATAATAAATTTAGCTTAAATTACATCTAAAAATATTTTTATATGATTTAAAAATAACTGAATAATGTTAATATTATTCTAAAATGATGAAGTTCATATCTAGTTAATCAAAAATTTAGGGAAGTGATTCGATTGAACCAAATAATATTACAAAAATTAGGAACTGCCGATCCTATCTTACAACAACTAATGAAACTTATTGGTCCGCTCAATATAAAAATAAGTGATGATCCCTATCAAGCATTATTACGATCAATAGTCGGACAGCAATTATCTGCAAAGGTTGCTTCCGTTTTAAATGAGCGGCTAAAAAAATTGACGAATTCCAATCTCTCACCGGAGACTATTTTAGCATTATCAGATGAGCAGTTAAGAGAGATAGGTATATCCTACCGAAAGATTTCGTATATACGAGATTTATCCGAAAAAATTACTAAAAAGGAGCTATTATTTGAACAATTTTCATACATGGGGAATGAAACGGTAATACAACAATTAACACAAGTCAAAGGAATTGGTCGTTGGACAGCGGAAATGTTTCTCATCTTCTCACTAGGTAGACTCGATGTATTATCCCTACTAGATATTGGTCTCCAACGTGGTGTCAAATGGCTTTATTCAGTTTCAAAAGAATCAGATGGTAAAAAACTTTTAGAAGAAAAAGGAAAAGCATGGACACCTTATCAATCGATTGCCTCGCTATACTTATGGGAGGTGGTTAACCAAGAATATGTCGTTTCCTATCCTTCATTTGAGGAATACTTGAGATCTAATTAAATCTACGATTTATTTATAATTATTTTCAATGGATCTCACTTTTTACTGATTATAAAAAAGGGTTGTCTGATGAAAAGATATTGCTACCAGACAACCCTATTTCTATTTTCAGTTTAACATTTTAGAACAAAATATCAGTTATCAAAATAATAACAAAGTAAAGAACCATTGCTGCTAAACCAATAGGAAAAGCAAATCGTGCATATTCTCCACTTGTAATTTTCAGTTTACCAGCAGCTATAATATTGGGTATATTTCCAGGAATAAGCATTCCCCCACTAATGAGGAGACCCATTAAGATATCTTTGATCGTAGTATCATTCATAGCAGGACTTATTTCCGCTGCAGCCAATGTCGCATTATCTAAAACAGCAGAGAGCATATTAATCCAATACATAATTAAAGGACTTAAATCAAGTAAGTACGCTTCAATAAATGGTTCAAAACCAGCACCAAGAAATGTTAAAGCCATTACAAATAAATAAATCTTTAAACTGCGAATAATAATCTCCGCATAGGACTCAGTCTGTGTGCCTGTATCTGCTTTTACACTACCCGTTTCATTCTCTTTAGATCCTGCTAATTCACTTGCGGCAGCTATTTCAGATTTCCAGGCAGGTTCATTTAATCTACCACCCGGTTTCACTGCAAAAGCGGCGATAATTCCAAAAACAATCACTGCTGGAATAACAGAAGTTCCAACTAATTTAAGGAGATAAAAGAAATCTTCATCCAATTTACTTACAACAATTGTAGAAAGTGGTTCACCAATTGGAGTTAACACTGCCCCCAGACCGATTGCAAAACATGCTAACACAACGAGACGAATCTCGGATTTTCGGTCCAGTCGTAATACACTAATGACAGCAACTAGGATGATAGCAGCTACAATGGCTGTAATAATACTTGATACAATTCCAAGAACGATGACAAAAAGGGCAATAAATAAGCGATATGGCATTACTGAGCTAATCCACAGGATTCCTTTCTCAATCGGTCGTTGGAAC
Organism: Heyndrickxia oleronia; assembly: GCF_017809215.1. GTDB lineage: Bacteria > Bacillota > Bacilli > Bacillales > Bacillaceae_C > Heyndrickxia > Heyndrickxia oleronia. The sequence goes on from NZ_CP065424.1 coordinate 2,713,602, forward strand.
CAGCGAAAAACTAATCCGGCTATGAGTACTGCAAGAGTAATATTAATCGGATGGATGATTGCTTCCTTAACAAGTGACCATGAGTAAACTTGGCTTACAATAACAGCTAATATTCCCATTATAAATAAAAATATTTCTAAATTTCGTTCAACAAATTTAGTAAAGGGTAATATTAAAACAAGTAACAATATAATGGATAATCCAATAATCATTGATACATCTCCTCCTTGTATTTTATAATTGATAATTTTGATGATTCTGTAATTTAAAAAAGGCATTAGGTACCTAGTTATTTAATCATCTTCAATGAAAACTCAAAAAAGCCTGTCACAAAAGGGACATACTTATCCCTTGGTGACAGGCTCCTCCAAAAAAATTTATCTATTAAATTATCAATTATAAATCAAAAATTTGTAATCTATAATTTAGTATATCATAAATACATGCTTTTTGACTAGATAACTTCTAAAAAAATTTTTCAACAAATAGCAAATAGTAATAATGAACAAAGGCTTATGTAATAAAACCAATCTATATATACTTAAATTTAAATATGAATTTTCTAAAAATAGCCATCCTTTTATTTTACCTTATATTAAAGAATAAAGCTAATAAACAAATGAAACTATCCTTCCTTTTCTGTGTTTATCTTGAATAATTGGTGACAATTCTCTCTCTTTATTCATGAACTTTATGTGAAGTCACAATCATTCTACAGATAAATTTAATAAAACATATTAAGATGATTTCAAATTAGCTTTCAGAATTTTATCTTTAATTGAAAGGAGTTTTTTTATGAAAATGAAATGGTTAATCTATTTAGCGATGTTTGCTATATTGACTGTACTTTCAGGCTGTGAACCTTTAATGGTACTAGATCCTAAAGGACCTCAAGCTAAAACACAAGCTAATGACATTATGATTTCTATATTCATTATGTCATTTATTGTCATTGTAGTTTTTGGTCTTCTGCTTTTTATGCTAATTAAATTCCGAGCTTCTAAGCAAAGCAAGGATTATGAGCCACCACATATTGAGGGAAACCCGATTGTAGAAGCAATCTGTGTTGGAGTACCAGTCATCATTGTTATTGTTCTTTCAATCATGTCGGTTAAATCCAATTATAAAGTAGAGGCGACTCCAAAAGGCTATGGAGATCAAGAGCCATTAATCATATACGCGGCAACCTCCAATTGGAAATGGCATTTTAGTTACCCAGAGGAGGATATCGAAACGGTAAACTACCTTTATATTCCAACGAATCGTCCGATTGAATTTCGATTATATTCATATGGGCCAATTACTAGCTTTTGGATTCCTCAACTTGGTGGTCAGAAATATGCAATGTCCGATATGGTCAATACTTTACATTTAGCTGCCGATGTTCCTGGTGAGTACATGGGACGTAATGCCAACTTCAGTGGGAAAGGCTTTGCTGAAAACACATTCAATGTCAAAGCCATGTCGAAAGAAAAATATGATGAGTGGGTAGAAGAAGTGAAGAAAACAGCCAAACCTCTAACTGAAGAAAAATTTGATGAGCTGTTAGAACCAGGTCATGTGGGTCAATCCACGTTCACCGGTACTCATTTAGATTATGCACCTGCTCCAGAAGGGGAAAATGCTGGTCATCATCATGGCTCTAACACGAAAAATCATTCTGATGAGACTGAGGAAGAAAATCATGATAACCATTAAACAAATAATTCATGATTTACGCCCCCCTTACCTATAAAGCTGTTTAAACTTAAATTTCTTTACTTCTAGAATTTGATCTTGAAAGGAGTTAAAAAGGATGGACTTTTTTGATAGATTTGCCATACCACATCCTAGTTTAGCAATCTATGTTTCTATGGTAGCAATTGGTCTTACAGTTATAGCAATTCTCGTAGGATTGACCTATTTTAAAAAATGGGGTTATCTATGGCGTGAGTGGCTAACGACAGTGGATCATAAACGAATTGGAATAATGTATTTAATTTCTGCTTTACTCATGTTATTCCGTGGTGGAGTAGATGCAATCATGATGCGTGCGCAACTTGCCGTACCTGATAACAAATTATTAGACGCTCAGCATTACAACGAAATTTTTACTACGCACGGAATTGTAATGATTATCTTTATGGCAATGCCCTTCATTATGGCTTTAATGAACTTTGTCGTCCCATTACAAATTGGTGCTCGCGATGTTGCATTTCCACGTTTAAATGCTTTAAGTTTCTGGTTATTCTTTATGGGGGCAATGTTATTCAATATATCATTTGTTGTCGGGGGTTCTCCTGATGCGGGTTGGACTTCTTATTTCCCACTAGCGGGAACTGAATTTAGTGAATCTGTTGGCTCAAACTACTATATGATCGCTATACAAATTGCTGGACTCGGAACATTAATGACAGGAATTAACTTTATTACAACAATCTTAAAAATGAGAGCACCAGGAATGACATTAATGAAGATGCCGATGTTTACTTGGTCTACCTTAATAACGAATGCAATTATTGTTTTTGCCTTTCCTGTTTTAACAGTATTACTTTTAATGGGAACGATGGATCGATTATTTGCAACAAACTTCTTTACAACGACAAACGGTGGTATGGATATGCTATGGGCTAACCTATTTTGGGTATGGGGACATCCTGAAGTATATATCTTAATTTTACCGGCATTTGGAATCTATAGTGAAATTATTTCAACGTTTGCGCGCCGAAACTTATATGGTTATAAATCGATGGTTGCTTCCATGGTAATTATCTCCCTTCTCTCATTTTTAGTATGGGCACATCATTTCTTTACAATGGGTCAAGGGGCACTAGCAAATAGCATTTTCTCAATTACAACGATGGCGATAGCTGTTCCAACAGGTATTAAAATCTTCAACTGGTTGTTTACACTTTGGAAAGGGAAAATCACGGTGACTACACCTATGCTGTATTCACTTCTATTCTTACCGATTTTTACTATCGGTGGTGTAACAGGGGTTATGCTAGGAATGTCAGCTGCAGATTATCAATACCATAATACAATGTTCTTGGTTGCACATTTCCATATGGTTATCATTCCTGGTGTGGTATTCGCGATGCTTGCAGGACTTACTTATTACTGGCCAAAAATGTTTGGCTTTATGCTCAACGAAAGAATTGGAAAATGGGCAGCATCAATCATCGGAATTAGTACTCTAGTAGCGTTTATGCCAATGTTCTTTAGCGGATTAGACGGGCAAGCGCGACGCATGTACACTTATTCAGCATCCACTGGATTTGGCCCTTTAAATATGATCTCATTTATCGGAGCATTAGGACTTGCCGCTGGTTTCATTTTAATTGTTTATAATATCTACTACAGTACTCGTTACGCAACAAGAGATATCGGCTCAGACCCATGGAATGCACGTTCTCTTGAATGGGCTACACATACTCCTGTACCAGAATACAATTTTGCCATTTTGCCGCAAGTTCAATCAAATGAAGCATTTTGGGATTCAAAGAAAAATAAGTACTCCTTATTTAATGGAAAATATGAAAAAATTCACATGCCAAATAAAAGTGGTTTACCATTTATCATGGCTAGCATCTTTTTTGTCTGGGGTTTTACATTTGTATTTAGTATCTGGATTCCATTAATTTTAACAACAATAGGTATTTTTGCTTGTATGGCTTACCGCTCATTTGAGAAAGACCATGGTCACTATATTGATGTTGCAGAAATTATTGAAACAGAAAATAAATTGGGAGGTATAAAAAAATGAAAATAGATCACTCACTCCCTCTTGAATATCGAACGGAAGAAAATCGCTTAAAAATTATTGGCTTTTGGATATTCTTAGGCGCTGAGGTGATGCTATTTGCAACACTTTTCGCCTCATACTTTACATTATATAATCGAACCGGAAATGGTCCTAGTGGTGCAGAGATATTCGATATTACACCTGTACTAATTGAAACAATTTTACTTTTAACAAGTAGTTTTGTAATAGGATTAGGAATCCACGCAATGCGGATCAATAATAAGAAAGCGATGATCATCTTCTTTACGATCACACTTCTCCTTGGATTGGGATTCTTAGGTTTTGAAATTTATGAATTTATACATTACGTACACATTGGAGCAGGATTACAAACAAGTGCATTTACTGCAATACTTTTAACCACACTTGGCACACATGGAGCGCATGTTACATTTGGATTATTCTGGGGACTATTTATCATTTTACAGGTAAAAAAGAATGGAATAAATTCAGAAACAGCGAATAAGTCATTTATCTTCTCCCTTTACTGGCATTTCCTAGATGTCGTTTGGATCTTTATATTCAGCTTCATCTATTTGAAAGGAATGATGTGAACATGAAGGAATTATTTCCAATGAAACAAGTCATGGGGTTTGTCTTTTCTTTACTATTAACTACTGTTGCACTTGCAGTTTACTTTCTTGATTTGTCATTCTCTGTCGGCATGACAATCCTTCTCCTAACAGCATTTATACAAGCAGCCGTACAATTGGTCGTCTTTATGCATGCAGGTGAAACAGAAGATAAAAAGCCAATTTATATAAATATTTATTATGGAGTGTTTATTGCACTAGTTACTATCTTCGGGACATTATTGTGTATGGTATGGGGTTATATTTAATAAGAAACATTCCTAATAACATTAACGTATCCTATTTTGAAATACAAAATTTACATTTGTATTAATAAAAGGTTTGCAGTTCAATGTTAAGTAGTTCCGATAACTAGAGAAAATCTAAAAACGCAGCCAAAATAATATACGAATTCGTCATATAAAGAACAAGTAAATTTACAATTCAAATAGCTAAAAAAAGCTTGGGAAACATCCCAAGCTTTTTTTCATTTATATACTGTTCTGTTCATCTAAAGAACTCGTTTGTTTAAGTACATAATTTCACAGACCTTTTTCGGAAATTGGCTTAGTTACTATTTATTGTTGTTTTCTTTTTATAAACATTAGAGGTACACTAAAAGATGTTTATATCTGCCTATATAGTTGAAAATGTGAATTTTATATTATTCTGTTAATTTGTAACTCCAATTAATTAAATTGTAGATTTCTTCTTTAGGAAAAGGACTAACCAAAACAATTGTAATCCAATGCTTCTTATTCATATGGTATGCGGGCAAAGTACCTTGTTCATTCTTTAATAAACTTACTATTCCTGGTTCGCACTTCAAGTCTATTATATCGACACTTTCTTCACCAGATAAACCTAATTTAATTTTTGGAACATTCATAATTAGTCCATACCACTTGCCGCTCCCATTATGTCTTAATACAGCATTATCTGGATACTTAAACCAGGGGTAGTCAGGATCTGTATCAAATTTTTCCTTTACATAAGCAAAAATTTCTCTTCTATTTATCATAAAACTACCTCCCGAAATACCTGTTTATGAATATTTGGCCATCTTAACATTGTTTAATTAAGTAATAATTATATCAAAAAGCATGGGAGAACTGAATCTTTAGAATCCCTAACTCTTTTTTACTAAATAATTTCATCTTCCTTTCCCCTTTGTAAAAAACAAAAGGGTTCAAATCATATGTGATTTGAACCTCAAACAGTTATGTCAAAAGTAAATATACCCCTTTATAAAAATTTACTAATTAGTCATTTTCTCTCGATGGTCAATCTTTCCTAATAGTTCCTCAGTGATTACAAAGAAGACACCCATTAAGAAGATAAATACAGCCCCCATTACTGTACCTATTCCAATCGCAGTTAAAACACCGGAACCGCTTCCAAAAAAACCAAAACTAAATACAATACTTCCTACAACGAGTAGAAAACTACCGATGTATTTAACAGCATTAAGTAGCTTTGCTTTAGCTCCCATACGATCATCCCCCTTGTATTATATTATTCATTCTCTTCACATAATTGTCAATTATTTTTCAAGTTTTTTTCATTTTCTCATCCCAAAACCACTTGACATTTTCGATCACCTCAAATTATTAGACGGTTTTTGAAGTATTCTTAGTGCTGTTACTAAATACATTTAGAAGTCTGCTTATGTTTTGCATGTTACTTAATATTATGTTAAGCTATAATTAAGTAACATTACTTTATAGTATTTTTCACTTCTATTCTCCTTTAATAACAAGATATTTCACCACGTATAGCTACAAATATTTAAATGTTGGGAGGCAACTAAATTGGGCATTTGGTTGGCAATTATTCTGTTAACGTATGTCTTAATATTAGTTATGTCCTATGTAACCATTACCTATTTAAATGAAAATAAAGAACAAAGCTGCAAGATCATCAATCAAGCCTTTTATAATGCATTTAATGTGCTCTGTTTTAGCATCCTCACCGTACTAATCTTCGTAGAACTACCGCATATCACTGTAGATACACAAACAACAAGTTATTTAATACTTGCTAGTAAATTCCTTTCAATCCTTACACTCGGATGTAGTATTTATGTGATTAGTAGAAAAATACGGGATAAAAAAAGCTGAAAGCGAGTGTTTTGTAATGGAGTATGTTGAAGCATTAAAGGATATAAAGCAAATTAATGCAATTAAAAGGTATTTAAAAAAACACTCAGAGAGAGATTACGTTCTCTTTACTTTGGGGATTAATACCGGGTTGAAAATAACCGAAATCTTAAAAATTAGGGTTGAAGATGTTTTAGACGAGGATGGGGTGAAAAACTTCTATCTCCTGCCACATCATGATAAAACGAAGGAAATTTATCTTAATCATAAAGTAAAACAAGCGATTATCCATTATATTCAGAATCAAGAGCTTACAAAAGAAGACTTTTTATTTAAATCTCCTAGAACTTCACAACCCATCACTCGACAACAAGCCTATCGAATCATTCATCAGGCGGCAGAAGCGATAGGTATTGTTGGAAAGATTGGAACAAATTCAATGAGAAAAACTTTTGGATACCATGCTTATAAACGTGGAATAGCTATCTCAATTTTAAAGGAACATTTTAATCATTCGACACCTTCTGAGACACTTAAATATATTGGGATTTCTAAAACCGAAAAAATCAGAACAGAAATTGACGTAAACCTATAAAAAAATTTATATATATAGGAAGTTTTTAACTAAAGGAGGAATAGAAAATGAATATTCGTGAAATTGAATTACCTGGAATTGGTAAGAAGTTTGAAATTGTTACTAAAAGCCTTGAAAAGATCGTCGTTATTATTCATGATGACGGTCGCAGAGATGTCTATTATTTTGACCCAGATGATTTTGATGAATCAGTAGCTAATATTTCATTAGATGACACAGAGTCTAGGCAAATTGCTGCAATAATTGGAGGAATGACTTATGCTCCAAAAGCGTTAGAAACAATTGAAATGACATTTGATGATTTAGTGATTGAATGGTTTAAAGTTGATCCTACAGCAATCGCTAACCAACAAACAATTGGACAACTAAGTATTCGCCAAAGATATGAAGTAAATATTATTGCCATCATCAAAATTAATCATCAAAAAATTCATACACCTGGACCTGAAGCCCTTTTAGAAGCAGGAGATACAGTCATTGTCTCAGGCCAACGTAATCAAGTGAAAAAATTCGTAAAAGATATTCTTTCAAAGAAAGGTGGATGATTAAATGACAAATCACTTAGTTTTCGAAGTCGGTACAGCACTTCTATTAGTATCAATTGGGGCATTGTTGGCGGGGAGATTGAAATTTTCCATTATCCCCTTTCTTATTCTTTTAGGTATGTTTGTTGGTCCACATGCTCCTAAAATCGGGATATTTGATTTTACATTTATTCAGAGCTCCGAAATAATTGAATTTTTTGGACGCATCGGTGTATTATTTCTATTATTCTATTTAGGACTAGAATTCTCCGTAGGAAAATTAATCCGCTCTGGTCGCTCAATTGTTATAGGTGGAACCATTTATGTTGTTCTTAATTTCACTTTAGGATTAGTGTATGGTTTTGTTGTTGGATTTCCTGTGATGGAAACTCTGATTATTGCTGGTCTCGTAAGTGTCTCCTCTTCCGCAATTGTTGCAAAAGTACTCGTTGATTTAAAAAGAACTGCTAATTCTGAAACTGAATTAATCTTAGGAATTATTCTGTTTGATGATATTTTCCTAGCATTATTTTTATCTGTAATGTCTGGCCTGCTATTAAGTGGATCTACGACTATTATTGGTACCCTCATTTCAGTCTGCATATCACTTGGTTATATGCTACTATTTTTCGTGATTGCTAGAAAAGGTACCCCCCTCCTTAATAAACTACTAAATATTAAATCTAATGAAATTTTTATCCTTGTTGTCTTTGCCTCCCTATTTTTTATTGCAGGGATTTCTGAGAAATTACATGTTGCTGAAGCCATTGGTGCTTTACTGCTTGGTCTCGTTTTTTCTGAAACAGAGCACCGTGAACGTATCGAGCATATGGTTATGCCTTTTAGAGATTTTTTCGGTGCATTATTTTTCTTTAGTTTCGGTCTAAGTATTGATCCATTTAGTTTAGGTGGAGCAGTATGGCTAGCCTTAGGAGCAGTCATTCTGACTATCCTTAGCAATTTGATTGCTGGCTTAATTTCTGGACGAAAAGCAGGTCTTTCCTATAAAGCTGCTTCAAATATTGGATTGACCATCGTTTCAAGAGGAGAATTTTCCATTATTGTGGCAAATTTAGGGCTTGCAGGTGGCCTAATGCCTATTCTAAAACCATTTACCGCTGTCTATGTATTAATATTAGCGATTATCGGACCACTTTTAACAAAGGAATCCAAGAATATTTACAATATGCTAAATAAAATATTTAAATGGGATCAATCGAAAACACAGAAAAAATCAGATCGTTCCATTACTAAAAAAAATAGTGAAAATGGAATTGAAACTGATCTATAAACTACAAACATATTTAGTTTATTAGATAAAAAGGGATTGTTCTGTAAACTTCGAACAATCCCTTTGTCATCTTCAAAAATGATTCACAAATATTCCAAGTAAAACTCATTCCTAATTTGTTCGATACCATAATCGATGAACATCAATGAGTTTTGTATGAATAAAGGTCAATTTATAAATATCAGGCATATCAAGCTGTTGCCAAAATTGAAAATCAAATTTATTATTAAAATGATTCATGATGAGGACCATAATATTTCCATGAGTACCAATCACGACATTTTTCCCTTTATATCTTTCTACTACATCTAAAGTAACCTTAACTCCCCTTTTTTGAGCTCTGAGATTCGATTCCCCACCTTCCCAAGAATATGTTGGATTCTCCCACACTCTTGAAATAGCAACCTGGAAATCTTCTACCTTTTTATCAGATAATATTCTTTCCTTAAAATCATCCATAATTAGTATTTCTTTATTCAGCAACTTCGCAATTCCTTCAACCGTTTGCTTGGCTCTTAAATATGGACTAGAGATGATAAAGTCTATATTCACTCCTTGCAAAAGATGAGTTATTTGTTTAACATCAGTAAATCCTCTTGCAGACAAAGGACGGTTATATTCATCTGGTGAGTACGTTGAGTGTGCATGTCTAACAAAGTATAAATTGGTTTCCAAACTTTCCCGCTCCCATCTAATATAATTCTCCAGATTTTCTATTCCTCTTTTTATAAAGCTATTTTTTCTTTAATCAGTTCTGTTAGCGTTTTTTCCGCTTTAAAAAATCCATATAGTGACTCATTATGTTCTACATTTTTCTGAACCTTATGTAACAATTCAAGTGCCTTTGTTTTATTATCTTGTAAGTATGCAATCATAGCTTCGCCCCTGTGAAAAGATAGAGGCTCAATTCTCGAAAGAAATTGTTGATATTCTGAAATCATCTCCAATTGAACATCCTCTGATAAGAAATGTTCGATTTGTTTCATATGAATGATAAATCCTAATTGCTGCTTATTTTTCTTAGTGACAGGAATGGCAGCAAAATCTTTCAACGCATTTACCGCTGAAGAAAACCCAGCTTGTTCAATTTCAAAATAGTAGAGGAACATTGCATATTGTACATGATCAATAGATGGCTGCATTTGTCTCGCTAATTGTATCTGTTTAGAGTCCCAGTCTTTTGGTTGCTTTTTACTAAGTAATTCTTTGGATATATTTATTTCATTTATTAGCTTAGTAGTGTCTTCGTTATTCTTTAATAAAGAGAGGACTACATACCCATCTGTTTGCATATTGGTTTTCACTGGGATGATCGTTGCAAAGAAAATAGCACTATTCATGATGCCTAAATATAAATAAAAAGAGTTAGTATATTGTCCATATAGTAGAAAGCTTGTCATAGCGATGATTAATGAAAGTATAGGTCCACCAGCTGCATATAGCATCATTTTTTTAATATTGTTTCCATTAGGTGGTGTCATCATTGCCACTCCACCAAAATGAAACCAATGTTTATTCTCTTTTAAGCAAAAATATTTCTTTGCTTTTTCAATTAGCAATGGTCCAGTTGTAAAAAAGACAAATTGATAGCCACTCATTTTTCCAAATATAACATGCCCTAATTCATGCAAAGTAATTGCTAACCACAATGCCAATAATAGACTTCCTATCTGTATTGTCACTCCAATGCTCTGTTTAAAATAGAATCCAATTGCAAGTAGAAAAATTGCAAAAAGAGTTACCCATTTTGGTGTTAAAATTGATTTCATCTGTCTAACTCCTATTTTTTTATTGTAATGTCACTATCATCTCTTCAAAGTACTCTGTAAATCACAAAACCATGTCTTGGTTGTGTGAGTGATGCAATAATATAAAAAATCTGTGTTTGTTAACTGTTCTTATCATTTCAATCTAATCATTCAATTACTATATCGTTTTGTGATATATCTAAAAGTAATATAACAGCCACATAGTAAAAATGCAACCATAATTTCAATAAAATTCCTATAAAACCAAAAAGACATTTTTTTATTTAAGAACTTTTGGAACTTTTGAAACTTTTGAAATTAGATGACGTATGAATAATATAAATAGACTTGAAACATTAAAATAAAGTAGAGATAATATGATTTTTTTAACTTCTCTTTCCATTTTATTTACCGTAATGATTGTTTTCTTGATAGGATTCATTATCTTTAAAATCGTGAAAAACAGAATGCTCCCGAATCATTCCTATACTCCTTTTGATTATATTACTGCACAATCTACTGTTGAATTTCATGAGGAAAAGGAGGAAACAATCGAAGAAGTGAAAAGTGGAGATAAAGATTCTAAATAACACTTTATAAGTAATTTCATAAAAAAATAAAAAGAGCTTGCCTTTATGCAAGCTCCTTTACTTCTATTTAACTAAATGCCAACGATGTTGGCGATTTCTAGTTTTCTTTTCACCTTTATGTTCAATCGTAACAGTATAAGTTTCTAACTCTGGAAGTTTATCCCCTTGCTTTACTTCGACACGTTTTGCGTTTTTT